>NZ_JAHLQA010000007.1 GCF_018918125.1 Blautia sp. MSJ-19
TAGCAAGTAAAACTACGCGTGGCTGGCAGGCCAATAAAAGACCCACTTGTGGGTGGCTAGTAGTAAAGGGCTATGCCCGAAACCGAAAAACCACCCGCTATGCGGGTGGATAATTATTTCTTGTTATACGTGCAAAGGAAATCTCTGACTGAATATGGAGGTTTCTTTTGCACATATGACAATTTGTGATTTTGTGATATGGAAATCAGATCATAAAGGGATGTCTTTATGATTGGGATAAAAGGAGGGAATGACAGTGGGAGAAACTTATGCACTTGAACTTAAGGATATTTCCAAGCGTTTTGGATCCGTCCAGGCGAATGATCATGTAAATCTCACGCTGAGAAAATCAGAGATTCTTGCGATCCTGGGTGAAAACGGAAGCGGCAAGACAACTCTCATGAATATGATCTACGGAATTTATTATCCGGATGAAGGACATATTTTTGTAAATGGCAAGGAGGTAACAATCCGTTCTCCAAAGGATTCCTACGAACTTGGAATCGGTATGGTACATCAGCATTTCAAACTGGTAGATGTACTGACAGCAGCCGAAAACATCGTCCTGGGTCTGCCGGGCAAGGCAAGACTTAACATGAAAAAGATTACCGAGGATATCCAGAAACTTGTCAATAAATATGGATTTGACCTGGACCTTTCAAAGAAAATCTATGAAATGTCCGTTTCTGAGAAACAGACCGTTGAAATCGTAAAAATGCTTTATCGTGGTGCAAGAATTTTGATTCTGGATGAACCGACAGCCGTGCTGACACCGCAGGAAGCCGACCGATTATTTGATATTCTTCGAAATATGAGGGATGACGGATGTGCGATCATCATTATCACACATAAGCTGCAGGAAGTTCTTGCACTGTCTGACCGTGTTGCGATCCTCCGTAAAGGTCAGTATATTGACACTGTGGAAACTGCCCAGGCAAATGTGCAGAGCCTTTCTGAAATGATGGTTGGCGCAAGAGTCGATCTGAATATCGAACGTCCGAAGCCGGAGAATGTAAAGCCGCGTCTGATCATTGAAGGCGTAAACTGTAAGGACAAAGATGATGTCAAAACTCTGGATGATGTGGATCTGACAGTAAATACAGGTGAGATCCTTGGTATTGCCGGTATTTCCGGAAGCGGTCAGAAGGAACTTCTGGAGGCAATCGCCGGTCTGCAGGATGTAGAAAGTGGTTCGATCCGACTTCTGGATGACAATGGAAGTGCAATGGAACTTTCCAAAATGGATTCCATTTCTATCAATGAAGCAGGAATCAGCCTTGCATTCGTTCCGGAGGACCGTATCGGTATGGGACTTGTCGGCGACATGGATATGACTGACAATATGATGCTTCGAAGCTATCGTAATGGAAAGGGACCTTTCCTTGATCGTAAAGGTCCGCGGGCCCTTGCACAGAAGATTAAAGATCAGCTTGAAGTTATGACCCCAAGTATTTCTGCTCCGGTCCGTCAGATGTCCGGTGGAAATGTTCAGAAGGTTCTGGTTGGACGAGAAATCGCGCAGAATCCGAAAGTTCTTCTTGTTGCATTCCCGACACGAGGCGTGGATATCAATACTTCGCATGTTATCTATCAGCTTCTGAATGAACAGAAGAAAAAAGGCGTTGCAGTTGTCTGTGTCATTGAGGATCTGGATGTTGTACTGGAACTCTGTGACCGTATCGCAGTTCTCTGTGGAGGCAGGATCAGCGGCGTGGTTGACGGAAGAACAGCGACTAAAGAGGGAATCGGTCTTCTCATGACGAAACACGAAAAAGGAGGGGCTGTCAATGAATAAAGAACCTTTCTTACAGGTAAGTAAACGAAGAAACAAAGCCGGATGGCAGGAAAGACTTCTGATCCGTTTCATCGCACTGATTCTTGCACTGATCGTGTGTGGTGCGGTGATCGTGGCACTTGTCAAAATGAATCCGGTTGATGTATACAAGGCAATCTGGGATGGAGCCATGGGTTCCGAACGCCGTATCTGGCAGACAATCCGTGATACGATGATCCTTCTGTGTATAGCGATTGGTCTTGCACCGGCATTCAAAATGAAATTCTGGAACATCGGTGCAGAAGGTCAGATCCTGATCGGTGGAGCATGCTCCGCGGCAGTAATGATCTATGCAGGGGACAAAATGTCACCACTTCTGCTTCTGATCGTAATGTTTATTGCAAGTGCCATTGGAGGCATGATCTGGGGAATGATCCCGGCAGTGTTCAAGGCATACTGGAACACAAATGAGACATTATTCACACTGATGCTGAACTATGTTGCGATGCAGGTCGTTACCTACTGCATTGTTTTCTGGGAAAATCCAAAAGGATCCAATACCGTCGGTATCATCAATCAGGCAACGCAGGCAGGATGGCTGCCGGAACTCTTTGGACAGAAATATGGATGGAATGTGCTGATCGTTCTGATTCTGACTGTCGGTATGTTCATTTACCTGAAATACTGCAAACAGGGTTATGAGATCGCTGTAGTTGGCGAGAGTGAGAATACTGCAAAATATGCAGGTATCCATGTAAAGAAAGTCATTATCCGTACAATGGCGATTTCCGGTGCAATCTGTGGTATCGCAGGATTTGTAATTGTCAGCGGCGCAAGTCATACGATTTCCACTGCAACAGCAGGTGGACGTGGATTTACTGCGATCATCGTTGCATGGCTTTCCAAATTTAATACGTTTATTATGGTAGCTGTTTCTTTTGGTATCGTATTCATGGATCAGGGTGCAGTCCAGATCGCTACCCAGTATGGACTGAATGAGAATGCATCTGATGTTATTCTTGGTATCATTCTGTTCTTCCTGATCGGAGCAGAATTCTTTATCAATTACAGTGTTAAGCGTGCAAAGAAATAGGAGGAAGATGCAATGAGTGTACTGACCATTTTTATTCAAAAAGCAATTGTCCAGGGCATCTGTATTCTGTATGGTGCGCTTGGAGAGATCATGACGGAAAAATCGGGTAACCTGAACCTTGGTATCCCGGGAATCATGTACATGGGAGGTATCGCCGGACTGATGGGAGCCTTCCTTTATGAAAAAGACAATCCGAATCCGAATGCTTTTGTCGGAGTTCTGATATCGTTTGTATGTGCATTCGCATGTGCAATGATCGGCGGACTGATCTACAGTATCCTGACGATTACGCTTCGTGTAAACCAGAACGTAACAGGTCTTGCCCTTACCATCTTTGGTACTGGTTTTGGTAACTTCTTCGGTGGTTCCATCTCCAAACTTGCCGGTGGTGTCGGACAGATTTCTGTTAAGGTAACAGGAAGTGCCTATACGGCCAAAATCCCCGGATTATCCAGGATCCCTGTGATCGGACCGATCTTATTTAACTATGGATTTATGACTTACCTCTGTGTGATCGCAGCAATCGCATTGTCATTTTTCTTATTTAAAACAAGAATGGGACTGAATCTCCGTGCAATCGGTGAGAACCCGGGAACAGCGGATGCAGCAGGTATCAACGTTATCAAGTACAAATATCTGTCAACCTGTATCGGTGCAGGTCTTGCAGGACTTGGCGGTCTGTATTTTGTAATGGAATACTCAGGCGGAACCTGGACAGACAACGGCTTTGGTGACCGTGGATGGCTTGCAGTCGCACTGGTTATCTTTGCACTGTGGAAACCGCTCAATGCGATCTGGGGAGCATTCCTTTTTGGCGCACTGTACATCCTGTACCTGTATATTCCGGGACTCGGAAGAAGTATGCAGGAAGTATTCAAGGCACTGCCGTATGTTGTAACGATCATCGTGCTTGTGTTCACAAGCTTCCGAAAGAAGAAAGAACATCAGCCGCCGGCCGCGTTGGGATTGCCGTATTTTAGAGAAGAGAGATAATAAAGAGAATAAAGGATTCCCGGTGAGAGGGAATATATGAAACTCCGGGGAGGGGACTTGCTGTGAGTTATCCGCTGTACTCGTCTCAATTCAGAACTTCTAAGATACCAGGATATCCAGAATTTTGCTAAAAACGATACAGAAAAGAGCTGAACTCGCTACGCTCAGACAGCAGCATTTTCTGTATCAACGCAAAGTCCTGTATAATCCGGTATCTGAACGAAGTTCTTCAGGCGAGACGGATACAGAGGATAATCACAGGCAGTCTTCCTTGTTGGAGTTTTTCTATTTATATTCCTATTTCACCGTACTTTATTTGGGGTAAGGTGATAGCCGCCGGGAGCGGCGGAGCAGGGCCAGCGCGAAGCGCGTCCGTGGCGGGTCCACCCCACGGTAATATGCAGGAAGGGGAAAGTCGGATATAAATATATCGTATGAAACACTGCCATCGGGTATATCCAGGAAGAATGGTATTCATGTGCAGAGGACAGAAAATGCCTGCGAGGCTTTCGTGATGACGTGCAGCGCGGAGCGCGAGCCAGGTGGGGGACCCATGGCAATATAAAATAGAAGATATTGGAAATACACAGGAAGGGGAGAAACTGGATATAAACATATCGGATATAGAAACATCTGCAAGAGTCATTAGAAATACTTGGGTATATACTGGATGCGTTATGGAGAAAAAGCACATTGTTTGAGCCGGTAGGTGAGTTATGTGCTTTTTCTTCATGTTTTTAGCAGACAGGATGTAACCTTAGTATTTCTGGACGATGAAGCCGTTTCAGTATCCGATATGTTTAATAAACAGTTCCCCCTTCCGTCATATACCAACAAATCTTTAATTTTATATTGCATTCTCAGAAAGTTAGTTATATAATACAGACATATAAAAGAAAATTCTTCGGGGCAGGGTGACCGACCTACAAGCAATCGGAATTCCCTACCGGCGGTATAGTCCGCGACCCGCGTAATGCGGCTGATCCGGTGACTGATTTACAGATAGTCAGAATTCCGGAACCGACAGTAAAGTCTGGATGAGAGAAGAACACGAATAATTCATACGTGCTCAGTACCCCGGGAAGATTATCCCGGGGATTTTTTATGCAGTAAAACCGCTTTTACAATAGAAACGCTTTCCACTGCATAACGTAGAATTTTCTTTTAAAAAAAGAACAATTCAAAGGAGAGACAAGTATGAGTGAACAGGTTTTAAGAAATGGAAACGTAATGGAGAGAAGCCGCACCAGGACGATCACACAGATCGCAATGCTCGGTGCACTGGCTGGAGTATTAATGAATATCGAGTTTCCGATTCCGTTCCTGGCACCATCCTTTTACCAGCTGGATTTCTCAGAGATTCCGGTGCTGGTAGGAACATTTGCCATGGGGCCAGTAGCAGGTATTCTGATTGAAGTTGTAAAGGTGCTCGTACACCTTGTAACAATGGGAACCGTAACCGCAGGAGTCGGTGATCTTGCAAACTTCATCTTCGGATGTGCATTTGTAGTACCGGCAGGCCTGATCTACAGACTGCATCATACCAAGAGCCGCAAACACGCCGTACTCGGAATGGCAGCAGGAACCATTCTCACAACAGTTGCAGCCTGCTTTATGAATGCATTTGTACTGCTTCCGGCATATGGCAAAGCATTTGGAATGCCGATTGAAGCATTTATTGAAATGGGCGCTGCAGTTAACTCATCCGTACACAACCTTCTCGGATTTGTAGTACTGATCATTGTTCCGTTTAACTTATTTAAATACACCCTCACTTCTGTGATCGTATTCTTTATTTATAAGAGAATCCGTGTTATCCTTAAAGGAGACTGATAGTGGCTGCCTGTAGGTTTTATCTGCATACAGTTACAGACTGATCAATAAAATGCATGGTATAACCCATGCAGAAAAGAGGAAACCTATGGGAAAGATTCATAATGTAGAAAAAATGACCGACAATCGTTTTGTCAATCTGTATCATGTGGATGCGACCAGCGTACACAATACACCAGTGTCCTATTATGTGGCGTCCAGAGCTAAGGATATTCCGTCACTGAAGCTTAAGACAGGCCGTAATGATCCGGATGGTGTGATCATCTACAGCATTTATGGAGAAAAAAAGGACAAAGTAGTTCTTGTCCGTCAGTATCGCTATACGTTGGGTGACTATATTTATGAATTTCCGGCAGGACTCGTTGAGCCGGGAGAAGATTTTCATGAAGGTGCAGTCAGAGAAATGTTTGAAGAAACTGGACTCAGACTGGAGCCTCTGAAAGTAGATCCTGCTTATGAGAAACCTTTTTTTACCACAGTCGGCATGACAGATGAGTCCTGTGCAACGGTATATGGTTATGCAAGTGGGGAAATCAGTAAGGCTGCTCAGGAAGATACCGAAGAGATTGAGATCGTTCTGGCAGACAGAGAAGAAGTAAAACGAATCCTCAAAGAAGAACGCGTGGCAATCATGTGTGCTTATATGCTGATGCATTTCCTGAAAGATGAAGAACCATTTGCATTTCTTGAGGACTAAATTTCCGGCAGATCACAAAGTTGCATTTGCATGCAGGAGAGTAATGATTCCTGTCAGGATATATTGATGCATAAAAGGTATAAAAAAACACCATAAAAACTATAAAATTACAAAAAGAGCGGGTTGACAAAAACTCGATGACCATGTTATATTTTGTTTGGTTGTAGTGTGTAACTCGATTTTAGGAGGCATTAACTATACATAACGAGGAGTGTTTATGTATATTAGTGCCTTTTTTTGTACAAAAGTTGCTGTAAACAGTAATAAAAACCGGTTGAAAACGCCTTTTATGCATACTCACTTCTATCAAATATATAGAAGGAGAGTCTCAAGATGAAAGACAAGATTTTTAGTGTTTTACAGCGAGTTGGTCGAAGCTTCATGCTTCCGATCGCGATCCTTCCGGTAGCCGGACTTCTTCTTGGTATCGGAAGTTCCTTTACGAACGCAACAACGATCGAGACTTATGGTCTGACAAAGATCCTTGGCGATGGAACAATGCTCCATTCTCTGCTGGTGATCATGAACAGCGTAGGAAGTGCAGTATTTAACAACCTGCCGTTGATCTTTGCAGTTGGTGTTGCAATCGGTATGGCATTAAAAGAAAAAGAAGTTGCAGCTTTATCCGCAGTTATCGCATATTTCGTAATGAATACAGCAATCAATGCGATGCTGACAGTTACAGGACAGATTCTTGACAATGGTGAGATTGCAGAAACTGTTCTTGAAGGAACGATTACTTCTGTCTGTGGTATTCAGTCACTGCAGATGGGTGTATTTGGCGGTATCATCGTAGGTCTTGGAGTAGCAGCCCTGCATAACAGATTCTACAAGATCCAGCTTCCGAATGCACTGTCATTCTTTGGAGGTACCCGTTTCGTTCCGATCATTTCCACGATCGTTTATATGTTTGTGGGAATTCTTCTGTATTTTGTATGGCCGGTAGTTCAGAACGGAATCTATGCTCTGGGCGGTCTCGTAACAGGATCCGGCTATGTTGGAACACTTATTTTCGGACTTATCAAACGAGCACTGATTCCATTTGGTCTTCATCATGTATTCTATATGCCATTCTGGCAGACTGCTGTCGGAGGCACCATGGAAGTGGCAGGACAGATGGTACAGGGTGGTCAGAATATTTTCTTTGCACAGCTTGCTGATTCTGCAAATATTGCACATTTCAGTGCTGATGCGACAAGATACTTCTCCGGAGAGTTCATTTTCATGATCTTCGGTCTTCCGGGAGCAGCACTGGCTATGTATCAGTGTGCAAAACCTGAGAAGAAAAAACAGGCAGGCGGACTTCTTCTGTCTGCAGCACTTGCATGTATGGCAACCGGAATCACCGAGCCACTGGAATTCTCTTTCCTGTTCGTAGCTCCGGCACTGTTCGCTGTTCAGGTTGTTCTGGCGGGAACTGCATACATGATCGCACATATGTTGAATATTGCCGTAGGACTGACTTTCTCCGGTGGACTTCTTGACTTCTTCCTGTTTGGTATTCTTCAGGGAAATGCCAAGACAAGCTGGGTAAGAGTTATTCCGGTTGGTATTATTTATTTCTTTTTATATTATTTTATCTTCAAATTCATGATCAAAAAGTTCAATTTCAAGACACCTGGTCGTGAAGATGATGATGTCGAAACAAAACTTTATACAAAGGCCGATGTAAATGCCCGTAAGGAAGCTGCTCAGAATGGAACAGATACGTCTGCATCTTCTGATCCTGTCAGCGAGGCGATCACACGAGGCCTTGGTGGTAAGAAAAATATCACTTCTGTAGACTGCTGTGCAACACGTCTTCGTTGCTCTGTTCAGGATGCAGATCTGGTAAATGATGGTATATTAAAGGCGACAGGTGCATCTGGTGTCATCCATAAAGGACAGGGTGTACAGGTTATTTACGGACCGAATGTCACCGTTATCAAATCAAACCTTGAGGATTATCTGGAAACAGCACCGGATACTTTGGAAACATCGGCAGAAACCGTCGAAACACAGGAAGTAAGCGAGAAGAAAGAAGAATCCGAAGCGAAAGTCATTGATCGTATCGTAATCTCAAGCCCGATCACTGGTACAGCTGCAGATCTTGCAACAGCACCAGATGAAGCGTTTGCCCAGAAGATGATGGGTGACGGTGCGGTAGTTACACCGGAAGATCCATATGTACGCGCTCCTGAAGATGGAGAAGTTGCCTTTGTCTTTGATACCAAACATGCAATTGGATTTGTAACAGAATCCGGAATCAGCCTGCTGATTCATGTGGGAATTGATACTGTAAAATTAAATGGTGAAGGATTTGAGGCGCTGGTAGAAAGTGGTCAGGAAGTGAAGAAGGGCGATCCGATGCTGAAACTGGATCTGGACTATCTGAGCAAGAATGCACCTTCTATTGTATCTCCGGTTCTTTGTACAGAGCTGGAGGATAACCAGAGAATCCATCTGTTAAATGAGGGTCAGGTCAAAGCCGGAGAGCCGCTTTTCGAAATCGAGGTTCTTCAGTAAGAACCGAACCCGGATGGGGAAGAGAAGCGGATGTTGTACAGGATAGCAAAGATTTTAAATCACAATTCCTTTATGGGAATTCAGGATAAAAACCACCAGGAATGTCTGGTCATGGGAAAAGGAGTTGCTTTTGGCAAAAAGGTCGGACAGACAGTTCCGGTTCCTTCGGAGGCAACAGTCTATTCGCTGAAAGAGATGACGGAGCGGGGAGATGCAAGAGATATCCTCAAAACGGTCTCACCTCTTTGCCTGGAACTTGCGAATGAAGTTTTGAATCAGGCAGAGCAGGAATTCGGAAAGGTTGATCGTTCTATTCTTTTTACCATGGCGGATCACCTGGATTTTGCCGTCCGCCGTGTCCGGAAGGGCGAGCAGATCAGCAATCCGCTGACAGATGACATTCGTGTCATGTTTTACAAAGAATATAAAGTAGCCAGCTGCATTCAGGGTCTTCTGAGAGAAAAGCTTCAGATTGAGATTGATGAGCATGAGATTGGCTATATCGCCCTGCATGTGCATGCGGCCATCGTAGATGAGAATGTTTCGCAGGCAATGGAAATTGCCAGAACAGTCCGGGAATGTATTTCTCTTGTTGAGAAAGAAACGGGCAATTCCATCGATGTCATGTCATTGGGATACAATCGACTGATGAATCATGTGCGCTACATGGTGGCACGTGCCATTCATGGCGAGAAATTAAAAATGAATCTGAATGAATATATGTCCGTGAAGTTTCCGGGACCATTTATGGCGGCAGAGCGCATCTGTCGTCAGATGGAGAAAAGCCTGAAACTTCCAATCCCGGATATTGAGATCGGATATCTCGCAATGCATCTCGAAAGAATGTTGGATACAGATTCTAATGAGTAAGAAAGATAGGGCAAAATGCATCACCGAAGGTGAGTTGCAAATAAAAAATATAATATAAAAGGAGAACAACATTATGAAAACATTTGAGTACACAATTAAAGACGAACTGGGAATCCACGCAAGACCGGCAGGACTTCTTGTAAAAGAAGCAAAGAAGTATGAGTCCGAGTGCACAATTACAAAAGATGGCAAAACAAAAAAACTGACACAGCTTATGATGCTGATGTCCCTTGGCGTAAAACAGGGTGAGACAGTTACTGTAACAGCAGAAGGTGCAGATGAAGATGCTGCAATCGCAGGTCTGAAAGAATTCTTCGAGGCAAATCTGTAATCAGTTTGAGCTAAGGCTTGGATGGGTGTAACATAACAGTAATGCAGGAGGAAGTAAGGATGCAGTGTTTTCAGGGAAAATCTGTATATAAAGGAATTGCGATGGGGCCGATCGTGGTTCTCAAGAAAAATGATTATCAGGTAAAACGTACCAGGATCGAAGATGCAGAAGCAGAAGTAAAACGTGTGGATGAAGCATTAAAAGCTTCTCAGGAGCAGCTTCAGAAACTGTATGACAAAGCGGTCAAAGAAGTTGGAGAAGCCAGTGCAGCAATCTTCGAAGTACATCAGATGATGCTGGAGGATGAGGATTATCTGGAAGCAATCCAGAATATGATCCGCACCGAACAGGTCAATGCCGAATATGCAGTAGCAGTTACCGGCGATAACTTTGCAGAAATGTTTGCTTCCATGGATGATGATTACATGAAAGCACGTTCCGCAGATATCAAAGATATTTCCGAGCGTCTTGTACGTAACTTAAGCGGACAGGGCGATGTAGACTTAAGCTCCATCGAGCCGTCTGTGATCGTGGCAGATGACTTAAGCCCAAGTGAAACCGTACAGATGGATAAGGACAAGATCCTTGCGTTTGTAACTGTTCATGGATCTACGAATTCTCATACAGCGATTCTTGCACGTATGATGAATATTCCGGCACTGATCGGAGTAAAAATGGATCTGGAAGCGCTGCAGAGCGGCATGACTGCTGTTGTAGATGGTTTCCAGGGAACTGTTACCTTTGATCCGGACGAAGAGACAAAAGCACAGACAGAAGCCAAGATGCAGGAAGAAGCAGAGAAACTGAAACTTCTTCAGGAACTGAAAGGCAAGGAAAACGTTACTCTGGACGGACGTAAGATCAATATTTATGCAAACATCGGAAGTGTTGGCGATATTGGCTACGTAATGGAGAACGATGCCGGTGGAATCGGACTTTTCAGAAGTGAATTCCTGTACCTCGGAAGAAACGATTTCCCGACAGAGGAAGAACAGTTCCAGGCATATAAACAGGCTGTTCAGATGATGGCAGGTAAAAAAGTTATCATCCGTACACTGGATATCGGAGCTGACAAACAGGTGGATTACTTCAACCTGGGCAATGAAGACAACCCGGCAATGGGATATCGTGCGATCCGTATCTGCCTGAAACAGCCGGAAATCTTTAAGACACAGCTTCGTGCACTTCTCCGTGCAGCTGTTTATGGAAATCTTTCCATTATGTATCCGATGATCACTTCTACTGAAGAAGTAAAGAAGATTTACGAGATCGTGGCAGAAGTAGAGGAAGAACTGAAAGCACAGGAAATCCAGTACAAGATTCCGGAGCAGGGAATCATGATCGAGACTCCGGCAGCAGCCATGATCAGTGACAGACTTGCTGAGATGGTTGATTTCTTCAGTATCGGAACCAACGATCTGACCCAGTATACTCTGGCGATCGACCGTCAGAATGAGAAACTGGATGAGTTTTACAATCCGCATCACGAAGCAATCCTTCGTATGATTCAGATGGTTGTAGATAACGCACATAAATGTGGTAAATGGGCAGGTATCTGTGGAGAACTTGGCGCAGATGCTACCCTGACTGAGCAGTTTGTACGTATGGGACTGGATGAACTTTCTGTAGCACCATCCATGGTTCTGAAACTTCGTAAGATCGTAAGAGAGATGAAAGTGGAAGAATAATTCATAAAGTGGATAACAGAGACCCGTCTGTTACAGAGATGTGGATAACATCTTCTGTGACAGGCGGACTTTTTTTAGTAAAATGAAAACCGTTTTCATATTGACACTTCATCAGAATGTGCTATAATATGATAACGGTTTTCAATTTATACCAGGTAGGATTGTGAGCGTGCATAGCATGGAACAATCCGCAGGTATTATATTGCATAAAAAGGGGAAGGAACTATGGGAACGAAAGCACCTTATCAGACTAAGCAGATGGCACAGATCGTATCTTATCTGAAAACAGTAGAAGGAACACATGTGACCGCTGCTGATGTCTGTTCTTATTTTAAAGAAAAAGGAATCAATATCGGAACCACTACGGTTTATCGCAATCTTGAGAAGATGGTGGAACAGGGGCTGGTTGCGAAGTACAACGTGGACGGGACGAGCAGTGCCTGTTTTGAATATCTTGGAGCAGAGGAACATTGTCACAAAATGTCCTGTTTCCACTGCAAATGTGAAAAATGTGGAAAACTGATCCATCTTCACTGCGAAGATGTGGTTAAACTGGAACAGCATCTGATGGAGAGTCACGGATTTCAGATGGATCCGTGCAGAACTGTTTTTTACGGAATCTGCGAGGAATGCAGAGGCGTAGAAGATGGAGAAAAGGAGCCGGAAACCGTACATATCAGGGCAAAATGAGTTAGATATAAAGGAAATGAAGCAGACAGGCAGGATATGTGAGGGAATGGTTTGCAGTCAGATTGGCAGGAATATTTTGAGTTATCAGAAAGAGTGAGTAGAAAAATGAAAAAATGGATCACAGGTGCACTTGCGATTTTCCTGGGTGTGATGAGTATTGCAGTTCCTTTTTCGGGAATGCATACAGCAGAAGCCGGGACAAACGATAAGTCAGACAAAAAATTAAAGATTGTAACAACCATTTTTCCGGAATATGACTGGACGAGAGCAGTACTTGGTGAACGGGAGACAGATGTCGACCTGACCATGCTTCTTGACAATGGAACGGATCTTCACAGTTTCCAGCCGGCGGTGAAAGATATTATGAAAGTATCAAGCTGTGACCTTTTGATCTATGTGGGAGGTGAGTCCGATCAGTGGATCGAGGATGCTCTGGAATCCGCACAGAATAAGGATATGAAGACGATCAATCTGATGGAAGTTCTCGGCGATACGATCAAGGAAGAAGAAACTGTCGAGGGTATGCAGGGAAACGGACATGACCATGAGGATGAAGACGAGAAAGAATATGATGAACATGTCTGGACATCCATGCGAAATGCCTCTGTGATCTGTGATTCGATCGCAGAGACCCTGGAGGAAATGGACCCGGAGAATAAAGAGGTCTATGCATCCAATGCAGCAGCTTATCAGACAGAACTTTCGAAGCTGGATGCAGAATACCAGAATACAGTGGACAGCGCGAAACAGAATACACTTCTCTTTGCAGACCGCTTTGCCTTCCGCTATCTGGTAGATGATTATGGACTGAACTATTATGCGGCATTTTCCGGTTGTTCCGCAGAATCTGAGGCAAGCTTCAAAACGGTGACATTTCTTGCAGGCAAGCTGGACGAACTGGGACTTAAAACAGTGCTGACGATTGAAAAATCAGATGACCGGATCGCGCAGACCGTGATCGAAAATACCAAGACAAAAGATCAGAAGATACTGGAACTGAACTCTATGCAGTCAATCACATCCGATGAGATCAAAGACGGAGTGACATATCTTTCGGTGATGAAAGATAATCTGGATGTTCTGAAAGAAGCACTGAACTGAATAATTGCAGGTGGAGACCAAAAGTCATCTGCCTGATACGACAAACTGTCCATGACAGGAGGGAAAACGATGGCACAGCTTACATGCAAAAACCTTACTTTGGGATATGATAACCGGGCGATTCAGGAAGACCTGAATTTCTCCATTGATGCAGGAGATTATCTCTGTATCGTGGGTGAAAATGGTTCCGGTAAATCTACTTTAATGAAAACACTTCTTCACCTGCAGCCGCCGATCAGCGGCACGATCGAACTGGGAGACGGACTTAAGAAAAATGAAATCGGATATCTTCCGCAGCAGACACTGGTGCAGAGAGATTTTCCGGCATCGGTGCGTGAAATCGTACTGTCCGGATGCCAGAGCCGCTGTGGATGGAGGCCTTTCTATAATAAAGAAGAAAAAATAGTTGCGCAGAAAGCCATGGAAAAAATGATGATTCAGGATCTCGCAGATTATTGTTACAGAGAACTTTCCGGTGGGCAGCAGCAGCGCGTGCTCCTTGCAAGGGCACTGTGTGCAGCACAGAAGATCCTTCTTCTCGATGAGCCGGTTTCCGGTCTGGATCCGCGAGTGACCGCAGAGATGTATCAGCTTATCAGGGACTTGAATAAAAAAGATGGAATTACGATCATTATGATCTCGCATGATATTGCAGCAGCAGTAAAATATGCGACGCATATCCTGCATATCGGAGAGCATTGTTTCTTCGGTACCAAGAAACAATATCTGGAGAGTAGTCTGGGCAAGGCGTTTACCGGTCGGGAAGAGGAGGAAGAGTAAGATGTTTGAGACACTTCATATGTATTTTCAGTATCCGTTCGTGCGATATGCACTGATCGTTGGTGTGCTGATCGCTCTGTGTTCTTCCCTTCTGGGTGTTACACTGGTTTTGAAAAGATTTTCCTTTATTGGAGACGGACTTTCTCACGTGGCATTTGGTGCTATGGCGATTGCGTCTGTGCTGAATATTACCAATAATATGCTGTTCATCCTGCCGGTGACCGTGATCTGTGCGATTTTACTCCTTCGTGCAGGGCAGAATACAAGAATCAAGGGAGATGCGGCGATCGCGATGATCTCTGTCGGTGCACTGGCGATCGGGTATTTGCTGATGAATCTTTTTTCTACCAGTCCGAATATTTCCGGAGATGTGTGCAGTACGCTGTTTGGCTCTACTTCCATTCTGACTCTGACAAAAGGTGAGGTATGGTTGTGTGCGATTCTTTCTATAGTAGTTGTTGCGATTTTTATTCTTTTTTATAATAAGATTTTTGCGGTGACGTTTGATGAGAACTTTGCCAGGGCGACAGGCACAAGGGCAAATGCCTATAATCTGCTGATTGCAGTTGTGATTGCAGTGATCATTGTACTTGCGATGAATCTGGTAGGATCCCTGCTGATTTCAGCACTTGTGATTTTTCCGGCATTGTCAGCGATGAGATTGTTCAAATCTTTCCGCTCTGTGACGATCAGTGCGGCGGTGATGTCTGTCCTCAGTGCGACAGCCGGAATCCTGATTTCCATTCTGGCCGGAACCCCGGTAGGATCCACGATCGTGGCAGTGGATATTGCGGTATTTCTGATTTCTTATGGTATTGGAAGAATTACAGGAAGATAAAAAAATTCACAGGAACAGAATTTCTGTGACGAGAAAGAAAAACACAAATCTCAGCCGGAGCATACCTTTCGACTGAGATTTGTGTTATATTGACTTATAACAGGAATTTTTGCAGAACTCAGATTTCTACGAGGATTCCTTTTTCTTTGTCATAACGGCAGTATTTGCCATTTTCGGAAATGAATGGCTGGTATGTATCGGTTCGTGTGTCTTTGACATAAACGATACCGGTTGCGATCATCTCAACGAGAGAGAAGCGTTTACTTAAACTGGAGATCCACGCATAGGTTTTCTCACTGTCAGAATCTGCAGCGATCAGGCTGTAACCACCCTCACAGGATTTCAGTGAGAAATAGATTTTTTCCGGTTTTATGGTTTCCTTAAAGACCTGGCTGGTAATATAAGAAGAGAAATTCTCTTTTACAAATTTCTGGAAGGTCTTTGTGGTATAAACTTCTCCGGATACTTCATCTGTGATTCTGTCACCACGTTCCAGACGGTTCTTGATCAGAGTCAGCACTTCGATCGTCCAGTTGATAAAGGAGATGCTGCTGTAGGTCATGCTTTCCTGTAGCTGGTCGATCAGTTTCTTTGTCAGGACGTTTGATTTCCCCGCTTCGTTAAAAAGTTCTTCGTTCATAGTGTTCCCTCCATATAAAAGTATGTGGTAATTGATAATTTTTATTATAAAATGTGGTTGTGCAAAAAGCAATGAAAAACAATTGAAATAGTATAAAAATTGTGTAAAATACACAGATGAAAAAGATCCGGTTGCGTAGAAAATGATTTCAGGGATTTGTCATATCTGTTCTGAGCTTGGTATATTATGTTGCCAAAGAAGAAGGAATCGGATACAATGGGAATATCTATGAAGAAAAATTTCGAGCAGCAGACAGAATATAGAATGTTGTGAATACTTCAGACAATCGGCAGGATGGATATGGGATGAAGAATACAGAGAAGAAAGAAACCTACTTTTTAAGAGGGGCGATGATGCTCTTCACAACAATACTGATCGCGTTGTTCTTTGTGATCATGGTCATGGTAGGCAGGATCCAGGGAACGGCTCGTGTCATTAATTATGCAGGACTGGTGCGCGGCGGTACGCAGCGTATGGTCAAGCTGGAGATTTCCGGGGAGCCGCAGGATAAGATGTATGAGACGATCTCGTCTTATATACAGGGGCTGCGTTATGGAAGTGACGAGCTGAACTTTGTGCGCCTTGCGGACAAGGATTTCCAGAGCAAGATGGATGAACTTGCACAGTATTTTGAGGAAGAACTCAGAAGAGAACTTCTCCTTGTCAGAGAAAATGGCTACGAAAACACCGATATTATTTCGAAGAGCGAGCATTTTTTCCAGATATGTGACGAAGCAGTTAGCTATGCAGAAGTGTATTCTCAGAAAAAAGCCACCGCGCTGGATCATCTCGAAAAGGTTGTTCTGGCTGATATTCTGGGTCTGATACTGATCATCGGAACGGAACTTGTCAAGGCAGTCCGCTTTGCCGCACAGAACAGGATCCTGCAGAAAAAAGTCTACCTCGATGAGGCGACCGGGCTTCCGAACAAGAATAAATGTGAGGAGATCCTTAATGATCCGGATCCGATCCCGGCAGATGAACTGGTTGCGATGTGCGTATTTGACCTGAACAATCTGCGAACGATCAACAATAATCTTGGCCATGACAAAGGTGATGAATACATTCGCTCTTTTGCAATACAGCTTCGTGAGGCTGTCCCGGAGGAGTTTTTTGCAGGGCGTGATGGCGGCGATGAATTTATTGCAGTTCTGAAAGGACTGGATCACGCGGGAGTGAGGGAAGTTTTGCAGAGTATTCGTAATCATGCGGCAGAATACTCACGCAAAAATCCGGAAATGCCGATCAGTTATGCGGCAGGGTATGCATTGTCCGGTGATTTTGAAGGCAGTACCATGAGAGAGCTGTTCCGTTTTGCTGATAAGAATATGTATATTGACAAGAACCGTGCAAAGATAGAAGAAGCAGCGGAAAAACAGAAGATGAATATTCGGCTTCTGGAAGAGATTACGGAACAGGGATTTCATTTTTCAGACTGTATCTACTGTGATGCATTGCTGGATCAGTATTATGTCCTGCGTGCAGGTTCACAATTTTTCCTTGCAGAAGATGGAAGCTATTCCGGGGCGGTAGAGCAGATCATTCAGGAACTGGGAATGGATGCTAACCGGAAGAATATGAGAAATGAACTGCAGATTTCTTATCTCGCAGAGCATCTTAAGGAAAAAGGGCAGAAAACAGAACTTCCATACCAGTACGAAAAAGATAACCGGCTTCACCGCGGCAGGATGACGGCACTTTTTACGAATAATACAGAAGATGGAAGACTTCATCATTTCATTCTTGGTTTTGAACCATTCCAGAACAAAAATGAAAATACGGCAGATGAGAAAGCGCGTCTGAACCGGTATTATGAGCAGTTGAAGCAGTCGATCGTTGAGAATGGGAACTATGCGGAAGCTCTCCTCCAGACGGCAGATGCGGTATATACGGTTGATCTGACGAATGATAGGCTGGAAAGTGTATACTACCATGAATCAGCTGTTGAATTTGACAATGATACACAGGCACCATGTTCTTATACGGATTACTGCCGTGAACGGAATCAGTATGTGACAGAAGACACCCTTGAGAATTACAGGATCGTAGATTCTTCTTTCAAACTGCTGAAACGATTTGTGACCGGTTCCCGGCAGATTACCGTGGAATACTGTGAGAAGGGGCTGAAAGACCGGCTGATATGGCTGCAAAAGACAGTTCTGATGTCCAGAGACACGGTATATGATGCAAATACGGATAAAGAAAGTTCTGTAGTCCATGGAATCATCCTGTTCAAAAACACATCAGATTTCCATGAGAAAGAGCAGCAGGAGAAAGAACGTCTGCAGATTGCTTTTCAGGAGGCAGACTCTGAAAACAAAGCCAAAACAGAATTTATGAATCGAATGAGTCATGATATCCGAACCCCGATCAATGGTATTATGGGAATGGTAGAGATCATTCGTCGAAACAGAGAGAATCAGGCAAGAGTTGATGACAGCCTGGAGAAGATCCAGCTTTCGACAAGACATCTGCTGGAACTTGTCAGCGATGTACTGGATATGAGTAAGCTGGAAGCAGGAATGTTTGAAATCAGTGAAAGTCCATTTGATATAAATGAGCTTATGGCGGAAGTAGCTGCACTGGTGGAGGCACAACTGGTGGAAACAGGCATTACACATCGCAAACACCGCAAAAATATCCGACATTCTGCACTGATCGGAAGCTCATTGCAGTTACGCCGAATTATGCTCAATCTTCTGAGTAATGCGATTAAATACAATAAGCCAAATGGCTGCATTGACACTTATGCAGAAGAACTTTCCAGTGTGGATTCGGTTGTATGGTATGAATTCAAAATCGCAGATACCGGAATCGGAATGAGCGAAGAATTCATAAAGGAGCAGCTGTTTAAACCATTCACACAGGAAAAAAATGACGCGAGAACATCATACAGGGGAACCGGGCTCGGGATGTCTATTGTCAGGGCACTGGTTGAGAAGATTGGTGGTTCCATTCAGGTCGAGAGTGAGCTGGACGAAGGAACAACATTTACTTTCAGGCTTCCATTCAGAGTGGATGAGACAGTTCATACTGAAACAACAGAATCAGCAGAATTTGAAAAAAAGACGCTTTCAGATAAGAAAATCCTTCTGGTCGAAGATAACGAGATCAATATGGAGATTGCAGAATTTTATCTGACAGATCTCGGCGCATCCGTAGACAAGGCCTGGAATGGAAAAGAAGCTGTGGAGAAATTTGAAGATTCCGCACCGGGAAGCTATGATGTGATTCTTATGGATCTGATGATGCCGGTGATGGGTGGACGCGAAGCGGCACGCCGCATTCGTGCACTGGCACGGGAAGATGCCGCGACAATTCCGATTTATGCCATGACGGCTCAGGTTTCCTCTGAAAGTGTAAGAAAATGCCTGGCGGCCGGAATGAATGGTCATATTGCCAAGCCGATCGATGAGAAAAAACTCCTTGAAAAACTCTTGACCTGAACCTTACTTCAGGGCTTATAATTAAAAATAAATCGTATGTAATTTTTTAAGATATATTAAGGAGGGCAAAACCATGTGCGAGACATGCAGCGCAAAAAAAGTACCGGGAACAGATGGAGATAAGTATATTCCATTCAGCGAGCGTACAGGAGAAACTTCTACCGTATATTTTACAAGAGATCTTTCTGCGGCAGGTTTACAGAAGATATATGATAAGATCCAGGAAAATCTGAAAGGAAAGACCGCAATCAAGCTTCATACAGGAGAAAAGCATGGACCGAATATCATTCCGCGTCCATGGGTACAGAACCTGATTGAAAAAGATATGCCGGATGCAACAATCGTAGAGACAAATACTTATTACGAAGGTGACCGCTATACAACAGAGCAGCACAGAGAAACACTCAAAGTCAATGGCTGGACATTCTGTCCGGTAGATATCATGGACGAAGAAGGAACGGTTGATCTTCCGGTCAAAGACGGAAAATGGTTTGACCATATGACTATGGGAAGCCATATCACAGATTATGATTCCATGCTGGTTCTGACACATTTCAAAGGACATACCATGGGCGGCTTCGGCGGCTCCAATAAAAATATCGGTATTGGCTGTGCAGACGGACGTATCGGTAAAGGAATGATCCATACTGTAGAAGGCTCTTCAAATATGTGGAGCATCGCAGAGGAAGAACTGATGGAGCGTATCACAGAATCTTCCAAGGCAACCGTAGATCATTTCGGCAAACAGATCGCATACATCAACTGCCTGAGAAATATGTCTGTTTCCTGTGACTGCGAAGGGGTGGGAGCAGAACCGGTTGTTACACCAAATATCGGTATCCTTGCATCCGCAGACATTCTGGCAATCGACCAGGCATCTGTAGACCTTGTGTTTGCACTTGGTGAAGAGGATCGTAAGGCTCTGGTAGAGAGAATCACAACACGTCATGGTCTCCGACAGCTGTCTTATATGAAAGAAATGGGAATGGGAAATGACCGTTACCATCTGATCGACATTGATAACGGAGATGTTGAAATTTCACTTGAGGATGCAGTTAAAGATGTTGTTCCGTTCGAAGGTTAAATAATATTCGGAGTAACAGATTAAATAATAAACAAGATAGAACTGGCTCTGCAGATTTGTTGTATGAGCCAGTTCTTTTACATTTTAAGCTTAGTTTTTTTTGTTTGGCAGAAATGAGTAGATTTATATGAGGGATTCTATTATAATGAAAAATATATCAATCTGCGTGAGAATGTTTTGACTTATTCAGAAATTTACGAAAATGATGAGAAGAAAGATATGCAAACAAAGAACGATGTAAAGAATCTGAGAATAAAGGTAGTGTTTGTTTTCTGCCTTGCTTTTTTTATTACACTGACCTGCATGTACATGGTCAATCAGAATCAGGAAAAAAGAGAAAAACTTAAGGCAACTTATACAGCAGAAACGACTGTTGGAAAGATAGAGGCTCAGCTGACCAAATATCTTTCCGAGTCAGAATTTATGAAAAAGATCATAGAGGAACAGTATGAGATTTCAGATGAGGAATTTTCGGAAATCTCCCGTCTGATGCAGGATGAGAATCATGTGATCTCAGCTCATGAACTTGCAAAAGATGGAAGTGTTTCACAGGTATATCCACTTGCAGGAAATGAGGAAGCGATTGGCCTGGATATGCTGCAGGATTCTGAACGAAAAGCTGCAGCAAATCTTGCAAAAGACAGTGGAGAGTACACGATTGCAGGGCCTTTCAATCTGGTTCAGGGAGGTGTCGGGGCACTTCTTTTTGACCCAATCTATACAAAAGATGAATCCGGACAAAAACAATTCTGGGGATTTTCTATCCTGGTCCTTGACTGGAACAACTTTATTGAAGAGACAGAGTTGAGTAAACTTGAAAATGTCGGCTATCATTATCAGATCTGGAAGAAAGATCTGGATACCGGAAAGAAATTAATTATTGCAGAGTGCGACAATCGGAAACTGAGCAATTCACTGGAGGTTGCGTGCGCGGTACCGAATGACACCTGGTATTTTGAAATTGTCCCGGGGAATGGATGGATCAGTAAGACACAGAAAATTTTTATGATATTGATTTCGCTGGCAATTGCACTTCTGTTTGCAGAAGGGTATCTGCAGTATCAGATGAGACGATACAGAGAACGGATTCATGAAGAAGAGCTTAAGAAAGCAGCAGAGGAAGCCAGAAGTGCCAGTGAGGCAAAATCACGTTTCCTGTTTAATATGAGTCATGATATCCGCACACCAATGAATGCAATCATAGGTTTTTCAGATCTTCTGGAAAAATACATTGATGAAAAAGAAAAAGTTCTGGAATATCTGCAGAAAATAAAAGCGTCCAGTTCATTCCTGCTTTCTCTGATCAATTATGTTCTGGAAATGGCACGGATTGAAAGTGGTGAGGCAACTCTGAAACTGGAAGTAGGATGTTTCAGCGAGCTGCTGGAGTCTTTGCAGGCAGTGTTTGAACCAGAAGTCAAAAAGAAAAATCTTTCTTATACATGCGTGATGAATGCAGAGCATCCGTATGTGATCTGTGACAAAACAAAGGTCAGAGAAATCCTTTTGAATATCATCAGCAACTCAATCAAATATACACCGGAAGGTGGAAGTGTACTGGTGGATATTTCAGAGTTTCATTATTCAAAAGAGGGGCATACCTTTTTTAAGATTGTAATTCAGGACAACGGAATTGGAATGAGTGAGGAATATCTGCCGCATATTTTTGAGGAGTTTACCCGTGAACGTACCAGTACAGAGAGTCGGGTGGTCGGAACAGGACTTGGTCTTCCGATCGTCAAAGCTCTGGTAGATCTTATGGGCGGCACGATCAACGTGGAGAGTAAACTGGGTGAGGGAACAAAGACTACAATTGTGTTATCCTTTCCGAGTGCATCCGAGGAGCAGATCAGAGAGGCGGAAGGGGTATGGCCTGAACAGATTGAACGTGATCTGCGTGGAAAAAGGATTTTGCTTGCAGAGGATAATGAGCTGAATGCAGAGATTGCGATGGAACTTCTCGGAGAAAGCGGTCTTGAGACAGAACACGTAATAGACGGTGTTAAATGCGTAGAAACCCTGAAGGCAAAACCGGAGGACTACTATGATCTGATCCTGATGGATATTCAGATGCCGCACATGGACGGCTACGAGGCAACTAAAGCAATCCGCGCCCTTGACGACCCGAGAAGCCGCATTCCGATCATCGCCATGACCGCTAACGCTTTCGAAGAAGACCGCCAGAGAGCTTTCGAAGCAGGTATGGACGGACACATTGCCAAACCGATCGATGTGAAGATCCTTTTTTCAACGCTGGCACAAGTGTTGGGGGAAGAGTAGTTTCAGAAACAATAAGTTACCACCTGACAATTGTTGGGTGGTATTTTTGTGCTTTACAAATGCTGAAAGAGAAGGTATGATTCTTTTATAAAATAATTAATAAAAGAGGTCTGCAAAAATGGCTGGAACAGATAAAAAAACCATCACAAGATCCAGAATTTTGAATTATGTGATCAACAATCAGGTGACATCCAAGGTAGAAGTGTCCAAAAATCTGAACTTGAGCATGCCCACAGTTCTTTCAAATGTAAACGATCTGATCGCAAAAGGAATCATTATAGAAACCGGAGAATATGAATCTACTGGTGGACGCAAGGCAAAAAGCATAGGAATCAATCCATCCTATCGATATTCTGTGGGGATTGTGATCACAGCGAATCATGTGGGAATGGTACTTGTAAACCTGAAATATGAAATTGTGAAATTCAGGCGTGTCCGTATGAAGTTTTCACCGGATGCATCCTACTGTCAGGAACTTTCTGTACTGACATCAGAATTTCTGAAGGACACAGAGTATCAGGATCGGATTCTTGGAATTGGTATTTCGATTCCGGGAATCATCAGTCAGAAAGATCATCTGCTCATAAAATCACATGCATTGCAGCTGGAAAATTACAGCCTGAGTTTTCTGGAACAGGCATTTGATCTTCCGGTTTATTTCGAAAACGATGCGAATGCGGCAATGATGGCAGAGGATATAAATAGATATAGAAATGCAATCTATCTGTCACTGAACAATACGTTGGGGGGAGCATTTTGTATTGACGGAAAGCTGTTTCAGGGAGAGAATCAGAAAGCTGGAGAATTCGGACATATGATTCTGGTCCCGGGAGGGCGTAAATGCTATTGTGGCAAGAAAGGGTGTGCGGATGCCTACTGTGCAGCAAGTGCACTTACAGATGAGACTAATTCTCTGGAAACGTTTATGGAACAGTTAAAATCCGGCGACGAAGCAGCAGAAGAAAAATGGAGTGAATATCTGGATATGCTGGCGGTTCTGATCTCAAATCTGCGTATGGCATACGATATGGATATCATTCTTGGTGGAGAAGTTGGTGGATATCTGGCAGAATATATGCTTCCACTGGGGGAAAAAGTGATGGAATACAATGGCTTCGACCATGATATCCGGTATCTCAGAAACTGCTCCTACAAGAGAGAAGCATCCGCAGTAGGTGCTACGAAACATTTTTTACAGGATTTTATCAAAAATATAGAATAGAAGCTGAGAACTTTTATTTTCAGAAATCTCTGAACAAGGTCTGTCAAAAGGCAGATGCTGCTCAGAGATTTTTTTGTTATGGGATGTTGCACAGTGTATCTATGAAACCTGCACAAAAACTGATTTCTAATATTGTGCAATAGAGAGAAGTGATAAGAACACTCTTGACAAAACAGAGTTCCTGAATAATAATGTAATTACTTTAATAAAACATTTAATAAAAGATAATACATAACAAAACAAGGAGGAAACGATTATGTTACAGCAGGTAATGACAAAACCAGGAGAAATTATTTTCAGAGAGGTTCCGGTTCCGGAAGTAAAGGATGATCAGGTTCTTGTAAAGATCATGAATATCGGAATCTGTGGATCTGATATCCATGTATATCATGGCAAACATCCTTTTACGAAATATCCGGTTACACAGGGACATGAAGTTTCCGGAGAAATCGTAGAACTTGGAGCTAATGTAACAGGATTCCATAAAGGACAGAAGATCACCATTGAACCACAGGTATATTGTGGACACTGCTATCCATGCCGCCATGGAAAATATAATCTCTGCGAGGAACTGAAGGTTATGGGATTCCAGACAACCGGAACGGCATCCGAATACTTCGCAGTAGATGCATCCAAGGTAACACCACTTCCAGAGGAAATGTCCTATGAGGAAGGCGCAATGATCGAGCCGCTGGCCGTTGCAGTTCACGGAGTAAAGCAGATGGGCGATGTGAAAGGCATGAATATTGCAGTTCTTGGAGCTGGTCCGATCGGAAATCTGGTAGCACAGGCTGCTAAAGGAATGGGAGCTGCAAAAGTCATGATCACAGATGTCAGTGACCTTCGTCTCAAAAAAGCAGAGGAATGTGGAATTGATGTCTGCGTCAATACAAAGAACAAAGATTTTGGAGAAGCAATGGTAGAAGCTTTTGGACCGGATAAAGCAGATGTGATCTATGACTGTGCAGGAAACAATATCACAATGGGACAGGCAATCAAATATGCAAGAAAGGGCAGCGTGATCGTACTGGTTGCAGTTTTTGCAGGAATGGCAGAGATCGATCTGGCTGTAGCAAATGATCATGAGCTGGATATCAAGAGTACCATGATGTATCGTCATGATGATTATGTAGATGGCATTAATCTTGTAAATGAAGGTAAAGTTCATTTGAGACCTCTGATTTCCAAAACATTTGCATTCAAGGATTATCTGGAAGCATATCACTACATTGATGACAACCGTGAAACAACAATGAAAGTCATTATCAACGTACAGGAAAAATAAAGCGAAGGAAGCAGGAGAAGCCATGGGAAAAGAATTTAAAGATGGAAAAGTGCCGCTGATCAGCAAGATCGCGTATGGATTTGGAGATGTAGGTTGCAATTTCAGCTGGATGTTTGTGAGTAATTTTCTGATGATCTTTTATACGGATGTTTTTGGAATCAGCATGACGGCAGTTTCAGCACTGATGCTTTTTTCAAGATTCTGGGATGCGATCAATGATCCAATCGTCGGAGGACTGACTGATAAGACCAAGACGAGATGGGGCAGATATCGTCCGTGGCTACTGGTTGCAGCACCGGTTACAGCAATCCTTCTGATGCTGACTTTCTGGGCACATCCGGACTGGTCAGACAAAGCAAAAATTATATATATGGTTGTCACTTACTGTCTGTTGGTTCTGGGATACACCTGTGTAAATATTCCATATGGAACTCTCTGTGGAGCAATGACACAGGACATTGATGAGCGTGCCAAGATCAACACATCCCGTTCTGTAGCGGCAATGATCGCAATTGGAATCATCAATATCATCACTGTTCCGTTGATCAGTAAACTCGGAAGCCACAGCGCAAAAAATGGCTATCTGTTTGTAGCAATCATTTATGGATGTATTTTTGCAGCATGTCATTTCTTCTGTTTTGCAAAGACAAAGGAAGCTGTGACAACACCGGAAAAAGAAAAAATCTCCATCAAAATTCAGTTAAAAGCGGTTATGCAGAACCGACCATACATACTTGCACTGATCGGACAGGTACTTTTTGGATTTACTCTTTATGGAAGAAATGCAGATGTCCTGTATTACTTTACTTACGTGGAGGGAAATGCATCTTATTATACAACATATTCCATGTGCATCATTATTCCGTCGATCATTGGAGCGGCATGTTTCCAGCCTGTATTCCGCAAACTTGACAATAAAGGAAGAACTGCATCCGTTTTTGCACTGCTTACCGGTATTTCCATGTTGAGCATGTATTTCTTCAATGTAAAAGAAAGTGCGGTTATTTTCTATGCGCTGGCAGGAGTGACACAGTTCTTCTTCTCCGGATTTAACACCGCAATTTATGCGATCATACCGGACTGTGTGGAATATGGAGAGTGGAAAACAGGTCTTCGAAACGATGGATTCCAGTATGCATTTGTCTCACTGGGAAATAAGATCGGAATGGCGATCGGAACTGCGATGCTTGCAATGCTTCTTGGTAAATATGGTTATGTTGCGAATCAGACACAGAATTCTGCTGTCATCAGTATCATGAAACACTCATTTTCAACAATTCCTGGAATTCTCTGGATCGTGACGGCAATTGTACTGTTCTTCTATCGTTTAAACAAAAAACGCTACAATGAAATTGTAGAGGATCTTAAGAATGGAAAAAGAGGACAGTGTTAAAACAAAAATTTTTGACTTTCTTTTACGAAAATAGTATCATTTACCCGAATTGGGAATGAAGTTCTCCCATGGGAAACCTAAACTGCTTATACAGAGCTGATGACTTCTACGATTATTCAGTCGCAGAAGTTGTCAGCTTTTTTGCGTCTGAAGGAAAATAAAAGGAGGAAATTTTTTATGCTTATGTCACTGGCACTTATCATCATTCTTCTCAAAGCCGGACTGTCGCTGAATCTGGAAGACCTTAAGAAAGTAGGGCATCCGGCGGTCGTGGTTCCGCGAATGGTAAGACTGATAGAAACAAAATATGGTACAGGCAAAACAATCCCGCAGATGATCCTGTCCGCAGCAGTCATGGCGATCATCATCACCGCCCCGCTTGGTGCGTTTGGCATGGATATGTTGAATAACTTCTGGAGAAAGACTAGGATATAAATGAAAAGCTACGTGCAGTTTACAAAAAGATTGGGTATAACTGAATCTTTTTGGACAGAATTGGTCGATGAGGAGCAGAAATAAATCTGTGACAATGCATTTTTGTGTTAAGCTTAATATGAGAGAACTATATGTGAGAGATTTGGGGAAAATAAATTTACATTATTTTTAACGAGGTAAAGAAATGAAAATCACATGTAAAAAAGGTCATAATGCACAGAAAATGCTGCGACTGGTTATGAATCTGATAGAAAAAAAGAGTCTGGAATACCCGTTTCTGGATGATGACATGGAAATCGAGATCACACTGAGAGACAAAGACGGACAGATTTTTCCAGAGGATGAGCAGATTTACTGTTTTGGAGAAGAAGAGCTGGAGACAGTGAAGATGATGGAAGAGGATGCGTCTTTTTATTATGAACACGATGCACTTACAAAATTGTTCAACCGTGGAAAATATGACCGTGATATCAATCATTTTAAGGTAATTGGATACCAGCGACTGACTTGTGTCTATATAGATGCGGTGGGACTTCACGAAATCAATAATCATCTGGGACATAAGGTTGGAGATGAAATGCTGTGCTGTATCGCAGATGGAATACGCAAATTATTTCCAAACAGTCTTGCTTACAGGATTGGCGGCGATGAATTTGTAATATTAAGTCCTGGTCATGGAGTTGATGAAGTCAGAGAAGTGGCGGCTGTTTTGAAGAGAAAAATCAAGAAACAGGACTATGAGATTTCTCTTGGAATCGGGGAGAGTACAGACAAGGATACCCTGATCAATACGATCAATGAAGCGGAAAACGCCATGCGTGCGGATAAAGAGGCATTTTATCGTCAAAATGGTGCTGAGAGACAGATGCGTACACTGAATCATAAGCTGGAAAGGATTCTGCTTGAGAAACAGGACGCCAGTCAGTTCCTGAACGTGATCGCACCAAAATACAAGGGTGTTTATATGGTCAATCCGAGGGATGACAGTTGCCGTTACATTTATATCCCAAAGTATTTCCGCCGAATGCTGGAAGAAAATGACGGGCACTTTGTTGTGTCGATCAAAGAGTACTGCAGGAAGATGATTCGTCCGGAATATCATGAACAGTTTGATGAGTTATGTGATTATCAGTCGATTCTTCAGAGACTGAAACAAGGCGAGACCATCAATATGACCTATCAGAAACTGGATGGTAACTGGGTCAATCTGAAGATTACGATTTACGACCAGAATGATATAGACAATGATGAAATGCAGTGGATTTTTGTGGATGCAAACTGAGAATTGCAGAATTGAAAGAATCCCTGGCAGGAACAGGATATCGTGAGAAGTAGCCTGATGGTACAATGAAGTATCATCGGGCTTTCTTTTTGCCCGCAATACAATCATTGGAGAAAAAGGTGGATAAGAGGATGGAAAAGAAGCAGAATCTTACATTGCGTTACAGTCTCATGCATTTTACACACTGGGCAGCTTCTACTGGAGCGGTAAGCTTTGCAACGGCATATCTGATCGGAAGAGGGCTTGAACCGGCTGCTGCGGGCTTTTTGCTGGCACTATCGGGATTGCTTTCGTGCGTGACACAGCCCGTTCTGGCATCAGTGGCGGATAAAGCACAGAAATTTGTACTGGTAAAGATGCTTCTGGTGATGTCAGTGGTATCCTGCCTTGCATTGGGCATGCAGCTGTTTTCTGGAATTCCTGTTTATGTGGCAGGAATTATCTATATGGCAGGAATATGGAGTGCAGATGCAATGGTTTCCCTGCAGAATGCTCTGCAGGTAGCCTATGAAGATGCCGGCTATGTAATAAATTACGGTGTGGGTCGTGGAATCGGTGCGATCGCATCAGCAGTTTCAGCATTGGTTGCGGGCATTGTGATCGCACGGTATGGTGCTGTCTGGATGGTAGTTTTCCTTCTTGTGTTCAGAGGACTGAGTATGATGGTTCTTGCAGGCTTTCCTGTGATTCAGAAGAAAACTTCCGAACATGTATCAGAAAAGAAGCGTGGCAGCAGTTCGGTCTTACATTTTTTCGCTCAGTACAAATGGTACTGTTTTTCACTGATTGCAGTATTGTTCCTCGGAATGTTTCATGCTATGACTGAAAATTATCTTTTTGCGATTATGGGAAGACTGGGTGGAGACAGCAGTCATGCCGGCGTTGCTGTTTTTATTGCATGTATCGTAGCATTTCCGGTAATTTTCTGTTACAGTGCGATTCGAAAACATATCTGTGATATTCAGGTCATGAAGATCGCGGCAGTGTCTTTTCTGATTAAGTCCGTGATTTTTTATGTTGCACCGAATATTACATCAATTTACTTTATACAATTGCTGCAGATTACATCGTATGCACTGCTTGCTCCGGCACAGGTGTATTATGCAAGGGCAAAAGTGCGGGACTGCGATATGGTTAAAGGGCAGGCGTTTATGACAGCTGCCTATGCGCTGGGATGTTCCTGTGGGAATTTTGCCGGTGGCTGTCTTCTTGATTTTGGTGTGGAGAGACTTTTGCAGGCCGGAATCGCTATGGCATCAGCAGGTACGCTGATCATGTTTGTGACCGCAGATCGAGTTGACAACAAAGACGACGGGAATCTATAATCAGAAAGACTGATAAAAGTATCAGAACAGGAAAGCTGCGGGATAGAGAGGACAGAAGACATGATTAAAATTGCTTTTTTTGATATAGATGGAACAATGATCGATATGGAGAGTAAACAGATTACGGAGAAGATGCTGGAAACGCTGAGATGCCTTCAGGAAAATGGCATTAAGATCTGCATCGCAACAGGCAGATCACCGCTTGGACTCCCGAAAATTGAAGGAATTGTATTTGATGCGTATCTTACTTATAACGGATCTTATTGTTACAGTGGCAGTGATGTGATTCTGAGCCATTCTATTGAGAAAGGTGATGTACACAGAATTATCAGAAATGCGGCAGAAATAAACAGACCTGTCGTGCTGGCAGGGAAAAAACGTATGGAAGCGAATGGGATTGATCAGAATCTGAGTGATTATTTTGCAATTGGAAAACAGGAGCTTATTGTCGCAGATGATTTTGAAAGTCTGGCAGATGAGACCACTTATCAGATGATGATCGGGTGCAGAAAAGAGGAATATGCACAGGTTTTAAAAGATGTCCGGTCTGCACAGATCACTGCCTGGTGGGATCGTGCGGCAGATATCATTCCGGCAGGTGGTGGTAAAGGTGTCGGTGTAACTGCGGTTTTGAAATATTATGGAATGGATGCATCAGAGGCAATTGCATTTGGGGATGGCACGAATGATATAGAAATGCTTCAGGCAGTTGGACATGGCGTTGCGATGGGAAATGCGACAGAGGATGTCAAAGAAACAGCTTCTGATGTGTGTGGATGTGTGACAGAAGATGGAATTTATCATTATTGCAGAGAGCATAAGCTGATCTGACAAAAAGCTGTGTTGCGTTTTTACTATGCTGTCGCTATAATGGGAATCAACAGAATGTTATATACGGAGATGTACAAATGAGTTATATTTTTCAAAAAGCAACAGCAGATGATGTGAGAAAAATTTTTCCTCTCTATGAGGAGAGACTTAAGTGGATGGATGAGGGTGGAATCAGACAGTGGAATACAACGGATTATCTTGAAGTCTATCCACTTGCTTATTATGAGGAAAAGCAAAGCCGGGACAGGCTTTTTATATTAACAGAAAAAGGAACAGAGGAAATTGTTGCTGCGGCTGTACTTCTTGATGAAGATGCAAGATGGCCGTCAGATACAGGTTCCTCTGCTTTTTATATTCACAATCTGGTGACGGCATGTCATACAAGAGGTGCAGGGAAGCGGATGATTGAAGAACTGGAGCAGTTTGCAGTATCCTGTGGAAAGAACTATATGAGGCTGGACTGTACAGATGACAGTGAATTTCTTAATCAGTATTATGAAGGACTGGGATATGAACCGGTAGGATATTGCGTAGATGACCTATATCGGGGAATCCGACGTGAAAAGAAACTGTAGATTTCAGCGTGGATAAAATAAATAAGGGTTGTCAATAGCAATTATTATATAAAAACGTTGCATGAGCAAAGAGAGGTGCAGATATCATAGACATTAAAATTCGTACAGCAAGAGTAGAAGATGCAGGAAAACTGCTGGATATTTACAGTTATTATGTAAAAAAGACAGCGGTAACTTTCGAATATGAAATTCCTTCTGTAGAGGAGTTTCAGGAACGAATCCGACATATTTTGGAACATTACCCTTATCTTGTCGCAGAAGAAGATGGACAGATCATCGGATATTCTTATGCAGGACGTTTGCGTCCAAGAGCAGCTTTTGCATGGGATGTGGAGATGACGATTTATCTGAAACATGATATGCGAAGAAGCGGTTTAGGGCGACGTATGTATACTCTTATGGAAGATATTCTGAGAGAGCAGGGAGTTGTAAATGCAGTTTCATTGATCACAAAACCGACGGATGAATATTCTGATTTTAACAGTGTACAGTTTCATGAAAAGATGGGGTATATGCATGCTGGTGAGCTGAAAGACTGTGGTTATAAATTCAATAGATGGTATGCACTTTTATATATGGCTAAACAGATTGGAATACTGCAGGGAGAAATGTTGCCGATCAAAGATTTTGATGAGGTCAGAGAGAAATTTAATCTGTAATTTTAACACAGGAGGAGATTTATTATGAATATAAACATCAGAGAATACCGTACCGAAGATGCTGAGGCTGCTAGTGAGATCTGGAATCAGGTTGTGGATGACGGGGTGGCATTTCCGCAGGAAGAAGATCTTACCACAGAGGCAGGAGACGTTTTTTTTAAGGAGCAGACTTACACGGGAATCGCAGAAAATACAGAGACCGGGGAAGTAGTCGGACTTTACATTCTGCATCCGAACAATATCGGAAGATGCGGGCATATCAGCAATGCAAGTTATGCAGTACGCAGAGATATCCGAGGAGAACATATCGGAGAAAAACTGGTCCTGGACTGCCTGAGGATGGCAAAAGAAAAAGGATTCCGTGTGATGCAGTTTAACGCAGTTGTGGCATCCAATACACATGCACTGCACCTCTACGAGCGTATCGGATTTACGAAACTCGGTGTGATCCCGGGCGGTTTCCGCATGCCGGATGGTCATTATGAGGATATCGTTCCACATTATTATGTACTGTAAAAGGAGGACATTATGTCATTAAAAAGAGCAGAAGAATATCTGGAAAGCAAGGGATTTCTGGATCATGTGATCGAACTTGAGGAATCCACAGCAACGGTTGCAATGGCGGCAGAAGCACTCGGCGTAGAACCTGGAATGATCGCCAAGACGATGTCCTTTATGCAGGGGGAAAATGCGGTTCTGATCCTTACAGAGGGCACTGCAAGAGTCGATAATCGTAAGTACAAAGACACCTTTCATGTCAAGGCCAAAATGATCCCGTTCGATCAGGTAGAGGAAGTGATCGGACATGCCCCGGGCGGCGTGTGCCCATTTGGGATCAATGATGATATCGAGGTCTATCTGGACGAAAGTCTCCGGAAATTTGACACCGTATACCCGGCAGCAGGCAATGACCACAGCGCAGTAAAGCTCACGATCCCGGAACTTGAACAGGTCGCAGATGCAAAAGGATGGGTGGATGTGTGCAAGGAAACGGAGAATTGATTTTGAAAAAAAGAATATAGAGACTGGTATCACATATCGAATAAATCACTATGTGTACCTGTTCGAGAAAGAGTAAGAACAAGAATGCCATCTTCAATACGATAGATCAAAAGCCAGTCGGGTTGAATATGGCATTCTCTGTGTCCACTCCAATTACCAGATAAAGCATGGTCTCGATACCTGGCATCCAGTGCTTCGCCATTTGCCAGTTTTGAGATAATATCTTTGAGAAGTGAAAGATTTAAGCCGCGTCGTTTGGCAAGCTTATAATCTTTCTTGAACTGCGTGGTGTGCTTGATTTCGTATTTGGTCATGCATCAAGATCTGCAAATAATTCATCTACATCGTGGTATCCTTTTACAGAGGAATCCTTTGCAATCCTTTCTGCTTCCAACATGGCGGAAACGGTTTCTTTGTTAGGAGTATCTTCTGTAATTCGAAACGGGATACCTCGTTCTCTTAATGCCTGACGAACAAAGATATTAAAAGCAGTACTGAGATTCATACCAAGTTCGTCGAATAGTGCTTCAGCGGCAGCTTTGAGTTCATTATCCATTCGGATACTGATATTGCTGGTTGAAGATTTAGCCATAATAGCACTTCCTTTCATTTTTTTGTATTGATATTATATGATGATTGCACGAAAATATCAATAAATTACACGAAAAAATAAAAATATTTTTTGATGATAAATTTATTGTAACGTTTCTGATACCTGCGTCGTCATATATGTGAAGGAGGAAAACACCAATGCTGAATATTCAGAAAGTATACGAACAATATTTCACTGTCGTATACCGTTATCTGCTTTCGCTTTCGCATAATACCCATATCGCAGAGGAACTCACACAGGAAACATTTTTCAAAGCTCTGAAAAAAGTCGACGATTTCAGAGGCGACTGCGATCTGCGTGTATGGCTTTGCCAGATTTCCAAAAACACATATTATGACTATCTGAAGAAAAACAAAAAGTACGCACCGGAATCTCAGGAAGAAACAGAGGACACTTTTGTACCGGATCTGTTCCAGAACTTTGCAGACAAAGAAACTGCATTTCAGGTTCACAAAGTCCTGCACAGACTTCCGGATCCGTACAAGGAAGTTTTTTCCCTTCGTGTGTTTGGAGAACTGTCATTCACCACGATTTCCTCGCTGTTTGAAAAAAGCGAAAGCTGGGCAAGAGTCACTTATCACAGAGCATGTAAGAAGATCAGGGAGGAACTAAACCATGAAGATCACCTGTAACATCATAGAAGACCTGCTTCCGCTTTATGTGGACGACATGGTCAGCGAAGACAGCCGCCAGCTTGTAAAAGAACATCTCAAAATGTGTCCCGCCTGCAGGAAGATGCAGGAAGAAATGATGCGAGAAAACCGCCTGACAGCCACCCCAAAAGGAAACAATTCAATACAGACAAACAAAACAGAAGCAGAGCCTCTGCGAAAAATCCGTCGAAAGATCCGTAAGAAACGAATCACATCTGTCCTTCTGGCGGTCATTCTCGTAGTGGCAGCAGGCGGGATTGGACATTACTGGTACTATGACAAAGAGAATTATATTTCCTGGGATGATGCGAACATATCCGTAAAAGACAGAAAAGTATATTCCACAGTAAATCCACTGGGACGGATGAAATCAATCCTGTCCGTAGATCAGAAAAATATGTTCTACATGCTGTCAGAAACCATGTGGACCCGCAAAGAATATCCATCCGATTCGAATGCAGAAAATGAACTCTGGAATCTGCAGGATTTCCAGAATGCATATGAACGTGGAGCGGAGGAATCTACAGATGAAACATCGTTTCCAACAGGGATTGAACATGTCTACTATGTAGATCCGGAGAATGTAAAAGAAGCTTTTGCACTCTGGGATTATCAGGATGAACCAGAAAAAGCGCAGCAGAAAGAAGAAGAGCTGGCAGCGAAATGCCACCTGCTCTGGAGTGCAGATGATACAGAATCAGTGGCTGCAGAAAGCACGGCGAAATAGGAATTGTTTGTAACTGAATAAAATTCTTCTTGCTTTATGTACGAAATCGTACTATGATAAAAGTACGATTTCGTACATTATTGCGCAAAAAGGACAACAAACGTCCATTTAATACTTTCAGGAGGAATTTTATGCAGATTGAATTATCGGAGCATTTCACCTACAGCAAACTGCTCCGCTTTACATTTCCATCTATTATTATGATGGTACTGACCTCGATCTATGGCGTTGTAGATGGCTTTTTCATTTCAAACTTTATTGGGGCAGAGCCTTTTGCCGCAGTCAATATTATCATGCCGTTTCTGATGATCTTTGGTGCGGTTGGATTTATGATCGGAACCGGAGGCAGTGCTCTCGTTGCCTACACACTTGGTGTTGGCGACAGAAAGAAAGCGAACGAGATTTTTTCCCTGCTTGTGTATCTGCTGATCAGTCTGGGACTTCTGTTTACTGCGCTCGGTGAGATTTTTGTCGGACCGATCGCACATCTTCTGGGAGCAAGTGCAGAACTGCTCCCGTACTGTGTGACTTACGGCAGGATTCTGATGCTGGCTCTCGTTCCGTTTATGCTTCAGAATGTATTTCAGAGTTTTCTTGTCACAGCAGAGCGTCCGCAATTGGGACTTGTTACAACATTGGTATCCGGTGTGTTAAATATCGTGCTGGATGCGTTGTTTATCGCTGTATTTCGGTGGGGAGTGGCAGGTGCTGCATCTGCTACAGCACTCAGTCAGGCAATCGGCGGGATTGTGCCACTGACCTTTTTTATCGTGTCAAAGAACAGCAAACTTCGCCTTGGAAAAACCCACATGGATTTGCGGGCGATCGCAAAAGCCTGTACAAACGGAGCCTCAGAGTTTATGACAAATGTTTCAATGTCAATCGTAAATATGCTTTATAACTGGCAGTTGATGCGAATGCTCGGCACAAACGGTGTTGCGGCATATGGCGTGATCATGTATGTGAACTTTATTTTTCTGTCTATTTATATCGGCTATTCGATGGGAAGCGCACCGATCGTAGGCTACCATTATGGTGCGGGAAACAGAGACGAACTGAAGAATCTTTTCAAAAAAAGCCTCAGGATCATTCTGGTCATGAGTGTAGTCCTGACCATAGCGGCAGAACTTCTGGCAAGAACGCTGTCGATGATCTTTGTAAGCTACGATACGGAACTTCTGGAAATGACGACATACGCATTTGCCGTATATTCCATTTCTTTCCTTGTTTCAGGGTATAATATTTATGCATCATCGTTCTTCACTGCATTGAACGACGGATTTACTTCTGCAGTGATTTCATTTGCAAGAACGCTGATTTTTGAAGTAATTTGTGTTCTGGTACTTCCGATCCTGTTTGGAGCATATGGAATCTGGTATGCGGTGATTGCAGCAGAAATTTTTGCACTGGTCCTGTCGATTTTCTTCCTGATACGCAACAGGAAAAAATACGGTTATATTTAAGTAACTATTTATAGAGAATATTCCGCGAGGTGTTTTGGCATGTATATGACAAAATCCCGAGACATACGGGGCAAAATGCCATCGCCGAAGGTGATTTGGAATGCATTTTGACCAAATTACTGTGAGCGAAGTGAACAGTAATATATTTGAGAGTGGAGGGAGTAGTTTATGGAATCAAGATTTAAAGAATGGAGTTATATCGAAGGCCTGGTGCAGAGTGCTTACCACGAGGCGGCGCTTAAGATGAATCTGTCAGACAGTGAATTCTGGATTTTGTATGTATTCAATTTTCACCAGGAAGGCTGCAACCAGAGCGCTCTCTACAAAGAAGCCTGCCTGACAAAATCCACCGTAAATTCAGCAATCCGCAAGATGGAGCAGAAAGACCTCATCTACCTTACTCCGGGAGAAGGCCGCAACACCATGGTCTTCCTCACCGAAAAAGGTCGCAAACGGATGGAAGACACCGTCTACAAAGTCATCCAGATCGAAAACATGATCTACGACACCTGGACATCCGAAGAGCAGGAACTCTTTATGAAACTCAACTGCGATTTCGCCGAGAAACTGCAGGATAAAATTAGAGAACTATGATAGCAGGGACTGCCAAACGGCAGTCCTATTTTGATACAGTAAGCTTAAGTCCAAGTGGTTTGAGGAGTTTCAGTAATGTTGTGAGATTAGGTGTAATCTGAGAAGATTCTATCCGCGCAACAGAAGACTGCGGCATACCGCAAAGAGAAGCAAGATCACGCTGACTCAGCCCAAGGGCGTGGCGCTGTTGTATCATGGCACTGATTATAGCGGCCTGTTCTTCGACTTCAGTTAACTCCTGCGTTGTATCAGGATCAACGGACTGAATATAATGTTTGTAATCATTCCACGTTTTCATTGTTATCAACTCGCTTTCTGGAAAGATAATCGTCACGCTCCGCTTTGGCTTTGAGGATTTCACGTTTGGGTGTTTTTTGTGTTTTCTTACGGAAACTATGTAGAAGAACAAAACTGTTATTATCAAAATAAAAATAGAAGATGCGGTTATTACCCGGACGTAGTTCCCAGATGTCATCTTCAATATGTTTGGTAATATTGTTGGGAAGTAAAGTCCCGTTATTCTGCAATAGTTCAATATAAAGAAGAATCTGTTTATATTGTATGCGGGCGTTTTTATTTTTAAGTGATTTCTGATGTAATTCTTCTAGAAAATCCCAAATTTCAGATTTTCCATTTTCTCGTTCGTAGAATATGATTTCATAGGTCATAATATCTCCAATCTGTGTATTTCATATTCTAATTTTATGATAGCATATATGCTGTCAAAAGGACAATATAAAAATGCAAAAAATATATTACAGATCTGGTCATGGAATCCAGCACGGCTTTGTGGTAAGATAAAACAAAGCGAGGTGACGGCGATGGATGTGGCTACAATGGTAGCAATCAATAATCTGAATATGCTGACGATGATGTCAGCAATGCAGCAGACACAGAATTTTATTACAATCATTGATGGTGAAAAGGAGTATCAGGATATGAGTGGTTCAATGTTAGATCAGTATGTAGGACAGGATTGTGTAGTAAGTCTTTTTAATGAAGTTGGTGCGATCAAGGGAAGATTCGTCGAGGCAGATACCCAGTGGGTCAAAGTAGAAACACCAAAGAAAGGCACACAGCTTATCAACCGGAATATGATCCGGAATATTACGTTTGATAAATAAAAAAGCTTTATAGTTCATTCAGGAGACCTTTATGAAAGATGATCCATTCAAAGAATATTTACGGCAGACGGAGCCGGAAAAACAGTATAAAGGATATGCGTGGCATACCGCGGTTGGTCTGCAGGCAGTAGATGGATTAAAACCTTCGGAATATTTGCTTGAAACAGCGGTGCAGAATATTGAAGGTAAAATTACAATAGATGAAGCGCAGGCATTGTTGGATTCGTATTATGAAGAAAGTCATGAGAGAGACAGCACCAGGGACAGGACAGAAGAGGCAGATAAAGTTTCTGTTCGAATTGCAAAATTACTTTCGGAAAATGCGTTCAGTTTTACACCGAATGAATATATCTCAATTCACAAGAAACTGTTTACGGGAATCTATGATCATGCAGGGAAAATTCGTGACTATAACATAACAAAAAAAGAATGGGTACTGGATGGAGAAACTGTCCTTTATGGAAGTGCATCAGAACTTGAAGCAACTCTGGAGTACGATTTTAATCAGGAAAAAAATTATAGTTACAAGGGTTTGACGATGGATGAAATCATTCATCATCTTGCCGTTTTTGTATCACGTTTATGGCAGATTCATATTTTCGGCGAGGGAAATACAAGAACAACAGCGGTATTTTTTATAAAATATCTCCGGACACTTGGATTTCAGGCAACAAATGATATTTTTGCGGAAAATGCGTGGTATTTCAGGAATGCACTGGTGCGGGCAAATTACAATAATCTCAGGAATGGAATTCATGAAACAACAGAATTTCTGGAATTATTTCTGAGAAATTTGTTATTGGACGAAAAGAACGAACTTCATAATAGAGCTATGCATATCAGTGGGAAGTTTGCAGAGAGCGAAAAAGTGAATATTCGCAATGAAAAAGCGAACATTCAAAACAAAAAAGTGAACATTCATGATGAAAAAGCGAACATTCATAAAAAAACAGTAACAAATGTTCAGGAAATTTATCCGAATCAGTTGAGAGATGTTTCGAGAAAAACGCTTCCGCATATTCAATGTATGTATGATTCTTTCCGTACGAAAGTCGTGTTCGGACGGTCTGATGCACAGCATGTTACGGGATTGAAACCAACTCGTACATCTGAAATTTTAAAAGAATTAGCAGATAAAAATGTAATAGTAGCTGTGAGGGGACAGGGAAAGGGAAAATACAAGTTTGTAAGTACTGAACAATAAAAATTATGTAGCAATACGTGAAAACAGGAGCAAAAATGAACAATATAATTGAAATCAACGACATCACCGCCCCGGAATTAGATGTATACGCGCGGACATCGGAAGTGCAGCTTCTGCGGTATTATGAGCCGAAGCCGGGGATTTTTATTGCGGAAAGTCCGAAGGTGATCGAGCGTGCATTAAATGCGGGCTACGAACCGCTTTCTTTCCTTGTCGAGCACAAAGATCTGGAAGGCGAGGCGAAGCAGATCCTGGAGCGATATCCGGGAATTCCGGTATACACAGCAGAATATGATGTCCTTGTGGAAATGACCGGCTATGCGCTGGCGAGGGGCATGCTTTGTGCCATGAAACGCCGCCGGCTCCCGTCTGTAGAGGAAATCTGTCAGAATACCAGCCGCATCGCAATCCTGGAAAATGTTGTAAATCCGACAAATATCGGAGCCATTTTCCGCAGTGCAGCGGCACTTCATATGGATGCGGTCCTTCTGACCAGTGGATGCAGCGACCCGCTTTATCGAAGAGCTGCCCGTGTGAGCATGGGTACGGTTTTCCAGATTCCATGGACATATTTTGACAAAAAATCCTCCTGGCCAGAGGAGGGGATGAAAGCAATCCGGAACCTTGGTTTCAAAACCGTGGCAATGGCACTTCGTGAGGATTCTTTCAGCATTGATGATCCAAAGCTTCTCGCAGAAGAAAAGCTTGCCATCGTTCTCGGTACAGAAGGAGATGGACTGGCATCACAGACCATTGCAGACTGCGACTACACAGTAAAGATCCCAATGTCACACGGCGTCGATTCCCTGAATGTAGCAGCTGCAAGTGCCGTAGCATTCTGGGAACTCGGCAGAAGGAGATACGACAAATGTTAAAAAGATTTTCAAAATATGTTTTTCAGAGTGTGGCAGGTATGATGGGGATGTCCGTTTACATTCTTGCGGACACTTTTTTTATATCGATCAGCTCAGGTGCAGACGGGCTGGCTGTTCTTAATCTGATATTGCCGGTATTTGGAATGATGTATGCGATCGGATCAATGATCGGGATTGGTTCTGCGACGAGATATGGCATCAGCAAAGCCAAAGGCGAAGATGCAGACCATTACTTTATGCAGTCGGTCTGTTGGACGCTGCTATGCAGTATCCCGTTTATACTGACAGGAATTTTTGTCCCGGATAAATTTCTGGCACTCCTTGGGGCAGATGCAGGTCTGGTCGAACTCGGCAAAACTTATCTGCGGATCGTTCTTGTTTTTGCACCGTTCTTTATGTGTAATTATTCTGTTACCGCATTTGCGAGAAATGACAATGCAACTTCAACAGTAATGGCGGGTTCTCTCGCCGGCAGTGCCTTTAATATCGTATTCGACTATATTTTTATTTTTCCGGCAGGTCTTGGATTCTCCGGAGCAGCACTGGCAACTGCGTTTTGCCCGATCGTCACTATGCTGACATGTTCGAAACATTACCTGAGCAAAAAATGTAACATTGGTTTTAAATGGAAAAAACTGTCCCTGCGGCATCTGATCTCCTGCTGTCAGCTTGGCGTGTCTGCGTTCGTGGGAGAAATTTCCTCCGCAGTGCTCACATTCATCTTTAATATGCTGATCCTTGGACTTACCGGAAGCACCGGTGTTGCTGCATATGGAGTTGTGGCAAACCTGTCACTTGTGGGAATGGCGATCATGAATGGTATGGCACAGGGCGCACAGCCTATGATCAGTGAATACTATGGCAGAGGTGCGGCTGATGCAGTAAAAAAACTTCTTGGCTGGGCTTTAAAGAGTGTGGTTGTTGTAGAAATTGTCATGGTCGCACTGGTCTGGATCTTTACAGATCCTTTTATTGCGGTATTCAACAGCGAAAATAACCAGCTTCTTCTGGAATACGCACACACAGGCCTGCGTTTATACTTCCTGGGATTTTTATTCGCAGGAGTCAATATCATGCTTGTTGCCTATTTTTCCGCAACAGCAAACGCGCGTCCGGCGATCATCGGTTCTCTGCTTCGAGGTGCGATCGCGATCGGAATCTGTGCGATCGTACTTTCCAGGGTCCTGGGAATGAACGGTGTGTGGCTGTCCTTCCTGGCATCTGAAATGATCACCCTGGCAGTTATTCTGATTTTGTCGAAACACAAAGAAAGCAGGAAAACAAATGAATACGCTTGAGATTTTGCTTCAGCAGATCGGTCTGTTTGTAATCTACATTCTGGCAGGCATGATCCTGGTAAAAACAAAAGTACTGAACGGTGAAACTCTCGATCCGATCTCAAGATTTGTGATCAAGATGGCACTGCCGGTGATGATCTTTGTCAATATCATAGACGGTGTGGAGCGGGATACGCTTTTTCATTCCCTATCTATTCTGGTTATCGCAGCAGTATTTTATATCTGCATGTTCCTTATAAGTCTGGGAATGACAAAATTATTTCACCTTGAGGGTGACCAGGCAGGAATCTATCAGGCAATGACCATGTTTGGCAATGTTGGTTTTATGGGCATCCCGATCATTATGAGTATTTTTCCACAGAATGGAATCCTCTATGTTTCCGTATTTACCGTGATCGATCAGCTTATGTTGTGGACAGTGGGGGTAAAACTGACGACTCCATGTGGAAAAGGCAGATTTAATCCACGAAAACTGATCAATCCGGCAACTGTGGCGATCTTTGCCGCACTTTTTCTTGTGATAACAGGAATTAAGATTCCACAGCTTCTGGATACAGGACTGCAGAAGATAGGCGCGACCGCATCTCCGCTTGCCATGATTTATGTGGGCGGCGTATTTGCGTGCATTGATATCCGCAGATACCTGAAAGAACTTGCCCTTTACGGAATCGTACTGGTCAAGATGCTTCTGATTCCGGTCATCATGTATGGTGTTCTGCATCTGTTTACGATTTCAGAAGAAATCCATCTGACAATGGCTCTGATCGCAGGAATGCCGGCGATGACTTCTGTAGTTATGATGGCAAACAGTAGCGGGTCAGATGGCGATTATGCACTGGGCGGTGTGTTCGTGACGACGATATGCAGCATCGTGACACTGCCGTTTATCTGCTGGCTTTTGCAGTACATATGATAAAAAAGAAGACGGATATCTGACCCCAATTTTTGGAACAGATGTCGGTCTTCTTTTTTGTGTGACCAAGTTACCGTGAACGGAGTGAACAGTAACGATATATCTTCTCAATAATGAAAGTGGAAAACTCTTGCATGACTTCTGCGATTAGTTTATACTAACCATAGAGTTAGAGAAAAGAAACTCTTGCGTGAATAAATCAGCCAAAGCCCGGCATAAATGTTGGAAGCTGTGCTGAAAGGTAGTAGAAAGGGGATTAATCATGTACCTTGAGATTGAAAAAGTAGTAGGAAGAGAAATTCTGGATTCCAGAGGAAATCCGACAGTAGAAGCAGAAGTTTATCTGCTGGATGGAACTGTAGGAAGAGGAACCGCACCGAGTGGAGCATCTACAGGTGAATTTGAAGCACTGGAGCTCAGAGATGGAGATAAAGCACGTTACCTCGGAAAAGGCGTTCAGAAAGCCGTTGAAAATATCAATACAGTCATCAATAAGGCAATTGAAGGACTGGATGCAAGCGATATTTATGCAGTGGATGCAGCTATGATTGCAGCAGACGGAACAAAAGATAAATCAAATCTGGGTGCAAACGCAATCCTTGCAGTATCTATTGCATGCTGCAGAGCAGCAGCTACAGCACTGGAGATTCCGCTGTATCGTTTTCTTGGCGGGGTATCCGGAAATCGTCTGCCGGTTCCGATGATGAACATTGTAAATGGTGGATGCCATGCACTGTCTTCAGGACTGGATGTTCAGGAATTCATGATCATGCCGGTTGGGGCACCTTCTTTCAAAGAATGCTTAAGATGGTGTGCAGAAGTTTTCCATGCACTTGCTTCTATCCTGAAAGAGCGTGGACTTGCTACATCAGTAGGTGATGAAGGCGGTTTTGCACCGGCACTCAAATCCGATGAAGAAGCAATCGAAACAATTCTGGAAGCTGTTAAAAAAGCAGGATATGAACCAGGAAAAGATTTCAAAATCGCTATGGATGCAGCATCTTCTGAATGGAAGAGTGAAAAAGGCAAAGGTTACTATAAACTTCCAAAAGCGGGTACAGAATATACAGCAGAAGAACTCATTGAGCACTGGGCAAAACTCTGCGAGAAATATCCGATCATTTCTATCGAAGATGGTCTGGATGAAGAAGACTGGGAAGGATGGCAGAAACTTACTGCAAGACTTGGTGACAAAGTACAGCTTGTCGGTGATGACCTGTTTGTAACTAATACAGAAAGACTTGCAAAAGGTATCGAACTTGGTGCAGGAAATGCAATCCTGATTAAACTGAATCAGATTGGTTCTGTTTCCGAAACTCTGGAAGCGATCAAGATGGCTCACAAAGCAGGATATACAGCAATCTCCTCCCATCGTTCCGGTGAAACAGCAGATACAACAATTGCAGATCTTGCGGTTGCCCTGAATACCTGCCAGATCAAGACCGGTGCACCAAGCCGTTCTGAGCGTGTTGCAAAATACAATCAGCTTCTCCGCATCGAAGAAGAACTTGGTGCAAGCGCAGTATATCCGGGAATGAAAGCATTCAACGTAAAACAGGATTAATTTTCATTTATAGATACTTATTCATTCAATAATAGTCATTCATAAATAACATTCACAAAAAAATCTCCGACATAACTGACAGGTGTTTTGGGTCATCGGTCAGCAGCCGGAGATTTTTATTTTGTTCAGGAGTTTAAGGAGGATGGATAATTCTGCTCAGATTACATTAGAAAGGCCTTTCTGGAGTGCAATAATCTTATCATAAACTGCCTCGGCCAGTGCGGCATGCCCCTTTTCATCCATATGTTCACGGTCAGTAATGCTTGGAGTTGCAAAATCAGCAGCATTTAAGAAGGCAGCATGATTCTGGAGTGCAACCTTACGGTATTCACTGGCAAGATTCCGGGATACGGTCTCTGAAGCCGGGTCAAATTCCGGATCAAAATCGGCATCTCCGACACCGGCTCCCAGATGGATCGGGGAGATAACCAGCAGGTCAAAGTGCTGAGATGCATTCTGGCGTGCTTTTCGAATCACCTGATTCAGACCATTGGCAATTACACTGGCGGAAGCGCGATAGCGGGTCTTGCAGTCATTCGTGCCGAGCATGATAATGACGAGGTCGATCGGGTTGTGCATCTCGACAGTAACCCCGATCAGATCCAGTCCGCGGCGACCTTCACGAAGTTCATCCTGAAAGACAGTCGTTCTGCCGCAAAGCCCTTCTTCAATAATATGATATTCCGGTCCGAGTTTTTTCTGCAAAAGCCCGGTCCATCTTGTTTTTTCATCAAAACGTCCGGATTTGTCCGGCTTGTATCCCCAGGTATTGGAATCACCAAAACATAAGATGTTCATAAGATCACGCTCCTTAATTAAATAAAACCATATAAACATACCAAACAAATATGTTAATATAATAAACGTTTTATTATCAAATGTCAAGTAGTTGCGAATGAAATGAACAGCAAAATAACAATGCTGTCCGAGATTTTATTTTCGGACAGCATTATCATAGAAGCGGAAATGATCCGGGCGGTGGCGGGACTGGGTGTACTCGAACATTACGCCATCACTGTTATAAGTCTGGCTGCTGACAACAGCAACACAGTTATAGTCTTTGATATTCAGAGCCAGATATTTTTCATCAATTTCAGTGACTTTTTCGACAGTCATGATCCTTTTGCTGTTGACGATGGTCATATGCAGTGTGTTTTCAAGATACTGATAGATAGAATGTTCAGCTATTTCCTTTGTCAGGCCAGGCACAGCTTCTTTGAGAAAATAATTGTGGTTGATGATCAGCGGAACATCATCAAGATAATGAATTCTCTGAATATAATAAACTTCTGCATTTTCGGGAAAACCGGTCATGGCGGCCTGTTTTTTATTTAACTGAAGTTCGGTGAACAGTGCGACCCGGGTAAAAGCCTGCTGTCCGTTTCTCACAGCAGATTCTGTGAAGGTCTCAATCTCACCGATCGTAAAGGCAGTCTGCTCACATGGCTGATAAATATTGCGGACTCCTTTTCCCTGCATGGTCTGCACATACCCATCGTTTACAAGCAGCCCTACGGCACGGCGCAGCGTGTTGCGGGAACAGCCGTATGTCTGGATCAGACTGTTTTCGGGGGGCAGAAGTTCCTGATAAGCAAATGTATTGTTTTCTATTTTTTGTTTTAAGTCTTTGTATATATCCTCATAAATGCTTTTTGGCATTTGTTTCTCCTTTCCTGTGTATGTGTAACTGATGATGTCTGAGAAATGTTTTTCATTTGGCAATTCTTATTTTCTATTATAAAGCCCCTGAAAAGAAAGTGCAACGAAAAACGAATAACTTGTTCAAACAAATTTTAAAAATGTAATTGACATGTTTAAACAAATATGATATAAAAGAATTACGATAAAGATGTTTAAACAAGTTGAATGTAAATGGAGGAGAGAACGATGGGCAAATATGCACAGGATGCAGAAGAACTGCTGCGGTTGGTTGGCGGCAGAGAAAACATTGCAGCAGTATCACATTGTGTTACCAGAATGCGTTTCGTGCTGACAGATACATCAAAGGCTGATGTGGAGGCAATCGAAGCCATGAAAGTAACGAAGGGATGTTTCACACAGGCAGGTCAGTTTCAGGTAATCATTGGAAATGCAGTCGCAGACTTTTACAATGACTTTGTCAAAGCTGCCGGCGTGGAGGGTGTTTCCAAAGACGCAGTCAAACAGGCGGCGAAGAAAAATCAGAACATCATCCAGAGGCTGGTTGCAGCACTGGCTGAGATTTTTGCTCCGCTGATTCCGGCAATCATTACCGGCGGTCTGATCCTGGGCTTCAGAAACTGCATTGACAGTATTTACTTTTTTGAAAAGGGAACGAAGACACTGTGCGATATCAGTCAGTTCTGGGCAGGTATGGACAGCTTTCTGTGGCTGATTGGCGAGGCAATCTTCCATATGCTGCCAGTAGGAATCTGCTGGTCTGTTACCAAGAAGATGGGAACCACACAGATGCTTGGAATCGTGCTTGGTCTGACACTGGTTTCCGGACAGCTTTTGAACGCTTATTCCGTAGCAGGTACAGCCGCTGCGGATATTCCAAAGTGGGATTTCGGATTTGTCAAAGTTAATATGATCGGTTATCAGGCACAGGTACTGCCGGCAATTCTGGCAGCGTTCGTACTTGTATATCTGGAGAAATTTTTCAGGAAGATTACACCGCAGGTGATATCCATGGTCGTTGTTCCATTCTGCAGCCTGGTACTTGCAGTTATGGCAGCACATTTTGTAGTTGGACCGATTGGCTGGAAGATCGGATCCGCAATTTCAGCAGTTGTATATGCAGGAATCACAGGTTCTTTCAAAGTTGTATTTGGAGCAATTTTTGGATTTGTTTATGCTCCGTTGGTTATCACAGGACTTCATCATATGTCAAATGCAATTGACCTTCAGCTTATCGCTGACTACGGCGGAACCATGCTGTGGCCGATGATCGCTTTATCCAACATCGCGCAGGGTTCTGCAGTTGTAGCCATGATGATTCTCCAGAAGAAGAATTCAGCAGCCCAGGAAGTCAACGTTCCGTCAGGAATTTCCTGTTATCTTGGTGTTACCGAGCCGGCAATCTTTGGTGTCAATCTGAAATACGGTTTCCCGTTTATCTGTGGAATGATTGGATCTGCAGTTGCTGCAATTGTATGTGTGGCAACAAACACAACAGCAAATGCGGTAGGTGTCGGTGGAATTCCGGGAATCCTTTCTATTCAGCCGAAATATATGGGAAGCTTTGCAGTATGCATGGTGATCGCCTTTGTGATCCCGTTAGTCCTTACTTTCATTGTTGGAAAGAAAAAGCTTTCTCCGGTGGAAATGGGACAGGCTGGCAGTGAAAAAAACGAGGTGGCACAGAGTACAGAAGAAATCACAGTACAGAGTGAAGATACAGGAACAAAAAATACACAGGAAACAGTATCAGTTCTGAAAGCTTTCCTTACAGGAAAAGTGATTCCATTAAAAGAAGTAAATGACGGCGTTTTTTCTGAGGGAATGATGGGAGAGGGACTTGCGATTGTGCCGGAAGACGGTATTTTATATGCACCGGCAGATGCGGAAGTAACCATGCTGATGGAAGAATCAAGACATGCTTGTGGACTTGTACTGGCGAATGGAATGGAAATTCTGCTTCATGTTGGAATTGATACCGTAGAGATGAAAGGTGATGGATTTGAATATCTGGTCTCTGAAAATCAGAAGGTAAAAGCGGGTACACCATTGATTCGTTTTGACAGAGAGAAGATCAAAGCGGCGGGGCATCCGGACGTAACGGTCTGCATTATCACAGAAGAAGGAGATGCAAAGAAGATTCAGTTCAGAACCGGTATGCAGGCAGAAGCAGGCAAGACAGAAATTGCATCATTTGAATAAATGAAGGTGTTGTGAACATTGACAGAAAGGGAGTACAGTATGCTGGAATTAGGAAATAAAGTTGTATATCAGATTTATCCGAAATCGTTCAAAGATTCCAATGGCGATGGTCATGGCGATATCAGAGGAATCATTCAGAAGCTGGACTATCTGAAAGGGCTCGATATCGATTATCTGTGGATCACACCGGTATTCGTTTCACCGATGAATGACAATGGTTATGATGTTGCTGATTATTACAGGATCAATCCCCGGTTCGGCACAATGAAAGACATGGATGATCTGATTGCAGGATGCAATGAGCGAAATATCGGACTTATGATGGACATGGTGTTTAATCATACTTCCACAGACCATGAGTGGTTCCGGAAGGCACTCGCCGGTGAAAAAGAATATCAGGATTACTATATTTTCAGAGACGGAACACCGGATCAGGTACCGACCAACTGGCAGTCCAAATTCGGCGGCTCTGCATGGGAGTATGTTCCGGAGCTTGGCAAATGGTATCTGCATCTTTATGATGTCAGCCAGGCAGATCTGAACTGGGAAAATCCAAAGGTGCGTGAAGAGCTGAAAAAGGTTATTCGCTTCTGGAAGGACAAAGGAGTGAAAGGATTCCGCTTCGATGTGGTAAACGTAATTTCCAAACCGGAAGTATTTGAAGATGATCTTGAGGGAGACGGAAGAAGATTTTATACAGATGGCCCGCATGTTCATGAATATCTCAAAGAACTAACGGCGAACACAGGGATTGCAGATATGATCACAGTCGGAGAAATGTCTTCCACTTCTCTGGATAACTGTGTCCGCTATTCCAACCCGGAAGAAAAAGAACTCTCCATGTGTTTCAATTTTCATCATCTCAAAGTAGATTACAAAAATGGCGATAAATGGTCGCTCATGGAGCCGGATCACATGGCACTCAAGAAACTGTTCGAAGACTGGCAGGAGGGCATGCAGGAAAACAATGGTTGGAACGCACTTTTCTGGTGTAACCATGATCAACCGCGTATTGTATCCAGATTCGGAGATGAAAAGAGATACTGGAAAGAGTCTGCCAAAATGCTTGCTGCATCTGTTCATCTGATGCGTGGAACTCCTTATATTTATCAGGGAGAAGAGATTGGAATGACGAACGCGCATTATACTGATATTTCCCAGTATCGCGATGTGGAGAGTCTGAATTATTATGAGATTCTTCTCTCAGAAGGAAAGTCCAAAGAAGAGGCGTTGGAAATCCTTGCAGCAAAGTCCAGAGACAACAGTAGAACTCCAATGCAGTGGTCCGCGGAGAAAAACGCGGGATTTTCAGAGGCAGAACCATGGATTTCTGTAATTGAAAATTACAAAGACATTAATGTAGAAAAAGAAATGCAGGATCCAGATTCCATTTACTCCTTTTATAAGAAACTGATTGAACTCCGCAAAGAGAAAGCAGTGATCTCTCAGGGAACAATTGAATTTTTGGAGAGGGACAATGCAGATGTGCTTGCATATAAAAGAAATTACAAAGAAGAGGAACTGGTCGTATTCAATAATCTGACTGGTGGAAAAATCGTGCTCCAGATGAATCTAGAGTGGAAAACTTATCATAAACTTCTGGGAAATTATGAAAGCAGCAGCCGAGATGAGAAAGACGGACGCAACGAAATTGTATTGCAGCCGTATGAGACACTTGTACTGGAAAAATAAAATATGGAGTTTGTGTAATGATGTGAGGTGTCTGATACAATAGAAAGTTAAATGACCTGATTTTCAGAAATGGAAAGAGGGTCATTTTTTGCTGTGTTTATACATAGTGTAAAATTTGATGAAATATGTATTGCAGGGTGGAGTGGAAGAGGGTATAATGATTTGTATAAGTTAAATAAAACTAACTTATACAGCGAATGAACGTTTCAGAAGGATATTGCATATATTGTAAACAGAATGGCATTTGAATCTGGCTGCCTGAATGGTAATCATCGAATGCACAATGGAGGAAGAGGATGAATTTAAATGTATTTTATGGGATTTTGATTCCGTTTATCGGAACATCAGCCGGTGCTGCCTGCGTCTTTTTTATGAAGAAAGACCTGAATCAGTGGGTACAGCGATGTCTGACCGGATTTGCAGCAGGAGTTATGGTTGCTGCATCTGTATGGAGTCTCTTGATTCCGGCACTTGAACAGTCAGAAGAAATGGGAAAGCTCTCGTTTGTCCCGGCAGCAGCTGGTTTCTGGGCGGGAGTGTTATTCCTGCTTTTACTGGATCATATTATTCCACACCTGCATCAACAAACTGATAAAGCGGAAGGTCCCAAGAGTCGTCTGCAAAAAACAACAATGCTTGTACTTGCGGTTACTCTCCATAACATTCCGGAAGGAATGGCGGTTGGTGTTGTTTATGCCGGTTATCTGACCGGAAATGCTCAGATCACACTGATGGGTGCACTGGCACTGTCACTTGGAATTGCAATCCAGAATTTCCCGGAGGGGGCGATCATTTCCATGCCTCTCCGCTCCGAAGGAATGGGAAAAACAAAGGCCTTTGTTGGGGGTGTGTTATCCGGAATCGTGGAGCCGGTCGGTGCAGTATTGACGATTCTTGCAGCCGGACTGATCGTTCCGGCACTGCCGTATCTCCTGAGTTTTGCGGCGGGAGCCATGCTTTACGTTGTTGTAGAAGAGCTGATACCGGAGATGTCTGCCGGGGAGCATTCCAATGTTGGAACGATTTTTTTTGCAGTCGGATTTACGTTGATGATGATTCTCGATGTAGCGTTGGGATAATATAAGCTAGTACAGCATTCACGAAATAACTATGTCAATCGTTTGCCTGCGTAATTGATATAGTTATTTGCGGAATACTGTACCAGGTAAAAGTGCATAAAAAAATGCTGATATAATTGTAAAATATATCTAAACTTGCTGTTGATATTTTAGAAAAAAAGGAGTAAAACATTAGATAAATAAAAAAGAGAAATGCATCGAACAGGACAGGTCACAAAAGGAAACCGGATTACAGAGAGCCGCTGATGGTGAGAAGCGGCAGAAAGTATTTTGTGATATCACCCGGGAGCATCCCACTGAATTTTGAGTAAGCTGGGACGTAGTCTTCACGTTACAGAAGAAACTGTTTACAGAGACAGTAACGAGAGATCATATTTAGTAATAGATATGGTAATACAAAGTGGTACCACGGAACATTCCGCCTTTGTTATCCAACCGGATAGCAGAGGCGTTTTTTTACTTTACAGGAAATTACTTCGTAATATTCCAATAAAGTAAAAAACGCTCTGCGAGAATGCGACTAGATGCATTTGGAATATGTCTGCTAAAGCAGACTGCATCTAGCGCGCAAAGCGTAGCAAGTCCCTTAATGATTGAGGGATTCAGGGAGTTTGGAGCGGACTTGTCCGCTTTGATCTATATACAAAATTATACCAAAAGAAAAGGGGAAAGATTATGAGTGGAATATTAATGATGGTAATAGCCATAGTAGTGCTCGGTGGAGCATATCTTCTGTATGGCCGTTATCTCCAGAACAAATGGGGAATTGACCCAAAAGCCAAAACACCGGCATATGAAATGGAAGACGGAGTAGACTATGTACCGGCAGATACCAATGTAGTATTTGGCCATCAGTTTGCATCGATCGCAGGTGCGGGCCCGATCAACGGACCTATCCAGGCAGCAATTTTTGGATGGCTTCCGGTAATGCTCTGGATTCTGATCGGTGGTGTCTTCTTTGGAGCTGTACAGGATTTTGCTTCCATGTATGCATCTGTAAAGAACAAAGGACGTACAATCGGATATATTATTGAAGAATATATTGGTAAATTAGGAAAGAAATTATTTCTTCTGTTTTGCTGGCTGTTCTGTATCCTGGTTGTTGCAGCATTCGCAGATGTTGTAGCTGGAACCTTTAACGGATTTGCGACAAGTGATGCAGGTGCTGTTACAAAAGTAGCCGCAAACGGAGCCGTTGCAACTACTTCCATGCTGTTTATTCTGGAAGCAGTCGCACTTGGATTTTTCCTTAAATATACAAAGTTTAACAAGTGGGTCAACACTGCGGTAGCAATCTTATTATTGGTAGCAGCAATCGCTCTTGGACTGAACTTTCCAATGTATGTAAGCCTTGGAACATGGCACATCATTATATTTGTATATATTCTGATTGCCAGTGTTGCCCCGGTATGGGCTTTGCTTCAGCCACGTGACTATCTGAACAGTTACCTGCTTATATTTATGATCGTCGGCGCTGTTATTGGTGTGTTTGTAGCAAATCCGTCCTGTAATCTTAAAGCATTTACAAGCTTTAATGTAGACGGACAGTATATGTTCCCGATCTTATTTGTAACAATTGCCTGTGGTGCAGTTTCCGGTTTCCATTCACTGGTTTCTTCCGGTACAGCATCCAAACAGATCAAAAATGAAAAGAACATGCTTCCGGTTTCCTTTGGTGCAATGCTTATGGAAAGTATGCTTGCAATCATCGCACTGATCGCAGTTGCATCTTTTGCAGACGGCGAGGCAGCAGCACAGGGACTGACTACTCAGCCGCAGATCTTTGCAGGAGCTATCGCAAACTTCCTTTCTGTAGTTGGTCTTCCGCATTCACTCGTATTTACACTGATCAACCTTGCGGTATCAGCTTTTGCACTGACATCCCTTGACTCAGTTGCCCGGGTAGGTCGTCTGTCATTCCAGGAATTTTTCATGGATTCTGATACAGATGAGGAAAATATGAGCCCGTTCCTGAAAGTGGTAACCAATAAATATTTTGCAACTGTCATCACACTGGTACTTGCCTACATGCTTACAAAAGTCGGATATGCGGAGATCTGGCCGCTGTTTGGTTCTGCAAACCAGCTGTTATCTGTACTTGCACTTGTTGCGTGTGCGGTATTCTTAAAGAAAACCAAACGTCAGGGCTGCATGCTCTGGATCCCGATGGTGTTCATGATGGCTGTTACCTTTACAGCACTTGGAATGACAATTACAAAACTTTCAAAAGCACTGTTCTCAACAGGCCTTGATCTTGGAAATACATTACAGCTTGTATTTGCAGTATTACTGCTGATCCTTGGTGTACTGGTAGCAATCCAGGGTGTTAAGAAACTGTTCGAAAAACAGGAAGCATAATAAAGATAAATGAAGAAGAATAAACGTAAATTATAAATCAGCGGCAGTATGAGGAAGGTTTGCAGTTTCTTTGTAAATATAGAAGATACCGCCGAAAAATCCGAGGATCAGACCTGCATAGCCACCGGAACAAAGAATAACAGTTGCTTTGACAAGTGTGGCTGTATTCTGGAGGAGCGGACAGATCAGAGTTCCGATAAAGAGTCCGATAACTGTCCAGCCAAGCACCAGAACAGGGAGAAAAACGGTTGCGGTAGAAAATTTTTTTGAATGTTTGCTGACATAGTTCCATAAAGTTTTATACATTGTAATCCCTCATTTCTTAATGAAAAATGATTGTTTTTTGATTTGTTTTCATTATAGTGAGGGATTGTAAAATACAAATGCGGAGTAATGAAAAATCTTTGTAAAATCATGAAGGAATTCACTGCATCTTGTTTTTATGATTCTTTTTCCAATAACCATTTCGAAATAGGAATTACTTCAATGTTGATTCCATCGCAGTCAATAATATTCGGAATGCTGCGGAAGAGACTGTGTTAAAAGAAATTGTGTATATTTAATCCAATACGCGCATTATTTAATGTGGACACACATAAACTAAAATGGGTATATTCTCCTTGACAAACTTTTTTGGAAAGGCTAAGCTATGTTCAGTGATCGCACTATGGAAACTTGAGAAGCTCATAGTCCGGAAGGCTCCTACGGGAGCCTTTCGTTATTTATATGGATAAATTTGTAAAGCAGATGAATGTTCTTACGATCGGGCAGTTATCAAAAATATATGCCAGTCAGAAGGGACGCATACAGATTAAAGTCTGTCAGGACTTTGGACCTCTGAAGGTAAATGAACTGGGAACGGATTAGGAGAATCAAAAAATACACGAAGTCAGAAATATATCGAATTATTTGAAGGACTGCTGTTCAGTAGAGATATCAATTCTACGAGCAACAGTCCTTTAGATTATGTCATTTTTGCAAAAATGACAATTCTATATCATGAGAGGCACGAGACATTGAGATGCAATGCCTGCGTATTATGATAGATAAGATATATTTGAAAATAAATATAATCTGTAGTGAACTTTTTAACGGATATTATGGTTATATAAATGTAGGATATTTTATGATTGGAGAAAACGCTATGAAAGACAGTGAATTAATTCAGAAAATACATAGCGGAAATAAAGAGGCCGTTGGTATTGTTGTCGAAAGATATTATGAAGATATTTACCGTTTTTGTCTGTATATGATTCAAATGGAGGACGATGCTTATGATATTGCCCAAGAAACATTTTTGAGGTTTATGAAATATGGAACCTCGTATAAGCATAAAAATCTCAAAGGATACCTTTTGATGATTGCAAGAAATATATGTTTTGACTATTTCCGGAATAAAAAAGAAAAAGCTATCGCAGTCGAGTATGAAAAAATTATTGACATACCAAACATGCAAGATCAGCTGGGCGACACAGAAGATGTTATTTATTTAAGAAATTTATTAGAAAATCTTTCACAGAATATTAAAGAAGTTATTATTCTGCGTATTTATGAGGAAATGAGATTTAAAGATATTGCAAAGATTATGGGATGCAGTGTTTCTACAACAAAATCCCGTTTTCGATTAGGAGTAAAACAATTGAAAAAATTAGTGGAGAATGATTATGAAAAGTAATGAAATAAAGAATCTTTTTGCAAAAGCAGATGAACAACTTTGTATAGATGAAGTAAAGAAAAAAGAGACATATGATGCAATGCTTGATGAACTGGAGAAGAGAAGACGACCAGTAATGTCTGTGAAAAATATTTTGCGCTATCAATTCTGGTATATAGATAAATTATTTTTTATTCTTTACGGGGTTTTTATCTGCTTTGGAATGATTGCACTTGGTATATTACAACATATAGGAATGGAGCAAACGGAGATGATCTCAGTATGTATGGTTTGGGCTGGGATTTTGAGCATAATTTCAATCAGTGCAATTGATAAAATGTTTTTCGGGAAAATAGGTGAATTGGGAAAAAGCTGTTATTTTGGCACTAAACAATGTGTTGCGGTATGGTTGTTATTGTCAGGACTGATAAATATAGCGGTATTGTTTTTGATGGCTGGTTATTTGAATTATCATTGGAAAGTCGAACTATTACAGGTGGGGGTGTATATTTTAACTCCGTACTTGATAGCTGACATAATTTTTTTAGGAATTTTATCGACAGAAACAAAGGGCGCGAAAACAGCTTTATTTGGCATGGGTGCAATTTTTGTATCGGTCAGCTATGTGGTGGTTGGACAGGCTCCGGGAATCCTTCAGGCAACGTCTTTGAGCTGGTGGATAGCAGTGTTTCTTGTAGCTGGCTTTTTATTGATTATGCAGGTAAAAAGGCTGTTCAGTAAAATAGAAAGTGGAGAAGTTTTATGCACAAATTAAAATTGACGGATGTACAGAAAAAATATAAGGACAAAGAAGCGGTCAGAAAATTTAATTATACATTTACAAACGGTGTATATGGACTATTAGGAGAGAATGGAGCAGGAAAAACAACATTAATGCGGTTGATTTGCGGAGTTTTAAAGCCTACAGGGGGAAAAATTTATTGCGATGATATTGAAATCTCTTATATGGGAGCAGAATATCGTGGGTTATTAGGTTATTTACCGCAGGATTTTGGATATTATGGTGGATTTACGGCAGAACGCTTCCTTAGATATATGGCTGCTTTGAAAGCCTTGCCAGCAGAGTATGCGGATAGCCGAATTGATGAACTTTTAGATGCTGTAGAACTGAAAAATATGAAAAAGAAAAAACTAAAGACTTTTTCAGGTGGAATGTTAAGGAGAATAGGGATTGCACAGGCTCTTTTGAATGATCCTGAAATTTTGATATTAGATGAACCAACAGCAGGACTTGATCCGAAGGAAAGGGTACGTTTTCGTAACGTGATTAGTTCTCTTGGGGAAAAAAGAATGGTATTATTGTCCACACATATAGTATCTGACATAGATTATATTGCGGATCGAATTTTGATTATGAAAAATGGCGAACTGCTTCTGGAAGGAACGGAAAAAGGAATTATGGAAAAAATCAAAGATTACGTTTGGAAATGTATTGTTTCCCAAGAAGAAGCAGAACAAATAGAGAATAATTATATTGTAAGTAATATGAGAAACTATGGGAAAAATGTAGAATTAAGAATTGTTTCGCAAAAGATTCCGACAAAAGATGCAGAGAATGTGGAAGGTACACTTGAAGATGCATATCTTTATCTTTCGCAAATAAAGGGAGGCGAAAGAATTGCGACTTTATAGAATGGAACTTTATAAGATTTTTCATAACAAGATTTTTAAAATTGGAATGTTAGCTATGGCAGGGTTACTGTTATTATATTTTGGACTTGTTGAAGTGGGTGGAGAGATTGCAACCATAGATGGAAAGTATTTGTTGAAATGCTTCAGTTTGGACTGATTCTTGGGAGTATAATGATTATTTGTGTTATATCGACTATTTTTGCTGAGGAAAGCCAAACCAAAATGCTGTCATTGATTTTTAGTACGAAAGAAGGGAGAAGAAAGGATATTACCGCAAAAGTACTAGCTTCTTTTACATTTACATGTTTTATATTTTTATGTATTGTACTGAGTAATTTGATATTATGTTGGATGGTATATGGTTTGGAAGGAGCTGAGAATATATCAGCACTGGTACTTTCTGATTGCAGGATGCAGCCAATATTATTTTTTAAGTATTTAATAGTTTTGATTAGTTTGAATTTTCAGGCTGTATTATCATTAAATGCAATTACTATGTGCGTTTCAGCATACCAAGAGAGCTCGTTTGGTGCAGTGATTGTCGCTGGCGTGTGTTGGGGCATGCCTGTTTTAATAAGAGTATTTTTTGGAGGATTTTTGGCGGTTATCGTAAATGCTATGCCAGTATTTCTGATTATGACGGGGACAGTAAATGATATCTATTATAATTACATGAGTGAGATTATATGGGGAATAAACCTCTTAGTTGTGGCAGGATGTCTAGTGAAGGGAATAATAACTTATAAAGAAAAGCAACTGGCATAAAATAGAATAAACAGATATCTGAAAAGAGAGTATTTATGCCGGATCAGAAAATAGATAATCTTCTTAATCTTGCTATGGATGCCACACCGCAGGAACGGGCGAAATCAGAAAATCTGAATGTGGGATACGATTCCGCAACAAAGCTGTGGGATGTGATCGTGAAATACAGTGGGCCGGAAAACGGACTTGGCGGTGATGGAATTCGGGTAGTTCCGTTATTGGGCGGGTATGCGGTGGTGACTTTACCGGAAGCTGAGCTTGATGTATACTCTGCCAGAGAGCAGGTGGAGTTTATCGAAAAGCCAAAGCGTCTGTATTTTGAGACGTTTGAGGCGAGAGAGGCGAGCTGTATTCTGCCGGTGCAGAGTGGAGCTGATGGATTGACTGGCGAGGGCGTACTGGTCGGCGTTGTTGATTCTGGGGTAGACTATTTTCACCCGGATTTCAGGAACGAGGACGGCAGCAGTCGGATTCTGCGATTGTGGGATCAGAGTGTGAATGGAAATCCACCGGAAGGTTATGTGACAGGAACAGAATATACGAAAGAAGAAATAGATAAGGCGCTTGCACTTGGAGAAACCGAGGGCAGGCGTCTTATTCCGTCCAGGGATTTGAGCGGGCACGGGACTGCGGTTCTTGGAATTGCAGTGGGAAATGGGCGGGCATCGGGTGGAGTGAACCGTGGTGTTGCGTATAAAAGTGATCTGCTTGTTGTAAAGATGGGAAATGCACGGGAAAATTCTTTTCCGAGAACAACGGAATTGATGGAAGGGATTGACTATCTGGTACGGCAGGCAGTGAAGATGGGAAAGCCCATTGCTATAAACCTCAGTTTTGGTAATAATTATGGTTCACATCAGGGTGATTCGCTGTTGGAAACATATCTTAGCAATGTGGCGAATGTAGGACGGTCTGTCATCTGCGCCGGAAGTGGGAATAATGGAAATGACCGGATCCATACGGCAGGGCAGCTTCGGCAGGGACAGACAGAAAATGTGGAAATGAGTATTGGATCTTATGAGACAACTTTGAATCTGCAGTTATGGAAAGCCTATGCAGATGAAATCGAGATTTCCATAGAAATGCCATCCGGTGAAAGACTGCCGGCACTTTCGGAAAAAATCGGCACACAGAGATATCGTGCCGGGGAGACGGAGCTTCTGATTTATTATGGAAAGCCGGGGCCGTTTCAGGTGACACAGGAGATTTATTTTGAATTTATTCCTGTGGGAACATATCTTACCAGTGGAATCTGGAAGATTCATTTGCAGGGAAAACGAATCCGGGAAGGTAACTATAACCTGTGGCTTCCTGGGGGAAATGTCCTGAATCCAGTGACCGGATTTTACCGTCCGGTCGCTGCAGAAACACTCACAATCCCATCCACAGCGGCGAAAGTGATCACGGTGGGAGCCTACGATTCCAGACTGAATGCTTATGCCGATTTTTCTGGTCGCGGCGGAGAAAGACTTTCCTATCAAAAACCAGATCTTGTGGCTCCAGGAGTGAATATCACCGCACCGGTTCCGGGCGGCAGATATGCTGACGTAACCGGAACATCCTTTGCCACACCGTTCGTGACCGGGTCGGCAGCACTTATGATGGAGTGGGGAATTGTGAGGAGAAATGATCCATTTCTATGGGGAGAGAAGGTAAAGGCATATTTAAGACGCGGAGCACAGCCCCTGCCCGGGTTTGAGAAGTATCCGAATGAAAGTGTGGGGTGGGGACGCTTATGTATGCAATCAAGTTTGCCAAAATGAAAAAGATATAACTTATGAAATTGAATACTCGGTGAGAAAAGGAAAAAACGCAAAACATGAGTAAATATAAGGGATGAGGGGCCTATTTTGAAAATCAAACGTGTCGTTGAATAGCGCAAAAGACTCTGATAAAATATAATTATGTTAGCGCTGATAAATACTGATAAACAGAGGGAAGAGTATGAATTATAAAAAGGCATACAGGTGTAAAGTGGACTTGAAAATGTTAAGGGAAGAAATGAATTTATCCAAGGAGTTTGTTGCCAATGAGATTGGATATTCTGTTAGAAATTTAGAGCGAATTGAAAAAAATAATGCGGTTGCTAGTGAAGAAGCAGCACATAGAATATGCACACTTTATAAATTAAAATATGAGGAAACTTTTGCCATATATGATGACAGAGATCATATGGAAAGGGTTTTTAAAAATATAAGAAAAATTCCTAAAAATCAGATAAGACAAAATGAAACATATTACCTGTTATATGTAAATTATCAGGGGTTCTTTAGAGATTGTGTACTTGGTAAAGTGGGATGGATAGAAAATTGTGGTAAGAATATGGAACGGCGAAAACTTCGTAATGTCAATCCAGAAGGTGTTGTAAAACTAAATCCGGGAATTATTATTTTGAATGAGGAAGATGAATGGATGAATTGGTATTGCAATTTAATTGTAGGAAAATGGAATAAAGTGATGATTTCTGAAAGTTGCCTGATGAGGTGCATGAGGTCATGTCTGGATGAGGTGGTGGTAAGTAGTGACGAGCTGTTGAGATTCGATGGATTTTATGATATGGCTTTTCTCGGTGTGAAGAAACGGTCGAAACGTAAATCTAAAAATAAAAGGGGATAAAATATAAGCCATATGGTATTTAAGTTGCGTTAAGTTTCACTTATAGAAGTGAATAAAAGAAATTTAATAGAATAATATGAAAAAGCATTGAAATCTGTTGGATTATTGGCTTTATAGTGCTTTTTCTTTTACTAAAGAGAAAAAATAGAACGAATTTATAGCAATCCAATAAATTATTACACATAATTACACGAACGAAACCACCCTATGCAGTCCTTTGGACGAATTGTTAAAAATCCTTTTGAAATAGCTGATGGTAATTCCGATGCAATCCGTATCTTTTCTTTCCTTAAAAATGCTTTGAGTTTTGACCACATCTTTTCAATCGGATTCAGATCCGGACTATACGGGGGTAAATACAGATAGGTTACTTTTGAACTGTCCAGTAGCTGTTTCACCGCTTTTGCATGATGGGAACGCATATTATCCATGGAAGAAAAAGAACGCAGGAAATATTTGACGTGGGCAGAAAATATCATTTATAAAAGAGCTGATGCAATTGTATCAGGACAGCATAGAAGCCATTATGGCGAAGTTGCAGTACTTCTGGCAATCGTCGGAGAAATCAAAGAAGATATGGGACTGCAGAGAGCTGGAAGAGACATTTATGAACAGTATAAGAAAAAATTCCCAAGACATTCTTCTTTCCAGAGCCAAATGAAAGACTACTTCAATATAACGAAATGAACAAATCATTTTTGGATGAATGGAGAAAAAGGAAAATGAAATACGATTTTATATCAATCATAGACAGGCACAATATGGACGCCATTGCAGTGGATGGTGTGGGAAATGGGAGAAGGCGTCCTGCAAAACCGAAAGAGGGATTTGACATCATTCCAATGTGGGTGGCAGACATGAATTTTCCGACAGTACCGACAATTCCGGAGGCGATCATTGAACGTGCAAAACATCCCGCATATGGATATTTTGCGCCGCGAGAAGAATATTTTCAATCGATCATTGACTGGCAGACAAAGCGAAATGGTGTTTCAGGACTGAAAAAAGAACATATTGGTTATGAGAATGGTGTACTGGGATGTGTAGTTTCAGCTTTGACAGCTTTCGCAGCACCAGGAGATGCTGTGCTGCTTCATAGTCCAACTTATATTGGCTTCACTGGCAGTATTGGAAACAACGGATTTAAGATGGTTCACAGTCCGTTAAAGAAAGATGAAAATGGAGTCTGGAGAATGGATTTCGAAGACATGGATGCAAAGATCAAAGAAAACAACATTCATGTAGCAGTATTTTGCAGCCCACATAATCCGTGTGGACGAGTATGGGAGAAGTGGGAAATTGAGAAAGCAATGGAAGTTTACAAGGCAAATGATTGCGTTGTGATTTCTGACGAGATCTGGTCAGATCTGACTCTTGAGGATTATAAACATATACCGACTCAGTCCGTAAGCGAAGATGCCAGAAACAGAACGATTGCAGTTTATGCGCCAAGCAAGACATTCAATCTGGCAGGTCTGGTTGGCAGCTATCACATTATTTATAATAAATATCTCCGCGACAGAGTTGTAGCAAAGAGTAGTAAACCACATTATAATGAGATGAATGTTCTGTCCATGTATGCCCTTATCGGAGCATATAAACCAGAAGGCTATGAATGGGTAGATGAACTTCGCCAGGTATTAACAGGAAATGTGGATTTTGCCTGCAATTATATCAAAAAACATTTCAAAGGTGTAGAGGTCTGCAGACCTCAGGGAACTTACATGTTATTTCTGGATTGTACGAAATGGTGTGAAGAGCATAGCAAGAGTATTGCAAAAGTGCTGAAAGCAGGATGGGATGTAGGCGTTGCATGGCAGGACGGAAGAATGTTTCTGCATCCTTGTGCAATCCGCATGAACCTGGCATTGCCGCTTAGCAGAGTGCAGGAAGCATTTGACAGACTGGATAAGTATGTATTCAATGCAGACAAATAAAAATACAAAAGGAAGGAAAACAGATCCATGGTAAAACAGATTGTAAGAGATGTATTTTTTCTCAGCCAGAAGTCAGAGCCGGCGACGAAGGAAGATTTACAGATTGGGAGAGATCTCCAGGATACGCTGCAGGCGAATCGTGAGAGATGTGTCGGTATGGCGGCCAATATGATTGGCGTAAAGAAAAACATCATTATTGTAAATATGGGAATGATTGATGTTGTCATGTTCAATCCGGCCATTGTTTCAAAAAGAGGAAGCTACGAGACAGAAGAAGGATGCCTGTCTCTCGACGGAGTACGAAAAACAACCAGATATCAGGACATAGAAGTCGAATACTACGATTTTAACTGGAAAAAACAACGGCAGAAATTATCTGGCTGGACGGCTCAGATCGCACAGCATGAGATCGACCATTTATCCGGCAAGATCATATAGTCATTGTACATTTTAGTTCATTCACGGTTACACCAGGTATCACAGCCACAGGGAAACAGCGCGTTGCTTTTCCGAGCGATTCTTTTCTGTTATGATATCGATAACGGAGGTGGAGGCGATGGAAACAAAAAATATTATTTTAGAGCTTCGCACGAAAAAGGGATTGTCCCAGGACGAACTGGCGAAGAAAGTTATGGTTACAAGGCAGGCGGTATCACGCTGGGAAAATGGAGAGACAGTTCCCAACACAGAGACATTAAAAATTTTATCAAAAGAATTTGATGTTTCGATCAATACACTTTTGGGCGCACCGAGAAAGCAGATCTGTCAGTGTTGCGGAATGCCGCTCGAAGATGATGCGCTCATAAGTCATAACAGCGATGGCAGCCTGAACGAAGAATACTGCAAATGGTGTTATGCCGATGGAACGTACACGTACAGTGATATGGATGATCTGATCGATGTCTGCGTCACACATATGGTAAATGAACATTTTACAGAAGAACAGGCGCGGGCGTACATGAAGGATCTGCTTCCGAAACTGGATTACTGGAAAAGATATGAAGAACTCAGTGACAATGGGCAATTTGAAGCTTTCAAGAAACAACTGATGCAGGAAATCAATGATCTTCATATAGAAGGGCTGCCGGAAGTTAAGAAATTAAATGCACTTGTCGGAAAATATGTGAATCTTGAGTATCCATTGCCAAATGGTCAGAAAGTGAAATTTCTGAACGACCAGACAACTTACCTGGGAAATCAGCTGGAATCTGAATTTGGTGGTGACCGGTGTTTTGGAGTCCTTGCAGGTATGGATTTTATCATGATCAGTACGTATGAGACAGAAGGTGCGAATCCAGAACTGGTTCTCTATAAAAAAAGATAAATATGTGTTATGCTGAAAAGAGTCAGAAATGGCTCTTTTTTTGCAGTTAAGATATTGTTTTTTCTTTGAAAAAAGTTTTTAATAATATTTAGAAGTGCAGATTTTTGCACACCTATTTATGAGATAATACCTCTATCAGATGGAACAAAACCAGGAGCAATCGTGATTTCAGAAATACAACTTCTATAAAAATTGTGCTATATTGTATTCCAACAAAATAATAACAGAAAGGGGAAGCACAAATGTTGACGTTATTATTTATTATATGCATGTTTGGAATATTTGGAAAACTCTTCTGGTTTGGAATGAAAGCAGCCTGGGGAATTTCCAAATTCATATTGACGATCGTATTTCTGCCAATCGTTCTGGTTGGTCTCGTCGTAGGAGGATTACTTTCCATTGCATTCCCGATACTGATTGTGATCGGAATTATTGGATTCTGTGTATCAAAAGTATAAAGGAGCCCACCACATGCCACCACTGACACAAAATTTACGAATTTTATACCTTATGGATATCATGTTGCAGCGGACGGATGACCATCATATGTTGAATGCGGTGCAGTTATGCGAAATCCTGGAGCAGGAATATTCTCTTCCGACTGACCGACGGACAATCTATTCAGATTTGGAAATTCTCGAGAAGTACGGACTGGATGTGCAGCAGAAGAGAGGTAAGAAGCCGGGATATTACATCGGTGCACGTGACTTTGAACTGCCGGAGCTGAAACTTCTGGTGGATGCAGTACAGTCGTCAAAGTTCATTACCGAAAACAAATCACGGGAACTGATCAGGAAACTGGAGAAGCTGTGCTGCAGAACAGATGCCGATATCCTGGCAAAGCAGGTATTTGTCGTGAATCGTCCGAAGACAGAGAATGAAACAATTTATTATAATGTAGACAAGCTTCATACGGCAATCTTTGAGAATCGGGAAATTGCGTTTCAGTATGCAGAGTGGACCATGCAAAAAAAGATACGTTTGAAAAAGGATGGTGCCATGTATGTGGTCAGCCCATGGGCACTGACCTGGGACGATGAAAATTATTATCTGGTTGCCTATGATGCCGTGGCAGGAATCATCAAGCACTACCGCGTGGACAAGATGCTTAAGATGGCAGTTCTTGAGACAGAGCGCAAAGGGAAAGAAGCCTTTGAGGACTTTGATCTTGCTGACTTTGCAAAGAAAACATTTGGCATGTACGGTGGAGCGGATGCAGAAGTATCCCTGATCTGTGAGCAGCACCTGGCCGGGGTGATCCTGGATCGTTTTGGTCATGATGTCTGGATGAGACCGGTGGATTCCGAACATTTTCATGTAAAGGTGCTTGTGGCAGTCAGTTCACAGTTTTTTGGATGGGTCACAGGGATTGGCAAAGGACTGGAAATCGAAGGTCCGGAGAATATCCGGGAACAGTACAAAGAATATTTGCAGGAATTACTGACAAAGTACTGAGAAAATAGATAATTAAGACATTTATACGAAAGTCACATCACAGTAATTATGTGGTGTGACTTTTACTTTACCGGAAAATTTAGACGAAAAACGTGTAAATCCAATTTCTTCCGACAAATTCCATCAAGAAATCCCTTCAATATAATGCGAAAATATGCTATGATTTTTAAGATAGACAAAGTCTGCAATTCCAAACGGAGATAAAGAATGAACAACGGAGGAAAGAAGGATGAAAAAATGCAGAAAAGCAGCAGCCATACTTCTGATTGTAGCTATGGCAGCACTTGCACTGGCCGGATGTGGCGGCAACACTGTAACGACAGAGAATACAGGCAGTTCTGACTACAGAGTCTGTATGATCACGGATGCAGGAGATATCACGGACCAGTCATTTAACCAGACAACTTACGAGGCGTGCAGAGATTACTGTCAGGCGAATGATATTAATTTTACTTACAAGAAACCAGATGGTGATACGGATTATGCCAGAACAGCCATGGTCGATGTGGCAGTGGCAGAAGGATACAATATTATTGTAATGTCAGGATATGTATTTGCACAGACCGTTGTGGATACCTCTTTTAAATATCCGGATATTAAATTTATTGTACTGGATATGAGTGCCGGAGATATCGGTGCGGCGGCAGTTGGAAATGCATATTATGATGATCCGGATGCGTACAACGTAGCAGATTACTACAACACAGAAAACACCTATCTTGCAATCTATCAGGAAGCAATACCGGGATACCTTGCGGGTTATGCAGCAGTAAAACTTGGTTATCGTCATCTTGGTTTCCTTGGCGGACAGGCCGTACCGGGTGTAATAAGGTATGGATATGGTTATGTTCAGGGAATCAATGCAGCTGCAGAGGAAATGGGAATCACAGATGATGTGACGATTGAATATGCATATGGCGGACAGTTTTATGGATCTACTGAGATTACGGCAGCGATGGATACCTGGTACAGCAACGGAACAGAAGTCGTTTTTGCCTGTGGTGGTGGAATCTTTACATCAGCGGCAGAAGCAGCAGCAAAAGTTGGCGGCAAGCTCATCGGAGTCGATTCAGACCAGTCACCGACGATTGATGCGTACGGAGAGGGGATGACAGTTACTTCTGCAATGAAGAGCCTTACGGCAACAATAAATTCCATGCTGGATTCCATTATCTACGATGGCACATGGGAGGAACATGTCGGACAGGTAGAAAATCTTGGACTTGTTTCCAAAGATGATATGTCATTAAACTACGTTGGACTTCCGGAAGATACCACACAGTGGAATGATAACTTTACAATAGAAGACTATAAAAAACTTGTAGGTGACATCTTTGACGGCAAAGTGCAGGTAGATAACAGTACAGATAAAATGCCACAGGTATCTGTAACATTAAACGTACGTGAAGGTACGATCAAATAAGAAAAAGGGAAGGAACACGAGTATGTCTGAATATGCAATTGAAATGTTGAACATTACCAAACGTTTCCCTGGAATCGTTGCAAATGATAATATTACGCTTCAGTTGAAAAAAGGTGAGATTCATGCGCTTCTGGGCGAAAACGGAGCTGGAAAGTCTACTCTGATGAGTATTCTTTTTGGTCTGTATCAGCCGGAAGAAGGCGAGATCCGCAAAGATGGAAAGAAAGTAGAGATCAAGAATCCAAATGATGCCAATGCGCTTGGAATCGGAATGGTGCATCAGCATTTCAAACTTGTTGAATGCTTTTCTGTACTGGATAATATCATTCTTGGTGTGGAACCGATCAGCCATGGACTTCTCAAAAAAGATGATGCAAGAAAGAAAGTCATGGAATTATCTGAGAAATATCATCTGCAGGTAGACCCAGATGCGCTGATTGAAAATATCACAGTAGGTATGCAGCAGAGAACAGAAATTCTGAAAATGCTGTACCGTGACAATGAAATCCTGATCTTTGATGAGCCGACTGCTGTGCTGACCGTGCAGGAGATCGCGGAACTTATGAAGATCATGAAAGACCTTGCAGCAGAGGGTAAGAGCATTCTTTTCATTACACATAAACTGAATGAGATCATGCAGGTTGCCGATCGCTGTACCATTCTCCGCAAAGGAAAATATGTGGATACAGTAAACATCAAAGATACCACACCGGAGAAACTTTCTGCCATGATGGTTGGAAGAAACATCAGCTTCAAAGTAGAAAAAGCTCCGGCAAAACCGGGCAAAGTCGTTCTGGATGTCAAAGGAATGACTGTTGCAGGCGAAAATAACAAAAAAGATGCCGTCAAGAATGTTTCTTTCCAGGTAAGGGAAGGAGAGATCGTATGTATTGCAGGAATCGATGGAAACGGACAGAGCGAACTGGTCTATGGACTTTCCGGACTGTCCGATCTGAAATCCGGTACGATTCATATGAACGGTCAGGATCTCACGAAAGCATCTGTAAGACAGAGATCGATCCTGGGTGAAAGCCATATCCCGGAAGACCGTCATAAACATGGTCTGGTACTTGATTATTCTCTGGAGGATAACATGGTGCTTCAGACATATTTCAAGCCACGTTTTACAAATAAATTCGGTTTCCTGAAAAAGAATGAGATCCGAAACTATGCAGAGAAGCTGATCGGAGAATATGATGTAAGATCCAGTCAGGGACCGGTGACAGTCGCTCGAACCATGTCCGGTGGAAATCAGCAGAAAGCAATCGTTGCGAGAGAAATCGACAAAGATCCGACGTTCCTGATCGCAGTACAGCCGACCCGAGGAGTTGATGTCGGTGCGATCGAGCTGATCCACAAACAGATTGTGGAAGAACGCGACAAAGGAAAGGGTGTCCTTCTTGTCAGTCTGGAACTGGATGAGGTTATGGATGTGTCCGACAGAATTCTTGTCATGTATGAGGGTGAGATTGTCGGGGAATTCAACCCGGATGAAGTGACAGTAGAGGAGCTTGGCCTTTATATGACCGGTGCCAAGAGACAGGAGGTTTGATCAATGAACAATAAAGAGAAGAAAAATATACTGTCGAATGGAGCGGCACAGACACTGATCGCCTCTCTGATCTGTATTATTCTTGGATTGCTGGTTGGATATATCGTGCTTCTGGCCATCAATCCGGCCGGTGCGGGAAGAGCAATCACATCTATTTTAAAGAACTTTTTGTATTTTCCAAGACCGGAAGTAGCACTGGAATATTTTGGAAGCACACTTGCCAAAACTGCACCGCTTCTGATGTGTACATTGTCTGTTCTGTTTGCTTACAAAGTAGGACTTTTTAATATCGGAGCATCCGGACAGTATACGGTAGGAGCAGGTTTCGCATTGTATTTCGCTATCCATTACAATGCACCGTGGTGGGTATGCCTGATTCTTGCAATGTTTGGAGGTGCAGTACTTGGTGCGGCTGCCGGAGCACTGAAAGCATATCTCAATGTAAATGAAGTTATTGCATGCATCATGCTGAACTGGATAAGTCTTTATGCAGTAAATACTGTTCTTACAGAAGTAAAGGAATCTGGAACAACTTATACATTACCGCTTCGCACGAATAATCCCAATGCAATTATTCCGCATCTGGGACTGCAGCATTTATTTGCTGATAACCGCTATGTGACGATTGCGATTCCAATGGCAGTCGTTTTTGCAATCCTGGTATGGGTTGTACTTGGCAAGACAAAATTAGGATACGAACTGAAGGCGACAGGACTTTCTGTGAATGCAGCCAAATATGCCGGAATGAAAGAAAAGAAAAACATTATCCTGACTATGGCAATCTCCGGAGCGCTGGCAGGACTTGGCGCAGCGTTTCTTTACTTAAGCGGAATCGAGCAGTGGTCCTGTGCACAGACAGCAGTTCCGAATATGGGATTTAACGGAATCGCAGCAGCGTTCCTTGGCGGAATCCATCCGATTGGAGCAATCTTTTCCTCCTTCTTTATCCAGCATATCACCAGTGGCGGTGCGTATGTAGATAAGATGGTTTACTGCTCACAGATTTCTGACCTGATCGCAGCAATCATCATCTATTTCTGTGGTTTTGTACTGTTCTTCAAACACTGCATCAATCATGGAATCCAGAAATCTGAAGATAAAAAATTAAAAGCAGCACAGCAGAAAGGAGGAGAATAAGCATGGCTTTATTATTACAGTATACTCTGATCTACGCATCGGTACTGTTACTGGTTGCGTTGGGCGGCTGTTTCTCCGAACGAAGTGGAATTATCAACCTGGGACTGGAAGGAATCATGGTTGCCGGAGCTCTTGGTGGAGCACTGGTGATGAAATATATGCCGGGACTTTCTGCACCGATGATGGTAATCTGCGTGATCCTTGGAAGTGTGATCTTTGGAATGCTATTCTCACTCCTTCTTGCAGTTGCAGCAATCAATTTCAATGCGGACCAGACCCTGGTCGGAACTGCGATGAACATGCTTGCTACTGCGGCGGCGACTGTATTTGTCAAAGCAGTCAACATGGCAGAAAATCCGAACAATGTGTCATCTACCATTCAGTACATCAATCAGAAAAAAGCACTTTCCATCGTGAAAATTGCCGGATTTGAAATAAACTGGTTCATGATCATCACAGTCGTGCTTCTGATCGTGGCAAATATTGTACTGTACCGAACCCGTCTCGGGCTTCGTCTGAGAGCCTGCGGTGAACATCCACAGGCAGCGGATTCAGTTGGTATAAACGTATATAAAATGCGCTATATCGGTGTTTTGATCTCAGGATTTCTTGGTGGACTTGGTGGAATCGTATATATTACAGCCGGTGTTTCCGAGTGGAAATTTGAAAACGGTGTGGCCGGATTTGGATTCCTTGCACTGGCCGTTATGATCTTCGGACAGTGGAAACCAAATCTCATTGCGCTGGCAGCGTTATTATTCGGGCTTTTCCGTGCATTATCCAATGTATATTCCGGATTTGATTTCCTTGCATCCCTGAATATTCCGGGAACATTTTATAAGATGCTCCCGTATATTATTTCGCTGCTGGTACTTGCTGTTTCTTCGAAGAAATCAAGAGCACCGAAGGCTGAGGGAATTCCTTACGACAAAGGACAGAGATAAAGGAGAAAAAATACAATGGGAATTGTTGTAATTGGAGATGTTTTTATTGATGTCAAAGGCTATTCCACATCTCCGTATATTCCGGCGGGAAGAAATGCCGGAACGATCGTGCAGATCCACGGTGGAGTAGGTCGAAATGTTGTGGAGGATATTGCAAATGTAGAACTGGAACCGACGTTTATCGGAACTGTCGATGATGATGCAATGGGTGAAGAAGTCATTCAGAAGCTGAATCGCCATAAGGTCAACACACAGTACATGCGAAAAGTAAAAGACGGTATGGGAACCTGGCTGGCAGTTTTTAACCATGAAGGTGATGTCGTTGCATCCATTTCAAAAAGACCGGATCACAGTACGATTGAGCGGATTCTGGATGAACAGGGAGACGAGATCTTTAAAAATGCCGACAGTATTGTGATAGAGATTGACCTTGAAAAGGAAATTGTTAAAAAGACATTTGCTTATGCAGAAAAATATAACAAAAAAGTTTATGCGATCGTGTCCAACATGACGATTGCAATTGAACGAAGAGATTTTATCAGAAGAACGGCATGTTTTGTGTGCAATCAGCAGGAAGCCGGAATTCTTTTCTCAGAAGACTATGAGCATGTTACCGCAGAAGAAATGGCAGAGATTCTTGCACAGCGTATCCGCACAGCGAAGATTCCAAAGATGGTTGTGACCATGGGTAGTGATGGTGCTGCCTATGCGGAGCAGGAGGGTGAAAAAGGTGTATATCCGGCGCTTAAAGTGGATGTTGTAGACACAACCGGAGCCGGAGATTCCTTTTTTGCAGGGGTCTGCATGGGACTTACTTATGGAAAGACACTGCGTGAGGCATGCGGAATCGGAACGAGGCTTGCATCAACAGTTATCTGTACATCAGAAAATATCTGTCCGAGATTCATGCCTGAAGAATTCGGACTTACGAGGTAAAAAAAGATGGAAAGTATTATTATCGGGATTGCCGGGGGATCTGGATCCGGCAAATCCACATTTACAAACAGAATCAAAGAACGTTTTGGGAATAAGGTAGTGGTCATTTATCATGACAATTATTATCGCAGACAGGACGGTATTCCATTTGAAAAACGTGTTAAAGTAAATTACGATCATCCGGATTCTCTGGAGACAGATCTATTGGTTGAACATCTGAAGCAGCTCAAAGAAGGAAAGACGATCGAATGCCCGGTATACGATTACAGCCAGCATAATCGATCTGATAAAGTGATTCAGATTGAGCCAAGACCGGTTATTCTGGTAGAGGGAATCCTGCTTCTGGCAGATCCGAGAATCCGAGATCTTCTCGATATCAAAGTGTACGTTGAGGCAGATGCGGACGAAAGAATCCTGCGTCGTATTTCCAGAGATGTGGAGGAGAGAGGAAGAGACCTTAACGGAATTATTGAACAGTATCTGACTACGGTCAAGCCGATGCATTATCTGTATGTACAGCCGACGAGAGCAAAAGCCGATATTGTGATCAACAGTGGAAAGAATGATGTAGCATTTGACTTATTTGTGTCAAAGATTGAACAGCTTCTTCAGGAGCGGTCTCAGAAATAGTACCGAACAGCAGTAATATGGGGGATAAATGTACAGAGAAACAAATTCCAAAGGTAATAAAAGTGAAGAAGAACTGTTAACAGAATATAGTTATAAAGCATTGCACAAACTGATCAAATCCGGCATGTGGAAAATGTACTGCAACCGGGAGTTTCAGATTGACCGCGTGGAGTGGAGCGATGATCTGCGAAGAATGGTGGGATATAAGGATAAGTCGGATTTTCCTGACCTTCTGGAGTCATGGTCAGACCTTCTGCATCCGGAAGATCATGCCAGAGTTATAAATGGTATTGATCCGGTGCTTCGGGATGTGACCGGAAATACGATCTTCGATGAAGAATATCGTTTGAATACCAGAAATCAAGGTTATCGCTGGTTTCGGGCAACAGGAGATGTTTCCAGAAGAGAAGATGGCACGCCGCTCTGTTTTTTTGGAATTTTTATCGACATTACAGAGCAGAAGGAACATGACAGACTTGAGCTGGCAAGAGATGAAGCTCTTGAAAAAGCGAATGGTGCTCTGACGGCGATGAATGTACTGCACGAGACAATTGGTTCTGGTGCATGGAGCAATACATTTAATGAAGAAGGAAAATCTGTGGCAGTGGAATGGAGTGATGCATTTCGTGCTCTTCTAGGATTTAAAAACGAAGAAGATTTTCCAAATCAGCAAGATTTCTTTTTTTCCAGAGTTCATCCGGATGATATCCGGAAATTGTCTGATGATTACGAAAAAGCACTTTATGATACAAGTGGCAAAATAGTTTATGATACAGAATTTCGAGCTCAGGTCAAAAGTGGAGAATATCGTTGGTTTCGTACAACAGGACGTATGACACGGAAAGCAAATGAAAAATCTGGGACTTTTTACGGAATGCTTATGGACATTGACGAAAAGAAAAAAACGGATGCAGAGCTTTTGTGGCGTGACACCCTGGCAGACATTATGACGAGAAACCTGGACAGCGTTTATGTGATTCTGGACAAGCATAACCGTAACTCTGTTTATGTAAGTCCGAGTATTGAGCATGTGTTCGGAATAAAGAAGGAAACAGTGCAGCCGCTCCTTGCTATTCAAAAAATAGAGCAAAAAGGATCCGATGACTTTTCTATAGAAGAAGTGGTCAATCTTTTGCCGGGGCAGTCGCAGGTTAAGGAGTGTTGATCATGCCTGTGGGGAGTTCCGCGGCAAAGATGTTTCAGAAAACGATTCATCATGTAGTTCGAGGGGATGAGGATATTCTGATCTTTGAATTTGCGGATCATACCCATGAGCAGGAAATTCGTAAAAATATTGAAGATGCACTGGAAATTGCAAAGAGTGCCAATGCAGCTAAAAGCAGTTTCTTATCAAATATGAGCCATGATATTCGAACTCCGATGAATGTTATTACAGGTCTTTCAAAGCTGATGGAACATGAACTGGATAATCCGGCAAAGATGCAGGAGTATATTGGAAAGATTCAGACTTCCAGCAGTCATCTTCTGGGGCTGATCAATGATGTCCTTGACATGAGTAAGATAGAGAGTGGAGAAACTCGCCTGAATATTGAAAAATTTAATCTTATTCATCAGATTGAAGAAATCAGTATGCTGATTCGACAGCAGACGGTAGAGCATGGACAACAATTTGATACATATATTTCTGATATCGAACACAAAAATGTGGAAGGTGATGCATTGCGTGTTCGACAGGTATTTCTCAATATCCTCGGGAATGCGGTGAAATATACACCAGATGGTGGTAAGATTTCATTTACTGTAACAGAAGAACCGTGTTTTGCTGAATCCTGTGCAAAATACCGTTTTGTAATCACAGATAATGGAATTGGTATGAAACAGGACTATATGGAACACATTTTTGAACCGTTCAGCCGTCAGGAAAATTCTGTTACAAACAGAGTTCAGGGCACCGGGCTTGGCATGGCGATTACAAAAAATATCGTAGATATGATGGGCGGGACGATCCATGTCGACAGTGCAGAGGGCAAAGGAAGTTCGTTTGAAGTCATTTTGGAGTTTCGAATTGAGCGTGAGGCAGAACAAGATACCCGGACTCTTTCGGAATATGCGAATAATGAAACGATTGAGAATGAGATTTTGAAAGGAAAGCGTTTCCTGTGTGCGGAAGACAATGAATTGAATGCAGAAATCCTGCGGGCATTATTGGAGATGGAAGGGGCCAGCTGCGAAATCTGTACAAATGGTGTGGAAATCGTGGAGCGATTTACAGAGATCGGACCGGATGAATTTGATATGATTCTGATGGATGTTCAGATGCCGCTGATGAATGGGTATGAAGCGACAAGAGCAATCCGCAGAAGCAAGAATCCACTGGGAAAATCCATACCGATCGTTGCCATGACAGCAAATGCATTTGCAGACGATATTCAGCAGAGTATGGATGCCGGTATGAATGAGCATATTTCCAAACCAATGGATCTGCAACGACTGAAGAAAGTTGTGGCGAAACTGGTTCAAAAATAAATTCTCCAATATTTCATTATAACAAAAAGCGGTCTGCCACTTCGGCGAGACCGCCTTTCTATGTCTATATTTTAGCCAATTAATACTTTTTTGCCATGGAAAGCAAAACCATAGCATCGGATTCGTTCGGGATTTATACCATTTGCTTTCAATTCGCAGACATATTGTTTATCCTGGATCTGCTTTTTCGCGGCGGAAACGGTATCCTCCAGTGTCTGCTCGCCCTGTTCGAATACTTTAAATTCCAGAATAAATGCCAGATCATTATTATGAATCGGCTCCAGCATGACATCATAGCGACCATAACCGCTTTCGCGGTTAGAAGATATGCGATAGCGTCCCGCCAGTTCAACAATCAGTCCAAGTACAAAACCATGATAAAATCGCTCTGGTCTGTCTGGTCTTGTTTGCGAATTTGATGAACTGCCAACATCAAAAAAGCTGAAAGTTGCCATTGAAATTGCATTCATATAATGATTCATTTCTTTCACATCATCACGCAACAATGCACGAACAAAGTCATTATATGGTACATCTTCGTTGGAAAACCAGTCTTTTATCATGTTTTCGAACATCATGCGAACTTCACGATTTGTAATACTTAAATGATAGACAAATCGATCGGTATGTTCATCTACTTCTACATTTGATACCTTCAGATATCCACTTGCAAGCAAAAGACTCCAGATTGCATTTTTCTTTTTACTGAGTTGCTCAAAGATAATTTCTTCATCAATTTCCGTGATCAGTTCTCTGCCTTCGAGAAGTTCTTCCATGATAGTCTTGGTCTCTGCGTTTCCACGCTGAATCAGACTGGTGATCATTTCATTAGAACTAGTGTTTACCCAGTAGGGCTTGAATTTTTTTTCCTCAAGGAAACAGGTGATAGACCATGGGTTATATATATCTTTTTGTATTCCAAAAGAAAAACCATCATACCAGTATTTTACTTTTTCTTTCTGAGATTCTAGACCATAAGTTTCCAGTGCCCGGCAAACTTCTTCCTGAGTAAAGCCAAATTGAGTGCTGTATTTTTCGGAAGTTGTCGTTATTACAGTGAGATTGTTTAGGTCGGAAAAGATAGATTCCTTACTGACTCGGGTGATTCCGGTAAGCAGCCCACGTTCGAGAAAGGGATTACTTTTAAAGCTTGCATTAAATAATCCTCTCATAAATTCTACCAGATCTTTCCAGAATCCATTTACATAAGCTTCCTGGAGAGGTGTATCATATTCATCGAGAAAAATCAGTACTTTTTTCTTATAATAGCGGCTCAGATAATCGGACAAAGAGCTGATTGCCAGAGCCGCTGTTGTATCAGACATTTCCAGTCTTACGGAATCAAAAAATTCAAGATCCTGAGAGGACATGAAAGATTCATCACGGAGGTAAGCATACTTCCCATATAATCTTACCAAACTTTGTATGATTCCTTCTCTGACGGACTGAAATGTAGTTCCCTTAATATTGGCAAAGCTCATGTAAATGACCGGATAAGTTCCCTGTAAATCACGGTATTCCCGGGTTTCCCAAATAGACAGGCCCTCAAATAAATCGCTTCTGTTCTGATATACAATGGAGAAAAAACATTCCAGCATGCTTAAATTCAGTGTTTTTCCGAAACGGCGTGGACGGGTGATCAAAGTAACGGCATCTTTGTTTTCCCACCATTCCCGGATAAAATCAGTCTTATCTACGAGAAAGCAGTCGTTTTCTCTGATGTATGCAAAATCCTGCGCTCCCAGAGATACTGTCTGAGTCATGAGTGGTCACCTCCAGATGGAAATTGATAAGTTGTTGTGGAGCAGAGTAAAAAGTAATTTTTAATTTAGTTTAACATGAAGAAAAAAGCAAAACAAGGGATATATAAATGTAAAAATTTAGGAAATGTAGAAATGAATAATTTTTATGTGTTAAGAATTATGAGTGCATGTTATAATATATACAAATAGATGCGTGACAAATAAGGGTAGAAAGTGATTTCATATGACCAATGAAAGAAGATTGAGTAGTATTGAGACAAGTTTCAAAATGGAAGGCATGCCGTTTGATTCAAGTTGTCGCAGGCGGGTTCAGAATGTTCTTAATAATACAACAACTGTATCTGCTGTAATTAAAGAATTAAATAAAAAATATGGAGTATCTAAGAGCTGAAAAATCAGGAATATGAGTATTCGTATGATGATACAAAAGATGCTAAGAACTATTATCCAGGGACTAATGTTTTGAAAAATAAATTGAACATTCAGGACCTGGATATTTTAAAATCCGATGTAAAAATGTTTGGGGCACAGAGTAATTTGAAAAATAAAGAAGCCTGCATACGCAGGCTCAGTCCACACACTGTGGGTCACGGTTAAGTGACGATTTGAATTAAATTCTTATTTGAACTTATGATGTAAAGTTAGTATGGTACTAAACTTATTTTCAGTATAAAACGGGTCAACAGAAAAGTCAATTAAAATTTAAAGTACAGGAAGGAGAAAGTGCATTATGGAAAAAGAATATTTTTTGGGATTGGATATGGGAACCGGATCACTTGGATGGGCGGTTACGAACAACCAATATGAAATCTTAAGGGCACATGGAAAGTCCTTGTGGGGTGTAAGGTTGTTTGAAAGCGCAAATACGGCAGAAGAACGACGCATGTTTAGAACATCCAGAAGAAGATTGGACAGACGGAACTGGAGAATTCAGATTCTACAGGAACTTTTTGCCGAAGAAATTACAGCAGTAGATCCGGGATTTTATCTCCGGATGAAAGAGAGTAAATATTATCCGGAGGATAAGCAGGATATCAATGGGAATTGTCCAGATCTGCCGTATGCATTATTTGTGGACAAAAATTTTACAGATAAGGATTATCATGCACAGTTTCCAACTATTTATCATTTAAGAAAATATCTGATGGAAACAAAGGGAACACCAGATATCCGATTAGTATATCTGGCAATTCATCATATGATGAAGCATAGAGGACACTTCCTTCTTTCTGGAGATATTAGCCAGATTAAGGAATTCAAGGGAACATTCATGCAGATGGTTCAGAATTTAAAAGAAGAAGAACTGGAGTGGGGAATCGAGCCAGATGTAGAAGAATTGGGATGTATCGAAAAAATATTAAAGAACAGGGAACTGACTAAAACCGCAAAAAAGACAGCTCTTATCAAGCAGCTTAAGGCAAAGAGTACTTGTGAGAAGGCTATTTTAACATTGTTATCTGGTGGTACGGTAAAATTAAGTGACATTTTTGGAGTTGCTGAATTGAATGAAAGTGAACGACCAAAGATATCATTTTCAGATAGTGGATATGATGAGTATATTGGTTCTGTAGAAGCTGTTTTGGGAGAACAATATTATATTGTAGAATCAGCAAAAGCAGTTTACGATTGGTCTGTATTGGTAGAAATTCTTGGAGACAGCAGTTCTATATCTGAAGCAAAAGTAAAAACATATAAAAAGCATAAGCAGGATCTGAAATATCTGAAAATAATTGTGCGTGAACATTTACCATCAGAGTTTTATAAGAAAGTTTTTGTTGAAACCAGTGATAAGCTGGACAATTATTGTGCATATATCGGAATGACAAAGAAGAATGGAAGGAAAGTTGATTTACAGAGCAAACAATGCGATAAGGATGCTTTTTATGATTTTTTGAAAAAGACTGTAATAAAAAATATAACAGATCCTACGGTGAAAGAATATCTTGAAAAAGAAATAGACCAGGGCAGTTTTTTACCGAAACAGGTAAACAAAGAAAATGGTGTTATCCCATACCAGGTTCATCTGTATGAGTTAAAGAAAATATTAAAGAATCTGGAAAACAGAATTCCACTTATAAAAGAAAATCAGGAAAAAATTATTCAGCTGTTTGAATTTAGGATTCCCTATTATGTCGGACCATTAAATTATACGGATGGAAAAGAAGAAAAATTTACATGGGCAGTACGAAGAAGTAAAGAAAAAATTTATCCGTGGAATTTTGAAGAGGTTGTTGATACGGAAGCGAGCGCAGAAAAGTTTATTCGCAGGATGACGAATAAATGTACATATCTGGTGGGAGAAGATGTATTACCAAAAGATTCATTGTTATATAGTAAATTTATGGTATTGAATGAACTAAATACTCTTCGATTAAATGGAGAAAAAATTTCCGTTAAACTGAAGCAGCAAATTTATGAAGAAGTATTTTGCAGGTACCGTAAAGTAACCATTAAGAAATTAAAAAAATATTTGAAATGTCAGGGAATTGCTGATGAGAATATGGATATTTCCGGAATTGATGGGGATTTTAAGGCACAACTGACTTCGTATCATGATTTCAAAGAGAAATTGACAGGGGTGTCATTGAGTCAGAAAGCAAAAGAAGAAATTATTTTAAACATTGTTTTATTTGGGGAAGATAAGAAACTTTTGAAACAAAGACTGAAGAAGCGATTTCCTGAATTGACAGAAGGGCAGTTAAAAGCAATTAGTACTTTATCATACAAGGGATGGGGACGTTTATCTGACACTTTTCTGGAAAAAATAACAGTACCTGCTCCGGAAACTGGTGAGATTTGGAATATCATTATGGCACTGTGGGAGACAAATGATAATCTGATGCAGCTTCTTAGCAGAAACTATACTTTTGCAAATGAAATCGAAACTTTCAATGTAGGTAAGAAAACAGCAGAACTTTCTTATAAAACAGTTGAAGGACTGTACGTTTCACCGTCAGTTAAACGTCAGATCTGGCAGACACTTAAAGTAGTAAAAGAGATAAAAAAAGTGATGGGAACAGACCCACAAAGAGTTTTTGTGGAAATGGCAAGAGAGAAACAGGAAAGCAAACGAACAGAATCGCGTAGAAAACAGTTATTGGATTTATATAAGGTTTGCAAAAAAGAAGAATCTGAATGGGTTAGTGAATTGTGTGGACAGTTGGAACAGTGTCAGGATTATCAGTTAAGGAGTGATAAACTATATCTGTACTATACACAAAAGGGACGCTGTATGTATTCTGGTGAAAGAATTGAATTGGAAGATTTGTGGGATAATCAGAAATATGATATTGACCATATTTATCCACAATCTAAAACAATGGATGACAGCCTGGATAATCGAGTCCTTGTGAAGAAACGGCTGAATTCAGATAAAACTGATATATATCCAGTTAAGAAGGAAATTCGTGATTCGATGACATCGTTCTGGAAATCACTGCTGGAGCGTGGATTTATAAGTAAAAAGAAATATGAACGACTGACCAGAGCAACAGAATTAAGACCGGATGAACTGGCTGGATTTATTGAAAGGCAGTTGGTTGAGACCAGGCAGAGTACAAAGGCGGTAGCAGAGATTTTACAGCTTGCATTCCCACATACAGAAATTGTATATGTAAAGGCAGGAAATGTTTCGAGATTCCGACACGATTTTGACTTAATCAAGGTACGTGAAATGAATGATCTTCATCATGCAAAAGATGCATATTTGAATGTTGTAGTTGGAAACTCATATTATGTGAAATTTACTCGTAATGCAGCGTGGTACGTAAAAGAGAATCCTGGACGGTCGTATAATTTGAAGACAATGTTTACGTCAAAAGATAAGGATATCATAAGAAATGGTGAGATTGCGTGGAAGTCAGGAAGTAATGGAACGATAGCGACTGTAAAGAATTTTATGAAAAAGAACAATATCCTTGTGACAAGAAAAGCGTATGAAGTTAAAGGTGGACTGTTTGATCAGCAGATTATGAAAAAAGGAAAAGGACAGGTTCCGATAAAAGGAAATGATAACCGACTTAGTAGTATAGAAAAATATGGTGGCTATAACAAGGCAACAGGTGCATACTTTATGTTGGTGAAATCTAAAGACAAAAAAGGAAAAGAAATTCGTACACTTGAATATATTCCATTGTATATGAAGAAGCAGATAGAAAAAGATGAGAAAACTGCGCTCACATATTTAATAGACGTAAAAATGCTTAAAGAACCGGAAATTCTCATGAGGAAAGTAAAAACAGATACATTATTTGATGTAGATGGATTTAAAATGTGGCTGTCTGGAAGAACCGTTGATAGACTGCTTTTTAAAGGGGCAAATCAGCTTATATTATCTCAGCAGGATGCTGTGATTTTGAAAAAAATTATTAAATATGTAAATCGAAAAAAAGAAAACAAAGAAGTAGTTTTAAATCCAAGGGATGAATTGACAGAAGAAATGCTGGTGAGATTGTATGATGTTTTTGTTGATAAAATCCAGAATACAATATATGGAAAACGCCTACTGACCCAAGCGCAGACTTTGATAGAAAAACGTGAAAGTTTTGAGAAATTATGTGCAGAAGATAAATGTATTGTACTGAATGAAATACTACATATGTTCCAGTGTCAGAGTACAGCTTCTAATCTGAAGCTGATAGGCGGACCAGGAAGTGCAGGTATTTTGGTCATGAACAGCAATATTACAAAATGTACGAGAATTTCTATTATTAATCAGTCGGTTACAGGTATATTCGAAAAAGAAATAAACCTGTTGGCATTATGAGCTGGCGTGTAGTGGTAATCACAAAAAGAGCCAAGTTGGATCTGCAATTGGGTAAAATGGTAGTGAGAAGCGAGGAAACGATAAAAATTGTATTGAGTGAAATTTCTACAATTCTTATTGAGTCAACAGCAGTTTCACTTACCACAAGCCTGATTGCAGAACTGGCGAAACGAAAGATCAAGGTCATTTTTTGTGATGAAAAAAGGAATCCGAGTTGTGAGCTGGTAAATTATTATGGAAGCCATGATACCAGTAATAAAGTGCGCAGACAGATTGCATGGAAGCAAAAAACGAAAGAAGCGGTCTGGACAGAAATAGTAACAGAAAAGATACGAAAACAAAAGGAACTGTTGGAAGCATCAGGAAAGGAAGAATCAAAACTACTGACATCTTATCTAAGAGAAATTACATGGAATGATGGAACAAACCGAGAAGGACATGCAGCAAAAGTTTACTTTAATGCATTGTTTGGAATGGATTTTACCCGAACAGAAGATAATTTTATAAATGCTGCCTTGAATTATGGATATTCTATCATTTTGTCAGCTTTTACAAGAGAAGTTGTTGCAAACGGATATATTACACAGTTAGGACTTTTTCATGATAACATGTTCAATCAGTTTAATCTGGCATCAGACTTGATGGAACCATTTCGAATTCTTGTGGATCGAGAAGTAACAGAAATGGATTTGATGCAGTTTGAACACGAGGAAAAGATGCAACTTGTAAATATATTGAATCAGGAGGTTCAGCTGGATGGAAAGATTCAATATGTGAATAATGCGATTAAAATTTATTGTAAAAGTGTATTTGATGCGTTGGAGGAAGATGACAGTTCATTGATTCGATTTTACGGAATTGAGTTATAGATTTATGAGAGTGTTGGTATTTTTTGATCTTCCGGTTATCACAGAAGAGAACAGAAGGGAATATAGAAAATTCAGAAAATTCCTGCTTAAAAATGGCTTTTTAATGCTTCAGGAATCTGTTTATTGCAAACTTGCATTAAATAGTACAGCAGTGAGAACGATTGTTGACAATGTCCACAAAAATAAACCGGAAGAAGGATTGGTTCAGCTATTGACTGTGACAGAAAAACAATATGCAAAAATGGATATTATAATTGGTGACATCAAGAGTGAGGTGCTGGACAGTGATGAAAGGCTGGTGATTTTATGAAATTGGTTCATTTCGAATTGTCTGGGATACTTTTGGATGAAAAGACTGAATTTATGGAATGGATCATAGAGATGCCAGAAGCTTTTTCAGAATATGTAATGGAACTAAGTGCTCAGATTGATGGTGGCGAAGGACGGTTTGTTCTGTCCGAGAAGAATAAAGAATTGGATTTGGCAAAGAAGATGGACATTATATTTAATCCGTTCGCGGTAGATATAAATTCAAGGAAGATATTAAGTAAATTGTATCTGGAATTATCCGCTCTTTCAAAGGGAGAACAGATGTATGTCAAAACAACAGAACTTTTGAGATATTTACAGGAGTACATGCTGGATTTAGAACAGTGTACGGAATATATTCTTGAATTTGATGAGGAAGCAGATGTGACTGCATTATTGAAGGCAGTTAATGTTCATTATGAAACAAGTGATATGGATTTTCTGGAACGTTTGGTTCAATACATAAAAATTTTGGCAGCGATGACAGGGATAAAATTGTTTGTGTTTGTAAATCTCAGGAGTTATCTGGCAGATTACCAGATTCAGGAATTGATTAAAGAAATGAAATATCAGGATACCAGAGGATTATTTATAGAAAGCCAACAAAAAGGTTGCATGGAAGGGGTGAAGCAGTATATTATAGACGTAGATAGATGTGAAATATACTAAAATGTTTGAGTACCATGCATTTTATGCAGATGAGAGCATTTCATTTTTGGATTTGAGGTTTGAGAATGATGTAAATATGTATGGTACTCAAGCGACAAAACATCAGACAGCAAACACAAACTTGTTTGAGAATGATGTAAATATGTATGGTACTCAAGCTGCTGATGTGTACTATGGGAGAAGTACCAGTTTGAGAATGATGTAAATATGTATGGTACTCAAGCCAGGACCCGGCGGCTATGCTGCTATCATCCGTTTGAGAATGATGTAAATATGTATGGTACTCAAGCTTTACCAGAAGTTAAACCAGTGGGGACTTCGTTTGAGAATGATGTAAATATGTATGGTACTCAAGCAAGGACGCGCCAGACAAATAGCAGCTTCCAGTTTGAGAATGATGTAAATATGTATGGTACTCAAGCCGCGGAAGAAGCTATAGCCTATGACCCGTGGTTTGAGAATGATGTAAATATGTATGGTACTCAAGCAGCATACGGTTGAGCGCATGAGGAACATTGAGTTTGAGAATGATGTAAATATGTATGGTACTCAAGCCAGTATCTACCCCGGACTATATGCCGCCTGTTTGAGAATGATGTAAATATGTATGGTACTCAAGCTTGAAGCTGATTGACCCTAAACAGCCGGGAGTTTGAGAATGATGTAAATATGTATGGTACTCAAGCTATGTTGGATTTGAGGGCGAAATCTGGCAGGTTTGAGAATGATGTAAATATGTATGGTACTCAAGCGAAACGAAAAATGAGAACAGAGGACCAGGTGTTTGAGAATGATGTAAATATGTATGGTACTCAAGCAATATCCGGGTCAAGTTCAAAATACGCTTTGTTTGAGAATGATGTAAATATGTATGGTACTCAAGCTGTGGAAGGACAGCACCGCGTTCTTTGTCGTTTGAGAATGATGAAAAAGTGGTATATAAGCTAGCGAACCCGGGGCATTAGCCTCGGGTCGTTTTCTTTAGTATAGAATTAAATAATGAAAAGAATGTGATCGTGGTCACGGTCGCAGCAATAATATCACTCACCGGCTCGGCAAGGAAAACCGCAAATACTTTATCTGCGAAGAAGTGAGGCAGAATAAAGATCAGTGGAATCAGAAAGATAATCTTTCTGAGACATGCAAGCAGCAGACTTACCTTTGCCTGTCCAAGTGCCATGAAACTCTGCTGGCAGCTGATCTGGAAGCCAACCGAGAAGATTCCGGTCATATAGATACGAAGTGCCCATGCAGAATATGTAACGAGTTCTTTATCACTGGTAAAGATTGTTGCAAATGCCTGTGGTACAAGCATGACGATAATCCAGAACAGAGTTGTGTAGATGATGCAGGCACAAAATTGAGTGAAAAAAGCTTTTTTTACTCGTTCAGGTTTATCAGCACCATAATTATAACTGATGATTGGCTGACCACCCTGACAGATACCCTGAAGTGGCATGGTTACAAGCTGACTGACACTGGTGATGATCGTCATGGCACCGACAGCTACGTCACCACCATATCTGGAAAGGCTGCTTGTGAAGCTGATAGAGAGCAGACTTTCTGTTGACAGCATGACAAAAGTAGAGATCCCAAGGGTAAGGCATGGACCGAATACTTTGGCGTTCAGATGCATGTTACATTTCTTAAGGTGCAGGATTGTTTTATTTCCTGTCAGGAAACGCAGAATCCAGATTGCACCGACTGCCTGGCTGAGAACAGTAGCAAGTGCTGCGCCCCTTACTCCCATGCCAAAAGCAAAAATAAAAATCGGGTCAAGGATGATATTGATCACAGCACCTATAACAGTGGTCAGCATGCTGATCTTGGCAAATCCCTGCGTAGTGATGAAAGGATTCATGCCAAGCACGATCAGTACAAAGAAGCTTCCTAATATATAGATTTTTGCGTAAGCAGAAGCATAGGATAAAGTAGCACTGCTGGCGCCGAAAAGCTTCAGTAAAGTTGGTGCACTCACATAAAATCCGATGGTTAGTATAACTGCAAGTCCGACCAATAAAGTAAAACAGTTTCCAACGATCCTTTCTGCAAGATCATTGTCTTTCTTTCCCATGGCGATGGCTGCTCTTGGGGCACCGCCGGAGCCGACAAGCATGGCAAAAGCATTTAGCAGCATCAGAATCGGTGTAAAGAGTCCGACGCCTGTCAGAGCAGCGGCACCGATTCCTGGAATGTGTCCGATATAAATCCTGTCTACGATATTGTAGAGTAAGTTGATGACCTGAGCGACAACTGCGGGGATTGCCAGCTGCGCAAGAAGCTTTGGAATGCTTCCGGTCTCCATACGGTTTGTATTGCCTGATTGATTCATGATGATCGTCTCCTGAAAATGATATAGAAATGATTATATATGAAAAATGAACAACTTGCAATGGACAGCCGGCGGACTTTGAGGGAAGTAGATCACCGGAGGATCAAGTAAATTTGAAATGTTGAATGACCATGAGAGTGGTAAGTCACCAGGGGGGCCACCGAAATTGGAATGTGAAATGACCGGGAGAGTGGTAAGTTACCAGGGGGGCCACCGAAATTGGAATGCGAAATGACCGGGAGAAGAGTAAGTCACCAGGAAGTCCACAGAAATTGTAAAATCGAGTGACTTGAAGCAAAGAAAGTACTATGAGAGCCAACGAGATAAGAAAAATCGGATGACTTGCAGAAAAATATGTGCTATAGAAGTCAATAAAATAGGAAAAATCGGATGACCATGGAAATGGAAAGTTACGACAAGGTCAATGAATGCAAAAAAATAGGTGGTTTGAAGTAAGTTTGCTTGAATCTGAGCCATCAGGGTGTCCAAAAGAAAATGACCCAGATTACAGCAACTTATTTGAAAATCAATCAAATTAAGAAAATAATTCTGTCTGTAAAAAGATGTCCAAGGAATGAGGAGCCAGAAATACAACTCACTTCTCAAGCTCTCTGAACTTTCGTGCCGGGCGGTACACCATCAGTGCGATAAAGATCAGCACTGCCGTAGTCGCGAGGCTTACCGGATATACCAGCATGAGGCTTGCGAAGTTCCTGTGATGTGGGAATACGGTGAAGACCCAGGCGAGTCTTGTTCCGCAGACACCGATGGTTGTCAGGATTGCAGGGACAAAGGAGATTCCGAAGCCTCGGAGGTAGCCGGACATCACTTCGTAGAGCATGCTGAAGGTATATGCTGAAAAGATGATCAGCAGTCGCGTATAGCCGATTTCAATAACCTGCGGGTCGCTGTTAAAGAGTGAGAGCAGGAACTTACCACTGGCAAGGATCAGCAGGATGGAGCTGGCAGAGGCGATCAGGTCCTCAACCAGAGAGAGCGCAAAGACTTTTTTGCAGCGGCTGATCTGCTTTGCCCCATAATTTTGTCCGACAAAGGTGGTACATGCCTGACTGAAAGAGTTGAGCACATAATAAGCAAGGATCTCAATATTATAAGCAGCACTGGAAGCAGCGATAACAACCGTTCCAAGACTGTTGATCGCAGACTGGATCACCACATTTGCAATATTGAATACGGCACTCTGGATTCCGGCAGGAAGCCCGATCCGGAGGATCTTGAGCAGGCAGTCCTTATGGATCCGGAGTTCACTGAGCTGAACCCGGATCCATTTCTGTGTACGGGTCAGGCGAACAAGCAGGATCAGAGAACTGGTCAGGTTGGAGACCACAGTCGCAATCGCAACACCGTTTACGCTCATCTTAAAAACAATGACAAAGAGCAGGTTCAGAAGTACATTCAGAACGCCTGCAAAAGCCAGCGCCTGCAGAGGAACCTTTGTGTCTCCGGTACTTCGGAAAATAGCCGCTTCAAAGTTATACAGGAAGATAACCGGCAGTCCGATAAGGTAGATCCGGATATACAGAAGCGCATAAGGAAAAACATCCTCAGGAACATTCAGCATATTCAGAATATTTCCAATAAATAATTCCCCCAGGAGAGTGACAAGCAATCCTCCGATCAGAGCTGCAAGGACAGAAGTATGTACGGCCTGTTCTACGGCTTTTTTGTCTTTGCGTCCGATAGCATTGGCAATAATGACATTTGTTCCAAGAGAAATACCGATAAACAGGTTCAGGATCACGCCGATTACAGGACTGTTCGCCCCAACAGCGGCGATAGCAACAGTACGGTCGGTACTTGCAAAATTTCCGACGATCGCAAGATCAGAAGCATTAAATAACTGTTCCAGGATCCCGGTTGCAGCTACAGGAAGTGCATACAGCGGCAGTTTGTTCCAGATAGGGCCGTGTAAAATATCCAGTTTTTGAGTTTTGTTTTTTGATTCCATGGTAAATACCTCATTAGAAATAATAAGAAGTCTTTTTTTATCCGATTGTATTATACGTTCGAAACAAAATAATATCAAATACCTATTGACTATGATAAAATATAGATAAAAGGCATGACAGAAAGTAAAATCGAGTTTTGGGTGAAGATGCTGTCAAAGCTGGAGCAACGTGGTATAATAAAAGGATTATACGCATAAACAGATTGTCGAAATACAGGGGAAGGTAAAGGTACAAAATGCCAGAGGCAATGAAAAAGAATAATGAAAATATAAGCAGGCAGGCGTCTATTGTAAATGCACTGGGGAAAGATTACGTGAACATTTGTCTGCTGAATGTGGAGACAGAGACGGTGATTCTGGTCAAAGCATTTGACAGGACATTGGAAGAGCTGGGAAATCACAAAAATCCTGAGATGCCTTACTATGAGATGTGCGAAAGATTTATTCGGGATTTTGCAACATCCTTATGGGATTTCGAATGGTTGATTCCATTGTTGGTCCTGAGAAGCGCAAGAAGAGGGTTCTGGAAAAAACACTGAGTAAAGTATTATGAAACTGTCAGAATAAGAAAAAGGAGACATCGCCTATGAAAGAATTACTTTACGGAGCAGCCTATTACGATGAGTACATGCCATACGACCGTCTGGAGAAAGACGTTGCCATGATGAAAAAAGCCGGAATTAATACCGTCCGGATCGCAGAATCCACATGGAGCACCTGTGAGCCGCAGGAGGGAGTTTTTGATTTTTCTCATGTGATCCGTGTGATGGATGCGATGGAGGAAGCCGGGATCAACGTGATTATCGGAACTCCGACCTATGCAGTGCCGACCTGGATGGTAAAGGCATATCCGGATGTTCTGGCGGAAACGGTCAAAGGCAGAGGTATTTATGGCGCGAGACAGATCATGGACATCACACATCCGGTCTACCGTTATCATGCGGAAAAAGTCATCCGTAAGCTGATGGAAGTTTCCGCGCACCGTAAATGTGTGATTGGATTCCAACTTGATAATGAGACAAAATATTATGGGACAGCGAGCAAAAATGTCCAACTTGGTTTTGTGAAATATCTCCGCGGGAAATTCAATAATGATCTGGATGCACTGAACCATGAATTCGGGCTGGATTACTGGAGCAACCGTATCAATGCCTGGGAGGATTTCCCGGATGTGCGTGGTACGATCAACGGAAGCCTTGGAGCGGAGTTTGAGAAATATCAGAGAAGTCTGGTGGAGGAATTCCTTGGCTGGCAGGCAGATATCGTATCGGAATATAAGAGAGACGATCAGTTTATCACCCACAATCTGGATTTTGAGTGGAGAGGATATTCCTATGGCGTGCAGCCGGATGTGGATCATTTCAAATGTGCGAAACATCTGACTATGGCAGGCGTGGATATTTATCATCCGACACAGGATCATCTGACAGGTGCAGAGATTGCATTCGGTGGTGACCTGATCCGCTGTCTCAAAAATGACAACTATCTGGTCCTGGAAACAGAAGCGCAGGGCTATCCGGGCTGGACACCGTATGACGGGCAGCTTCGTCTGCAGGCATACAGCCATCTGGCATCCGGCGCGCTTGGTGTGATGTACTGGCACTGGCATTCGATCCATAATTCTTTTGAGACATACTGGAGAGGGCTTCTGAGTCATGATATGGAAGAAAATGCCGTATACCGTGAGGCTTGTATCATAGGCAATGAGTTTAAAAAACTTTCCCCTGTTTTATCAGGACTTAAGAAAAATAACAAAGTCGCGATCATGGTGAGTAACGAAGCTCTGACCGCGCTCAAATGGTTTGGGATTGAAGCGACTGCCGCAGGAAATGATGGAATCGGCTATAACGATGTCGTCCGCTGGATTTATGATGCACTTTACAAAGTAAATATTGAGTGCGACATTATCTGGGAGGAGAGTGAGGATATCGAGAAATACCAGGCGATCATCCTTCCGGCTATGTACACGGCAGATGAAAAAATCCTCACACGTCTGAAAGCGTACACCGCACAGGGCGGAACGCTGATCACGACATTCAAGACAGCATTTGCCAATGAGAATGTGAAAGTGTATTCTGACAGACAGCCACATATTCTGAGCGAAGTTTTTGGCATGTACTATCAGCAGTTCACGTTCCCGGAGAATGTTACTCTGACAGGTTTTGATGATGGTGAACCGGAGGCAGAGACATTTATGGAACTTCTGATCCCGGATGGAGCAGAAGTCATTTCTGTGTATCAGCATCCAAACTGGAAAAAATATGCCGCAGTCACACATCATCCATATGAGAAAGGTGAGGCGTGGTATATCGGCTGCATGTTTGAAGAACGTTACCTGCAGCAGTTACTGATGAAAATTTTGACAAAATCCGGTATAAATCCTGTGACATCAGAAACATTTCCTGTGATCGTGCGTGAGGGGATTAATGAAAAGGGCGAAAAGATTTGTTTTTATTTGAATTATTCCTGGGAAGAACGGAAAATTTCTGTGAAGGAGGGATTTGAGACAGTTCTTGGACAGGCGGATGAGCTGGAAAAAGAAGTCATTTTGAAACCGTGGAATGTATGTATCCTGAAAATAAAGTGATTGGGTCAGGGGGACGATGTTTCCGGCCTTTTGAGTGTCTCGCTGGTTCCCGATAGAGAAAATAATAATATATTACATGATAGAGGTTTTGTTCTGTTTTTAGACAAAACCTCTATTTTGTTTAATGACAGTAAAAAGACGAGTATGATATAATACTAACAAAAAGATTGTGAGGTAGACAAAATTATTTGAATAATTTGTACAAATGCATTGAGGTTTCTGTATATATGTGTTAAAATTTGACTATGCGTAAAAGAAAAAACAGGGAATTATTAGTAAAAATTATTGATAAAAAGGAGAACGATATTGAAGCAATGGTCAGAGATCATGCGTAATGTCACGATGTTGTCACAGCTGGGACTGTCGTTTATCACACCGCTTCTTTTGTGTCTGGCACTCTGCTGGTTCATTATTTCAAAAACCGGTGTGGGTGGCTGGATTTATATTCCGGGATTTTTCTTTGGAATGGGTGGTTCGGCAACAGTGGCATACAAGTTTTATCTGTCTGTCAACAAACAGCAAAAGAAAAAGCATAAAAAAGATAAAATATATTTTAACAGACATTCATAAACATCAACATGAAGGACAGAATAATGGAAAGGAAGTAACTGTTTAGCGACAATTTCATAATAATGCAGAACAGTTACGAAAGGAATAGAATTATGAGCAGTATACTGGATAATGTGCAGCCGGCGGTAAAGAAGGAGACAAAAAGAGTAGTTAAGATCACTGCAGTTGGACTGATTCTGATGTGGATTCTTTTTGTAGTACTTCATTTTGCAATGCCGGATAAAGTGCCGTTAGACTATACCGTGTTTTTAGGAGGCATCGGAGGCGGAGCGATCGCGGTTCTGAATTTCTTTCTGATGGGTCTGGCAGTACAGAAAGCAGCGTCAGCATCAGATGAAGGAACTGCAAGAATGAAGCTCAAAGCCAGTTATTCACAGCGTTTCATGATGATGATTCTGTGGGTGATCGTGGCAATCGTAGCACCGTGCTTCCATTTTGTTGCGGGAATTGCTCCACTTTTATTTCCGGGAACGGGAATTAAATTAGTGGGGATATTTCATAATAAAAACTAGGAGGGGAAAATCTGAAAAAGACGGGAGGTGAGTGAAGGTATGGAACTGGACATTAGTGGGGCAAGGATATTTTTTACTTTACCCATTGACCTGCCGGTTCTGGGACAGTTAAAGATCAGTGAGACTATGGTGGTGAGCTGGATTGTCATGATTCTGATCACAGGTTTATGTATCTGGCTGACACATGATCTCAAGGAAGAAAATATTTCCAAACGGCAGGCAGTAGCAGAACTTCTGGTAGAGCAGGCAAACAAATTCGTTGTCGGCAATATGGGCGAGAAATTCAGATACATGATCCCGTTTGTTGCAGCACTTTTTGCAACGAGTGTGGTATCAAACCTGATCAGCCTTGTCGGACTTCGAAGCCCGACATCAGATCTGTCTACTGAGGCAGCGTGGGCGGTTGTGGTATTTATCATGATCACTGCGCAAAAGATCAAGACCAGTGGATTCGGTGGATACTTAAAGGGATTTACACAGCCGATTCCGGTCATGACACCGTTTAATATTCTTTCCGAGCTGGCAACACCGGTAAGTATGGCGTGCCGTCATTTCGGAAATATTCTTTCCGGTGTCGTTATCAATGGTCTGATCTATGGGGCACTGGCAGTGGCAAGTTCCGCACTCCTGGGACTGATCCCGGGACTTGTAGGTGATGTATTGTCACAGATACCTATTCTTGATGTAGGTGTACCGGCTATTTTATCTGTATATTTCGACTGGTTCTCAGGAATTATGCAGGCATTTATTTTCTGTATGCTGACAGTTATGTACATTGCAAACGCAGCAGAGGAATAAGAGAGTGAGGATGTTTGAGGCTACTGTACACAGGGAGTATCCCGCGAGGTGTTTTGCCATGAATATGGCAAAATCCCGAGACATACGGGGCAAAATGCCATCACCGAAGGTGATATGGAATGCATTTTGACTAAACTGCTGTGAACGAAGTGAGCAGTAGCTTTGGGAGCGTTCAGAAGAAAAGGGATAATAATTTTATTACAGGAGGTTTTTACTATGGATTTTCAGTTATTAGCAAAAGGTATCGCATTAGCAGGTTGTGCAATTGGAGCAGGATGTGCGCTGATCGCAGGTATCGGCCCTGGTATTGGTGAAGGTAACGCAGTAGCAAGTGCTCTGGAAGCAATCGGACGTCAGCCGGAATGCAAAGGTGATGTTACATCTACCATGCTTCTTGGTTGTGCTATCGCAGAGACAACCGGTATTTATGGTTTCGTAACCGGTCTGCTCCTTATTTTCGTAGCACCTGGCATGTTCATGAACTTCCTGGGATGATCGGAAACATAAAATAGGAGGTTACAAAAATATGCAGGTACAGGAATTAGTAGGAATTGTGCCGTGGAATTTTGTAGCGACGATCTGCAACCTTTTTATTCAGGTGTATCTCATTAAGCGTTTTCTTTTTAAGCCGATCAACGAGATGCTGGACAAGCGCAAAGCCAAAGCTGACGCAGAGATCCAGGATGCAGTGAAGGCGAAAGAAGAAGCTCAGGCTATGAAAGCCGAGTACGAAAAGAATATGCAGGAAGCCAGGGACAAGGCAAATGACATTGTCAAGACCGCTCAGAAAACAGCGGCTGTCCAGAGTGAAGAGATGCTCAGGGAAGCTTCCAGTCAGGTAACTGCCATGAAAGAAAAGGCGGAGAAAGACATTGCGCAGGAGAGACGTAAAGCAGTCAACGAGATCAAGGGTGAGATCGGAGGCATGGCTGTTGAGATCGCCGGCAAGGTAATCGAGCGCGAAATTAACGAAGAGGATCACACGAAACTGATTAATGATTTTATTGAGAATGTAGGTGAGGCATCATGACACAGGCTGCCAAAGTCTATGGCGGCAGTCTGTACGATCTTGCTGCCGAAGAAAAGCTCGATGGACAGATCATGGAGCAGATGAATGAAATCAGACAGATTTTTCGGGAGAATCCAGGATATCTGAAATTACTGGGAGAACCGGCAATCCCGCAGGAAGAGAGAATGAAACTTCTCGATGAAGCCTTCGGCGGACAGGTAGAGCCGTATCTTCTTAATTTTCTTAAACTTTTATGTGAGAAGAAGATCCTGAGAGAGTTTTCGGGATGCTGTGAGGAATTTACCCGCAGGTATAATGTCGACCATGGCATTGTAGAAGCGGTAGTTACCAGTGCAGTCAAACTCAAAGAAGAACAGATGGAAGCTCTGCGCGCCAAACTGGAGAAGACAAGCGGCAAGAAGATCCATCTCACACAGAAGACAGACCCGACCGTTCTTGCAGGACTCCGCGTGGAGATGGAAGGCATACAGCTTGACGGAACGGTACAGGGACGTATTTCGGATATCACGAAGAAGCTGAATGAAGTAGTTGTTTGATGAAAAGTAAAATTTAGTAACTATTCAGCAGGTAGTATTCCGCGAGGTGTTTTGGCATGATTTTTGCCAAAATCCCGAGACATACAAGGCAAAATGCCATCACCGAAGGTGATTTGGAATGCATTTTGACTTGTAACTGTGAAGGTACTGAACAGTTACAAAAGCTATAAAATGTTAAAGGATGGAATGGACACATGCAATTAAAACCTGAGGAAATATCCAAAGTCATCCGAAGCCAGATAAAATATTACGAAAATGCGATCCAGCAGAATGAGACAGGAACGATCCTTATGGTCGGTGATGGAATTGCCCGTGCCAGCGGACTCGTAAACTGTATGGCGGGTGAACTGCTGGAATTTGAAGACGGAAATTTCGGAATGGCGCAGAACCTGGAAGAAAACAGTGTTTCTATCGTAATATTTGGCTCCGATGAAAATATTGGTGAAGGTCAGACCGTAAAGCGTACAGGCAAGGTCGTGTCTGTACCGGTAGGCGAAGCCATGATCGGACGAGTAGTCAATGCTCTTGGCCAGCCGATCGACGGCGCAGGCCCGATCGACACAAAAGAATTCCGCCCGGTAGAGACCAAGGCACCTGGAATCTGTGAGAGACGTTCTGTATATCAGCCTCTGCAGACTGGTATCAAGGCAATCGACTCCATGATTCCGATCGGCCGTGGACAGCGTGAGCTGATCATCGGCGACCGTCAGACAGGAAAGACAACTATCGCAACAGATACGATCATCAACCAGAAGGGCAAAGATGTTCTCTGTATCTACGTTGCGATCGGACAGAAACGTTCAACAGTAGCATCTCTGGTAGAGAATCTTACCAGAAACGGTGCTATGGATTATACGATCGTAGTTGCTGCTACGGCATCTGAATCAAGCCCGATGCAGTACATTGCACCATATGCAGGCTGTGCAATGGGTGAATACTTTATGAACCAGGGCAAAGACGTGCTCATCATTTATGATGACTTAAGTAAGCATGCGGTTGCTTACCGTGCACTTTCCCTTCTGATCCGTCGTCCGCCTGGACGTGAGGCATATCCTGGAGATGTTTTTTATCTGCATTCCAGACTGCTTGAGCGTGCAGCAAAACTTGACGACGAGCATGGCGGCGGTTCCCTTACTGCACTGCCGATCATCGAGACACAGGCAGGTGACGTATCTGCCTATATTCCGACAAACGTAATTTCCATTACAGACGGACAGATCTTCCTGGAAACAGAGCTTTTCCATTCTGGTATCATGCCGGCGGTAAACCCTGGTATTTCCGTATCACGAGTTGGTGGAGATGCACAGATCAAAGCTATGAAGAAAGTAGCAGGTACTCTGAAACTGATCTACTCTCAGTATCGTGAGCTTCAGAGTTTCGCACAGTTTGGTTCTGATCTGGATGCGGACACCAAGGCGCGTCTGGAACAGGGGGCACGTATTGTAGAAGTTCTGAAACAGAGCCAGAATGCTCCGGTACCGGTAGAGAAACAGGTAGCGATCCTGTATGCCGTAACCAAGGGCATCCTCGAAAAAGTCAAAGTTGAAGATGTAAGCGAATATGAATCAGGACTGTACACCTACCTTGATGCAGATGCAGCCGGCCTTGAAGTGATGCAGCTGATCAGCAGCACAGGCAAACTTGAGCCGGAAACCGAAGAAAAACTGCGTCAGGTACTGGAAGCGTATACAGAGAATTTCCTGAATACAAGACCTGACAAATAAAGTGATTAGGAGGGTATGATCATATGGCTGGAAATATGAAAGCGGTAAAGCTGCGTATCAAAAGCGTACAGAGTACGATGCAGATTACCAAGGCCATGGAGCTTGTTGCATCCTCCAAACTGCGTAAGGCAAAGGAACGCGCAGAAACCTGCCGTCCTTATTTCACAGAACTGCATGAGACACTGAAAGACATTGCCAGAGAAAACATTGATTTTTCTTCTGTGTATGCCAGAGAGTCATCCAATCCACGATACTGTTATGTGGTGATTGCAGGTGACAGAGGACTGGCAGGGGGATATAATGCCAATCTTTTTAAATGTCTGGAAGCGGCAGCAGAAGGTAAGGATTATATGGTTCTGCCGATTGGAAAAAAAGCAGTCGAGTATTTCAGACAGAGAGGCATTGAATGCCTGACAGATAAGTTTGCAGAGATTGCAGGTGTTTCTGTTGCAGACTGTTTTGAGATCGCAAATCTGCTTTGTGAAGAATTCCGTAAAGGAACTTTTGGCCATATTGAATTATGTTATACCGTTTTTGCATCTATGCTTTCCCAGCAGCCGGAGGTATTTTCCATACTTCCTATGACTGATATCCGAGAAGAAAGCGGCGGCAAGGTAGATACGAAGAATCTCATCCTCTACGAGCCGAATGCAGAAGTTGTGTTTGATGCCATTGTTCCGGAATATCTGGCGGGACTGGTTTATGGTGGTGTATGTGAGAGTACAGCCAGTGAACTTGCAGCCAGACGTATGGCTATGGATGCTGCGACAAGTAATGCAGAAGAGATGATCGATAAGCTGAATCTGTATTACAACAGAGCACGACAGGCCAGCATCACGCAGGAGATCACGGAGATTGTTGCAGGTGCGGAAGGGCTTTAAAATATCATAGGAGACTTAAAACATGAGTGAAAAACACATTGGCGAAGTAGTACAGGTCATCGGTCCGGTTCTGGATATCCGCTTTGCGCACGATGAACTCCCGGCTCTTCTCAATGCCATAGAAATAGAATCAAACGGCGCAAAGCTGACAGCCGAGGTAGCGCAGCAGATTGGTGACGATGTCGTGAGATGTATCGCCATGAACTCTACCGACGGTCTTGTCCGGGGCACAAAGGCAGTAGATACCGGCGGCCCGATCACAGTTCCGGTAGGAGATGCCTGCCTGGGACGAGTATTTAATCTTCTTGGAGATCCGGTAGATAACCAGCCGGCTCCGGAAGCACAGGAACGCTGGTCTATCCATCGTCCTGCTCCTTCTTATGAGGAGCAGATGCCGGCCACAGAGATCCTGGAGACTGGTATCAAGGTCGTAGACCTGATTTGCCCGTATGCAAAGGGTGGTAAGATCGGTCTGTTCGGTGGTGCCGGTGTAGGAAAAACAGTCCTTATCATGGAGCTGATCCACAACGTAGCTACTGCTCACGGCGGTCTGTCTGTATTTACAGGTGTTGGAGAGCGTACCCGTGAGGGAAATGACCTTTACAATGAAATGAAAGAAAGTGGAGTTATCGACAAGACTGCCCTGGTTTATGGTCAGATGAATGAGCCACCGGGAGCACGTATGCGTGTCGGACTTTCCGGACTTACCATGGCGGAGTATTTCCGTGATGAGAAGAACCAGGATGTGCTTCTTTTCATTGACAATATCTTCCGTTTCACACAGGCTGGTTCTGAGGTATCCGCGCTTCTTGGACGTATGCCGTCCGCAGTAGGATATCAGCCGACACTGGCAACTGAAATGGGTAACTTACAGGAGAGGATCACTTCTACACGTAAGGGGTCCATCACATCTGTACAGGCCGTTTATGTGCCTGCCGATGACCTTACAGACCCTGCTCCGGCAACAACTTTCTCACATCTGGATGCTACGACCGTACTTTCCCGTGAGATCTCCAGCCAGGGTATTTACCCGGCAGTAGATCCGCTGGATTCCACAAGTCGTATCCTTTCACCTGAGATCGTTGGCAAAGAGCATTATGAGATCGCGAGATCTGTACAGCGTGTGCTTCAGCGTTACAAAGAACTTCAGGATATCATCGCCATCATGGGTATGGATGAACTTTCTGAAGAAGATAAGCGTACAGTAAGCCGTGCACGTAAAGTGCAGAGATACCTGTCCCAGAGTTTCTCAGTAGCAGAGCAGTTCACAGGTATGCCTGGTAAATATGTTCCTCTCAAAGAAACTTTAAGAGGATTCAAGATGATTCTCAATGGCGAATGCGATGACATTCCGGAGAGCTATTTCCTGTTTGCCGGTACCATTGATGAAGTATTCGAAAAAGCTAAGAAGCAGTAAAGGAGGTGTCTTATGAGTACCTTCCCTTTACGGATTGGAACACCGGACGGACTGCTTTTTGAGGGCGATGTGGAGCGTGTAGTCTGCAGAAGTATCAGCGGTGATATCGCGATTCTTGCAAGACACTGTAACTTCTGTACTGCTCTTGGAATGGGTGAAGCCAGCGTAGTCATGGCAGATGGAAACAGACGGACTGCAGCCTGTATCGGAGGGATGCTTTCTGTCATGAACGGAACCTGCCGCCTTCTCGCAACCACCTGGGAGTGGAAAGAAGACATCGACGCAGAGCGTGCACAGGCAGCGAAGAAACGCGCCGAAGAAATGATCGCCAAAGGCGGCCTCACCGACCAGGAATATAAGATGGCATCTGCAAAACTGCAGAGAGCACTGGTGCGTCTGAGTGTAAAAGAATAAAGAGAGTGAATTTGCAGGGAGAGCTGTGGCTCTCCCTGTATTTTTTGTCGAATGATTTTTCTTGAAACAGAACTCGAAGAGCATATATAATAAAAATATGTATGTGCGAAATTTGACAGATGAATCAGTTTGAATTTTGGGAAAAGTAATATTGTATCAAGTACAGTTGCGGAGGTATAATGGGAAAAGTAATTAAAGAAACAATTCATGCTAATGGAATGGATATTGGGATTTATACACAAGATTTTGAAAATGAATTTATTTCGTTGACAGATATTGCGCGGTATAAAAGTGATGATCCAGGAGCAGTTATTCAAAATTGGATGAGAAATAGAGATGTGATAGAGTTCCTGGGGCTATGGGAAAAACTTCATAATCAGGAATTTAAACCCCTCGAATTCGAGGGGTTTAAAAAACAGGCAGGAGCAAATTCCTTCACAATGTCTCCTAAGAAATGGATAGAATCTACGAATGCGATTGGAATTGTTTCTAAATCGGGGCGCTATGGTGGTACATATGCACATAGTGATATTGCTATGTCTTTTGCAACATGGATTTCGCCTGAGTTCCAACTGTATATCATGAAAGATTATAGACGATTAAAGACAGATGAGAACAGTCGGTTGTCTTTGAACTGGAATTTGAACAGAGAGATTTCTAAATTGAATTATAGAATACATACAGATGCGATTAAGGATAATTTAATTCCGCCGGAATTGACATCTGCACAGGTAGCTTATACATATGCGAGTGAAGCAGATATGTTGAATGTAGTTTTGTATGGAAAAACAGCAAAGCAATGGAAAGATGAAAATCCAACTGTTAAGGGAAATATGAGGGACATAGCAACATTGAATCAATTACTGGTTCTTGCAAATTTAGAAAGTTATAATGCTGTGTTAATTAATCAGGGAAAAAAACAGAAAGAACGTATGGAATTACTTCGACAGTTAGCAGTACAACAGTTGAAGACATTGGAAACAGTAAGCCTAAATAGTCTGCCTAAGCTGGAGGTTAATAAAGAACAGGAAAGAGGGATTTTATGAAGGACACGACGCTTGAAGGTAGAGCGAAGACGAAAAATGGTGTTACAAGACTTGTTTTTTCGGCTGTGTGTATTCTGCTGGAAGTGATATTTATTTTACTGCTGTTTACAGGACTCAATCGTTATGCAGAGGCAATCAACCTGTTTACAAGGGTGTTGGGGCTGATCGTTATTTTGAATATGTATGCATCTCCGGTCACTTCGACAATCAAAATGCCATGGATTTTTCTCATCATGGTATTCCCGATCATGGGGCTTACACTGTATCTGCTGGTTGGTCTGAATGGCGGGACAAATAAGATGCGGAAACGTTATAAGGATATCGACGAACAGCTTCTGCCGCTGCTTCCGGAGAATCATGAGATTCAGGAAGATTTACAGCAGACGATTCCGAAGGCAGGAAATATATCTTCCTATATCCAGAGAAATGCAGCCTATCCTGTGTATCAGAATACAGATGTGGTCTATTATGATGAAGCTGCAAAGGGACTGGAAGCACAGATTGAGGAACTGGCGAAAGCAGAGCATTTTATTTTTATGGAGTACCATGCGATTGAGGATGCTGATGCCTGGCACCGTATCCAGAATGTGCTAGAAGAGCGCGTAAAAGCAGGCGTGGAAGTCAGAGTGTTTTATGACGATATGGGTTCTATTGGTTTTATCAATACGGATTTTATCAGGAAGCTGGAGGCAGTTGGAATCCGTTGCCGTGTGTTCAATCCGTTTATGCCGGGTTTAAATATGTTCCTGAACAATCGTGACCACCGCAAGATTACGGTTATTGACGGCAAAGTTGGTTTTACCGGAGGATATAATCTCGCAAATGAATATTTTAATCTGACACATCCGTATGGACAGTGGAAAGATACCGGCATCCGTCTGGAGGGCGATGCGGTGCGCTCCCTGACAGTGACTTTCCTTGAGATGTGGAATGCAGTCAACGATAAAGATGAGAATGATACGGATTTTGCACAGTTTTTGCCGCAATATCCGTATAAAGCACGGCAGACCGGCTTTGTTCAGCCATATGCGGACAGCCCGCTGGATGATGAACAGGTGGGAGAAGAAGTTTATATCAGCATGGTAAATAAGGCAGAAAAATACTGCTGGTTTATGACACCATATCTGATCATTACCGATGAGATGGCGCATGCAATGACACTTGCCGCAAAGAGAGGTGTAGATGTAAGAATCATCACGCCGGGTATTCCGGACAAAAAACTGATCTACAGTGTCACCCGGTCTTTTTATCATGAACTGGTTAAGGACGGTGTGCGGATCTACGAATGGACACCGGGATTCTGCCATGCCAAAATGAGTGTTGCAGATGACTGTATGGCGACCTGCGGAACCATCAATCTGGATTACCGAAGCCTGTATCATCATTTCGAAAACGGATGTTTTATGACAGACTGTGATGTGGTTCTGGATATCAGAAATGACCTGCAGGAGACGATGAAAGAGTGCCGGGAAGTTACCGAAAAATACCGTACCGGACGCAGTGCATATCTTCGCCTTGGTCAGCTGTTGATGAGGCTGTTTGCGGGACTGTTATAAGTGAATGAGAACAGTGCGGGTGGTAGATTTATTATAATAAAACAGCATGAGATATATATCTGTTAGCATTGACTCACTATAGCTGAATAAAGTACAATAAAAACAGAAAAAATGCAGAATAGAATGAAAGTTACTGTGAACGAAGTGACAGTAGCAATGAAAATAAAACAGACTCTGACGGCAAGGAAATCTCCGAGCGGGAATAGTTGGTGTTGTGAAATTTACAGGACTTCTCTACCCTGACGGTGGAGGAGTCTTTTTGATTTAAGGAACATTACAAAGGAAATTTGGAAAATTTGAAACAGACCTGTCTGCTTTGTTTTATAATCTTTTAAGGAACATTACTTTGTACAAATATGGGGAGGGAATTACGAATGCTTAAAGTAGCGATTTATGGAAAAGGCGGTATCGGAAAATCAACCGTGACCTCCAATCTGGCGGCGGCTTTTGCATCCATGGGGAAGAAGGTCATTCAGATCGGCTGTGATCCGAAAGCAGATTCTACGATCAATCTGCTTGGTGGCGAACCACTTCGCCCGGTGATGAACTATATGCGAGAAGAGGACGAGGAACCGGAGAAGCTTGAGGACATTTCCAAAGAAGGATTTGGAGGGGTTCTCTGTATTGAGACAGGCGGTCCGACACCGGGACTTGGATGTGCAGGAAGAGGAATCATAGCAACTTTTCAGTTGCTGGAAGATTTAAGATTATTTGAAACCTATAAGCCGGATGTTGTGCTTTATGATGTGCTCGGCGATGTAGTCTGTGGTGGCTTTGCAGCACCGATTCGTGAGGGATATGCAGAAAAAGTCCTGATTGTAACCTCTGGGGAGAAGATGGCACTGTATGCAGCAAACAATATTTCCAGTGCTGTGAGAAATTTTGAGGACAGAAGCTACGCGAGAGTTTTTGGTATTGTCCTGAATCATCGAAACGTTGAAAACGAAATCGAAAAAGTGCAGGCGTTTGCACAGAAAAGCAATATTCCAATCGTAGGTGAAATACCGAGAAGCGATGAGATTATCCGCTGGGAAGATCAGGGCAAGACCGTGATCGAGGGAGATGCAGGATCTGAGATCAGCAGACGCTTTTTTGACCTGGCAGAAATACTTTTGAAAGCAGAGGAAGAAGAATGAGCAGAGCCTATTATTGTACAGTAGAAGAATTAAATGAGCGTGGGAGGGACAATATTCCGGAGCAGTTCAGATCAAATATGCATCTGATATACAGCTCTCCGGCGACACTTGCCTTTAATTCTCCGGGAGCAGAGGGGTTCGGTGTAAAGAGAGCCGGACTTGCTGTTCCGGATTCGATCATGCTGATCGTGGCACCGGGATGCTGCGGGCGAAATACATCCCTGATCAGCTCCATGCGTGAATATGATAATCGATTTTTTTATCTGATGATGGACGAGACAGATATCGTGACAGGCCGTCATCTCAAGAAAATTCCAAAAGCAGTAGAAGAAATCTGTAACAGTCTGGATAAGAAACCATCGGTTGTGATGATTTGTATCACTTGTGTGGATGCACTTCTTGGCACAGATATGGAGCGTGTCTGCCGTAAAGCGGAGGAGAAGGCGGGACTTCCGGTGCGTCCGTGTTACATGTACGCACTGACCAGAGAGGGGCGGAAACCACCGATGGTACATGTACGACAGTCTTTATATTCTCTTCTTGAGCCGGCAAAAAAGAAAGGAAATGTTGTCAATCTTCTGGGATTTTTTTCGCCGCTTGTGGACGACTGTGAACTGTATGATCTGCTTCACGGTGCGGGAATCAAGACAATCCACGAGATATCCAGATGCAGAGATTTCGAAGAATATAAGATCATGTCGGAGGCGAATTTCAATCTGGTCCTGCATCAGGAATCACGCTTTGCGGCAGAGGACTTTAATGACAGACTGAAGATTCCGTTTATTGAGTTACGACGTTTATATCAGACAGATAAGATACAGAATCAGTATCAGGCGTTTGCGTCTGTACTGGGCGTTTCTTTCGAACTGGACAAGTATCGAGAAGCAGCAGAACAGGCAATCGAGGACTTTCGAAAAGTCTGTCCGGATGCATCATTTGCCGTCGGGGAATGCATGAACGGAGATCCGTTTGAACTGGCACTTGCCCTTCTGAAATACGGATTCAAAGTACCGGAAATCTATGGAACGATCACAGTAGAGAACTTCGTATATATGAAACAGCTTGCCCTCTTAAGTCCGGAAACAAAAGTATTTTCCAATATGGAACCAACCATGATCTACTACGATCCGGCGCAGAGCGGTGTAAACATCACCATAGGCAAAGACGCCCTCTACTACCACCAGGACTGTCCGGGACTGATGTGGAACCAGGACGAGCAGCCGTATGGCTTTGCAGGGGTGAGACGGTTGTTTGAGGCATTGAAGGGTGTATGTGAACGATAGAGTTCAGACGGTCAGGAAATTTGGTGCGGAGTAATTTGTAAAGATTATACTGTAGTTAATAATGGGGCATCTACAGAAATGTGGATGCTCTTATTTGAATTAGTTTGAGTAGGGACTTGATTTTGATGCAAATGAAATGAGACTGGACAATCTTTTTCGATTAAAAGATGATTCACTTGCATTGGTTGATTATGAAAGTACGTATGATTATGAGGATAAGATCAAATATCTGAATTATATTGTGCGTACTTTAAAGAGATGTAAAGTGTTTAAGGATTCGAGGCAGGTTATTCGGATGATTGTGATTTATACAGGAGAATCCCTATTAGAGCAGGAACAAATGCAGTTTATAATTCTGCCATTAATTTACAAAGGCATAGAAGAAAAACAAAACTGCATTCAGCGATGTTTCGAAATGGGAAAAAGGATCGAAAGCAGAGAAATACAGACGTTTGTATTTACCGGACTTCTGGTGTTTACAGATAAAGTAATCCGAAGAGAAGATTCAGAAAAAATCAGGAGGTGGCTCGAGATGACACAGGTTGGACAGATCATAGAAGAAGAGATACAGCAGGCGGTTGCAGAAGTGCGAAGACAGGCAGATGAAGAAAAGAAAGAAGCAGTACAAAGTGCATCAAAAAATGCAAACTACAGTACTGCTCAAAAGATGTTGGCGTGTGGGATTTCCATAGATCAGATTCTGCAGTGCATTGATGGACTGACAAGGAGGGAACTTGAAGCGATGAAATAAAGAAAATAATTGGAATATTCATGAAAAGGCATGTATTTACGACTTGAGATTGCAGGTAATGGATGGGAATTTCCTGTGAACAGTGGTACTGAATAAAAAGTGGTTGCAGATTATAGAAATTGCGAATAAAATAGTAAAAAATCCTGAGAATAGTGAAGCTTGGAATAAAGTATATGGGGGGAGCAATTTCTATGAAAACAGTAATCATACACGGGCAGAACCATAAAGGAAATACATACATGATCGCGCATGAACTGGGTGAGAAAATCGGAGGAGAACTTAAGGAATTTTTTCTTCCCAAAGATTTTGATGAACCTTGTCGGGGATGCTGGACGTGTTTTAATAAAGATTTAACGCATTGCCCGCACTATAAAAAACTAAAACCTCTGGCTGACGCTATGGATGAGGCTGATGTGGTAATTCTGGCAAGTCCTGTTTATGTGTATCATGCGACAGGGCAGATGATGGCTTTTCTTGATCATTTTGGTACAAGGTGGCTTGTGCACAGACCTGATGAACGTGCATTCAGGAAACAGGGAGTAGCTGTCGCGACAGCAGCTGGAGGCGGAATGAAAAGTACGGTAAAAGATATGTATCACAGTATGTTCTTCTGGGGTTATCCGAGAATCTATCGTTTGGGTGTGGCTGTTCGGGCCTCCAAACCAGATGAGATTCCGGAGAAAATCCAGCAGAAGATTCACAGAGAAACAGATCACCTGGCTGCAAAGATAAAGAAAAATCATGGTTCATTTGCACCTACATTAAAAACAAGAGTATGGTTTATGATGATGCGCTGGATGCACAAAGTTTTCTGGAAATTTGAACCGGATTATTCATACTGGGAAGAGCACGGCTGGCATGACAGAAAACGTCCGTGGAAATCTTGCTAAATGAACAAAAATGCAGAATTATATATTATATATGGTCTCTCTATTTTGATGGTAGAGAGACCTTTGATATTTTTAAATACTAATGGCAAAATTACTGTAAATGCAAAGTAACAAGAGCGAATAGAGGGAGAAAGTGTCGAACGATTTTTCTTGAAATAAAGGTATGAAAGCTTATATAATATCTATATTCACATATGAAACTGATCTGAAATTCAAAAGGCAAATCAGCCTGAAATTCCCTAAAATTAAGAGATTTTCAAGAAGAATGTTGAAGTCTGAAAGCAGAACATATATAATATAATTATAGAACAAAATGTAGTAAACATTCTTTGAGAAAAATTTATATCAGAAGATTCATACAGGCGAATCTTTATCGGAGCAGGAACAAATGCAGTTTGTAATTCTGCCATTGATCTACAAAGGCATAGAAGAAAAACAGAACTGCATCCAGCGATGTTTCGAAATGGGAAAAGAGATTGAAAGCAGAGAAATACAGACGTTTGTATTCACCGGACTTCTGGTGTTTACAGATAAAGTGATCCGAAGAGAAGATTCAGAAAAAATCAGGAGGTGGTTCGAGATGACGAAGGTTGGACAGATCATAGAAGAAGAGAAACAGCAGGCGATTGCGGAAGTGTGGAGACAGGCAGATGAAGAAAAACAAGAGGCGATAAAAGAAAATGCAAGAGGAACTGCACAGAAGTTATTGAAATGTGGAATTTCCATAGACCAGATTCTACAGTGCATCGATGGACTGACCAGAGGGGAACTTGAAGAGATGAAATAAAATTCAAATAACCAAAGTAACCCTTGCGGAAAATATATGGCAAAACGAATGTGTTAGCGTTGACTGACAACTTGTGTATGAGATATAATAAATTCTAACAGCAGACAGGATGATTTGATCTACCTGAATGCAACTACACAGACACGTTCAAATTTTATAAATACTAAAGAACAGACTCTGATGGCGAGGAAACATATGTATAGGGGTTACTTGTTCACAAGTAGTAACCCGCGAGGCGTTTTGCCATGAATATGGCAAAATCCCGAGACATACAGGGCAAAATCCCATCACCGAAGGTGATTTGGAATGGATTTTGACCAAGTTACTGTGAACGGAGTGAACAGTAACTTATAGGACCGGGTAGGTCACTGCAGATCCGAGCAGGAATAGTTGTTGGCATGAATTTACAGGACTTCTCTACCCTGATGGGCGAGGAGTCTTTTTGTGTATAAGGGGGAAAATAATGAGAGGACTACGGAAATACCTGACGCCATTCGCACCGGACCAGTCAGGTGCAGTATCGGTACTTTTTGAACTGGGAGGTATTGTGGTGATCTGCGATGCCGGGGGATGTACCGGCAATGTATGCGGATTTGATGAGCCACGTTGGTTTGAACAGAAGAGTGCAATTTTCAGCGCCGGACTTCGAGATATGGATGCGATCCTTGGACGTGATGACCGTCTGGTGGAGAAGCTTGCAGATACGGCACAGAAGGTGGATGCAACGTTCGCGGCAGTGATCGGAACTCCGGTTCCGGCGGTGATTGCAACGGATTATCTGGCATTGAAACGTATGAGCGAGAAGAAGATAAATCTGCCGATCCTGACCGTTGATACAGATGGAATGGAACTTTATGACAAAGGTGAGGAGAAAGCTTTTGTGGAGCTTTTTAAAACTTTTGCGACAGAAAAATATCCAGTGGAAGAACGCAGGATTGCTATCCTCGGGATGACTCCGCAGGATGTCAGCGACCTTGACGCGGCGGAAAAAATACGTGCTCTGTATTACCAGAAATATGACCAGCGGGCGATCTGTTACTGCATGGGAGACGGGCTGGAAGAAGTAAAAAAAGCTTCCTCAGCGAGCAGAAATATCGTGGTTTCTCCGGCGGCACTTATGGCGGCAAAATATCTGGAAAAAACATTCGGAACGCCATATGAAATGCATTATCCGCTGGTAGAGGAACTGATTCCGGATATAGATTATACCGGCAAAAGAGTTCTTGTCGTACACCAGCAGGTAATTGCAGATTCCATCCGTAGAGAATTGTTAAAAAAGGGTGCAGAAACCGTCCAGACAGCAGGGTGGTTTATGATGAAAAAAGAACTTCTGGCGGACGGAGATGTTCTTCTTCGGGACGAAGATGACTACATAGAACTGGTACAAAATGGAGAATATGACATCATTTTTGCAGACGGATGTATGGAGCGTATGACACCGGAATTTAAAGGAATATTTGTAAATACAAGGCACTTTGCAGTATCAGGGAAACTGATCGGGAAGTAAAGTCAGCTGATCACGAGCAGACAAGCATAAATAAAAAATCCTGCTGTATCTATGGAGTGATATAGCAGACTGGAGAAGAGTATGAGTGAAGAAATCACCAGACAGATCCGCGTTTACGGAATCGTACAGGGGGTAGGATTCCGACCAACTGTCAGCCGTCATGCGGCCACGCGGGGCATTCGTGGAAATGTCTGTAACAAGGGACCTTATGTGGAAATTTATGCACAGGGATCAGAGGAAGCGGTCAGAGGATTTATCTCAGATATCCAGAACCGGCCGCCGAAACGTGCAGCAATCCTCAAGGTAAATGTCGAAAATGTAGAGCATCCGGAAGCGTATACACAGTTTGATATCATCGAAAGTGAGAAGACAAAAGGAGAGATTTTTGTCTCACCGGACATCGCGATCTGCGATGAATGCAGGGCGGAAATGTTTGATTCCAGGAACCGGAGATACCTGCATCCGTTCATCAATTGTACCTGCTGTGGACCGAGACTGACGATCCTGGATTCGCTTCCTTATGACAGAGAACGGACCAGTATGAAAGAGTTTCCAATGTGCCCGGACTGTGCGAAAGAATACCATGATCCGGCGACCAGAAGATACGATGCACAGCCGGTCTGCTGCAATGAATGTGGTCCGGAAGTATACCTGATCGGCAGAGAAGAAAGAGGCAGAGCTGCGATCACTTATGCGAGAAAAACAATCGCAGAGGGCGGCATTGCTGCGATCAAAGGCATCGGAGGATTCCATCTCTGCTGTGATGCTTCAAATGAGGCAGCAGTCAGCCGTCTGCGTGAGCTCAAACATCGTCCAATGAAGCCATTTGCAGTGATGGCAAAAGATCTCGAAGCAGTCAGAAAAGAATGCAAAATAAGCGAAGAACAGGTCAGAATCCTTGACGGACATCAGAAACCTATACTGCTTCTGGATAAGAAAAAAGAGGCTGCGATCCTCTGTCCATCCGTGGCACCGGGCAACCCCAAAATTGGAGTGATGCTGCCATATGCACCGGTACAGCTTCTGATTTTTACTTATGATGACGGAATCGAAATGCCGGAATTTCTGGTAATGACCAGTGGAAATACATCCGGCGCACCGATCTGTCGTGACGATCAGGAAGCAGAGGCAGAACTGTCTGGATTCTGCGACTGTATGCTGTCCCATGACCGCAAGATACGTATCCGGGCAGATGATTCTGTAATGGATTTTTATGAGGATAAACCATATATGATCCGCCGCTCCAGAGGTTATGCACCACTTCCGTTTATGGTTTCCACACCGTATCGGGGACAGGTACTTGCAATCGGTGGAGAACTCAAAAATTCTTTCTGCATTGGTGTGGATAACCGTTTTTATCCGTCCCCATATGTGGGGGACCTGGAAGATCTGCGCACAGTAAAAGCACTTCGTGAGACAGTCGGAAGACTGGAAACACTACTGGAAGTGGAGCCGGAGATCATATGCTGTGACATGCATCCGAAGTACAATTCCGTGATGGTTGCAGAAGAACTTGGATTACCGGTAGTGAAGGTACAGCACCATTATGCACACATTCTTTCCTGTATGGCAGAGAATGACTGTGCGGGTCAGGTGATCGGCGTATCTTTTGACGGAACCGGCTATGGAACGGACAGTACGATCTGGGGAGGAGAGATCCTTCTGTCAGATCTGAATGGATTCGAGAGAGTAGGAAGTGTCATGCCATTTCTGCAGATCGGCGGAGATGCTTCTTCAAAAGAGGGATGGCGTATCGCAGTTTCTCTGATCTATGGAATGACAGGTGACAGGGAAAAAGCATCTGAAATTATAGAGAAATTAGGACTTTGTACGAAGCAGGAAGCAAACGTACAGTTTACCATGGCAGACCGGAAGATCAATGCCGTTATGTCAACCAGTGCAGGCCGTTTGTTTGACGGGGTGAGCGCGATACTTGGAATTCGCAGGAAGTCCACATTTGAGGGTGAGGCTTCCATGGCACTGGAATTTGCTGCGGAAGAGTATCGGGATGCAATGCTTGAAAAGAAAAAACAGCAAATTTTGGAACGTGAAAAATATAGTTTCCATAAAGTGAATACAGATGCTCTCGTTGAAAATAAAAATCAGCCAGATATAGAAGATGAAAGGTATCTGAAACAGACTGAGGACAGAATAATTTTTAACAATAAACGAAGGACTTTGGAAAGTGATCGATTACTTCTCAACACAGAATCTTTGATAAAAGAAATTTTGAACAGCCGGTTGAATGGTGAAGATTCTGGCAGTCTGGCATATTTTTTCCATCAGGAACTTGCCCGTCAGATCACGACAACCTGTGTGAAGATCAGAGAGCAGAGTGGCTGTAATAAAGCGGCTTTAAGCGGTGGCGTTTTTCAGAACCGGCTGCTTCTGGAACTGACCGATCATATGTTGAAACAGCAGGGATTTGAAGTGTTGAAACATCAGCTTGTGCCGCCAAATGACGGTGGAATCGCACTTGGACAGGCAGTATATGCGATGGCATATCTTGAAAGAAATAAAAGGGGGACATTACCATGTGTGTAGGTTTATCAGCAAAAGTAGTAAAAATCAGTGAAGGAACAGCAGTTGTAGATGCTGGCGGAGCCAAAAGAAAAGTTTCCGCACAGCTTCTGGAAGACCTGGAACCGGGCGATTATGTGATGGTCCATGCAGGTGTTGCAATCGCAAAGATCACTGATGAAGATGATGACGAAACAGATCAGTTAATGGAGGAACTGCTGTAATGGGAGAAGAGAAAAAAAGAACTGCCCGCGAGATCATAGAGAACTACGACGGACCGGCAGTACGTATCATGGAAGTCTGTGGAACGCATACACATGAGATCTTCCGGCTGGGAATCCGCAAACTTCTGCCGCCGCAGGTAGAACTGATCTCCGGCCCGGGATGTCCGGTCTGTGTGACACCGGTTGGATTTATTGATGAGGCAGTGTGGCTGGCACTGGAAAAAAATGTAACGATCTGTACCTTCGGAGATCTGGTACGGGTGCCGGGAACGAAGATGAGCCTTGCAGGAGCGAGAGAAAAAGGCGCAAAGATCCGTATCGTTTACTCCCCGGCAGATGCAGAAAAATATGCACTGGAACATCTGGAAGAACAGGTTGTATTCCTGTCTGTCGGATTTGAAACCACAACACCGGCAGAATGTCTTTCTGTAAAACAGGCGAAAAAAGACGAACTTTCCAATTATTCTCTGCTGATGGCAAACAAGGCCATGCCGCAGGCATATGAGGCACTAAAAGGAAGCGCAGATGTTTTTCTGTATCCGGGACATGTCAATGCGATCACAGGAACAGAACTCTGCGAACATCTGACAGAAGAAGGAGTCAGTGGCGTTGTTGCCGGATTTACTGCGAAAGAACTTCTCACAGCACTTGCAGTTTCCCTGGTGAAATTCCAGGAAGGAAAACCGTTCTTTGTAAACTGCTATCCAAGAGTCGTGAAACCGGAAGGAAGCCGCGAAGCACAGCAGCTCACCGAAGAAATGACAGAAGCCTGTGACAGTGAGTGGAGAGGGCTTGGTGTGATTCCGAGATCAGGTGTCTGTCTTAAAAAAGAGTGGAGCGATTTTGACGCAAGAAAGAAATACAATATTCCACCGATCCAGGGTAAAGCAAACCCGGCATGCAGATGCGGCGATGTCCTGCAGGGCAAATGTAAACCATCCGACTGCAAAGTGTTCGGCAAAGTCTGCACCCCGCAGCACCCGGTAGGTGCATGCATGGTTTCAAATGAAGGTGCATGTTCAGCTTATTACGCGTATGGAGATAATACCAGTGCTACCAGGGGTTAAAGTTCCAAATGCTGAGCATGTTTACAGGTATGATAATGTTAAGAGAAAAGAGGACAATCCTATGAGCAGTTTAAAAGATAAAACAGTAACAATGGCGCACGGCGCAGGCGGCCGCCAGACTTCAGAACTGATCGACCAGATCTTTGCTGCACACTTTGCCAACCCGGATCTGACAGCAGATGATGCGGCAGTCCTGACACCACCGGCAGGAAAAATGGCAGTTTCCACAGACGGATTTATCGTCTCACCGGCATTCTTCCCGGGCGGAAATATCGGCAAACTTTCCATCTGCGGTACGGTCAATGACCTCGCATGTATGGGTGCAAAACCTCTGTACCTGACCTGTGCATTTGTCATCGAAGAAGGCTTCCCGATGGAAAAACTGGAAGAAATCGCCTCCGCAATGGAAAAAACAGCCGCAGAAGCAGGCGTACATATCGTGTCCGGTGATACAAAAGTTGCAGGCAAAGGACAGGTTGATGGTGTCTTTATTACGACAACCGGAATGGGACAGATCGAGGATGGTGTAAAAGTTGGCGGAACCCTCGCACAGCCGGGAGATGCGATCATTGTGACTGGAGATGTCGGAAGACATGGATGTACGATCCTTCTGGCGAGAGAAGATTTTGGAATCGAGGCAGATGTCACAAGCGATTGTGCTCCGCTCTGGAAAACAGTAGAAGCTGTCATGAATACTACCCACGATCTCCATGTGATCCGCGATGCCACAAGAGGCGGTGTCGGAACCGTTCTTTATGAGATCGCAGGACAGAGCAACGTTGGAATCCGCCTTGATGCAGCCTCTGTGCCGGTAGCACCGGAAGTCAGGGGAGTCTGCGGCATGCTTGGACTTGAACCACTCTATCTGGCATGTGAGGGGCGGATGGTCATCATGGCACCGAAGGATGAAGCGGAGAAAATCGTGGAAACCCTCCGGCAGTGTCCGTATTCTAAAGATGCCGCTATTATTGGGGAAGTTACTGCGGACCAGCCGGGTAAGGTTGTTATGACGACTGAGATTGGAACGCAGGCGTTGTTGCCGCAGCCAGGTGGAGAACTGTTGCCGAGGATTTGTTGAGTCAAGATTTCAAAGCCCGATAGATTTGCATGCATAATCGGAAGGAATGTGAGAATTGCAAAGCAATCACGAACCTGCACTGAGATAGAAAAACAGGGAGATATTTTTAAGAAACTTGAAATTTACATTTTATAAAAAATGGGTAGCAGGTTTGAGTAAGATATTTTTCAAATAGAATCAGAGAAATATATTAAAAATTAGTAAGCATTTTATAGAACTTAGAAATAGAGTTATTGATGAATCCGACACTGCACTGAGAAAACAGGATTGAACTGACGGCAAACGGAGATTTCGTCGAGAGTTATGTGCTAGCTGCTGTCACCGAACGCACTGTCTGAGGCGAAGCCGAGTTTGCGTGAATGACAGCAAATAAGCGCACGTAACGAACAGAAATCGCAGTGTGTCAGGAAAACTGTTTGGCTCAGGCAGTGGAGACATACACACATTAACACAAGGAGGATCAACATGGACACAAGAGTAGCAGTAATCTCCATCATCGTCGAAGACAGCGATTCCATCGAAACCCTCAATCAGCTTCTTTACGATGCCCGCGACTACATCATCGGCCGCATGGGCATTCCATACCGTGAAAGAGGAATCAGCATCATCAGCATCGCCATCGATGCCTCACAGGACATCATCAGCGCCCTTTCCGGTAAGATCGGCCGTCTGAAAGGCGTGTCCACCAAGACCGCTTATTCCAATGTTATCACACACGCGGAGGAAAAACATGATTAAAATAGCAGTATACGGCAAGGGTGGAATCGGCAAATCCACAACCGTATCCAACGTGGCAGCCGCCCTTGCAGAAAAAGGACTGACCGTCATGCAGATCGGCTGCGACCCAAAAGCAGATTCCACGATTCAGCTCCGGCACGGAAAACAAATGCGGACCGTACTCGATCTCTACAATGAGAAAAAACAGAACCTCAAGCTCGAAGACATGACCACAACCGGCTATCAGGGCGTGGTCTGTGTAGAGGCCGGCGGTCCCACACCGGGGCTTGGCTGTGCAGGACGTGGGATCATCACTGCCCTTGAAAAATTAAAAGAAACAGGAGCCTACGAGACCTATAAACCGGACATCGTCCTCTACGACGTTCTCGGAGACGTCGTCTGTGGCGGCTTCTCCATGCCGATGCGAAAAGGCTATGCAGACAAAGTTTTCATCATAACTTCCGGTGAAAATATGGCAATCCATGCCGGAGCCAATATCGCCATGGCAGTGCAGAACTTCAAAAATCGTGGTTATGCAACCCTTGGCGGCATTATCCTGAATCGCCGCAATGTAAAACGAGAAGAAGAAAAAGTACAGGAACTTGCCGATGATTTTGAAACGCAGATAATCGGAACACTTACCCGCAGCGACCTGGTCACAGACGCAGAAGAACAGGGCAAAACCCTGCTGGAATGTTACCCGGACAGCGAAATGGCTGCAGAATACCGCACACTGGCAGAAAATATTCTGGCTATCTGCAGAAAGGACGGCCTATGCTGAAACGAGTTGGCGATGAAATAAACCCGGAAGGTGCAGTCATAACGATCAGAGAAGCTGATTTTCCCGTTCCATTTCCTCTCGGACTGGAATTCAACTCCCCGGCACATGGCAACTGGAATATCGTCCATACCGGAATGCTCATGCCCGAGGCAATCCAGATCTACGTCTGCGCAGACAACTGCATGCGCGGCGTCGTTCTGACAGCGGCAGAGATGAATGCGGCAGACCGATTTTCCTTTGTTACTGTTGAAGAAGAAAATCTTCTGAACGGAAATCTGGAGGATGTGACGATCGAAGGCGTGACAGATGTCCTCAATAAATTAAAACAGAAACCAAAGGCGGTGCTTCTTTTTACCGTCTGTCTGCATCATTTTCTGGGGTGTGACCTGGACAGAGTCTATGAAGAACTGGGCACATGTTTTCCGGAAATCGTGTTTGTGCGCTGCTTCATGGATCCGATCATGCAGAAACATGGACTGACACCGGATCAGAAACTGAGAAAGGCAATGTACGATCCGCTGATCCCGAAGGAGGCAGATCCGCATACAGTAACGCTCGTTGGAAGCGACTTTGCACTTGATGAAAGCAGTGACATCAAGCGTTTGCTGAAAAGTACCGGTTACACTTTGCGGGAACTTCCAGCCTGTAAAACATGGGAGGAATACCAGCAGCTTGGAAGAGCAGGAGTTTTTGTTTCCTGTTATCCGCCGGCAAAATACGGCGCAGACATGCTGGCAGAACGCCTGAACAGAAAGCATCTGTATCTGCCGGGCAGTTTTGATTATGGGGAGATTAAAGAAGAGATACGACGATTGATACAAAATTTGAACATAAACTATATGAGAAAAAATGGAGTAGAGCATGGCAGAGAGAATTGTTGTGTTATAGAAGAAAGACGAGATACAGGAGCATATGAGAACGATAAAAAAGAGGGGAATGAGCACTGTATTAATGAAGAACTCGAAGCCTTCTTCAAACGTGAAATTACTCTTTGCGAAGACTCTATCAACCACGCAAAATCCATCCTCGGTGACACCCCGATCGTTCTGGATTATCTGTACCATCCAAGACTATTAGGTCTCGCAAAACTTCTCCTGGAACACGGTTTCCACGTAACAACCGTCTATCTCGACAGCATAAGCCCGGAAGAAAAGTCAGCGTTCGACTGGCTGAAACTTCATCATCCGGACCTGGAACTGCGTGCCACGATTCAAACCAAGATGCGTGTCCTTCCGCGCGGGACAGAAGGCAAAGTTCTTGCCATCGGACAGAAAGCCGCCTGGTTTTCTGCAAGCAGAAATTTCGTTAATATGGTACAGGGCGGCGGTTTGTGGGGGTTCGACGGGATTCGAAGAACCATGGAACTGATGACAGAAGCTTTTCTTGAAGAAAGAGATCCCGAGGATCTGATCGTTCGCAAAGGATGGGGGTGTGAAAGCTGCATATGAGACAGTCATACAAAATCATACCAATCTACACTGCCGATGTTTCCGGTGTATGCTCTGCCCTGTATGAACTGGGCGGCATGGTAGTCATGCACGACCCGTCCGGCTGTAATTCGACTTACAATACACATGACGAGATCCGCTGGTACGACCAGGACAGTCTGATCTATATTTCCGGGTTGACAGAGATCGATGCAGTTATGGGAAACGATGCAAAATTCATTCACGATATTGAAGAAGCGGCTAAGGAACTGAAACCGAAGTTCATCGCACTTGCAGGCTCGCCAATCCCGTTTATGAACGGGACAGATTTTCCTGCGATCGCGCAGGTGATCGAAACAGAGACAGGAATCCCGGCTTTTTCAGTTCCGACAAATGGCATGCATGATTATACTTACGGTGCAGGACTTGCGTTGGCTGAGATTGCCGAACGATTTGTCAAAGAAGCGGAAGTCAGAGCAGTAACAGCAGCGTCAGATATTGACAGAAATTCTGCATATTCAGAAGTGTCATGTATTCGTCCACATACCCTTAATCTTCTCGGCGTAACTCCGCTGGATTTCGGTCCGCAGGCAAACGTAGATGCCATGAAGCAGACTTTACGCCAGCGTGGCTGGGAGGTCATATCCACCTGGGCAATGGGTGATACACTTGAAACTTTGTCCTATGCAGGTGAAGCAGAAGTAAATCTGGTCGTATCCTCCGTAGGTCTTCCGACAGCAAAGATCCTCCAGGAAAAATTCGGGACCCCATACATCATCGGAACGCCAATAGGGGGATTTACAGAAGAACTCATTCAGGCAATAAATGAAAAAGCTTTCCTTCATAATGAAGCAAAAAAAGCAGACAAGAACAACATTCCAGCGGCATATCTCAAGAATCGTCTGGCAGGAACTCCGCAGATAACTCTGATTGGAGAAGCCGTAACCATGGGCTCCCTGGCAGCAGCTCTCGAAAAGCAATACAACAAACCGGTCCGCGTCATCTGTCCGCTGGAAACTCACGAAGGTCTTCTAGCACCAAATGACTGTACAGCAGATGGAGAGGAAGAAATGGAGCAGCTTCTGAAGGATGCAGGGATCATCTTTGCAGATCCTCTTTACCGCCCGATCTGTCCGCCAGATTCTACATTCATCGAACTTCCGCATATCGCTTTTTCCGGCAGGATTTTTCTGAAAAAGATCAAAAAATGTGGGATCTTTGGAGATTTAAACGATATAAAATTGACGTAAAAACGTACATTTTGGTGGACAAAAACCCTGAAGACTTCTATAATTATTATAGTATGTTTTGGACTTAAGAAATCTTATTCAGCTTCCAGATCTACATGCAGCACTGTAGAGACTGGAAGCTTTTTTTGAACACAGGAAGGAAAAGAATGGAAATTTTTACATCTTATGGGAAGGGTGCTTTTATCAGTTTTATCGTAAATGTGAAGGATGACACTTATGTATGTGCACATATGCCGCGAAAAACAGAGAATCTGGCAAAGACAGGAGACTATTCAGAACTTCTGCCGCGCCTGATCCATGCAAGTGCATACGAGTCAGACTGTGAACAGCTGCTCGAAAAACTCAGTCTGGAATACCTCCGGAAATTCCGCGATGATTTAAATGAAACTAACGACAGCGGTAGTTTTTATATGGATTATCAGGTCAAGGATCTGAGCATAAAACGCTGGGGCAGAGTTTCAGTTTACGCTGTGGACAATGATGAATTTAATTCCGCAGAACACGTAATGATCCTTTTTCAGGACATCACAGAACAAAAAGAAAAGGAAATCGAATACCAGCAGACACTCCGGGAGGCATATGAGATCGCGGAGCGTGCAAATCAGGCAAAAACAACGTTTCTCAACAACATGTCACACGATATCCGTACGCCGATGAATGCGATCATTGGTTTTACATCTCTTGCAGCAACTCACCTGGAGGATCCTGAGCGGCTCAAAGGTTATCTTAGCAAGATCATGGTCTCCAGTAATCATCTTCTTTCCCTGATCAATGATGTGCTTGATATGAGCCGCATTGAGAGTGGCAAAGTCAAAATAGAAGAAAATGAATGCAGTATTCCTGTAGTGATGCATGACCTCCGAAATATCCTTCAGTCAGATATCAAGGCGAAACGACTGGATTTCTTTATTGATACGGTAGATGTTGTGAATGAAGATGTCATCTGTGACAAACTGCGACTGAACCAGGTGCTTCTCAACTGTATGAGCAATGCCATGAAATATACCAGACCAGGTGGAACCGTCGGAATCCGCATTATCCAGAAAGAAAATTCACCGGAAGGCTTTGCTGATTATGACTTTGTGGTACGCGATACAGGAATCGGAATGAGTGAGGAGTTTACCGCACATATCTTTGAACCTTTTACAAGAGAAGAGAATTCTACGATCAGCCGCATTCCGGGAACCGGTCTCGGAATGGCCATCACCAAGAATATCGTAGACATGATGGGCGGCAGTATCAGAGTCAAGAGTAAGATCGGCGAGGGAACGGAATTTACGATCTCCCTTCGTCTCAAGATCGCATCCAGAGGCAAAGAAAGAGGTGTGATACGAGAACTCAATGGATTTCGTGCGCTGGTTGCAGATGACAGCATGGACAGCTGCGTAAGTGTCGAAAAGATGCTGCGTACTATCGGACTTCGCCCGGAATGGACAACTTCCGGCAAAGAAGCAGTGTTCCGTGCGAAATATGCGACCGAACAGAATGACCCGTTCCAGGTTTACATCATTGACTGGCTGATGCCGGATATGAATGGAATCGAAGTAGTAAGAAGAATCCGTTCCGAGATCGGAGAGCAGGTGCCGATCATCATCCTGACTGCATATGACTGGTCAGATATTGAGGAAGAGGCGAGAGAAGCAGGTGTTACTGCATTCTGTGCGAAACCGCTGTTTCTTTCTGAACTGTACGATGTCCTGCAGAGTGCAAGTCAGGCACAGAGTGCAATGAAAGTTCCGACGTTCTACAAAGAAGAATTCGATGGCAAAAAGATCCTTCTCGTAGAGGATGTAGAACTTAACCGCGAGATCGCAGAAACGATCCTGACAGAAGCCGGTTTCCAGGTCTATACGGTGGAGAACGGCAGACAGGCAGTAGAATATATGGCAACGGCGGAACCGGATTTTGTTGACGTAGTACTGATGGATGTCCAGATGCCGGAAATGGACGGTTATGAAGCAACAAGACAGATCCGAAGACTGGAAAATCAGGAGATCGCATCGAAGCCGATCATAGCCATGACAGCCAATGCTTTTGAAGAGGACGTACAGGAAGCACTTAAGGCAGGCATGAATGATCATATGGCAAAACCGATACGGATTGAAACGCTGTATGCATTGATGCGAAAATATTTGTAAAATATTACATTGACTAAACAAAAGTTCAGTGATATGATAAAGAAAAAATGAAGCACAGGAGGAATTTATCATGAAAACACTTGAAACAAAAAAAGCACCAGCAGCAATCGGACCATATTCACAGGCAAAAATGGTAGGAAACTTTGTATTTGCATCCGGACAGATTCCGGTAGACCCGGCTACAGGCGAAGTTGCAGGCGACAAGATCGAAACTCAGGCAGAGCAGTCCTGTAAGAACGTCGGAGCAATCCTCGAAGAAGCAGGTCTTACATTTGACAACGTTGTAAAGACAACATGCTTCCTTGCTGATATGGCAGATTTTGCTGCATTCAACGCAGTTTATGAGAAATACTTCACAAGCAAACCGGCTCGTTCCTGTGTTGCTGTAAAACAGCTTCCGAAGAACGTTCTGTGCGAAGTAGAAGCAATCGCAGTAGCTGAATAAATCATAAAAGGTACAGGTAAGAAGGGGATGTTTTGACACCCCCTTTTTGCGTTGCAGGAGAATAAAATGAAAGACCATCATGTGAAATTAACGGAAACAGACCGTGAGATCCTGAAATCTTACAGCGTGATGCTGGAAGGGCTGTCCATGTATCTTGGGGAAGGGTATGAACTGGTGCTTCACAGTCTGGAGGATTATTCAAGCTCTGCGGTCAAGGTAATCCACGGGCTTCACACAGGAAGAACGGAAGGTGCGCCGCTTACAGACCTTGCACTTGATCTGCTGGAAGAGATGCAGAAGGATGATGCGGACAGTCGCGGGATTACGTATTTTACCCACAATAAAAAGGGAGAACCGCTGAAATCCGTGACGATTCCTGTCCGTGGAGAAAAAGACCGCATCATCGGTCTGCTCTGTATCAACTTTTATCTGAATACACCGTTCTCAGAATATATCAGTAATTTTGTGGCATGTGGCCTGAAACCACAGGAGCAGTACGAAAACCGCAAAGAGAATTTTTCTTCCAGCAGTGTGGAACTTCTGGAGGACATGGCAGAGGAGATCCGACGCGAGGTCATGGAGGACAAAGATATCCCGACCTCTAACAGAAACAAAGAGATCATACAGAGACTTTATCAGAAGGGTGTCTACAACATGAAAGATGCGGTAGGCAGGACCGCGGAGATCCTTGGAATCAGTAAGAATACGGTGTATCTACATCTGAGGAATCTGGAGCAGGAATAACAGAAACAAAAATACGGAGATAGGAGAAGAACTGTTTGCAGGAGGTTCAGTTCATGGAAGTATTGAGAGAAATACAGGATACAGCGATCCTGTATGCCAACATTCTGTCAGAGATCCTGAAAATAGATGTTACGATCGTAGATACGACACTCCGCCGTGTGGCAGGGACCGGACGTATGGAAAAACAGGTGGACAGAGATATTTCAGAAGAAGGGCATATTTTTGCACAGACGCTTAAGACCTGCCGGACGCAGGTGGTCGATACACCGGGAGAGAATGAGATCTGCAGAAAATACTGCTCGCATATCAATGACTGCAAAGAAACTTTTCATATGAGTACTCCGATCATGGAGAAGGGGAAGCCGATCGGTGTGATCTGTTTTACCTGCTATACACAGAAACAGAGAACCCATGCGATGCGAAATAAGGAATCTTTTCAGAGGTTCCTTCAGCAGTTTGCGGATCTGATCGCACTCAAGGCAGCAGAAAAAAGGGAGACACAGCGGGACGCGGCGATGAAGGAACTGCTTAAGACGATCGTCAATCATCTGGATGCAGGTGTACTTGTATTGAATCAACAGGCACAGGTCGTGGAACTGAACAGTATGTGCTGTGAGATACTGAAACTTCCGGAGAGTCAGATCTATGCAGAAAAAGCAACGATCTCTGACACAGGAAACCAGATCGGCGGCTTCGAAGAATATCGTGTACGGGCAGGAGGAAATTCCTATCATCTGGCCGGTCGATTGATAGAACTTGGAATGGAAGAAGGTATGCAATTCCTTCTTTTTAAGCAGGCAGAGAGAACCATGAAGGAGTCACTGGGTCTGCGAAACAGGAATCGCCTCATGGGAATTATGAATATCGAGGGAGAATCCCCGCAGGCAAAGAAGCTGAAACAGGAAATCCTGAAAGTAGCGGACTCTCCGTCTTCTGTTCTGATCCTCGGCGAAAAAGGACTGGAAAAAGATAAGATCGTTCGTGCAATCCACGAAGAAAGCCGGCGGAAAGAACAGCTTTTTGTGACGGTCAACTGTGCGGTGGAAGATCCGGAAAGACTGGAAAAAGAACTTTTTGGAATCGCAGGAGGAAAAAATTCCAAGGGAAAAGTCGGTAAACTTGAAGCAGCGTCCAAAGGTACGGTTGTTCTGGAAGATGTGGAGAAACTGACACAGGAGCTTCAGCGTAAGATATGGCAGTTCCTGGAAAGTGGTTCGATCATTCGATGTGGAGGAACAAGAAAGTACAGAACATCCGCAAGAATGCTTTTTACCTCTTCGGCAGACCTTTCCAAAATGGCAGAAGAGGGAAGTTTTCTTTATCCGTTGTATTATCGGATCAGCGTACTTCTTCTGAGAGTTCCGCCGCTTCGCGAGCGTCAGGGAGACATCCACTATTTTGCACAGAAATATCTCCAGCAATATGCAGATTCGATGAAAAAAGAAATCCGCGCTATCAGCCCGGAAGTATATCGTTGTGTAGATGCCTATACATGGCCGGGAAATCTCTGGGAAATCCGGAATGCCATGGAATATGCAGTAAATATGATGAAACTGGACGGAACGATCACAATGGAAGAACTGCCGGAGAGACTGTGGCTGGAGACACTGACCGAAGAAGACGAGGAAGAAAATCTGAATCTGGAAGCAATGGAAAAGCGCATGATCGAAAAAGCAATCCTCCGCTACGGCAAAGGAACCGAAGATAAGAAAAAAGTAGCAGAAGCACTTGGAATCGGAATGGCAACCCTTTACCGTAAAATAAAAAAATACCAGATAGAGATATAAAGCAGGCAAAATATAAATAAAAAAGACCAAAAATCCAGAAACAGGATTGTGAAGAATGTTGTAAAAAGGGACTTTTCGAAGTCTCTTTTTTTGTTGTCTAAAATAAAAAATTCTCATAATGATAATAAATTCTTATTTTGATAATTAAGAGATGAAAAGTGAGAAAAAGTCTATAAATCCTGTTTTTAATAGTGTTTGGGGTATGGATATTAAAAATAGAAATCTTAAAAATTCTCAAAATGAGAATAAATAAACAGGATTTTATGAAAAAGCTGCCAGTTTGACCATGGAAGAAAGAGAAAATAAAATACAGTCATAAACAAAAAGGAAGGAGCATTTATCTCATGAATGAAACGATCAAGGCGGTAAAAAACCAACATCTTTCTAAGGACTACAGCAAGGATTCGATATTTGGAAAAGCACAGGCGGTACTGGTAAAAAAATATCATGAAAGTTTCCCGACATATCATCCTACAGATTTAAAGAAGCTGGATTATCTGGCAGAGTATCTGGGAATCAGTGCTTTGTATGTTAAGGATGAGAGCACACGTTTTGGGCTGAACGCATTCAAGGGACTGGGTGGAAGTTACTGCATTGGAAAATATATCGGAGAAAAATGTGAGATTCCGGCAGCAGAACTTACTTACGACAGGCTCAAAAGCGAGAAAGTCAGAAAAAATACACAGGATCTTACCTTTGTGACTGCGACAGATGGAAACCATGGAAGAGGTATTGCCTGGACTGCACATGAACTTGGTATCAAAGCAGTTGTCTATATGCCGAATGGAAGCGCCGAGGAGCGTCTTGAGAATATCCAGAAGCTTGGGGCACAGGCGAGCATTACAGATCTGAATTATGACGATACCGTTCGGTTTGCGGCGCAGTGTGAGAAAGAAAAAGGCTGGGTTCTGGTTCAGGATACAGCATGGGAAGGATATGAAAAAATTCCGACCTGGATCATGCAGGGATATACAACGATGGCTCTGGAGGCTGCGGAACAGCTTAAAGGTGAAAAACCAACACATATTTTTCTTCAGGCAGGTGTAGGCGCTATGTCAGGTGCACTGACCGCTTTCTTTGCAGATTACTATCAGGAAGACAAACCTGTTATCGTGATCGTAGAGCCAAACAAAGCAGACTGCATTTATCGCACAGCAGAAGCAGATGACGGGAAACTTCATGTTGTGGCTGGAGATATGAACACGATCATGGCAGGACTTGCCTGTGGCGAACCATGTACTGTGGGATGGGATATGCTGGGAAGTTACGCAGATTACTTTGTATCCATGCCGGATTATGTGGCAGCAAAAGGAATGAGAGTTCTTGGAAATCCGATTACAGGAGATGAAAAAGTCATTTCCGGTGAAAGCGGGGCGGCAACAACAGGATTTGTGGCAGAATTAATGATGAATGAGAGTCTGGAATATCTGAGAAAGATGATTGGAATCAACAAAGATTCTAAAGTACTCTGTTTTTCCACAGAAGGAGATACTGATCAGAAAAATTACAGAGATATTGTATGGGATGGTACTCATCCGAGTTTTTAAACGAAAAATAAATCAAAAAATATATAAAACATGAGGAGGACAATACTATGATGACAATTAACGGAGAACGCATGCTGGAAAGAGTTCGTGCACTTGGAGCAATCGGCAAGGATGCTGAGGGAAGAAGAACAAGACTTGCCGCCTCTGATGAAGATAAGGCAGGAAGAGATGCAGTTGTAGAGTGGATGAAAGACGCGAACCTTAAAGTGGTTGTAGACCGCATCGGAAACATTTTCGGTATCTGGGAAACAGAAGAAAACAAAGATAAAAAACCACTGATGGTTGGTTCTCATATTGATTCTGTTATCAATGCAGGTCAGTATGACGGATGTATCGGTGTGATCGGCGGTATCGAAGTGATCAAAACACTTCAGGAAGCAGGGCTGAAAACAGAAAGACCGATCGTAGTTGGTGCATTTACAAACGAAGAAGGTGTCCGTTATTCACCGGACATGATGGGATCTCTGGTATATGCAGGCGGAATGGATATTGAAGAAGTTCTTAAAACAGTTGGAACAGATGGAACGATCCTTGGAGAAGAATTAAAGAGGATCGGTTATGAAGGAACCGTAGAACCTGGATTCCTTGAGCCGGAAGCTTTTGTGGAATATCATATCGAGCAGGGACCGATCATGGATGTCGAAGGTGTACAGATTGGTGCAGTAGAGAATCTTCAGGGAATCCACTGGCAGAGAGTGACGATCGAGGGAACTGCAAATCATGCCGGAACCACACCGACCAGACTGAGAGTTGACGCAGGTCTTGCAGCAGCAAAAGTCAACGTATTCTTAAGAGAACTGGTAGAAAAATCCAATGGTGTGGCAACTGTCGGAACGATTGCATTTGAGCCGAATGCAGTCAATGTTATTCCGTCCAAAGCTGTTTTCACCGTAGACCTTCGTAACCCGAACAAGGAAAAACTGGATGCAGATGAGAAAGCACTGGCAGATTATCTGAAAAAACTGGAAGAAACAGATAAAGTAAAGATTACGACAGAGCGTATGACAGAGTTTGATCCGGTTCTCTTTGATGAAGGAATCGTACAGAAAATTGAAGCAGCAGCCAAAGCACGTGGATTAAGCACAAGACGCATGACTTCCGGAGCAGGACAGGATGCACAGATGATCGCAAGAATCTGCCCGACAGCGATGATCTTTGTACCGAGTATCAAAGGCATCAGCCACAACCCGGCAGAATACACACCGGATGAAAATGTGATCGAAGGGGCAAATGTATTCCTGGATGTTGTAGCAGATATGGCAGGCGCAGAATAAAAATAAGGGGTTTTTACAGAACAGGAGAGAGTTCGATGAAAATAAACAATCTTCATTATGTGGCGTATGCAGTCAATGAATATGATAAGGTAAGAGAATTCTGGAAAAAACTTGGGTTCTCCATACTTGGTAACAATCGTGAAACAATATTCTGGATTGGAAAAGCACAGATTCAGCTTCATTCAACAGCCAATACAGCGTTGGCTGCTGAATGGAGAAAAAGACATACAAGAGATGACCTGTACGAATTGTGTCTGGAGGTAGAAAACCTTGAGGATACTATAAGGGAACTTCAGGAATCCGGTATCAAAATCGAAGGAGAGATACAGGAAAGCGTACAGGGAAGATCCGTTAGGATCAACAGCCAGCATACGGGTGAATACTATCTGCGCTTCATAGAATTAAAAGATTCCCTGAAACATCATTCTGTACAGGAACAGCAGAATACATTGGCAGGTGAATTTGGACAGAAAGAGATTACGGCTGAGATGCTGTCAGTAAATAAAGTGGGTATGACGAATATCCACCATATAGGAATCAGTATTCGTGATTATGAAAGAGCACGTCATCTGTGGCAGGATGTTCTTGGATTCGAGGCACTGTACCAGCATTTCAAAGAAAGAGATTTCAAAGAAGATGCGATGTATCTCGGAGATGCTCAGATTCATTTATATCGTTCAGAAAATCCAGAACTCAAATTCTGCTGGTGGCCACAGAAAAACGGAGATGGGATGGAGACACTCAGTGTATGTGTAGACAAGATCAATCAGACCATCCGTCAGATCAGAGAATGCGGAATGGATATTGTAGGAGACGGACCGGAATCTATGTCACAGGGAATGGATGTATTTATTGACAAGAAATATACGGGTGGCAATGATTTTGAAATTGTAGAACTGCACTATTTCCTGAAAGGAAAAACAGTTGAACAGCAGAAGAAAATAGTATATCACTTCTTTGGAGAAGGAACTGTGCTGTAGGAGGAAGAACAATGGGGAAAGAGAATAAAGTAAAACAAAAGCCGGGTTTTGCTTATGCAGCATTTGTAATGATCGTCTGCTTTGCATTTGTAATGATTCCGACGATTGTGGCTGGCGTAAACATCAGAGTCATGTTTTTACTGTCCTGGCTTCTGGCGTATCCGCTTTGTATGAAACTGGGATATACATTTAATGAACTTCAGGCAGGTATGATGAAATTTATACCGAAGTGTATCATGCCAATGTTATTGCTGCTCACGATCGGATCAGTCGTAGGAACATGGTGTGCGAGCGGTACGATAGGATATGTTATGGTACTCGGTTTGAAAATAATCAATCCGCAGTATTTTCTGGCAACTACATTTATTGTCTGTCTGGTCTTTGCATGCATGGCAGGTACAAGCTTTGGAACAGTAGGTACTGTAGGCGTTGCGCTTATGGGTGTTGCGATTGGAATGGGAATCGATCCGCTGATCGCAGCTGCATGTATCATCAGTGCGGCATTGATCGGAGATGGCGTTTCACCGATGTCAGATACTCCGAATGTCATCAGTGGTTCAGCAGGTGTGGATCTTTTTGACTCCATCGTATTTCAGCTTCCGATGACAATACCGGTTGCCCTGATTACTTTTTTGTATTATCTCATCATGGGAGCAACGGGAAAAGTACAGACAGCGGATACTTCTTCTATTCAGCAGTTGATCACAGATATTGAGGGAACATACCATATGGGTGTTGTATGCCTGCTTCCGATCCTTATCGTTCTGGTACTTCTGGTTATGAAATTTCCTACGATACCGGCATTGATGCTGGGAGCAGTTTCAGGTGGTGCGGTGGCATGGATCGTTCAGGGAGAAAGTCTGAAAGATATCATCGGATTTATGTGGAATGGTTTTGCAGTGGAATCTGAAAATGCCCTGATCGTTTCTCTTTTTACAAGAGGCGGTATCATGAGCATGGTCGGAACGGCATTGCTGTTTATCTTTTCATTTGGCTTATTTGGAATTTTAAATGAATGTCAGATCCTTGAGACTCTTGTAGAACCAATTCTTGGAAAGGTAAATGGAAGATTCAGTGGATATGTATGTACGATCCTTCTTGGATTTATTGCATTGTTTTCTTCATCTGCAAGCTTTTCTGAAGTATTTACCTGTAACATCATGAAAGAAGTTTATGAAGCAAAAGGGCTGGACAAACGAGATCTGGTCAGAGCCGCAACAGTTGGCACGTTTGCATTGCAGTTATACATTCCATATGTTCTTATGGTACAGACAGTGTGCGGTTATCTGGATGTGGATGGAGTGGCAGTAATGCGTCATTATATCACATCCCCGCTTTACCTGATCGTATGTCTCGTGATCGTTGGTTTTAATCTTGATAAAAAATTATTTAAGGGGCTGTTTAAAGAAAAATGATACGTCTGGATAATGATTATAATCACAATGCACAGGAAGAAATCCTGAAACGTCTGATGGAAACGGGGCAGGAAGGTTATGCCGGATATGGAGAAGATGTCTGGTGTGATAAGGCAGAAGAACTGATCAAAAAGAAAATTGACCGGGAAGACTGCAAAGTATACTTTTTTGCAGGAGCAACACAGGCGAATCTTGTGGTACACAAAGCAGCTCTGAACCCGGTACAGGCAGTGATTTGCCCGGACTCTGGACATATATATGCACACGAAGCCGGTTCGATCGAAGCAACCGGACATAAACTTATCCCGCTGCCAGCAAAGGATGGAAAGATCACAGCAGAACAGGTTCGTCAGAAAGCTGCCGAGTATTACGAAGCAGGCGAACCGGAATATCTCTGCGAACCCAAAATGGTGTACATTTCCTTTCCGACAGAATGGGGAACCCTATATTCCCGGGAAGAACTAAAAGCACTTTATGAAGTATGCAGACAATATGATATGTATCTGTTTGTAGACGGAGCACGCATGGGTTACGGACTTGCTTCCGAAAAAAATGATCTGACATTAAGAGATTTTGCCAGATTTACAGATATATTTTACATTGGCGGCACCAAATGCGGCGCATTGTTTGGGGAAGCCCTTGTGATCCTTAACAAAAATCTGGAAAAAAATTTCAAAACCTACATGAAACAGAGCGGTTCTGTGCTGGCAAAAGGCTGGCTTCTGGGATTGCAGTTTTATGTATTGCTGGAAAACGGTCTTTATGAGCAGATTGCAGAGCAGGCAGATGAGCGTGCCATGCGTATAAAGGAAGCATTTCACCAGAAGGGAATAGAGTCCTATATAGAGAGCTATACAAATCAGCTGTTCATGATCCTGACCAGGGAACAGGCTGCAAAAATGGCAGAAATCTGTACTTTTCAGTTTCAGATGAACCTGCCCGACGGACGGGAAGTCGATCGTTTCTGTACAAGCTGGTCCACAACAGAGCAGGAAACAGAAGAAATTATCAATGCGATCAAAGATTTATAAGTTGTAAAACAAACTCATTTTTGCCAAACCCTTTCAAGTTTTGGGAGCTGTCCGGATGGATGGCTCCTTTTTATGTTCTTGTGTATTTTTCTTGGGGCATGTATAATGAAATAACAGCAATATTTTAGCTCTATAACTGCGATATAGGCACTGCACAGTTGCAGATGGGTAAAGTATAGGAGGTGTTGGTGTGGATGATATAATGCTGACGGAAGAAATGAAATTACCACTTCCAGTTGGAATTTCGGATTATCGGCGGGCATCTGAAGAATATTACTATGTAGATAAAACTCTGATGATCAGAGATATTCTGAACGAGCGTCCTATGGTTTCTTTGTTTACACGGCCACGACGGTTTGGAAAGACCCTTAACATGGACATGCTCCGCACTTTCTTTGAAAAGACAGAGGAAGATACTTCTATATACTTCAAAGATAAAAAGATCTGGAAATGTGGAGAAAAGTATCGCGAGTATCAGGGAAAATATCCGGTGATTTTTCTTACATTTAAAGATGTAAAACGAAATACGTGGGAAGAGACATATGATCATATTTTGTTACTGATCAGTGAGGAGTATCAGCGTCACAGTGAGATTCTGGAAAGCAATATCTGTAATGAATATGAAAAGGAAATATATCGCAGAATCGCTGAAAGAACAGCTAATAGCACAGATTATATGAATTCTTTGAAGAATCTTTCTGAAATGCTTCATAAGCAGTATGGAGAAACGGCAATCATCATCATCGATGAGTATGATACTCCGATCCAACAGGGACATGTCTGCGGTTTCTATGATCAGGTAGTATCTTTTATGAGGATTTTTTTCTCCGGTGCGTTTAAAGATAACCGGCATCTGGCATTTGGATTTCTGACAGGAATTCTGCGTGTCGCGAGGGAGAGTATTTTCAGTGGATTGAATAATCTGATCGTAAATTCGGTCCTCGACAGGAAGTACAGTGAATATTTTGGATTTACCAGAGATGAAGTGGCAGAGATGGCTTCTTATTATAATGCACAGGACTGCATGGAGGAACTTTGTGAATGGTATGATGGTTATTGCTTTGGAAAAACAGAGATATTCAATCCATGGTCAGTGATCAATTATTTCAGTCATGACTGTGAAGCGAGGGCTTACTGGGTATCTACAAGCAGTAATGACATTATAGGGGAAATTCTTGCGGAGGCAGATGAAGAAATATGGAATTCGCTTACGGGGCTTTTGCAGGGGGAAAAGCTTCTGACCTATATAGATACCAGTGTAGTGTATCCGCAGATAAAGAAAAATGTTTCTTCTGTGTACAGCTTCCTTTTGATGTCGGGATATCTTAAAACTACCGGAAAAAATCAGCTGTTTGGAGCCGGATATATGTGCGAAGTGGCACTGCCGAATAAAGAAATCCTGTTTGTATATCAGAAAGAGATTCTGGACCAGTTGGAATATATGATTCCACAGACGGCATCAATAGGAGTTCAGCAGATTGAGGAAAAACAATATGATATGCAGCTTCGACAGCAGAATGTGAAACATATCATCCGATATGGCGTGGCGTTCAGTGGGAAGAATTCAGAGGTTGTAATGAAAGAAAACTAAAATCGGAGGCAGCATGGCAAAAAAGAAATTTTATGCAGTAAGACAGGGAAGAAAGACCGGGGTGTTCCTTACCTGGGATGAGTGTAAGAAGCAGGTAATGGGTTATCCGGGCGCGATATACAAGAGTTTTGGGACAGAAGCGGAAGCGAAAGAATATCTGGGAATTGGCACCCCAATAGAAAAAACTTCCTCAGACGCAGTAGAAATCTACGTCGACGGAAGTTACCACGCAGCCACGAAAGAATTTTCCTACGGAATGGTTGTTCTGATCGATGGAAGAGAAGAGAAATTTTCACAGAAAATGTCCGATCGGGAGCTGGCACAGATGCGAAATGTAGCCGGTGAGATCAAAGGAAGCGAAGCAGCGATGCAGTACGCTCTGGATCATGAGATCCCGGCAATTATCATTTATCATGATTACCAGGGAATCGCGAGCTGGTGCAACGGTGACTGGAAGGCGAATAAAGCCGGGACGATCGCATACCGAGATTTCTACCAGAAAGCGAAACAGAAAGTACACATTGAATTTCGCAAGGTTAAGGGACATTCCAATGACAAATATAATGATATGGTAGATGAACTTGCAAAAGAAGCACTTGGAATCCATTGACAAAATCCGCTATGAAGTCTTATACTATCACTGTCTCCGGCATAGCCGGAGCGAGACTTTTTGAGGAGGATACTATTATGAAAAACAACAGCAGTATCAAAACCGTGGTTGCTGTCGGAATTGGCGCAGCACTGTTCTTTGTACTCGGACGTTTTGTTGCAATACCAAGCCCGGTACCGAACACAAATATCAGTCTTCAGTATGCAGTACTTGCACTTCTGGCAGCTATGTATGGACCAGTTGCCGGCGGACTGATCGGTTTCATCGGTCACGCACTGATCGATCTTTCCTGGGGTGGAAGCCCGTGGTGGAGCTGGGTGATCACATCCGCCTTTGTTGGTGTGGTTATCGGACTTTTTGCAAAGAAACTTGATGTTCAGGAAGGAGAATTCGGCAAAGGCAAAGTTGCTGTATTCGTAGTTTCCAATGTGATCGCACATGTGATCGGATGGGTAGTTGTAGCTCCTGTACTTGACATTCTGATCTATGCAGAACCGGCAAACAAGGTATTTGCACAGGGTGTATTTGCAGCTGTTTCCAATACCGTTACAGGTGTAGTCGTTGGTGGACTTCTGATTCTGGCATATACGAAGACGATTGCCAAGAAAGGTTCCCTGGATCAGGAATAAATTATGGAGTTGCTGTTCATGGATCGTTTTATATAACAAAAGTGAACAGCAGCGTTGAAAAAGCCTTCTCATGCAGCTTTTATGGCTTGTGAAAGGCTTTTTCTATGTGAAAGTAAGTATACGGAGAAGCTGTTGATGGCAGTTTTTCTGTATAGGCAGATAGTATTCTCAAATTCTTATTTAGTAAGTATTAAAATTATTAGGTTACAATGAACAGTAATATCATAAATTTTGAGGTGTTTAAATGACTGAGAAAAAATCCCCTGTTATTTCATTCAAAGATTTTTCATTCCAGTACCGGGCGCAGAAGAAGCCCACACTTACAGGTATTGATCTGGATATTTATCCGGGAGAGAAGGTGCTGATCGCAGGTCCTTCCGGAAGTGGTAAGAGTACTCTGGCGGGATGTGTCAATGGATTGAATCCGTTTTCCAATCCGGGAGAGTGTAAGGGCACTCTGACTGTAGATGGTGTAGATGCACCACACAGCAGTATTTTTGAATTGTCTGCACATGTAGGAACTGTTCTGCAGGATCCGGATGGTCAGTTTATCGGACTGACCGTCGGTGAGGATATTGCATTTGCACTGGAAAACAGTTGTACACCTCAGAACGAAATGCATGCGATCACGAGACATGCAGCAGAACTGGTTGGAATCGAGAACCATCTGGATTACGCACCGCATGAACTGTCTGGCGGACAGAAGCAGAGAGTCAGTCTGGCAGGAGTCATGGTGGATCAGGTAAAGATCCTTCTGTTTGATGAGCCCCTGGCAAACCTTGATCCGGCAGCAGGCAAGCAGGCGATCGAGCTGATCGATGAGATTCAGAAAAAAACAGATACGACGGTTCTGATCATTGAGCATCGTCTGGAAGATGTTCTCTGGAGAAATGTAGATCGTATTGTATTGGTCAATGAGGGAAAAATCCTTGCAGATATGACGCCGGATGAACTGCTTTCCACCAGTCTGCTTGCAGACAATGGAATCCGTGAACCTCTTTACGTGACAGCCATGCGCTATGCGGGAATTGATATTACAAGAGAAAAGAAACCGGCACATGTGGATTCTGTCGTACTGGATGAAGCTGACCGGAAGAAACTGCAGGACTGGTTTGAAGCACAGCCGTTGCAGGAGGATGCTGGAGAACATGAAAAACTTCTGGAAGTAAAGAATCTGAGTTTTGGTTATACAAAAGAGCACCAGACGCTGAGAAATGTCAGTCTGTCAATTGCCAAAGGTGAGATGGTCAGTATTGTGGGACGGAACGGTGCAGGAAAATCAACATTTTCCAAGCTGGTGTGTGGATTTGAAGACCCGGATTCCGGCGAGATTACTTTCCATGGAAAAGATCTGTTAAAAGAAAATATCCGTCACCGTGCGAAATATATAGGATATGTCATGCAGAACCCGAATCAGATGATCTCCAAGACCATGATCTATGATGAGGTGGCACTGAGCCTTCAGAAATCAGGTTTGCCTGAGGCAGAGGTTCGACAGAAAGTAGAAGACACACTCAAAATCTGCGGCCTTTATCCATTCCGTAACTGGCCGGTATCTGCTTTGAGTTTTGGTCAGAAGAAGCGTGTGACGATCGCAAGTGTACTGGTACAGGACCCGGAACTGATCATCCTGGATGAGCCGACTGCGGGACAGGATTTCAAGCATTATACAGAGATCATGGAGTTTTTGCGTAAGCTCAATGAACGTGGAGTGACGGTCGTTATGATCACACATGACATGCACCTGATGCTGGAATATACACCAAGGGCACTTGTGTTTTCAGACGGACAGCTGATCGCAGACCGCAGAGCTTCTGAAGTGCTTTGTGATCCGGAACTGATCGAGCGTGCCGCTCTGAAAGAGACAAGTCTTTTTACACTGGCAAACCACTGCGAGATCACGCCGCCGGAAGCATTTGTAGAAAGATTTATCGGAGAAGACAGGGAGGTGAGAAGCCATGGCCGCTAAGACCGTACTAAATTATCTGAATCGTGACAGTGTGGTACACAAGATGACAGGAACTACCAAACTGGCATTTTTTCTGCTGTTTACGTTTGCAAGTATGATCACCTATAATACGTGGGTGCTGCTGGGGCTTTTTGCAGTCAGTCTTGCCGCATTTAAACTCAGCAAGATCAAATACCGCGAAGTGCGTTTTATGATGATCTTTATGCTTGTATTTCTGCTTTTGAATAACTTGTTTATTTTCCTGTTTGATCCGAATCAGGGAACGAACCTGTATGGGACAAGGCATGTACTTTGTCATCTGTTCTGGAGATATGATGTGACTGCAGAGCAGTTGTTTTATATGTTGAATATCTCTCTGAAATATTTTGTGGCATTGCCGGTAGCAATTCTGTTTATCTCTGCAACGAATCCGAGTGAATTTGCAGCGAGCCTGAACAGCATCGGAATTTCCTATAAGGTAGGATATTCTGTAGCAATCGCGCTTCGTTATATCCCGGATATCCAGAGAGATTATCACAGTATCAGCCAGGCACAGCAGGCAAGAGGAGTGGAGCTTGGAAAGAATGAGCATTTCTTCTCCAGGTTGAAGAACTCTGTTAATATTTTGTTGCCACTGATTCTGACAAGCCTGAATCGTATTGATACGATTTCCAATGCGATGGAGCTGCGTGGTTTTGGGAAAAACAAGAAACGTACCTGGTATACCAGGAGGCCGTTTGCAAAGAGGGATTTCATCGCCCTGGGGCTGGGCGTGGCGCTTCTGATTGTAAGCCTTACGGTAACCATTAAGTTTGGAAGGTTTTATAATCCTTTTGTGTGAAAGGATTAAAAAGGAATCAATGGCTCGAAGGGACATTGGTTCCTTTTGGTGCATTCTGGGGAATGAGAAGACCGCGAAGGGACTTGTCCAGTCCCCTCGCCCACCCCTGGGAATGTACTCGACGGAACGGGTGTAAAGGGGAAGGGTACAAGAGTTCCAGGTGGAATAAGACGGAAGAGGACTGACTTTACTGAGGATGGGAAAACCAGGAATTTATGGTAGCTGGATGACCGGTAGAAGAGTAAGTCATCTGAGAGTCCACGAAAATCGAGGCATGGAATGACAGGAAAAAGAGAAAGTCGTCTGAGAGTCCATGAAAATCGGGGCATGGAATGACTGGGAAAAGAGAAAGTCGTCTGAGAGTCCATGAAAGTTGAGGTATTTGGATGACCGGTAGAAGAGTAAGTCGTCGGAAGGTCCATAAAACTTCGGAAAATGGATGGTTTAAATGGAAACTACCCGAATAAGGGTCAATATAAGCCCTAAAATTAGATGATCGAGATAATAGTAACTTATGCGCGGGTCAACGAGTAATATGAAACTTAATATTATGTAAACTTATTGTGCCTGATTTACATTTAGTTGAATCAATAGAATGAAAAAATAGCGGGACATCTTCTCGATATGACAGAAGAAGAGTCTCGCTATCTTTATATATTGCGATACTATTTATACGAAAACCTCCCGACCTGAAACACCAGGAGAATTTTTCAAAACCTACCCCATAAAATAAAATTTCCGTCAACACTCATCCCAGGGGTTGCGAGGGGACTGGTCAAGTCCCTTCGCGGTTTTTTTGCATTCCGAATGCATAATACTGGTTACAAGGGGAATCCCCTTGACATTTCTACATTTCCGAAATGCAATCCCTTTTTAAAGGGTTATTGTATAGCAGCCTTCTTAACCTGTGCCAGTGCTTTTGCCACTGCCGGAATGGAAATCACGATCACTGTGATAATTCCTTCTGCGAGCAGATAGCTGTAGTTATACACGATAGGATAGATTGTAGTCAGGGATTTCGGGAAGTTATCCGGCATGTAGCTCATCCAGTACAGATAGCCACCAAGTGCATGAAACGCACCTCTGGCGATAACTGCCACAATGTATCCTTTAAGCAGTCCATGGCTCTGTTTTGCAAAAAATCCCGCAACGCCAAGTGCCGCGAATGCAAGAATATAATCACAGCAAACCTGGAAAAAGGAAAGTACATATGGCTCCTGGATAAACTGCAGGATTCCATAAGCAAGACCAACAGTAATGCCGGTTCCAACGCCATACCAGTTAGCAACCAGTACAATGAACAGCATACTGCACAGAGTAACACTTCCGCCCCATGGCAGAGTAAAAATCTTCAGATAAGAAGTAACAAAAGCAAGCGCCATTGCCACAGCACAGAATACAAGCTGTCTTGTAGTAAGCTTCTGTTTTTCTGAATGCTTGCCTGCAAAATAGATCGCAGCCAGGAACAGAACGATTCCGGCGATGATCGCGATGGAATATCCGGCTGTAGTCAGCCCGCCGTCGCTTGTAACCATAAAGTTAAACATAAAATAAGACCTCCCTCGTCTTCGATTGAAAACAAAGGAGATCATGAAATGTCACTGCCCGGTTCATTTGCAGTAACCTGGCAAAAATGCATTCTTAAAAATCTCATCTAACGCATCCCTACGCTGGCATTATCCAAATCAGGTTATGGGTCGAAGTTGTAAACTTCCTCTCAGCCTGTTGTACAAGCTCCCCTGTTATCAATCCGTATGTAAATTAAAATGTGAGCTACTGTTCATAGAATAAGTTTCGATGATCAGTAACAAATTATCTGAATTTTTTCAGACATGCTTATTATAAACAAAGGAAAGAGTAACGTCAAGAGCGTGAAACGACAGAACCTGCTGACAAGCCAAAGTCCAGTTGATGGTTATTTTACTCACAGTAATCTGGGAGAAATCCATTCTAAATTATCTTTTGCGTAATAACCGACTGGAAATAAGGAAAACAGCAGCCATCATTAATCCCAGCAGACTCAGAAACTTTCCAACTTTCACACCGGGAGCATGATACAGAATTACAATATGATGCTTCCCGGTGGTTATCGGAAATCCCAGAAATGCAGTATTTACTTTTTCTATGACAGTTTGCTTTCCATCTATGTATGCAGTGAAATTTTTATCATACGGAATGGAAGCAATAAAATAACCGGCCTTTGAGACATTGATACTGCCTGCGATGCAATTGCCCTTCGTCTGTTTACGGTCGACCTGAAAGACAGACTGATATAGATTACAGGATTCAGACATATCTTTCGTAAAAGCCTGCTCTGTTCCGGTATAACACCGGATATCTGTAAGTTCATAATCTCCCTTGCCAAATGTTATTGGAACAGAAGTCTGACTGGGTGAAAGCGTCATAACATAGGTGAAAATAGTATTTTCATTATAATAGATATGATTTCTTGCACTCAATTTGTTTTGAATATCATTGACCCAGATGGACATGTCATGATCAGGATTCAGGTTTTTTACCTGGAACTGCAGATAGAGATTGTACTTTCCGGGTTTCTGAGAGTCTGGAGTCGGAACCTGAATCGTTGTTTTGGACTTAGTTTTTACATGAACAGTTCCGCTGGTATCCGTATGGATCTGTGCCTGCCTGGTTTCAGTGTCAGGGACAGCAAAGATACTTTCGGATACTGTTTCAAGAAGCTTTTTTTGAATATCATCTTTTTGAACAATTTCTTTCTGGACAGAATCTTTCGTCTTTTCATTCTGTAAATTTTCTGTTTCTACATTTAAATTTTTTTCATTTCCCACGACAGCATAGTTCATCAGGGCTGTCTGGTTATATGGAAAATAAAGTTTACTATAAATTTTTTCTGACAGGATTCTGTCAGTAGCATATGCAATCGGTGCGGTGTCTGCATTTTTTGTGACAAATGGCGTTCCGTCTTTTTTCTGACGGATCTGATATTTTATTCCCATAAATCGCTGAAACAGAGGATTTTTTGCCGCACCCTGCATCAGATTGTTGCGGTACGGCAGCTCAAGCTGAAATGTTTTTGTCCGGAAATCCAGATAATCTGTATTATATGCGGAAGAATACAGAGATGATGTCCACTGACCGGGAGCCCATGTCCGATTGAGATTTGCAGCATTTTCCGGTTTTTCGCCCATTTGTTCTATTCGATAAAAAGAAGGATCTTTTTGCAGAACATCGTTTATTTCAGCAGCAGTCCGTTTGTCAGTTACTTTCGTATATTCTGTTTTGCTTACCAGTTCGTCGGAAGTGGCACTGTAAATACCATGAAACAGCATCAGGCAAATGAGCGAAGGTACAATCAGAATTGCCACCTTTCGGAATCTGTAAAAAACAATGATTAAGATCAGCATAAGGATTCCATCGGCCATAAAAAGCAGCCGTTGTCCATTGATTGTGAGGGGCGCATGGTGACTGAAAGATCCCCCAAAAATCAATAGCAAAGTCAGCCCGGCAGAAAGAAGATTTATGTGTTGTGGTATTTCGTGCTGTTCATTTTTTTGCAGGTATAAAGCGATCAGATAACAGATCAGTGGTAAAAAGGGAATAACAGCCTTGTCTCTTATATATAATCCACCATTCAGCAGCCAGGCAAACAAAGGAATGGTAATAATCACAATACATCCCACGGTAAGCAGCCGCTGATTTCGCTCTCGGTAAGTCAGACCAACGATCAATACAGTAATTGCGAGGGTGGTAAGCCCAAGCCCATAAGTACTATATGCGATGCGGGCAGGTGGAAACTGAGGAATCAGAAGATCCTGCAAAGACACAGTCAAAGTGGAAGAGTGCTGTTTTCTGCCAAAGAGCGCCAACGCAGTGGGAACCAGAAAAACTCCGCTCATGCAGACCGCTGTCAGTATGGGAAAAAGGAAGCAGATGCCATCTTTTAAAAAGTTGAACAGATGAATCTGAGGAGTAGTCTCCAGATATCGATATATACCGTAGAGTACCAGCGCGAGTATTCCACCGATGCTGAAATAAAAACTGGTCATGATCATCAGAAATACACCGGTCAGATACAGTCCTGATCTTGCTTTGACGAAATACCGGTCAATACCGATAAAAGAAAGATACAGAAACGGCATATAGTTAATGAACATGATGTGGTGACATGCATGATAGGTGACAGGACCGGCAAGCAGATACATAAATGCAACACCAAGACGGATCGTCTGTGAAAACCTGTGTTTACCCAGCCAGTAATATAGAAGACATACAGATGCAGCAATCCCCGCAATGCTGACTGCCATAATATAATCTTCCATTTTTACAAAAGGCAGCAGATAAGAAGGCAGGATCAGTGGACTGAGCAGCCCATAATAAGCGAAATTGTAAATGTTCTGACCACCGCCTAAGTTTGGTGCAAATTCGGGAATCAGTTTTCCGGTAGCATAAAACTGTTGACGAAAATAATCCGGAATAACGCTGTGCTGGCTGATCCAGTCTGTCTGTGCACCAAATATATCATTCTGTCCGGTAAACAACCAGCACAGGAAAACTGTCATAAGACATAGAAATGGATAGACCAGCCAATTTTTCTTTTTACGGATATACATGATTGAAAAATTCCTTTCAGATTTCTGAGTGTAACTTTAAAGTTCGAATCTTAAGTGCCGGTGAAATCCTTTCTTAAATTTTTTTAAATTTTACAGGTGCTCCATTTCAAAAATTTTCCACGTTTTTAAAAAATTACTATCTGTAAACTCCCCCTCTTCAATGGTAGAATTCTATCATCAGATAAAACAAACGGCCGTAACAAAAATGTCACTGTGAACTGAAAACACAGTGGTATGAAAACAAAAATTATTCTGTATCAGGGAGGAAAAATAATATGAAACGTAAAGTGGTAGCAGCGGGAATGGCAGCAATGATGGCATTTTCAGTGATGGCAGGAACAGGCGCAACGATCGTAAAAGCAGATGATGAAGTGACCTTAAAGGTCTTCTCAAACCTTCCGGACCGTAAAAACGGACAGGGACTTGTAGAGCAGATGATCATTGATGATTATATGGAAGAAAATCCAAATGTCACCATCGAAGTAGAAGCACTCGATGAGGAAGCCTACAAGACAAAATTCAAAGCCTATTCCATGGAAGGCATGCCGGATGTCGTAAGCATCTGGGGACAGCCGGCTTTCCTTGACGAAGTTCTTGACGCAGGAGTTCTTGCAGAACTGAATCAGGATGATTACAAAGATTACGGATTTATTTCCGGTTCCCTTGACGGATTTATGAAAGACGGCAAACTCTACGGACTTCCAAGAAACACAGACGTAGCAGGATTCTACTACAATCAGAAAATGTTCGAAGACAACGGCTGGGAAGTTCCGACTACATACGATGAACTCCTGACACTCGCAGGCGAGATCAAGGACAAAGATATCGTACCGCTTGCAATGGATGGCGGCGATGGCTGGCCGATGGCAGTCTACCTTTCCGACATCCTTTTCAAACTGACAGGTTCTGATTACTCAGATGTTGTAAGCAACGCGATCTCTACAGGCGATTTCTCCGATGAGAACCTCAAAAAAGCAACCGAACTTCTCAAAGAAAGTGCCGATGCAGGACTTTTCCAGAATGGTTATGATTCTCAGGATTATGGAACAGCCATGAACTTGTTCACAAATGGTCAGGCAGCAATGTTCTACATGGGAAGCTGGGAAGCATCCATGGCACTGAATGAAGATATCCCGGAGGAAATCCGTACCAATATCCGCGTATTCACCATGCCGGTGATCGACGGCGGCAAAGGAACAGCAACTGACATTGCTGCATGGAACGGCGGCGGATATGCAGTTTCCGCTGATTCCGAAGTCAAAGAAGAAGCTGTAAAATTCCTCAACTACATGTACCAGCCAGACAAACTTTCCAAATATGGATGGGAAAACGGTGTAGGAATGTCTGCACAGGATCAGAGCGCATACATGACCGGAGATGAAACAGAACTCCAGATGCAGTTTGTAGACGCAGTCAACAATGCAACAAGCGTATCCGGTACCCCGATCAACGACTGTGGACCGTCTGCATTTAAGACAAGCATTGAAAGCGAGATCCAGAGCGTATCAAACGGAAGCATCAGCGTAGATGATTTCCTTGCTGCAATCGGCGAAGCCTGCAAATAAAGCAGTGTAAGCGGTATGACCTGTAATGCATAAAAAATATGACCGCCGGTGAGATGATCCGGTGGTCATATTCAGTTAGGAGCAGAAAGTATGAAGAAATTATATAGTAATAAGCTGGTGATTTTCAGCCTCGTACTTCCGGGACTTTTGTTATTCTTTTTTGCAATCCTCGCACCGATCTGTCTGAGTGTGTACTACGGATTCACGGAATATTCCGGAATGGGAACAGCGACCTTCATCGGAATGGAAAACTACAAAAAACTGATGACTGACAAAGCTTTCTGGATGTCTATGCGAAATTCTCTTCTGCTGGCGATCGGATTCATCTGCATCCAGCATCCGCTGGCAATGATCACGGCGGCGATCCTTGACAAACTTGGCGGCAGAGGAGAAGGATTTTTCCGCTGCGTATACTTTATCCCGAATGTTATTTCCGTAGCAGTCATTGCCTATCTGTGGAAATTCATCTACAACCCGGACTTCGGTCTTCTCAACAATATCATCAAAGCTTTTGGCGGCAAAGGTGATATCAACTGGTTCAGCACCGACAATGCAATCTGGTCCGTACTGATCGTACTGATCTGGCACGGTTTTGGCTGGGGCATGCTGATTTACTACACAGGAATCAAAAATATCGACCCGGTTCTCTATGAAGCAGCAGCAATCGACGGAGCAGACCAGAAAACAACTTTCCTCAAGATCACACTTCCACTGATGAAACCGGTCATTCAGGTAAACGTGACCATGGCAGTCATCTCCGCGTTAAAACAGATGGAGACAGTCTATCTTCTCACAAACGGCGGACCCGGAAACAGCACACAGTTTGCGGCAAACTATCTGTATCAGCAGGCGTTCAAAGCATTCAAATACGGCTATGGTAACGCGATCGGTGTCGTATTTATCATCATCTGCCTGATTACGACAGTTGTCCTGAACAAGATTTTTGAAGAACGGGATGACAGACCGGCAAAAGCAAAAAGAAGGAAGGGGGCTGCATGATGGAACTCGCAGGCAAAAAGAAAAAAAGCAAAGCAGGCAAGATTGTACTCTGGGTGGTCCTGATCGCAGTGGCAGTCATTCAGATCTTTCCACTGGTATGGCTGGTTGATTTTTCACTCGCAAGCAGCACGGAAATGTTTACAAGCGGACTTCTTATTATCCCGCAGAAGATCCAGTGGGGAAATTATGTCAAGGCATTTGTAGACGGACACTTCCTATTATATCTCAAAAATAGTATACTGATTAATGGACTGGCAGTGGTACTCGTGATCCTGGTATCCATCATGACCGCTTTTGCATGCAGACGTATGCAGTGGAAATTAAGCGGCCTGGTCAAAACGCTTCTTCTCATGGGAATGATGATACCGATCCATGCGACACTGCTTCCGAACTACAAGATTTACAGCCAGCTTGGACTGACCGATACGATCTGGGCACTGCTGATCCCGTATGTGGCTTTTTCGCTTCCGCAGGGACTTTTCCTGATGACCAGCTTTCTGGAATCCATTCCGGTAGAACTGGAAGAGGCGGCAGTTATGGATGGATGCGGTATTTACAGGATCATTTTCCAGATCATCACACCGATGCTCAAGTCTTCTATCGCAACCGTTGCGATCATGACTTTCCTGAACAACTGGAATGAATTCATGATGGCGAGCACCTATTTGAGTTCACAGAAATGGAAAACACTTCCTTTCTCCGTCCTTGAATTCACCGGTCAGTATTCATCCAACTATGCAGTTCAGTTTGCAGTTATGGCACTGACGGCAGCACCGGCTGTTATCGTGTATATCTTGTTAAATAAACACATCACCAAAGGTGCAGCGATGGGAGCTGTCAAAGGATGATGCATTAATATAAAAGAGGGATTTTTCCCTAACTTAATACGACAAAAACAGGAGTGCAGGCATATGAAAAAAATCAGACAGTGGGTAGATCATTTAAGTGTAAAAAAGAAACTGATATTTTACGGTTATCTGACCATCACTCCTGTTCTGATCGTCATATGCCTGGTCCTTCTGGTGAATAACTATCACAAAGTACAGGACGAAAAACTGAAAAATGACACCGCCAGTGTAGACACGCTGGCAGAGAGCCTTGGCATCCTTCAGACGGATATCAAGGATTTTTCCACGTATATCTGTATCAATAACGACATTCATGCACTTCTCACCACAGAGGATGTGGAGGAAAAAAACAAAAATGCCAAACTCTGGCTGGAAGAGGCCCCGATGGCAATCGTGCAGGACATGATGGCACTCAAAGGTCATATCAAGACCATCGCGATCTATCCGGAAAACGGCATCCGCCCGTATCTTCGCTGTATGGATGGAAGTGCTTATATTGATGACCTGGAAGTTGTGCATAGCACAGACATTTATGGGGAAACCCTGGCAAGCAAGAATGGCATGGTGTGGAAAAGTGTCCCGAAAGGCAGCGGCGATACGTATCTTACCAATCGTTCTGACAAGATCGTGCTCTATCGTGAGATTTTTGACCTGACGCAGAAAAAAACGCTGGGCTATATCGCAATCGGTGTCAGCCAGGAATATTTCCAGAATCTGTGCCAGAATATCACCAAAAATGAAAAAGAGAGCGTCCTCATCCTGGACAAAAACGGTGGAGAGCTTGTCAAGACTGGAACTCTTCCGGAGAAACTGGAAGATTATCTGACGGGTGAAGATTTTATCCAGCAGAATTACAAAGAACGTGAGAAACATTTTACTTACGGAGATCATGAAGTGATCTGTACGCAGACGGACAAAAATTCCAGTATTGTCTGCAAGGTCGTCCCGGCATATGGTCTGCAGATGCAGGTGCTGGATATCGCCTATATGCCGTTGATCTTGCTGATCGGTATGCTGATCGGACTGATGCCTCTTCTGATGATCATTTCAAATCTGGTGACCAAGCCGCTGCGCAGGCTGTGCGAAGCGATCAATGAATTTTCTACCGGTGATTTTGAGCAGCAGGTAGAGGTTATGACACATGATGAAGTCGGAGAAGTGGCGGAATGCTTTAACCAGATGGTTTATGCGATCAAGGAACTGATCGATGAAAATTATGTCATCACTCTGGCAGAAAAGGAGAGCGAACTGGCGGCACTGCAGGCGCAGATCAATCCGCATTTCCTTTATAATACGCTGGATTCCCTGTACTGGCAGGCGATGAACGCAGATAATGAAGAAATCGCAGAAAGTATCCTGGCACTGTCACAGTTGTTCCGGCTGGTATTAAGCCAGGGAAAACGTGAGGTGACTGTAGGTCAGGAGACAGAACTGGTTTCCCGCTACCTGCAGATCCAGAAGATGCGTTTTTCCAAGAGGCTGGAATATCAGATTGATGTGGAAGATTCTGTTAAGAAAGCAAAAATTCCGAAACTGATCCTGCAGCCATTTGTGGAAAATGCGATCGTGCATGGGTTTGAAAACGTCAGCACGCCATGTGAACTGACCGTATCCGGAATCAGAGAGGGAGATAACATTCGATTTGAGATCCGCGATACAGGAATTGGCATGCGGCAGGATCAGATTGATGAAATCTGGGAAGAAGAACCGGATCAGTATCGCAAACAGAGGATTGGCAGATATGCCATCAAAAATATCAGAGAACGTCTCCAGCGAAAATATCAGGACCGGTTTACGCTGGAGATCCAAAGCGAAGTAGGAAAAGGAACAACAGTCATTCTGATCGTTCCGTATGAGGAGGAGTAACTTGAGATGGGCTTAAAATTACTGATTGCAGATGATGAAGATACGATCCGCAGAGGCGTGTCGAAATATGTGCAGCTTCATTCAGACCGTTTTACACAGGTCTATGAGGCAGAGAACGGGCAGGAGGCACTGGATATTTTGCTTAAATATCAGCCGGAGATTTTGCTGCTGGATGTGCAGATGCCGCTCAAAAACGGAATTGATGTTATGAAAGAAGCTGCAAAAGCGGGGCTTCGTCCGGTTACCGTGATCCTTAGCGGATATGATGAATTTACATATGCACAGCAGGCGATCCGTTATGGTGCCAAAGAATATCTTCTGAAACCTGTCCGCGCGACGGATATTCTTGCGTGTTTGAATAAGCTGGCAGATGAGATATACGGCGCAGAGATAAAAGAAAATATCGATTCCGAAGGAGAGCAGGGAAATCACTTTGTCAAAGAAGCACAGGAGTATATCGCAGAACATTATGCTGAAGATATCCTGCAGTCAGAAGTGGCAGAAAAACTTGGGATTTCAGGAGGTTATCTGTCAACGCTGTTTTCGCAGAATCTGAACTGTAAATTTGTCGATTATCTGAACCAGGTTCGGATTGAGCGTGCCTGCACGTATTTGAAGCAGAATTTTCTCAAGACTTATGAGATCGCTTACCGTGTTGGATTTAAGGATGAGAAATATTTTTCAAAAGTATTCAAGAAGATCAAGGGAATGTCACCGAAAGAGTATCGAATGAAGGGAGAAACATCTATATGAAAGTAACCTACACAGAAACAACTTATAAAGATAATGTTCGCAAGACAACAACCCAGGAGCTGCCAACCATCAAAGACAACGACCGCGAAAACAATCTCATCAACATCTATCCACAGATGAAATATCAGAAACTCGAAGGCTTCGGCGGCGCAGTCACAGACTCCGCAGGCTATGTGTTCTCTCTTCTCAACGAAGAACAGAAATCAGAAATGGTCAACCAATATTTCAGCACAGAAAACATGGCCTATAATCAGGTGCGCATCCCGATCGACAGCTGTGATTTTTCCCTGGAACACTACGAAGCAGATTCCGACCCGGACGACACAGAATTTCAGAAATTCTCTTTTGCAAGAGTAGAAAAATACATTCTCCCGCTTCTGGATGCGGCAGAAAAAGCCTACGGAGGCAAACTCGATATCATGCTTTCCCCATGGAGCCCGCCGGCATATATGAAAACTACCGGGGAGCGAAACCACGGCGGCAAGCTGAAACCGGAATACCGCAAGCGCTGGGCAGAATATATCTGCCGATATATCGAAGAATACAGGAACAGAGGCTATCACGTTACCAAACTGACGATGCAGAACGAGCCAAAAGCAGTCCAGACCTGGGATTCCTGTATCTATACTGCAGAAGAACAGAAAGAATTTCTCCGCGATTATCTCTGGCCGTCTCTTAAAGCACACGGACTGGATGACATCGGGATCTATCTGTGGGATCATAACAAGGAGCGTGTTTTTGAATGGGCAGAGACGATCATTGATGCAGAAACGACCAGCATGATCCGTGGAATGGCATTTCACTGGTACAGTGGAGATCATTTCGAAGCACTTCGCATGATCCGTGAGAAATACCCGGACAAGCAGCTTCTTCTCTCGGAAGCCTGCATTGAATACAGTAAGTTTTCCGCGGACGATTATCTGAATAATGCACAGAAATATGCCCACGACATGATGGGAAATCTCAATGAAGGGATGAACACCTTCCTCGACTGGAACCTGATCCTGAACGAAGAGGGCGGTCCGAACCATGTAGGAAATTTCTGCGATGCCCCATACCTCTTTGACCGTAACAGCAAAGAACTCAAAGAAAGCAATATCCTCGGCTACCTCTGGCATTTCACCCATTTCCTTGAGCCAGGAGCCGTCAGAATCGGCGTGAGCAGATACACCGACAAACTCGAAGTAACAGCCTTCGAAAAAGATGACAAGATCACCTTCGTTATCCTGAACCGGACCGATGAAGAACTCACCGCACATATCCGCCTCGGAGAATACTGCACAGAGCTTACTGTTCAGCCGAAGTCCATCGGGTCCGGCGTGATGACGGAGTGAAAATGATTTTTTGACTTTAAACCCCAAAAGCACTTGTGTTTACAGGTTACTATGAGCTATACTGAAATGGTATCTGTCCGGAACCGTATGTTTCGGGCGTGTGTGAAAATTGGAGAGGGTTTAAATCATGATTGTTACTTTAATTGAGAAAGTTTACAGCTTTCTGTGGGGAGATCTGGTGCGGATTCCGCTGCCGGGAGGCAGTTCGCTTGGAATTTCACTGCTGATCATCCTGCTGATTCCTACAGGAATCTATTTTACGATCCGGACACGTTTTTTGCCGATCCGTCTGTTTCCGGATATGGTAAGTGCACTGGTTGAGAAGAAGAAGGACAAAAACAGCCTGTCATCGTTTCAGACACTGATCGTATCGACGGCGACCAGAGTTGGTATGGGAAATCTGGTCGGTGTGGTTGCGGCGATATCAGCCGGAGGGGCCGGGGCAGTGTTCTGGATGTGGATCACAGCATTGATCGGTTCATCGACCGCGTTTATTGAGGCAACGCTTGCGCAGCTTTATAAAGAAAAAGATCCGCTGTATGGTGGTTACCGGGGCGGCCCGGCGTATTATATCCATGCATACATAGAAGAAAAACAACACAAAAAGAGAAAGAAGGTCGTGATCTCTGTATTATTTGCAATCTCCGGCTTGATCTGCTGGTGCGGTATCAGCCAGGTGATCAGCAATTCGGTTGTTTCTTCCTTTAAGAATGCATTTTCTATTCCGCCGATCTATACGACAGTTGTACTGGTTGCAGTTGCTGCAGTGATCGTGCTTCGTAAGAATGCGACAGTTAAAGTGCTTGATATGGTTGTGCCGGTGATGGCAGTGTGCTATTTTGCAATCACAATTTTGATCATTGTGATGAACATTGGAAGCCTTCCGGGAGTTTTTGCAAGGATCTTTCAGGAAGCATTTGGACTTCGTCAGGCGGCGGCCGGTGGTTTTGGCGCAGTACTGATGAATGGAATCAAGAGAGGTCTGTTTTCAAACGAGGCAGGCTCCGGTTCTGCACCGTGCGCGGCAGCAGCGGCAGAATGTGACCAGCCGGTCAAGGCAGGACTTGTACAGGCACTTGGTGTTTTTGTAGATACGATCGTGATCTGCAGCTGCACTGCAATGATCATGCTCCTTGCGCCGGAAGAAAAGGTCGCAGGACTTTCCGGAATGGATCTTCTGCAGACGGCAATGGAACATCATCTTGGAAGATTTGGCGTGATCTTTATTGCTGCGACTCTGTTTCTGTTCAGTTTTTCCACTTTCCTTGGAATCCTGTTTTATGCGAGAAGCAATGTGGCATATCTTTTTGGAGATAACTGGATTTCACAGACCGTATACAAAATCGTGGCACTGGTTATGCTGTTTATCGGCGGCCTTGCGGCGTATACTTTCGTGTGGGATCTGGGGGATGTGGGAATCGGTCTGATGACAGTATTCAATATCATCATCCTGTATCCACAGGGGGAGAAAGCACTGAGAGAATTAAAAGAATACGAAAAAATGAAGAAAAACGGATAAATACAAAAAAGGGGCTGCCTGTTTCAGGCAGCTCCTTTCGACGTTACATAAATGAATATTTCAATGATCAATAATAATCCACGGCTTCTACGGTTTCACTTCCGGACATGAAGTCTGTTGTGATAGAGAAGTCATTGAAAGAATAAACACCGCCGACTTCGTTTCCATCTGCATCGTATGCCGGTTCGTATTCGATCGGAGTACCGTATACGCTCATAAAGTCGTTCAGGGTGGAGCCTACATATGCAGATGCATCACCGGAAGAACTGGAGTTGCCAGATGCAGAACTGCTGTCGTCGGAGCCTGTGGATGCATCTGAAGCAGAAGTAGTATCACCGGAAGTGCTGCCATCAGCAGAGGTGGAAGTTCCATCAGTTGTTGTACCGTCTGTGGATGCGGATGTGCCGTTTGCGGTTGCCGGAGCCGGAGTTGTTGTCAGGCTGGCCGCCGGAGTAACGGTAGGAGCCGGAGTTGTGGTAGGAGCTGGTGTTGAGGTTGCTTCTGCTGGTTCTGGTGATATGGTCACAGCCTGGCTGTCGCCGGAATCATCAGGGGAAAAACCACAACCGGTCATGATGATTGATGCTGCAGCAATAGCTGATAAAAGCATAAGATTTCTTTTTTTCATGAGTATTATCTCCCTTACTTTTTAAGTATTTACTTCTATTATGCTTGCTTTTTTGGACTTGTCAATGGGATATGCAAAAAGTTTAGAAAAAAACATGAAATAAAGAGGTTTCCTTACGGACTTCAGAAAGACCGTGTACGAAAAAGAATGCAGATGGAATGCGGATGGAACGCTTGCCGATAACCATTATAAATGATATATTAATAAGGAAATGTAGGAGGCAGAGATATGTTTAAAGAAATCGGGAACGAGCGGGCGTTTAATGGAATCTTGAATCAGATCATAGAGAATATCCAGAACGGCCGTCTGAAGGCGGGGGATGCGCTTCCGGCAGAGAGAACAATGGCAGAAACAATGGGAGTATCCAGACCGGCAGTACGTGAAGTACTGAGAGCACTGGAATTACTCGGAATCGTGAATCCGGTACCAGGTGGCGGTAATTATATTGCAGAGGACCTGGATTCCTGGCTGATCGGTCCATTGGCTATTCTGTTTAAGCTGAATAATGGATACCTGAGACAGAACCAGCAGCTTCGAGCGGCATTGGAACGGGAGGCTGCAATTCTTGCAGCACGAAAATGTACGCCACTGGATGCGGCAGAGCTTCTGGGGATTCTTTCACGCATGGAGAGTGCGGAGGACAGGGCTTCAAAAGATGAATTTGACAAGGAACTGCATACCAAGATCGCGAAGATCGCAGATAATCCGATGATCTACAGCGTCCTTGCGGCAGCAGACCAGCTTACTGAAAATACTATTTCCGGAATCAGAGATTATATAATGAAAACGAATCAGTCTGCGACAGATGTGGATGAGCAGCATCGTCATCTGGTCGAGGCCATCATCAATAATGACGAAAAACTTGCAAACCAGTATATGTCTGAACATATGGATATGATTGAATCATGCATGGATGAGATGCAGAAAAACAATCCGGGAAATAAAAGACCAGGAACGACAATAGGAGGAAAGTAAAATGGATTACGCAAAAGAATCACTGAGATTACATGGAGAATGGAAAGGCAAGATCGAAGTTGTCACACGAGTACCGGCTGAGAACAAAGATGATCTTTCGCTTGCATATACACCGGGCGTTGCACAGCCGTGTCTGGAAATCCAGAAGGATGTAAACAAATCTTATGATCTTACCAGAAGATGGAATATGTGTCTGGTCGTAACAGACGGATCTGCAATTCTGGGTCTCGGAAATATCGGACCGGAAGCAGGAATGCCTGTAATGGAAGGAAAATGTGCACTTTTTAAAGCTTTTGGCGATGTAGATGCATTTCCACTCTGTATCAAGAGTAATGATGTAGATGAGATCGTAAATACAATCTATCTGATCTCGGGATCTTTTGGCGGAGTCAATCTGGAGGATATTTCCGCACCGAGATGTTTTGAGATTGAAAAAAAACTCAAAGAAAAATGTGATATTCCGATCTTCCATGATGATCAGCACGGAACCGCAATCGTAGTTTCAGCAGGACTGACCAATGCATTGAGACTTGTAGGAAAGAAATTCTCAGAAGCAAAGGTTGTGATCAATGGAGCCGGTTCTGCGGGCATTTCCATCTGCAAGCTGCTGCTGGAACTGGGAATCGGTGATGTGGTCATGGTCGATCGCAAGGGAATTCTTGCACCTGGTGAGGAATGGATGAATCCGGCACAGAAAGAAATCGCAGAAAAAACAAACAAAGAGCAGCTTCATGGTGATCTGAAGACCGCAATGAAAGGCAGAGATATTTTTGTCGGTGTATCTGCACCGAATATCGTGACTGCAGAGATGGTAAGTACTATGGCAGACGATGCCATTGTATTTGCAATGGCAAATCCGACACCGGAAATTATGCCGGATGAAGCCAGAAAAGGCGGCGCAAGAGTTATTGCGACCGGACGTTCCGATTTCCCGAACCAGATCAACAATGTTCTGGTATTCCCGGGAGTATTCCGCGGAGCTTTTGATGTAAGAGCAAGTGACATCAATGAAGAAATGAAGATCGCAGCAGCAAAAGCGATTGCAGATCTGATTTCAGATGAAGAACTTTCTGAAGATAATATCATTCCGAAAGCATTTGATAAGAGAGTTGGACCAGCAGTAGCCAAAGCAGTTGCAGAGGCTGCAAGAAAAACCGGCGTAGCACGTATCTGATACACAGGGTATAAAGTTCTGAATCCACATGAGCTCGCACAGCACATAACAAGTCGTGTGTATCAAAAATATAAAGAAGAAAGAAGACATGAAGATGAGTAACTGGGAAAAAAATATCCGCAGAGTGACTCCTTATACACCGGGAGAACAGCCGAATCAGCCGGATATGATAAAATTAAACACAAATGAAAATCCATATCCACCGGCACCGGGAGTTGCCAGGGCACTCAGAGATACAGAAACAGATGCACTGAGACTTTATCCGGATCCTGCAGCAAAGGATCTTGTCCATGCGATCGCAGAGGAATACGGCCTGCAGGATGAGCAGGTATTTGTAGGAGTTGGTTCTGATGATGTGCTTGCCATGAGTTTTCTGACCTTTTTTAATGGAGGAAAACCGATCCTGTTTCCTGATATTACGTATTCTTTTTATGATGTATGGGCAGATCTGTTCCGTATCCCATATGAAAGACCGGAACTGGACGCACATTTTCATATCAGAAAAGAAGATTATTTCAGAGAAAACGGAGGCATTATTTTCCCGAATCCGAATGCACCGACGGGAGTTTCCCTTCCTTTAAGTGATATTGAAGATATTGTGGCACATAATCAGGATGTGATCGTGATCGTAGACGAGGCATATGTGGATTTTGGTACACAGTCAGCGCTTCCATTGATCGAAAAATACGAAAATCTTCTGGTTGTTCAGACATTTTCCAAATCCAGATCCATGGCAGGAATGCGTATCGGATATGCGATGGGATGCCCGAAACTGATCAAATATCTGAACGATGTAAAATATTCTTTCAATTCCTATACGATGAACCGTACTTCCATCGCAGCAGGTGTGGCTGCGATCAGAGATCAGGAATATTTTCTGGAAACCTGTACGAAGATCATTGAAACGAGGGAATGGACAAAGAAAGAACTGAAAAAGCTTGGATTTACCTTTGAGGATTCCAAAGCAAACTTTATCTTTGCGACACATGAGAACTGCCCGGCACAGAAACTGTTCCAGGCACTGAGAGAGCATCATATTTATGTGCGCTACTTCCCGGGTGGAAGAACGGAGAATCATCTTCGTATTACGATCGGAACCAGAGAAGAGATGGAGACTTTCCTTGGTTTCGTCAAAGAATATTTAAAAAAGGAGAATTTATGGAAGTTTTAGTACAGTGGTTTACAGATAATCTTTCACAGCATATTTCCAGAGAACTGATCATTTTTATTATCTCTATGATCCCGATCCTGGAACTGAGGGGAGGTCTTCTGGCGGCATCACTGCTCAAGGTCTCAGCAGCAAAAGCGATTCCGATCTGTATCATCGGGAACATTATCCCGATTCCGTTTATCCTGCTGTTTATCCGCCAGATTTTTAAAGTCCTCAAGAAAACGAAGCTGTTTCACAATCTGATCGTCAGAATGGAAAACCGTGCGATGGGAAAAAGTGACCAGATCAAGCGTTATGAATTTCTGGGATTGCTTTTATTCGTAGGAATTCCGCTGCCGGGTACAGGCGCGTGGACAGGATCGCTGATCGCATCTCTTCTTGAGGTGGATATCAAGAAGTCCTCTATCGCTATTTTCTGTGGACTGATCATGGCTACGGTTATCATGTATGTAGTTTCCTATGGAATCGTAGGAAATCTGATACACTGATCTTCAGGAAAGCGTGAACAGTTATCATTTCAGCCTTTTGTGACTACAAGTGTTCTAATTTATAGACATGACTTTGAAGTTGTGTTAAAATATTTCTAAATGTAAATTTCAACTGCAGGACTGCACAGTCAGTCTCAGAGAAAGACGGCTTTATCGGTGGATGCTGTACGGTGATACAGCATCTTTCCGGTATTTCTGAAATTCATGTCGATTCAGACAGATATTCCGTAGAGAAAAGCATCAAATGAATATAAGATAAGAAGACAGAGAGGTTTTTTTATGAGAGAAAAATACGAATCATTGTCGCTTGCAACGTTAAAAGATCTTGCAAAAGCAAGAGGACTGAAGGGCATTTCCACATTGAGAAAGCCGGAACTGATCGAAAGAATGCTTCAGGAAGACGAGAAGGAAACGTCTGAAAAAGAAGCAGAAGTAAAGAAAGAGACCAGTGCGGAACCGATCAGACAGGAAAACAGAGTGCGTGAACAGAAACCGGCATACGACGCTGGTGAGAGAAAATCATATCAGGAACGCGGCAGTTACCGTGAGCGTAATAATTACCAGGAGCGTAATAATTATCAGGAACGCAACAACTACCAGGAACGTAATAATTACCAGGAACGCAACAACTACCAGGAGCGCAATAATTACCAGGAACGTAATAATTACCAGGAACGCAATAATTATCAGGAACGTAATAATTATCAGGAACGTAATAACTATCAGGATGGAACAGAGTATGCACATAAAAATCCGACTCCGGCAGAGACGGCGCAGCTTGACAGTGGTGAGAAGGCAAACGGCATTCTGGAGGTCCTTCCGGATGGATACGGTTTTATACGCTGTGCAAATTATCTGCCAGGTGAAAATGATATTTATGTGTCTCCGTCACAGATCCGCCGTTTTAATCTGAAGACCGGTGATATTCTCAAGGGAAGTATCCGTATCAAAACACAGGGGGAGAAGTTCAGCGCACTTCTGTATGTGGATTCCATCAATGGATTTCCGCCAAGTGAAGGACAGAGACGATACAATTTCGAAGATATGACACCGATTTTTCCAAATCAGCGTCTGCGTATGGAACGACCGGGCGGCACAGTTGCCATGAGGATCATGGACCTTCTGAGTCCGATCGGCAAAGGACAGCGAGGCATGATCGTGTCCCCGCCAAAAGCAGGTAAGACCACTCTTCTCAAGGATGTGGCAAAATCAATCCTCAAAAATAATCCAAACATGCATCTGATCATTCTTCTGATCGATGAACGTCCGGAGGAAGTGACCGATATCAAGGAAGAAATCCGTGGAAGCAATGTAGAAGTCATCTATTCTACATTTGATGAGCTTCCGGAGCATCACAGACGTGTTTCAGAGATGGTTGTGGAACGTGCACGCCGTCTGGTGGAACACAAGCAGGATGTAACGATCCTTCTGGATTCGATCACGAGACTTGCAAGAGCATACAATCTCTGTGTGACACCGAGTGGCAGAACTCTGTCAGGAGGTCTGGACCCGGCGGCACTGCATATGCCGAAGCGATTTTTTGGTGCAGCCCGTAATATGAGAGAGGGAGGAAGCCTGACGATCCTTGCAACAGCACTTGTGGATACCGGCAGCAAGATGGATGATGTCATCTATGAGGAATTCAAAGGAACTGGTAATATGGAACTTGTCCTTGACCGCAAACTGCAGGAAAAGAGAGTGTTCCCGGCCATTGATATCCAGAAATCCGGTACGAGACGGGAGGACCTCCTGCTGACACCGGACGAACAGGAAGCGGTCTACAATATGCGCCGTGCACTGAACAGTCTGAAGGCAGAAGATGCGGTTGAACAGATCCTGAATATGTTTTCCAGAACGAAGACAAATGAAGAGTTTGTACAGACAGCAAAAAAACAGAAATTTTTATAAACAGCTTGCATTTGAAGAACCAGTATGTTATAATCAGAAAGCTGCGAAATAAATTGGCAATTTCGTTGAGTTAATACGAATAGAAAAATAGAAGAAATATAGAGAGGTGAAAATCATGCGCGAAGGAATCCATCCGAACTACTATCAGGCAACTGTAACCTGCAACTGCGGAAACACATTCGTAACAGGATCTACTAAAAAAGATATCCATGTTGAAATCTGTTCCAAATGCCATCCATTCTACACAGGACAGCAGAAAGCAGCTCAGGCTCGTGGACGTATCGATAAGTTCAACAGAAAATACGGCTTAAACAAATAATTCAGACTGAATAATGAAACAAGAGACAGGTTGAGGTTGGGAAATCTCAACCTTTCTTTGCTTTTATCGTGATAATGGAGTGATATATGAAATCATCAAATATTGGTGGTCAGGCAGTAATGGAAGGCATCATGATGCGCCACAAAGACAAGTATGCCATTGCAGTACGCCGTCCGGACAAAGAAATAGAATTAAAAGTAGAGGACTATAAATGTACTTTTGGCAAGGCTGCTTTTCTGAAATGGCCTATCATCCGTGGAGTGGTAAGTTTTGTGGATGGCCTTGTCGTAGGAACCAAATGTCTGATGTATTCGGCAGAGATCGCCGGAGATGAGGAAGACGAAAAAGAGGCTGCCAAAAATGCAACACTGACAGAAGAAGAACTTTCTGCAAAGAAAGCAAAAGAAGCAAAGCAGTTTCAGTGGCTTCTGTACATAACGGTGGCGATTTCAATCGTAGTTTCAGTTGCAGCTTTTATGCTGCTTCCGTATGCGCTGGCAAGCCTTCTGCGCAATGTGGGAGTGTCAGAGTTTGGTGTAACAGTGGCTGAAGCGTTTGTAAAACTTGCACTGTTTATGGGATACATGCTTCTGATCTCCCGGATGAAAGATATTCAGAGGACGTTTATGTATCATGGCGCGGAGCATAAGTGCATCAACTGTGTGGAGCATGGACTTCCGCTCACAGTAGAAAATGTCATGGCAAGTTCCAGACAGCATAAGCGTTGTGGCACAAGCTTTCTGTTTCTGGTCATGCTGGTGAGTATCTGCCTTCATTTTGTGTTTGTACTGGTTCCGGTTTACTGGGTTCGTTTATTTGGGCGTCTTCTGATGGTACCGGTCGTATCTGGAATTTCTTTTGAAATGATTCAGTGGGCCGGAAGAACGGACAGCAGACTGGCAGATATTTTGAGTAAACCGGGTCTTGCCATGCAGAAGCTGACGACTAAAGAACCGACAGCAGATATGGTGGAAGTTGCAATCGCGGCAGTGGAGGCTGTTTTTGACTGGAAGGCATATCTGAAAGAAGAATTCGGCTGGGAGCCGGAAGAAAAAGAAGAAAAGGAGTAACTGTTCACAGTAACGAAAAACATGCGGACATATAAAGAAGTACTGGAAGATGGAATCCAGATTCTGAATGCTGCTGCAATCGAAGAAGCCAGGTTAGATGCCTGGCTCCTTCTGGAGTATGCGGCAGATATTACAAGAGCATGGTATTATGCGCATATGGATGATATGCTGGCCACAGAAACAGAGGCACGTTATCTTGCTCTGTGTGCAGAGCGTGCACAGCATATCCCACTGCAGCATCTGACCGGACGGGCATATTTTATGGGCTATGAATTTTATGTGGATGAAAGAGTGTTGGTTCCACGGCAGGATACAGAAGTCCTGGTAGAAGAAGCACTCAGCCATCTGAAGGACTGTACAGCCCCGAAAGTTCTGGATATGTGTACCGGTTCCGGCTGTATCCTTCTGAGTATCCTCAAAGAAAGAGAGGATGCAGAAGGAACCGGAGCGGATATTTCAGAGGATGCACTGGCAGTGGCAAAAGAGAACCGGAGACGGCTTGGACTGGAAAAACGGGCAGTTTTTGTACAAAGTGATACATTTTCTGCGGATTATTTTCAGAAAAACAGTGGAAATACAAGTTCGGAATATGATATGCTTATTTCGAATCCGCCTTATATCCGAACACAGGATATACAGGAACTGATGGAGGAAGTACGGCTTCATGATCCGATGCTGGCACTGGACGGAAAAGAGGACGGACTGTACTTTTACGAGAAAATTACGGCGCATGCCGGAGACTATCTGAAACCAGGTGGCTGGCTGATGTATGAGATCGGCTGTGACCAGGGACAGGAAGTTGCTGAGATTCTGAAGAAAAACAGATTTACAGATATAGAGATCAAAAAAGACCTTGCCGGACTGGACAGGGTTGTGATCGGAAAATTGCAGACGCAGGAGGAACAGAATGTTTGATAAACTAGAAGATTTGCTTGTGCGTTTTGAGGAAGTCCTGAACGAGTTGGGAGAGCCGGGCGTGACGGATAACCAGGAACGCTTTCAGCGGTTGATGAAGGAACAGAGTGAACTTCAGCCAATCGTAGATGCCTACAGAGAATACAAAGAAAACAAAGAGACCATACAGGACAGTCTGTCCATGCTGGAAGAAGAAAAAGACGAAGAAATGCGTGAGATGCTGAAGGAAGAACTTTCAGATGCAAAGAAACGTGTGGAAGAACTGGAAACAGAGCTGAAGATCCTTCTTCTTCCGAAAGACCCGAATGACAGCAAAAACGTAATCGTAGAGATCCGTGCAGGCGCAGGTGGCGATGAGGCAGCCCTGTTTGCGGCAGAAATCTATCGCATGTATGTAAAATACGCAGAATCCCGTCGCTGGAAAACAGAAATGATGAGTCTGAATGAAAATGGAATTGGTGGATTCAAGGAAGTAACCTTTATGATCCAGGGACAGGGCGCATATTCCAGACTGAAATATGAGAGCGGTGTTCACCGTGTACAGCGTGTCCCGGAGACAGAATCCGGCGGACGTATCCATACATCTACCTGTACTGTAGCAATCATGCCGGAAGCAGAAGAAATCGATTTCCATCTGGATATGAATGACTGTAAATTTGACGTGTTCCGTGCGTCCGGTAATGGTGGACAGTGTGTCAATACCACAGACTCTGCGGTACGTCTGACACATATTCCGACAGGTATCGTAATTTCCTGTCAGGATGAGAAATCACAGCTTAAGAATAAGGATAAGGCACTTAAGGTACTGCGCTCCCGTCTGTATGAGATGGAACTGGCAAAGCAGCATGATGCGGAGGCTGAAGCGAGAAGAAGCCAGATCGGTACCGGAGACCGTTCCGAAAAGATCCGTACTTACAATTTCCCGCAGGGACGTGTGACGGATCACAGAATCAAACTGACGCTGCATCGCCTGGACAGCATCCTTGGCGGAGACCTGGATGAGATCCTGGACAGCCTTATTGCCGCAGATCAGGCAGCAAAACTGAGTTCATTAAATGAGGAAGAATAAAAAATACAAAACTAACAGGAGGAAATATTTATGAAAAAGACAGCATTAGTCATTATGGCAGCAGGTATTGGAAGTCGCTTCGGAAAAGGAATCAAACAGCTCGCACCGGTAGGACCGAACGGAGAGATCATCATGGATTATTCCATTCATGATGCGCTGGAAGCTGGTTTCAATAAGGTGGTATTCATCATTCGTAAGGATCTGGAAGAAGAATTCCGTCGTGTGATCGGAGAGAGAATCGAAAAGATCACAGAAGTAGAGTATGCATTCCAGTCTCTGGAAGATCTTCCGGCAGGTTTTGAAAAACCGGCTGACCGTACAAAACCGTGGGGAACAGGCCAGGCTGTTCTGGCTGCAAAGGCAGTACTGAACGAGCCATTCATGGTAATCAATGCGGATGACTATTATGGAAAAGAAGCTTATGTAAAAGTACATGATTATCTGGTACAGGAGCAGCCGGATGATGGTATCCTTCATATCTGCATGGCAGGATTCCGCCTTGGAAATACCCTGAGTGATAACGGAAGCGTTACCAGAGGAATCTGCCATATTGAGGATGGGGCACTGACAGGTGTTACAGAAACACACAACATCTTTAAGACAGCAGATGGTGCAGAAACCCGCGATGATAACGGCAATACAGAGACACTGGATGTAAAGAGCCTTGTTTCCATGAATATGTGGGGACTGACACCGGTATTTATGGATACTCTGGAAAAAGGATTTGTAGAATTTCTGCAGGGAAGCAAAGAAGGAGATATCAAGAAAGAATATCTGCTTCCGGAAATGATCGACCGTCTGATCAAAGATGGCAAAGCAAAAGTAGATGTTCTGGAGACAAAGGACACATGGTTTGGAGTAACTTATCAGGAAGACAAAGCTTCTGTAACAGCAGCTTTTGAAAATCTGGTAAAAGAGGGCGTATACCCGGCAGATCTTTACAAATAATCAGTGGTCGACGAAGCGATACAGAATTGTGTGCATAAACAGGCACAGTGAGGAGTTTAAAATGGGTAAATATTTTGGAACAGATGGTTTTCGTGGAGAAGCAAATATTCAGTTGACAGTAGATCACGCATTCAAAGTAGGACGCTATGTGGGCTGGTATTACGGCCGTGAGCACAAAGCCAAGATCGTGATCGGTAAGGATACAAGACGCAGCAGTTATATGTTTGAGTATGCACTGGTTGCGGGACTTACTGCATCAGGTGCAGATGCTTATCTGCTTCATGTAACGACAACACCAAGTGTTTCCTATGCAGTACGTACAGAAGATTTTGACTGTGGAATCATGATCTCAGCGAGCCACAATCCGTTTTATGACAATGGAATCAAACTGCTGAACGGAAACGGACAGAAGATTGAGGCGGAAGTAGAGGCAAGAATCGAAGCATATCTGGATGGCAAGATCGAGGAGCTTCCTTATGCTACCCGTGAAGATATCGGACGTACAGTGGATTTTGCATCCGGACGTAATCGCTATATCGGTTATCTGATTTCTATCCCATGCCGTGATTTCAAAAATATCAAAGTTGGTCTGGACTGCTCAAACGGAAGCTCTTCTGCGATCGCAAAGAGTGTGTTTGATGCGCTCCGTGCAAAGACATATGTCATCAATAACGAGCCTGACGGAACAAATATCAACAGAGGCTGTGGTTCCACACATATTGAGGTGCTTCAGAAATATGTGGTAGAGAATGGTCTGGATGTTGGTTTTGCATATGATGGAGATGCAGACCGTTGTATCGCAGTGGATCACAAAGGAAATATCATTGATGGAGATAAGATCCTGTATGTATGCGGAAAATTCCTCAGATCTCAGGGCAAGCTGAACGGAAATACAGTAGTCACAACGGTTATGTCCAATATGGGACTTTATAAGGCATTTGAGGCAGAGGGAATCTGCTACGAGCAGACTGCTGTTGGTGACAAATACGTGGCAGAGAATATGCTGGAGAACAACTACAGCATCGGAGGCGAACAGTCCGGTCACGTGATTTTCAGCCGCTATGCAGCAACAGGTGATGGAATCCTTACTTCTCTTATGATCATGGAAGCATGTGTTGAACAGAAAGCAACACTGTGTGATCTTGCAAAAGAAATGAAGGTATATCCGCAGATCCTTCGAAATGTACGTGTAGCTGACAAAAAGACTGCCAGAGAGAATCCGAAAGTTGTAGAAGCAGTAGAGACAGCAGCAAAGGCACTTGGCACAGACGGACGTATCCTGGTGCGTGAAAGTGGTACGGAACCACTGATTCGTGTCATGGTAGAGGCGGGAACACAGGAAATCTGTGCAGAACACGTCAATAACGTGGTACGTGTCATGGAAGAAGAAGGACTTATTGTAGAATAAGTTCTTTGCAGCAGAAAAATTAAAGGATATCAATGAAAAATAAAAGAATGCTATGGATGCTGACAGCCGGACTGGGAATCTGTGCCCTTACCGGCTGTGGCGGAGAAGAAAAAAAGGTATATAAGCAGGCAGCGGTGGATCTGGAACAGGGCAGCTACGATTATGCCCTGCAGGGATTTCAGTCTTCCATTTCTTCCAGATACAAGACTACGGAGTCTTATCGGGGAGCGGGAATTTCCAATCTGCATCTGGGAAATTATCAGGATGCGATCGACTGTTTTACCAGTGGACTGGATAACGAAAAAGCAACGAAAAAGCTGAAAAAGGACATGCTTGCCTATCGTGCGACAGCAGAACTCAAAGCGGACCTCTATGAAGCAGCGATGGCTGACTGTCAGACTCTGGCAGAAGAATATACGATGGATGCGGATACGTATTATCTGACTGGCTGCGTGGCACTTGCGATGGATTCTTATGATGAGGCTTCTTCAAATTTTACAGAAGCGTATTCAGCAGATGCCACATACGATATGGCAATCCAGATCTATGAAGCATATCTGGAAAAGGATATGGAAGCAGACGGAACCAGATATCTGGAGCAGGTACTGCAGACAGAGCCAAAGGATGCAGCCGATTACTGTGACAGAGGAAAAGCTTATTATTACATGCAGGATTATACCAACGCACAGAAAGAACTGACAGAGGCGGTAAATAAGAAAAGTACAGAGGGAATGCTCCTTCTGGGAATGGTTTATCAGGCTCAGGGAGATACGGCAAATGCGAGAGCCATGTATCAGCAGTATGTGGAGGCGGATGGAAGTGATCCGGCGAGAGGATATAATGGACTTGCACTCTGTGACATGGATGAAGGCTCGTATGACAGCGCACTGGAAAATATCAGCAAAGGTCTGGAGGATGCATCTACAGAAGAAATGCAGGATCTTTACTTTAACGAGATCGTGGTATATGAGAAGCAGCTTGATTTTGCGACTGCGTTGAGTAAGATGCAGGAATATATCAAGATGTTTCCGGATGATGAGAATGCTGCAAAAGAGCTGACATTCCTTCAGTCACGTAACGGAGAACTCAGTAATGATACAGCTTCAGATACAACATCTGATACGGCTGAGGATACATCTGCAGACACAGGAGATTCTTCTGACAGTTCTGACGGATACGATGAATCCGGCGAAGAGGAGTACTGATCTATGCAGTTTTATGACTTCAAAGAAATAGAAGAACGCGTCATTCTGATCGGTGTACAGACAGAGCAGGATGAGGATGTGGCAGCATCTCTGGATGAGCTGGAGGAACTGGCTTCCACGGCGGGAGCAGTGACAGCCGGCAAGGTAATCCAGAATCGTGAGGCGGTTCATCCGGGGACATACATTGGCAAAGGAAAGATCGAGGAAGTGGCTGCACTTCTGAAAGCACTGGATGCCAATGGTGTGATCTGTGATGATGAACTGTCTCCGGCACAGATGAACAACCTGGAGAGGGAACTGGGATGCAAAGTAATGGACAGAACACTGCTGATCCTGGATATTTTCGCCCGTCGTGCAACAACCAGTGAGGGTAAGATACAGGTAGAACTTGCACAGCTTCGATATCGTTCTGCAAGACTGGTCGGTCTGAGAGAATCGTTATCCAGGCTGGGCGGTGGAATCGGAACAAGAGGTCCGGGAGAGAAAAAACTGGAGACAGACCGTCGTCTCATCCGTACCAGGATCTCTGCACTGAAAGCAGAGCTTGCACAGGTAGAAAAGCACAGAGAGCTGATCCGTGGAAAAAGGACCAGAGGCAATCTCAAGACTGCGGCGATCGTGGGCTATACAAATGCGGGCAAATCGACGCTTTTGAATACGCTGACCGGTGCAGGGATCCTGGCAGAAGATAAGCTGTTTGCAACACTGGATCCGACTACACGTGTACTGGAACTGAAGGATGGACAGCAGATTCTTCTGACGGATACGGTAGGCTTTATACGAAAACTGCCGCATCATCTGGTCGAGGCATTCAAGAGTACGCTGGAAGAGGCAAAATATGCAGATTATATCATTCATGTCGTGGATGCTTCCAATCCGCAGGCAGAACTGCAGATGCATACAGTTTATGAGACTCTTCGTGAACTGGGGGCAACAGGAAAGAAAATCATTACGCTTCTGAATAAGCAGGACCGCGTGCAGGGAGAGCAGATGCGGGATTTCCGGGCGGATTATACGGTGAAGTGTTCGGCACGTACCGGAGAAGGCCTGGAAGAATTTAAAGAGGTTCTTGCAAAACTTCTTGCAGAGAGCCAGGTCTATCTGGAAGAACTGTATGATTACAAAGAGGCGGGCATGATTCAGATGATCCGTGAGTATGGCAGCCTGATCTCTGAAGAATATCGGGAAGATGGAATTTTTGTTAAGGCCAGAGTACCGGCGGAAATCTTTGTTTCGGTGATTCCGAAAGCCCGAAAATAAAGGAAAAACAGCGAAAAATATAAAAAACAGACAACACCATATAGTTGTGCATTTGTATTATCGGCACAATATATGGTGTTTTTTGTCTATTGACGGATAGATAAGAGTCTGATACAATAGGTTCTACACGGTTGCTGTGAATGAAGAAAACAGCAATCAGAGGTGCAGATTCACGGACATGAGTTTGTTCGTATTTATGAATACAGGTGCAGCAGTAGAGGGAGGAATGTTAACATGTTTCAGGTAGTAAAACGAGATGGAGAGATTGCTGAATTTCAGATGAATAAGATCACAGCAGCGATCGATAAGGCGTTTGATGCCAAAGAAAAAAATTACAGTAAAGATATGATCGACCTTTTGGCCCTTCGTGTTACTGCAGATTTTCAGAATAAGATACAGGATGGCAAGGTAACGGTAGAGGATATCCAGGACAGTGTGGAGAATGTTCTGATCCAGGCCGGATACAGCGATGTTGCCAAGGCTTATATCCTTTATCGCAAACAGAGAGAAAAAATCCGTAATATGAAATCTACGATCCTTGATTACAAAGAGATCGTAGACAGTTATGTGAAGGTTGAAGATTGGCGGGTAAAGGAGAATTCCACCGTTACGTATTCGGTAGGCGGACTGATCTTAAGCAACTCCGGTGCAGTTACTGCCAATTACTGGCTGTCAGAGATCTATGACAATGAGATCGCAGATGCACACAGAAATGCAGATATCCATATTCATGATCTGTCCATGCTGACAGGATACTGTGCAGGATGGTCTTTGAAACAGCTGATCAAAGAAGGTCTGGGCGGAATCGAAGGCAAGATCACATCCGCACCGGCGAAGCATTTAAGTGTGCTCTGCAACCAGATGGTGAACTTCCTTGGAATCATGCAGAATGAATGGGCCGGCGCGCAGGCATTTTCTTCTTTTGACACATACCTGGCTCCATTTGTAAAAGTGGACAACCTGACTTATCCGGAAGTTAAGAAATGTATTGAATCCTTTATTTACGGCGTAAATACACCGAGCCGCTGGGGAACACAGGCACCGTTCTCAAACATCACACTGGACTGGACAGTTCCGGACGACCTGGCAGAGCTTCCTGCGATCGTAGGCGGCAAAGAGATGGACTTCAAGTACAAAGACTGCAGGAAAGAAATGGATATGGTCAACAAGGCATTTATTGAGACGATGATCGAGGGTGATGCCAACGGACGTGGCTTCCAGTATCCGATCCCGACCTATTCTATCACAAAAGAGTTTGACTGGTCTGATACAGAGAATAACCGTCTTCTGTTTGAGATGACTGCCAAATACGGAACACCGTATTTTTCAAATTATATCAACAGTGATATGAAACCAAGTGATATCCGCAGCATGTGCTGCCGTCTGCGTCTGGATCTTCGTGAACTGCGCAAAAAGAGTGGTGGATTCTTCGGCTCCGGTGAGAGTACCGGTTCGGTAGGTGTTGTTACGATCAATATGCCGAGAATCGCATATCAGTCCAAGACACCGGAGGAATTTTACAGAAGACTGGATCATCTGATGGATCTGTCTGCAAGATCTCTCCACATCAAGAGAGAAGTGATCACCAAACTTCTGAATGAGGGATTGTATCCGTACACGAAGAGATACCTGGGAAGCTTTGACAATCATTTTTCTACCATTGGTCTGGTGGGCATGAACGAGGCTGGTCTGAATGCCAGATGGCTGGGATGTGATATGACTGATGCACGTACACAGAAATTTACCAAAGAAGTTCTGACACATATGCGCAATCGTCTGTCAGACTACCAGGAGGAGTATCCTGGTGAACTGTTCAATCTGGAAGCAACTCCGGCAGAATCTACGGCATATCGTCTTGCCAAACATGACCGCAAGCGCTGGCCGGACATCCGTACAGCCGGAAGCAAAGGAGATACACCGTACTATACCAACAGCTCTCATCTGCCGGTAGAATTCAGTTCAGATATCTTTGATGCTCTGGATATTCAGGATGAGCTGCAGACCCTGTATACCTCAGGTACAGTATTCCATGGATTCCTTGGCGAGAAACTTCCGGACTGGAAGGCAGCAGCATCTCTGGTACGCAAGATCGCAGAGAACTATAAACTTCCATATTACACGATTTCTCCTACCTATTCAGTATGTAAGGAGCATGGATATTTAAGCGGTGAGCACTTTACCTGTCCGAAATGTGGCAAAAAAGCAGAAGTCTACAGTCGTATTACAGGATACTACCGTCCTGTACAGAACTGGAACGATGGTAAGGCACAGGAGTACAAGAACCGTACACTGTACGATGTGCTTCATTCCAAGCTCAAGAAAGTCCACACCAGCATGGTAACTGTGACAGACGACGATGTGAAGATCGAACCGGTGGAAACACACAAATATCTGTTTACCACAAGCACCTGTCCGAACTGCCGTATGGCAAAGAAGATGCTGGAAGGAGAAGACCTGGAGATTATTGATGCAGAAAAGAACCCGGATCTGGCACGGCAGTTTGGTATTATGCAGGCTCCGACACTGGTCATCACGGACGGAGAGCATCTGAAGAAATACGTAAATGCATCCAATATCCAGAAATATGTGGATGAAGAGCTGGATGACTGATCTGAGTTGTGGATAAGTGTTTCGGAAATGACAATAGATGAAAGTAAAAGGAATCCTCGTGGGGCAGAAAAGCTTCACGGGGATTTTTTTAACATGACAGTACCTGATATTATTTTAGGACTAATATTATTTTGGTTTGCAAAACTTTACATTTGAGAAAAACGTGAGTATAATGGTATTCATTGGTATATTATGCAATATTGATTAACTTTTATGCAGAGGATGAGGAGAGAGAACAATGATCAAACAGAACATCGTATTTATTGAAAATAGAGCAGGAAGTCTTCAGAAAGTTACTGGCCTTCTGGCAGAAGCAGGTATTGATATCTATGGATTTGCATGCTTTGATGCACCGGAATTTGCACTTTTCCGTATGGTGACAAATCAGGCAGATGAGGCAGAGAAGCTTCTGACTGAAAATGGATATATGAACCGTGTGACGGAAGTTATCGCTGTAGATATCAAGGATGAGGTCGGCGGACTGAATACCGTACTGCAGGTACTTGGAAACTGCAATGTAAATCTTGATTATATTTATACATCTTATCACAGAGGAAACAGCCTTCCGATCATGATTCTTCAGACAGATGATGTGTTTGTAACAGAGAATGTGCTGAGTAATAATGGATTCCGTGTGCTGAATTCTCTGGAGGACTGATACGATCATGAATAAAACGAGTTTTCGGAAAGGTCTTCAGGATGGAATTCCGATTGGTCTGGGATATTTTGCAGTATCCTTTACGTTTGGTATCATGGCGATCCAGTCAGGCCTGACAGCGTGGCAGGCAGTTCTGATCTCACTTACGAACCTTACTTCCGCGGGTCAGTTTGCCGGTATTGGCATTATGGCAGCAGGCGGTTCTCTGTGGGAGATGGCACTGACGCAGCTTGTTATCAACTTAAGATATTGTCTGATGTCTTTTTCTCTGTCGCAGAAGCTAGAGAAAGGTGTTTCGAATGGACATCGCCTGGCAGTGGCTTTTGGTGTGACGGATGAGATCTTTGGTGTCAGCGCAAGCCAGGAGGGACGCATCAGCCCGTGGTACAATTATGGCGTGATGTGTATTGCGATTCCAGGCTGGTCGCTGGGAACGCTGGCAGGAGCCGTTTCCGGCAGTCTGCTTCCGGACTTTCTGGTAAGTGCCCTGAGCGTGGCAATTTATGGAATGTTCCTTGCAGTGATCATTCCTCCGGCAAAGAAAAATCGTGCCGTACTTGGTGTTGTGATCGGAGCTATGGCAGTGAGCACACTGTTTGCAGTTGTTCCGGGACTTAATAAAGTATCGACCGGTTTTGTGATCATCATTACGACCCTGCTTGTGGCGGGACTGGCGGCACATTTTTGTCCGATCAAAGAAGAAACAGAGGAAAAGGAGGCGGCAAACTGATATGAGACCAAACGCATATCTTTATATTCTGGTGATGGCAGGTGTGACCTATCTGATCCGTATGCTTCCGCTGGTTCTTTTTAAGAAAGAGATCACCAGTCCTTTTGTAAAATCCTTTCTGTATTATGTACCGTATGCCTGTCTCGCTGCGATGACATTTCCGGCAATCCTGACAGCGACCGCAGGAGGCATCATCTCCGGGGCAGTGGGACTTATTGTCGCGCTGATCGTGGCATATCGTGAAAAAAGTCTTCTTACGGTTGCACTGTTTGCGTGCGCGGCGGTATTTATTGTAGAACGTATTATGGGATTCCTGATGTAGAAGTCAGGAGTCCTTTTTTTTCGAAAACAGTTAGCTCCGGCAAATTTTCTTGACAAACCAGATAGTCTGAACTAACATAAGTATAGATACGACTAACCGATGCGAGTCGGGAATGTATGAAAAGGAGAAACCTATGTTTTTGGAAATAAGGGACATCAAAAAATCATTTGGCTCAGGGGACAGCAAGGTAGACGTTCTCAAAGGGCTGGATCTCGACATTGAGAAAGGAGAATTCTGTGTACTGCTGGGACCGTCCGGTTCCGGTAAATCCACTCTGTTAAATATTATCGGGGGAATCGAAAGTGCAGATGGAGGAAGTATTTCCATCGAAGGTGAAAAGCTGGCAGATATGAAGGAGAAGAAGCTTTCTCAGTATCGCAGGAAACATCTGGGATATATCTTTCAGATGTATAATCTGATCCCGAACCTGACAGTCCGTGAAAATATTGAAGTCGGGGCATACTTAAGCGACCGGGCGCTGGATGTGGATGAGCTTCTGCACACTCTTGGCCTTTATGAGCACCAGAGAAAACTTCCGAATCAGCTTTCCGGTGGCCAGCAGCAAAGGACGGCAATCGGACGTGCAATCGTAAAGAATCCGGATATCCTGCTCTGCGATGAGCCGACAGGTGCTCTGGATTACAATACGTCTAAAGAAATCCTGAAGCTGATTGAGACCGTCAACCAGAAATACGGCAATACTGTCATCATGGTAACACACAACGATGCGATCAAGGACATGGCAGACCGTGTAGTCAAGCTGCGTGACGGTATGATCCGCAAAAATTATCAGAATGAACATAAGATTCCTGCTATGGATCTTGACTGGTAAGGAGGCGGTATCATGAAAAGTCCTCTTAGAAAAAGAATTCCCCGTGAACTCAAAGGAGAATTCGGAAAATACCTCGTTGTCTTTATTCTGATGGTTGCAACGATTGGAATGGTATCTGGTTTCCTGGTTGCCGATGGAAGTATGATCCAGGCGTATAATGAGGGATTTACAAAGTATAACATTGAAGACGGAAACTTCCGTACCGGAGAGCGGCTGTACCGCGGTCAGAAGGAAGCAATCGAGGAAGAAGGCGTCAAAGTCTATGAGAACTATTATATAGAAGATTCTCTGTCAAATGGCAGTACGATGCGTTTCTTCAAGAACCGTACAGATGTTAACAAAGTCTGCCTGATGGATGGCAGACTGGCAGAAAAAACAGGAGAGATCGCCATCGACCGTATGTATGCGGACAATAATGATCTGAAGATTGGTGATACATTGGATGATGGAATAAAATCCTGGACGATCACAGGTCTGGTTGCACTGTCTGATTACAGCTGCCTGTTTCAGAACAACAGCGACACCATGTTTGATGCAGTAAAATTCGGAGTCGGTCTGGTGACGGAAGAAGAATTTGCTGCTCTGGATCAGGAGAAACTCCAGTACAATTATGCATGGATCTATGATGAGAAGCCGCAGACGGAACTTGAGGAAAAAGAGGTCTCAGAAGATCTGATGAAAGCAATGGGAAAAGTGGTCACACTGGAGAGCTTTGTTCCACAGTATCAGAACCAGGCGATCATCTTTACCGGTGATGATATGGGAAGTGACAAAGCTATGATCACGATGCTTCTCTATATTATTATTGTGATCATGGCCTTTGTATTTGGCATTACGACAAGTAATACGATTGCCAAAGAAGCCGGTGTGATCGGAACACTTCGTGCATCGGGCTATACCAGAGGCGAACTGGTCCGCCATTATATGACATTGCCGGTCATTGTAACGCTGATCGGGGCGCTGGTTGGAAATATTCTGGGATATACGGTATTTAAAGGTGTATGTGCCGATATGTATTACGGAAGCTACAGCCTTCCGACGTATGTGACGATCTGGAATGCAGAAGCATTTCTTCTGACAACGGTGGTTCCGGTCGTGATCATGTTCGTAGTCAATTATGCGATATTGCACTATAAGCTCAGGCTTTCTCCGCTTAAATTCCTCAGAAGGGATCTGTCTACAAGAAAGCAGAAAAGGGCCCTCTATTTAAGCCCGAAGCTTAAGATCTTCCACAGATTCCGTCTGCGTGTGATCTTCCAGAACATCAGTAACTATCTGGTGCTCTTTGTAGGAATTGTTTTTGCGAACCTGCTTCTGATGTTCGGACTTCTGCTTCCGTCTGCACTGGATCATTACCAGATGGAGATCCAGAACAATATGCTGGCAAAATATCAGTATATGCTTTCTGTTCCGGTAAGCGTGATGGGCGGCAGCAATAAACTGGAAGGCATGCTGGATATGCTGCTGTTTTCCCATGATACGGAGACAGACAACGAAGATGCTGAGGAGTTCAGTGCGTATTCTCTGAATACACTTCCGGACAAATATAAGAGCGAAGAAGTAACGATCTATGGTATCCATGATGACAGCAAGTATATTGAGGCGGATTTTTCGGAAGGTGTCTATATTTCACAGGCATATGCAGACAAATTCCTGCTGAAAGTGGGAGATTCCATCACTTTGAAAGAAAAATATGAAGATGATGAGTATACTTTTAAGATTGGTGGAATCTATGATTATAATGGAGGTCTCTGCATTTTTATGCCACAGGATGACCTGAATCAGATGTTTGATCTGGGAGATGATTATTTCAGCGGCTATTTCAGCAATACAGAGATTACAGATATCGACAGCAATAACATCGGTTCCGTGATCGATCTGGATGCACTGACCAAGGTTACCAGACAGCTCAATGTATCGATGGGAAGCATGATGGGACTGGTCAATGTCTTTGCAATCGCAATCTATATGATTCTGATCTATCTTCTGTCCAAGATCATCATTGAAAAAAATGCCCAGTCGATCTCGATGACGAAGATTCTTGGCTATACGAACGGTGAGATCAGCAGGCTGTATATCATGTCCACATCGATCGTGGTCATTCTGTGTCTGCTTATCAGTCTGCCAATTGAGGCTGTAGTCATGAAAGTACTGTTCCGGGAAGTGATGTTGCAGAGCATTTCCGGATGGATCACACTCTGGATCGACCCGATGATCTATGTGCAGATGTTTGCGGCGGGATTTGTGACGTATGCGATTGTTGCACTGCTGGAATACAGGAGAATCCGGAAGGTGCCGATGAGCGAAGCATTGAAGAATGCGGAATAGTGAATAATAGCGAATGAGAGTGTCAGGCTGCTGTAAAAAGTGGCCTGACATTTTTACAAGGATAGTCAAAATATTTGAGAAAAATCGTCACTTTATATTGTTAACGTGCTAAATAACTGTTATAATGAGCAAATAGTGATGCTGCGAACAAAGGGAATATAAAGTGTTCACAGTGATAAATTTGTTTATAAGAGAGGGAACGATACAGATGAATCAGTTGGAAGTACTCAGAGAGAGCCTTGGACAGTGTGATGAGATTGTGCTGGATGCACTGCTTATGAGAAATAGAATTGTAGAGGATATCATGGCATATAAAGAAGCAAATGATATCCCGATCCTTCAGCCGGAGCAGGAAGCGAAACAGAGAGAGTGGCTGAACCGGAGAATGGAAGGCAGACGTCATAAAGATGAAGTAACTGCTGTATTTGAGGAGATCACCAGAAACAGTAAGAGAATCCAGGCACGTAAACTGTTTGATTACAATATCGTGCTGATCGGATTTATGGGTGCAGGCAAATCTACGATCTCTGATTTTCTCAGAACCGTATTTGCCATGGAAGTTGTTGAGATGGATCAGATCATTGCAGAGAGAGAGGGAATGTCCATTTCTGATATCTTTGAGACATATGGTGAAGAGTACTTCCGTAATCTGGAAACAGAACTTCTTATTGAAATGCAGTCCAAGACAAATGTTGTTATCTCCTGTGGTGGTGGTGTACCGATGAGAGAGCGCAATGTTGTTGAGATGAAAAAGAACGGACGTGTTGTCCTTCTGACTGCGAAGCCGGAGACGATCCTCAGCCGTGTCAAGGACAATCATGACAGACCGCTTCTTGAAGGCAACAAAAATGTTGATTTTATTGCAGACCTTATGGAAAAACGTCGCGAGAAATATCAGGCGGCAGCAGACATCGTGATCGAGACAGATGGAAAGGATAAACTTGAAATCTGCGAAGAGCTTGTCCAGAGAATCCGTGCTCTTGATGCAGAAGAGTAGCATACAGTAGCACAGGATAGCAATAATAGCATAAAATTATTATTTTTTTAATGAATTTATCAAAAATATCCAGATGGGACTCATCTGGGTATTTTTTTATCACAAAAATTGAAAGATGCATCCAAAAACAGTCCATTTTGTTTAATATATCCATATGGTATTATAATTTCATCAAAAAGCTATACGAAATAGCTAAAGAGAACGAATCAAAATTATGGGAGGTTTCTTATGAAGAAAAAATTAGTTTTAGCGATGGCAGCAGCAATGGCAATCACATCATGTGCAGTTCCGGTACTTGCAGATGACGCAGCCGGCGGCGGAAAGATCGGTATCTCCATGCCAACACAGTCTCTGGAACGTTGGAACAGAGATGGTTCTTATCTGGAAGAACAGTTCAAAGCAGCCGGATATGATGTAGAGCTTACTTATTCCGACAACGAAACAGACCGTCAGGTAAATGATATCCAGAACCTGATCTCTGACGGAGTTGACCTCCTGGTAGTTGCAGCTATCGATGGTGAAGCTCTTAATACAGTTATGGATGAAGCTGCAGATGCAGGAATCCCGGTTATCGCTTATGACCGTCTGATCAAATCCGACGCTGTTTCCTACTACATTTCCTTCGATAACTACACAGTAGGTACTCTGCAGGGCCAGTACGTAATCGATACTCTGGATCTTGACAATGCAGGCGACAACACCTACAACATCGAGTTTACAGCAGGTGACCCGGCAGATAACAACGCTGGATATTTCTTCAACGGTGCTTATGATGTACTGAAACCGTATCTGGATGCCGGCACATTAAACGTAGTTTCCGGACAGACCGATTTCGACTCTGTTGCAACCGCACAGTGGGATACACAGACAGCACTCGAAAGAATGCAGAACATCCTTGCTTCCTATTATGCAGACGGAACACAGCTTGACGTAGCTCTCTGCTCCAATGACTCTACAGCACTTGGTGTTACACAGGCAATCGAATCTGACTATGCAGGCAAAAATGATGTTCTGATCACAGGACAGGACGGTGACGAAGCAAACCTTGCAAACATCGTTGACGGAAAACAGTCCATGACCGTTTACAAAGCAGTTGCAAACGAAGCAGTCGTTACACTTGACCTTGCAGAAGCAATGCTGAAAGGTGACACAATTGATGAATCTCTGATCGAAGCATCTGGCTGGGATTTCGATTGTGCATATGATACAGAATCCTATGAAACATCTGATGGAAACAAATGCCCATCCTTCCTGCTTGTTCCTACAGTTGTAACTAAGGACAACATGAAAGAAGAACTGGTTGACACAGGATACTATACACAGGACGACGACGGATACCTTCATCCGGCAGGCTGAGATTAAGCAGAGCCAGATAGTTATCAAGAATCTGCAAATCATGCTTGCATGAATGCGTAACCAACAAAACATAGAACTTGAATTTTAAGGGCGGGGTGTATGCCCCGCCTGCTTTTTGGAAAGGGGGCGCCATTTTGGCAGACAATATTTTAGTAATGGATCACATTACAAAAGAGTTCCCCGGTGTCAAAGCTCTGGACAACGTAAATCTTGAAGTCCAGCGAGGAGAGATTCACGCGCTGATCGGTGAAAACGGTGCGGGAAAATCCACACTGATGAACGTTTTAAGTGGTCAGTATCCATATGGAAGTTATACAGGTACAGTTACCTATGAAGGTGAGGAATGTAAGTTTAAAAACCTGAATGACAGTGAAGCGAAAGGTATCGTTATCATCCATCAGGAACTTGCACTGATTCCGTTGCTTTCTATTGGCGAGAATATGTTTCTCGGAAACGAGATTAAGAATAAAAGAGGCAGCATTGACTGGGACAGAACATACAGTGAAGCAGAAAAGCACATGGCACAGGTGGGACTCCATGAATCTGCACAGACACTGATCAAAGATATCGGAACAGGCAAACAGCAGCTGGTAGAGATCGCAAAGGCATTTTCCAAGAAGGTTAAACTTCTGATTCTGGATGAGCCGACTTCTTCTCTGAATGATGAAGATGCAAAGATGCTTCTGGATCTTCTGATGGAATTCAAGAAGAATGGACTGACCTCTATCATCATCACACATAAACTGAATGAGATCATATACTGTGCAGACCGCTGTACGATCATCCGAGATGGTACAACGATCGAGACGCTGACAAAAGGCGTGGATGATTTAAGTGAAGACCGCATCATCAAAGGTATGGTTGGTCGTTCCATGGATGACCGTTATCCTTCCAGAAAACATAATGTCAGCAAAGAAGTTATGCTGGAGGTAAAAAACTGGACTGTTCATCATCCGCTGTATCCTGAAAAAATCGTAGATAATAATATCAACTGTAAAGTACATAAAGGTGAGGTTGTCGGATTTTCGGGACTGCAGGGTGCAGGACGTACGGAGTTTGCAATGTCCGTATTTGGTAAGAGCTATGGCTCTAATATTTCCGGTGAACTTTATATCAAGGGAGAAAAAGTAAATCTCAAAAATCCACACGATGCAATCCGTCATGGCCTTGCATATGTGACAGAAGACCGTAAGACGAACGGACTGATCCTTGGAGAATCTATTCGTTTTAATACAACTCTTGCAAGACTTTCCAAAGTCTGTGAGAAAGGTGTCATCAATACCGATATGGAAGTCCATATGGCTGATGAGATGACAAAGGAAATGGGAACCAAAACTCCTTCCAATGAGCAGAAGATCGGTAACCTTTCCGGTGGTAACCAGCAGAAAGCACTGCTTGGTAAGTGGATGTTTACAGAACCGGATATCCTGATTCTGGATGAGCCTACACGAGGCATCGATGTAGGTGCAAAATATGATATCTACTGCCTGATCAATAAGATGGTAGAAGAAGGAAAATCAGTTATCATGATTTCTTCTGAAATGCCGGAGCTTCTCGGCATGTGTGACCGGATCTATGTTATGAGTGAGGGCCGACTGGCAGGTGAACTCAGTGCTGAAGAGGCAACTCAGGAACGTATCATGGCTTCGATCATGCAGGAACAGAATAAAAAATAAGATTGGTACTGAATAAGTTACTGAGAAGTAGACAGTAACCTGATTCTACTGGGAAAGGGGTAAAAAAATGAATTTTAATGTAAAAGAGTTCTTAAGAAAATATACGATGGTCATTGCACTGGTAATCGTATTCATCCTGTTCTGTGGACTGACAAACGGAAGACTTCTGTATGCGCAGAACATGTCAAACTTAATGCTTCAGAACGGTTATGTTCTCGTTCTTGCCTGTGGTATGTTATTATGTATCCTGACTGGTGGTAACATCGACCTTTCTGTTGGCGCTGTTATCTGTCTGGTTGGTGGTCTTGCCGCAGTCCTGATCAGCAACAAAGGCATGAATCCATATCTGACCATCCTCATCTGTCTGGTTGTAGGTCTTCTGGTTGGTGTATGGCAGGGTTACTGGATTGGTTATAAACGTATTCCTCCATTTATTACAACACTTGCAGGTATGTTTATCTTCCGTGGATTTGGACGTCTGATCCTGGATAACAAGACTGTTTCTATTCAGAACAAAGACTTCCTGAAAGTATTTACTTCCTACATCAATATTCCTGGACTGGATGACACTGCAAACTATTCTGCACTGATCGTTGGTGTAGTCGTAGCAGTTTATGTGATTTTCAATGTAGTTCGTTCCAGAGCAAACAAAGCAAAGAGAGGATATCGCCAGAATACAGCATTCTCTGATTACAGCAAAGCAGTCATCATTGCAGCAGTTATCCTGTGGTACTGCTATAAACTGTTCCAGTACAAAGGTATCTCTGTAATGTTTATCTGGGTAGTTGCAATCTGCCTGATCTACAACTTCATTACATCCAGAACAGCATTTGGACGTTATTTCTATGCAATTGGTGGTAATGAAAAAGCTACACAGCTTTCCGGTATTGACACAAACAAAGTTTACTTTATTGCATATGTAAACATGGGACTTCTTGCAGGTCTTGCAGGTCTTCTCTGTGCAGCACGTGTAGGTTCTGTAAATGGTAGTACAGGTACATCCTTTGAGATGGATGCGATCGGTTCCTGTTTCATCGGTGGTGCTTCCGCATACGGCGGCAGCGGTACTGTAGGCGGTGTTGTAATCGGTGCTCTTCTTCTTGGTGTCATCAACATGGGTATGTCTATCATGGGTATCGGTGATTCCTGGCAGTATGTAGTAAAAGGTGCCGTACTTCTGATCGCAGTAGTATTCGATGTATTATCCAACAGAAAGAACGGATAATAAATATAATATGATGAATGACGGGGGTCATTGCGTGTGACGCAATGGCCCTTTTGCTTTAAACGTTATGGTTTGTATTAACTCTTTTGCACTATGTGACAGAATATGTTACACTGATAACTGGTAAAAATGACCAGAAAACATGAAACCAGATAGAATTAATATAGAAAGTACAGAGATTATGAAGAAATTTACACTGACAGTTTTTTGCATATTGGCAGGCTGTATTTTCTTCCTTTCGGGAATCTGGATCTATTTTCAGAAGAGCCTGGATCGGGTAGAACTCGGGGAGGGAGAACACGCAGCCAGTTATCAGAGACATTACCTGATGATCGCAAATGATAAGGATACAGGTATGTGGCAGTCTGTTTATGAAAGTGCTTCCAAAGCAGCGGAAAAAGAAAATGCTTACGTGGAATTGCTTTCTCCTGAACAGATGACAGGATATTCTCAGGCAGACTGTCTGCGCATTGGGATTGCATCACAGGTAGACGGGATTATCCTGGAGGCAGATGGAAGTAAAGAAGAACAACATCTGATCAATGAAGCCCTGAAGGATAAGATTCCGGTAGTAACAGTCATGACAGATGATACGGCGACCGGACGAATCAGTTTTGTAGGACTGAACAGTTATCAGATGGGAAGTGCTTATACTGAGCAGATCAGCGGGCTCCTCAAAGAAAAAGGAAAAACCAGCATTATGTTTCTGTCTACATCAAATTCCAAGACTCAGGAGACCAACCTGGTCTATTCACAGGTCAAGAAAGAACTGGAAACACAGAAAAAAACGGGGCAGTCTGTAGAGCTGACAGAGTACTGTGTGGACAGCAGTGCTGATTTTGACACAGAAGAGTTTGTGCGGGATATGTTTGTGAATGATGAAAGTTTGCCGGATATACTGGTATGCATGGATGAAGTCGTGACAGAGTGTGTTTATCAGGCATTGATCGATTATAACCAGGTTGGTAATGTCAAAGTGATCGGCTTCTATTATTCGGACATGATCCTGGATGCGATCGATAAGGGGATCATTTCATCGGCGATCGCGCTGGATATGGATGAGATTGGACGGTACAGCATCAATGCACTGGATGAATACCTGTCTTTGGGACACAGCAACAGTTATTACAGTGTAGGTCAGCATATCATCACAAAAGACAATACACAGGATTACAGGACGGAGGCTGAGGAATGAGACAGGAAAAAGAGATTTCTTCTGTAAAAAACTCCATACAGACCCGACTGAGCGGAGTTATGCTCCTGGTCCTTGTATTTGCCCTGGGAATCAATGTTTTTATCTTTAACCAGATCCACACGGCGGTGACAAGGATTGATGCGGTTTTTTCCAGTAATACGGCAGTGAACGAGCTTTCGGAAGCTCTGGAACAGGTGGAGAGTACGGTTTATGAATATCTGAATACAAAAAGTACAAAGGCTCTGGAAAACTATTATCGTTATGAACAGAATTATAAGAACCTGATCGAAGAACTGAATGACCGAAATCTGGATAATGAAGTGAAAATGCTTGAAAAAAACATCCGGAGGATGTCTGAGAGCTATCTGGAGCAGACAAATGAGACCGTGCAGGCAAAACGAGGACGAAATGTAGAAAAATACAAGACTTCTTATGAGACGGAGAATGAACTTTATGAATATATCAATTCATATATTTATAAGTTGAACAATCTTCGATTCAAGACAAACTCTGCGAATTATCAGTTGTTGCTTGGGGCAATGAACGTACTTTATAAGCTCTGTATCTGTGTCATGCTGATCGTGTATGCACTGGGGCTTGCGGTTACGACGCTGCTTGTTCGGAACATGATCCGCCCGCTCACAGAGCTTTCCAATACAGCGCATGAGGTGGCAAAGGGAAATTTGAATGTACCGCAGCTTCCGGTTGTTGTGGAGGATGAAGTTGGTGTCGTAACGCGGAGTTTTAACCAGATGCTGGAGAGTATCCGGCAGAACATTGACCAGTTGAAAGACAGCATGGAACGACAGGCACAGATGAAGGAGCGGGAGCTTCTGATGGAGACGCATCTGAAAGAGGCACAGCTGAAATATCTGCAGGCACAGATCAATCCGCATTTCCTTTTTAACTCGCTGAATGCGGGCGCACAGCTTGCCATGATGGGGGATGCCGATAATACGGGGATTTTTCTGGAAAAGATGGCAGATTTTTTCCGTTACAATGTACGTAAGATGGAAGAAGATGCCATGCTCTGGGAAGAAATAGAGGCGGTTGACAACTATATCTATATTTTGAATGTCCGCTTTGCAGGGGATATCACATATATAAAAGAAGTGGATGAAGGCATTGAAAATATTCGTATTCCGAGTATGATCCTGCAGCCACTCGTAGAAAATGCAGTACAACATGGAATCCATGACTGTATGGAAACTGGATGGATCCGGATGGAGATTCACCGCAACGGTGATATGCTGGAAGTTACGGTGAGCGACAACGGAGCCGGAATGACACAGGAAATGATCGATAAGGTTATGGCAGGCCGTGTGGATCAGAATGAAGAAGATCGCTTTTCTACCGGCATCGCCGTAAGAAATGTAATTGACAGGCTACAGCTGTATTATAAAGAAGAGAATCTTTTTACGATCAAAAGTGACGGGCCGGGCACGGGAACCAGAGTTCATATTATCCTTCCGGTGGATAAAGAAGAGTTTGCGTAGCAGGACAGTGGATAAGTATTTCAGGTAAGGGGAGATAGAAAAATGTATCGGATTTTAATTGCAGATGATGAAGGAATCATGCTGGAAGCTTTCAAAAATGTCATATCCAGTACGTTTGGAGATTCGTGCATCGTAGAAACTGCCAAGACAGGAAGGGCAGTCACGGAGATTGCGGAAACATTTCATCCGGATATTGTGTTTATGGATATTCATATGCCCGGTATCAATGGAATACAGGCAATGCGTGAAATACGAAAATTCAATACAACGGCATTGTTCTATGTTGTGTCTGCATATGATAAGTTTGATTATGCAAAAGAAGCGATCGATCTGGGAGTTGAAAGGTATCTGACAAAGCCGATCTCAAAGGCAAAGATCATTGCGGCGGTGGAAGAAGCGACTGCAAAAGTAGATACCAAGAGGAATCAGCGCAGTAATCTTTTGCGAATACAGGAGAAACTGGAGACAGTCATTCCGGTTGTGGAGAACAGTTTTGTAGGAAGTCTTCTGCTTCAGCAGGAGATGCAGGCGGCAGATTATTATCAGCAGCTTCTGGATATTGATGAAAAGCAGGGATATGTCATGATCATTCAGTTTGGACAGTCCTATGAGAATGGAAGACTGGTAAGTCCGGTCGGGATGAACGTGAAGGCACAGGATTTTTATGCAGAACTCAGAGAGGTTGTGAAATCTGCTTTTACCTGTGCTGTTGGCTCGATCATGTCCAATCGTATTCCGATCGTCGTGCCATGTGCACCATCCGAAAATCCGTATGAAGACCGCATCGATCTGGTGGAGCAGGCAAGAAGCCTGATCAGCAGACTGGAGGGGCGGATCGAAGCAAAATTCCGTATTGGAATCGGAAGAGTACGTGAGATGCAGGAAATGGAGCGCTCTTACCGGGAAGCACTGCGTGCGCTGAATGGAAGCAAGAGCCGCGTCATACATATTGAAGATCTTTCTCAGAATGGTGTCTATGATGAGGAATTTCCGGTTGCCATGGAAAAAAGTATCTTTCGTTATCTGGAAGAAGGAAAAGAAAAAGAATGTGTGGCGGAGATCAATGTGTTTTTTGACTGGATGTTGACTCACTATGCAGAGGATATGAACAATATCCGTCTGAAAGTACTGGAATATATTATCTGGGGAGAGAAAAAAGCATTTGAAGCAGGTGCAATCAATTATGGATTCAGTTATCGCAGGGACTATCTTGATGCGGCAATGGCGTGCGGCGGATATGAAGAACTGCGTAAATGGTTTCTTGACAAGATGGTGAATGCATGTCGTGCGATCCGCGATCAGAAAGAGGACCAGTCTAATTCAGCTGCGAAGAAAGCGATGCTCTATATTCAGGAAAATTATAATAAAGATATTTCACTGGATGATGTTTCCGGCATTGTGAATATCAGTCCATATTATTTCAGTAAGATCTTCAAGGAAGAGACAGGGGAAAATTTTATAGAATATCTGACAAAAGTACGAATTGAAAAAGCTAAGGAATTTCTGGTACAGCCTGATGTCAGCATTAAAGAGGCAGGCATTCAGAGCGGTTATACAGATCCGAATTATTTCAGCAGGATTTTTAAGAAACAGACAGATATGACACCAAGTGAGTACAAGACAAGATATGGAAAAGTTACTGTTCATGGATAATATGGAATGGAAAATAGGATATGCAGGTGGGGTAGACAAAATGAAGAAAAAAACAGGTGTTTTTCTTATAATAAGTGCAATGTTGCTGATGTTACTGGCGGGATGCGGAAGCTCGAATGAAGAAACAGAGACAACACATGCATCAGAAGAAGAGAAACTGCAGATCGGACTCAGTTTTGATTCGTTTGTGATCGAACGATGGCTGCGTGACCGTGATATGTTTGTATCAACTGCGAGCAGTCTTGACGCAGAAGTGAATGTACAGGTTGCCGGTGGGGTGGTGGAAGAGCAGATTTCTCAGATTGAATATTTTATCCAGAAAAAAATGGATGTGATCGTGATCATACCGATCGATGGCGATGCACTGCATGATGTGGTAAAGGAAGCAAAGAGTAAAGGAATTTATGTGGTCTGCTACGACAGGATCATCCCGAATGTAAATGCAGATCTGTATATTACCATCGACAATGAGATGGTCGGAACGCTGATGGGAGAGAGTCTGGTCGAGGCATGTCCGGACGGCGGAAATATTTTTGTGATCAATGGTTCCCCGACGGATAAGAATGTGGAAGAAGTGGAAAAGGGATTTAAAGATGCCATCAAGGGAAGCAAGCTTAAAGTGGCATATTCAGGATACTGCGATAACTGGCTGGCAGAACTGGCAGCAACGCATGTAAATAAAGGACTTGAAGTGACGGATGATATTGTGGGAATCATGTGTGGAAATGATGATCTGGCAAGTCAGGCAGTAAAAGTCCTGTCCGAAAATCGCCTTGCAGGTCAGGTTGCACTGGTAGCACAGGATGCAGATCTGGCAGCATGCCAGCGGATTGTGGAAGGCACTCAGACAATGACCGTGTATAAACCGATCGAACAGGAAGCAAGCACGGCGGCGACACTGGCAGTGATGCTTGGCAAAGGGGAGGATATCGGGGGTTCAGACTGTGAATATCCCGTTACAGAAACGATCAATGACGGAGAATATGAGATCCCGTATTACAAGATCACACCCGTGGCAGTCACCAAAGAAAATATGGATGAAGTGATCATAGATGGAGGGTTCCATACAAGAGAAGATGTGTATTTGAATGTGAAGTGAAAACATGATAGCGTAGTCGGTATATAAATTAAATATCCCTTCTGATGTCTCCAGGTAGTTTCGTAAATCTGGAAGTACTGAATAAATAAAAGGGCGTCTCATATCTGATCTTTCAAGCCGGTTCAAAGATCTGAAAGTACTAAGAGAAGAAAATCCTACAAAAATCACTTCGAAAAATGTCAAACTCGTTGACACTCAGACAGTGCCATTTTTCGAAGTAAAGTAGTATTTTATTCTCTAAGTACTTTGAACAGATCTTATCAAGGCTTGAAAATCAGATAGGAGACGCTTTTTCTTTGCATTCAAGTACTGTTCAGAAGTCGACGTTCTGGAGAATCAGAAGAGATATTTTTTATATTTGACATACGTATCATGGGGGGGAGGGAGGATCGCCGCCAGAGGGCATTGGCAGAGGCTAACCGACGGAGGCGGCTAAAACCAGTAGCGAGCAGCGCGAGTGACCTTCCCCACGCGAGGGTGTCGTGGAGAAGCAATACGGTAAAAAAAGAGTATCCTGTCTGAGTTTATACAGGCCTTGATAAAATCTGTAGAAGTTCTTAGAAAATAAAATTCTACTTTGCCGTGAAAAATGACATTGTTTGAGCGATAGCGAGTTTGGCATTTTTCATGGTGCTTTTTGTAGAATTTTCTTTTCTTAGCACTTCCAGATTTTGGAAACAGCCTGTATAAAACAGATTGGATACTACTTTTTTGGAAACGTATTCTTCTTTTCTTATTTTTCTACATTTTCCATATAGGAATCGTAAATCGCAGGATCAATCACTTTCTTGATGGATTCGTAAACCCCTTTGGAGGCTTCACGGATCTCTTTCCGTGTTTCATCAGACAGTGTAATGATCTGAGTACCGCTTTCCTCAATCGTCGCAACTTTATCTGCGATACGTGCATCGGACTGTTCCCTTGCGTACTCTGTCGCGAGCTGTGCCGCTTCTGTCATGATCTCCTGTTCGTCCGCAGGGAGATCCTTAAAGAAATCATCGTTGACGATCAGAGAGATCAGATGCGGCAGATGATTTGTCTCCACCACATAATCCTGCTGTTCATACAGGTTGTTGGAAACGATAACCTCATATGGGTTTTCCTGTGCATCAATCGTATGCTGCTGCAGACCGATATAAACCTCACTGAAACTCATCGGAGTCGGGTTCGCACCAAGCGCTTTCCAGAATGCCAGATGATAACTGTTTTCCATGGTACGGATCTTCTGCCCTTTGAAATCAGCAAAGCTGTTGACTGCTTTATTTGTACTCATGACACGGAATCCCTGGTCAGCCATACCGAGCAGATGATAGCCTCCATCTGTGTAAACGTCGCTGATGAGACTGTAGAATTCCGGATCGTCAATCTTCTTACGACAGTCGTCGAGAGAATCAAAGACACACGGAAGGTCAAAGACCGCCAGATCACTCATGAAGGAGACCTGAGGGGCCGTATTCTGTACGACAAATGGAATATCACCATCAGAGCAGGTTTCGAGCAGATCACGGTCACCACCAAGCGTGGAGTTTGCATAAACCTGAATTTTCATTTTTCCATCGCTTAAATCAGCAACTTCTTCGGCAAACTTTTCCGCAAAGATCTGTGTTACCGTATCTTCCGGGCTAGCAGTTGCCAGCGGCCAGGAATAACGCTGTACCTCATCCTCGGAAGTTCCACATCCTGTAAGCGCGATACTTAAAGCACCGGCTACAGCTGCTACTGGGATCATACGGAGGATGCGACCACTTTTTTTATCTGTATTGCATGTAGTAAATTTTTTCATGTCTTTCCTCCTATAAGATTCCAATAGAGATTGCCGGGATGAAGGTGATCAGAAGAAGCGCGATCAGGAAAAATATGATCATCGGCATTGCTTTCTTCGCGATATCCATAACCGGTACGTCGGTCAGAGAACTTGCAACGAACAGGTTTACTCCGATTGGAGGAGTTACGAATCCGATCGCAAGGTTTACGACCATGATGACACCAAACTGGATTGGGTTCATGCCGATTGCCTGCACGATTGGAAGCAGGATCGGTGTCAGGATCAGGATAGCCGGTGTGGTATCCATAACCATTCCCACGATCAGCAGGAAGACATTGATGATCAGCAGAATCGCTACCGGGCTGTGGAAGTTGTTCAGGATAAATTCACTGACAGTCTGCGGTACCTGCATCAGAGTCAGGACTCTGGAGAAGGCTGTGGATGCTGCCAGGATGAACAGAATCGGTGTAAAAGTACGGATCGCTTCTACAAGGATTGCCCAGATATCACGCACATGGATGCTTTTGTATACAAACAGACTGATGATCAGTGCGTAGAAGACAGAGATAACAGCGGCCTCTGTCGGAGAAGCGACACCGGTATAGATGCATCCGAGGATGATAACCGGGCTTAACAGTGCGAAGAAGCTTTCTTTCAGCACTTTCAGCAGACCTTTGTCGTGAAGCATCTGTACTTCCTCATGGATTTTCGCTTTATCTTCACCATAGCGTTTGCAATGGTAGATGGCGTAAATCATCAGCAGAGCTCCAATCATCAGACCCGGAATAATACCGGCAAGGAACAGGTCACTGACGGATGCGCCGGATGCCATACCGTACATGATGAACGGGATACTCGGAGGAATGATAACGCCAAGTCCTCCGGCTACAGCCACGATCGCGGTAGAAAAAGTCAGGTCATATCCGAGGTTGGTCAGAATCGGAATCGTCATACTTCCGACAGCGGCAACAGTAGCAGGCGCAGAACCGGAGATCGCACCGTAGAAAAGGCAGGTGACGATAACGGCACACGGCATACCTGCTGTGAATTTACCGAGGAAATAAGCAAAGACATCAAACAGTTTCTTTGAAATACCGCCCTTCGCCATGATGATACCGGAAAGGACGAACATCGGAACTGCAAGGAGCGGGAAGGAGTCCAGACCTCCAAACATGGCACGGATCAGATATTTGGCACCGACAGTAAAGGATGGATCAAACACGGAAGGAAGAACAGAGGTAATTCCAAGTGTGATGGATACCGGAACTGCGATGACCAGTAAGGCTACAAAGATAATAAATAAAACTACGACTGGCATTAGTGTTCCTCCTCATTTGAATTTTTGATCGTATTGATACGGTTGTCGATTCCTGCTTCAATGGCCTGTTCAGCAGGAGATTCAGCATTGGCCTGGATAAAGGATTCCGGAGTGTTTCGTTCCGGATGAGCCGGGTCAAATACGTTTTCGCCGCGTGCTACACGGAATTCGATGATCCAGCGCTGCAGGACACGAAAAGCGACCAGTACGAAGGAAACCAGAGGAGCTGCCTGCACATAGTACATCGGGATGCCGCAAGCCGGAGAAAGCTGTCCGCTGTGAACAGAAGACATCATATAAGAATAAGCAAACGGAATCATGTAGATGAAAAAGATCAGCTCGAATGTGTGGTTCACTACTTTGAAGATAGCCTTGCCGCGACGCGGGAAGATGGCGACAAACTGCTCAATCTTGATGGATAAGCATTTCTTACTGCAGTAGCTTACGCTTAAGAATCCGCACCAGATGAAAAGATATCTGGTAAGTTCCTCAGACCAGGAAAGAGACATTCCAAGAACATAACGGCAGAATACCTGAATGCCCATGATGAGTGTCATGGCGATCAGGAAAACGACCAGGATAAATTCTTCGAGGTTCTCGTCCAGCCAGTGAAGTATTTTTTTCATGAAGGACCTCCCTTAAAAGTAAATATAGATGTTTTTCCGCGAATAACTGTTTAGTGCTTTATAGTTATAAAAAATTACAGTTATAAAAACACCGGTATCTTTATTTTAAATAAAAATACCGGTGTTTTCAAGAAGTAAATATTATATATAATTACAGAGCATTGTGAAGAAGTCCAAGGACTGTATTCAGATCATTTACTCCCATCTGTCCCGGTGCGGATGCTTTCTTTGCGGCACCGAATGTCATGGAAGAACCAAATACTTCACCGCAGAGACGGCTGATTACGCCAGTGCCTGCCATAGACATTGTGATGATCGGTCTGTCTGCATAATCTGTAGACATTTCTTCTGTTGCAGCCAGAAGAGTAAGAACGTCTTTCTTATTCTGTGGCATAACAGCGATTTTCGGGATATCTGCGTTCATATCCTGCATCTTGCGGAGACGATAGATGATGTCTGCTTTTGCAGGAGTCTTGAAGAAGTCATGGTTGGAAGCGATAACTTTAACGCCTGCTGCATGAGCTCCGTCGATGATCTTTTTAACGATGTCATCACCTGTAAAGATCTCTACGTCAATGAGATCTACATAACCAGTCTGAGCTGCTTTGATGTTCAGTTCTGCATATGCTTCCGGCTCGATCGCTTTTTCTCCGCCTTCTTTGGAAGTACGGAATGTCATAAGAATCGGAATATTTCCAAGAGCCTCACGAAGGTCTTTCAGTACATCTTCAACTTTAGCAAAATCAAAAACACCTTCAAACCAGTCTACACGCCATTCAACAACATCAACCGGAATGGAATCAAATGTTTTGGCTTCTTCAATGATGTCTTCTTTTGTAACGCCAACGATCGGAACGATGATCTTCGGTGCGCCTGCACCGATTTCGATGTCACGGATTTTAACTGTATTCATGATGAGTTTCCTTTCTATTATATAATGATTACGGATTGTTCCGTGCTATGCACTCTCACAATCCTGCAAACCACCCTTGGTTCTCATTTTAGTTCTCAGCTTCTGCGAGTGCAACCATTTTTTTGTAACGGATGTTTACATACAGTCCGAGTACAACACCAACTGCTGTAAGAACAATGTTCATTGTCATAACCTGAGACGGCTGCATTTTGGATGCTGCTGTCAGGATCGTGTAGTTGCAGAGGGAAGATGCGATCATTACAAGTGCGGTTACAGTTCCCTTGATCTTAGGGAAGAGCATGTTGCATACGGAAGTTGCAATCTGCAGAAGTCCGCCTGCGCCTGCCCATCCGATGATGAATGCACCGGCGATCATAAGTGTCTGGCTCTGTCCCATAAGTACAACGATCAGAGTTGCAAGGCAGATAACCGGGTAGATCACGATGAAACGAACGTCTTTGATCTTTCTTGTAAGCAGTGCTGTTACAACAAGTGCGATCAGGGTTCCTGCTGAGTAATATGTCTGCATGATAGACGGGTCAGCCCAGCCTACGTTTTCTTTTGCAAAGTTCTGTGCACAGTTCAGCCATAACTGGAAAGTACCTGTGCAGGTGAATCCGATCAGGATCATAGCAACGGATTCAAGTGAAAAATGAGTGTGTTTCAGGCTGTCGATAAGGCCTTCTTTTTTGCCGGCTGCTTTCTGGTCAGCATCCGGAAGCGGGAACAGGAATACCAGTACAAAAAGTACAAGGTAGATGATTCCACATCCGTAGAATAAACGGTTGTAAGAAGTAAGTCCTGCAGCAGTAGTAGCTACGGTTGCACCGAGTACGAATGGAAGCATCATCTGTGCGATAGCGATGAAGAATTTGATTCCCATTGTAGCAACACCAGGAGCTTTGTAGATAATCTCGGAAACTGCCGGGTAGATACCTGTATCAAGGAAGGAGTTTGCGATACCGCCGACGATCGCGCATACATAAGCGATTGTGTATCCGCCGTTTGTTCCGGCGTTAAATGCGAGTGCCAGACCGATCAGATAGATTGCATAGGAAGCACTTCCGATCGCTGTGGAAATACGGCGTCCTAATTTGTCTGAAAGAGGGCCTGCAAAAGGAAGGGCGATCAGTCGTCCAAGTCCAAGAGCAGCAGAGATTGCTGTGATTGCCATTGCCTCAACGCCCCATGCGGTTGCGAGCGCTTCTTTGATGACTGCCTGTCCTAAGATAGAACATCCAACACCATGGATGAAGTAGTTCAAGTACAAAATTAATGCACTTGGCAGGTATTTCTTGTTCATGTTGTTCTCCTTTTCTTTTCCTGAAAAAATAAAATAGTGTGGGGGGTAATTATGCTGTTACTGTGCACAGGTAATATCCCGCGAGGTGTTTTGCCATGAATATGGCAAAATCCCGAGACACACGGGGCAAAATGCCATCACCGAAGGTGATTTGGAATGCATTTTGACCAAATGCTGTGAACGGAGTGAGCAGCAGTAATTACGTCGGTTTTCTTTTGTTCTGTCACAAACAGTAGAAATGCCGTGGTAAATTGTGTTAAAAAAATAACATTTGATTGTATTGTAACAGGTACAATGCATGTAGTCTAATGCTTTTAAAGGGGAAAACTAATGCATTGAATGCATTAATGTGATATAATAAATGCAAATTTTGTACGATTACAATAATGTAAGGATTTTTATAAAAAAGCAGGGTAATACGAATGAATTTGGGGCATGGTATACAGGAGGAAAAAGAATATGACACTGAATCAGATTCTGTATTTTCAAAAAGTAGCAAGACTGGAGAACTATCATCAGGCAGCAGAAGAACTGTACATTTCGCAGCCATCGCTGAGTCGTTCCATGGCGGCACTGGAGAGTGAACTGGGGGTTGCTCTCTTTGAGAAAAAAGGACGTGGTGTGACACTTACCAAGGCGGGACAGCTTTTTCTGGAGCATGCAGACCGGATCGCAGCAGACTGTGATGTGGCAGTAGGAAAGATGCAGGAGCTTTCTTCGGACGGTGGCAAGATTGATATTGGTTATATTTTCCCGCTTGCAGGCCATTATATTCCACATAAAGTAAGAGAATTTCTGAATAAAGAAGAGAATAAGAATGTCGTTTTTAATTTCTGGCAGAACCATACACCGGCAATCGCTGCGAAGGTGCGGACAGGAGAACTGGACATTGGATTTGGAGGATATTTACAGAAAGATGATATGGAGTTTTTTCCACTTAGCGCGCAGGAACTGGTGATCATCACTCCGAAAGCTCATCCTCTTGCAGGAATCCGGGAAGTACCGCTTGCAGAGTTGAACCATTATCCGGTGATTGGTTACGAAAAAGCCTCCTGGATGGGAACCTATGCAAAGTATCTATACAAAAAATACCAGATCGATCCGAATATGATCGTAGAATGTCCGGATGAGTATTCCATCGTTTCACTGGTAAGAGAAAATTTTGGAATCGCATTGATGCCACGGACAGATATCCTTGAGAATTCATCAGGGATCAATATCCACAAATTAAAAGGGCTGGAGATCTACCGCCAGGTGTTTATGTTCTGGATGAAAGACCGTTATCGCCTGCCGGCAGTGGAACGTTTTATTGATTATATGAAGGAGCAGCAGGCAGAAAATGCAAATGATACCGAAAATGTATCAAAAATTTATCTGAAAGATATTGTTAATTTTTAATACAAAGAGTTATGATAATTGTGTCACAAACAAAGGATTGCCACTCATGTGAATGTCATATTTGATTATTTATGAATGAATAGGAGATTATTTCATGAAGAGTGATTACCCAAAGATTTTTGAACCGATAACAATTAAAAGAACTACTATTAAAAACCGTATTGCAATGACCCCGATGGGAACAAACTACGGTGAGACAAGCGGTGAGATGAGTAACCGTCATATGAATTATTACTCACTCCGTGCAAAAGGCGGCACAGGTCTTATCATTCTGGAAAATGCCAACATTGAGTATCCGGTAGGATCCAACGGTACCAGTCAGATCCGTATTGACCACGACAGCTTTATGCCGCGTTATTATCAGCTCGTAGAAAACCTTCATAAGAATGGTGCTACAGTAGCAATCCAGGTAAACCATGCCGGAGCATCTGCTTCTTCTGCAAGAACCGGAATGGAAACCGTATCTTCTTCAAATATCCCGACAAAGGCCGGCGGAGAAGTTCCGCGTCCGATGACAAAGGAAGAAATCCTTACAACTGTTAAAAAATATGGAGAGGCTGCAAAGCGTGTCCAGGCAATCGGTTTTGATGCGATTGAGATCCACTGCGGACATTCTTATCTGATGAGCCAGTTCATCTCCCCTTACTATAATAAGAGAACAGACGAGTTCGGAGGTTCTGTTGAGAACCGTCTTCGTTTCCCACGTATGGTACTCGAAGAAGTTCGTAAGAATGTAGGACCTTGGTTCCCGATCATCGTCCGTATCTCTGCAGAAGAGAGAGTACCGGGTGGAAACACTCTGGAAGACACTCTGGAATATCTGGAATATCTCGATGAGTTCGTAGATATGTACGATGTTTCCTGTGCTCTGAACCCATCTCTTCAGTATCAGATCGACTCCAACTATCTTCCGGATGGATGGAGATCCTACATGGCAAGAGCCGTAAAGGATAAATTCAAGAAACCGGTTATCAATGCAGGTAACTACCGTGATCCTAAGATCGTCGAGAAAGTTCTCGAGAGTGGCGATGTAGATATCGTCGGAATGGGACGTGGTCTTATCGCAGAGCCGAACTGGGTTAAAAAAGTAGAGAATGGCGAGGAAGATATTCTTCGTAAATGTATCTCATGTAATGTCGGATGTGCCGGAAACCGTATTGGTGTTAACCGCCCGATCCGTTGTACAGTCAACCCGGCTGTACCGGAAGGTGATATCTATAAAGCACTCAAAGTCAACAAGAACTGCAATGTTGTAGTTGTAGGTGGTGGTACAGCGGGTCTGGAAGCTGCATGTACAGCGGCCGAAGTAGGCTGTAACGTATTCGTTCTGGAAAAGAAGGATCACCTTGGAGGTCTCTCCACATTTATTTCAGATCTTCCGAGCAAGACCCGTATGAAAGATTTCCCGAAATATCTGGAAGCACGTGCTGCCAGACTGAAAAATCTTTATGTTTTCCTGAATACAGAAGCAACTGTTGAAAAGGTAAAACAGTTCAAGCCGGATATCGTTGTAAATGCAACAGGTTCCGTACCGCTTGTTCCGCCGATCAAAGGTCTCAAGGAAAATATCGAGGCCGGAAACGTGGCTACAATTTTTGATATGATCAACAACCTGAATGCCGGCAAATATCCGGATGAAGCATGCAAAGGCAAAAAAGTCGTTGTAGTCGGCGGTGGATCCGTTGGACTTGACGTGATCGAATATTTTGCACCTCGCGGAGCAGAGTGTACGATCATTGATATGCTTCCTCAGATCGGTATGCTTGCAGACCCGATCACCAAATGTTCCATGCGTGAGACTCATGACAAATATGGTGTCAAGGAATATGTAAACACAGCGCTTCAGGAAGTAAAAGAAAATGCATTTACAGTAAAACTTCCGGATGGACAGATCAAGGATATGGAATTCGACCTCGGATTCAACTGCCTTGGAATGCGTTCCAACAACCCGGTACTTCCGGAACTGGAAGAGGCGTTCAAGGATACAGATACTTATGTATACACCATCGGAGATTCCGTTCGTGCCCGTCGTATCATGGAAGGTACCATGGAAGGCCGTGCAGTACTGAACGTACTGGAATCTCAGGGATTCCTGCACTTAGAGCCGCTTGAATAAATGATACCAAGGCTTTAAAAGTACAAATGCTGAACCATGCTTACATGGGGAAGCGTTTGAATTTAAAAGCCACTCAAACATGAGAAAGCAGCGAGTTGCGTAGCAAATCTGCGGATTTCTCATGTTTGCAGACTTGTGGGAATTGCGAAGCAATGGAACAAGTCGTGGGTATCAGAATACATATCATATAAAAAGAAAAGAGGAAAAAATTATGCCAAACGTAACAGGACATACAGAATTAGTAGGATTAATGGCTTACCCGATCCGTCATACACAGTCACCGACAACTCACAACCTCGCATATGACAAAAACGGTGATGACGTTATCCAGCTTGCATTTGAAGTAGACAACGATTCCCTGAAAGACGCTGTTCAGAGTATTCGTGCTCTCAAAATGCTTGGCTCCAACATCTCCATGCCGAATAAAACTGTTGTTCACAAATATCTGGACGAAGTTGATGAAGCTGCCAAATTATGCGGTGCTATCAACACAGTTGTAAACATGCGCGACGAAAACGGACAGGTTACAGGAAAGCTCAAAGGCTACAACACTGACGGTATGGGATACTGGCAGGGACTCAAAGAAGAAGGCATTGATTTCAAAGGAATGAAGATGGTTCTGATCGGAACCGGCGGAGCTGCTACAGCAATTGCAGTACGCGGAGCTCTTGACGGAATCGCAGAGATCGAGATCTTCAACATCAAAGATAAATTCTACAGCCGTGGAGAAGAGATCGTTGACCTGATCAACAAGAATACAAACTGCAAAGCTACAATGAATGACCTTGCAGACCATGACCTCCTCAAAGAAAAAATGCATGCAGCAGATCTGTTCTGCGATGCAACAGGTGTAGGAATGCATCCACTGGAAGACCTTTCCAACATCCCGGATACTTCTTTCTTCAAGAAAGACCTGATCGTAACAGATACTGTTTATGCACCACGCGAAACTGTTATGATGAAACAGGCTAAAGAAGCAGGATGCGAAAAAGTTTACAATGGTATGAGCATGATGCTGTTCCAGGCACTGATCGCCATCAAACTGTATACTGGAAAAGATACACCGGTAGATTACATGAAAGAAAAACTTGGAATCTAAGAGAAATTTAGTATATTGATTTAAGAAGAGACATATGCTATAATGCCAATAGGCGAAAAGAAATGACGAGTCCAAGGGGACAAAAAAGAGTGAAGCCCTCAGTAGTGCGAATACTGGGGGCTTCTTCTTGTTTATTTATAGTAGACAAGAAACTACCAGGCTAGTGTTGCCTCACTTGTCGCCATCTAACCATTTGCAAACATAATAGGCGGCTATGCTTGCCGTACAGGAGACAAGAAAAGAAATAATGATGTTTTCCAAGGGGCTTACACCTCCTCCCGTTGCCGGGTATTGGTTGGACAACATAATCAGTATAACATGGTTTAGAACAAAATGGGACATGCTTTAGAACAAAATAGGGTGTATACGAGAAAATGAAAATAGTCTTTGCTTTATCACGTTAAATCGTGTATAATAAATCACATGTACAGGCGAGGGTGAAATCGCCAAATCTTGATACGCGGAAAGGAATATGGATTATGTCAAAACATATCACAGGACACACCGGATTATTATGTTTACTTGGAAGCCCGGTCGCACACAGTGTTTCTCCGGAAATGCACAACGAAGCATGCGATCAGCTGGGACTGGATTATACATATCTTGCATTTGATGTACCGGAAGATAAAATGCCGGAAGCAGTACAGGGACTGAGAACAATGGGTGCAAGAGGATGGAATATCACCATGCCGGGCAAGAACATCATGTGCAAACTTGCTGACAAGGTATCTCCTGCATCTGAAATTTCAGGGGCATGTAATACCATCGTCAACGATAATGGCGTACTGACTGCATATACTACAGACGGTGTTGGATTCATGCGAGCTGTCAAAGAAGATGGCGTGGACATCATTGGAAAGAAAATGACACTTCTCGGTGCCGGTGGAGCTGCAACAGCGATTCTGGTACAGGCTGCACTGGATGGTGTTGCTGAGATTAATGTATTCAATGTAAGAGATAATTTCTTCGGAAGAGCAGAGGAAATCGTTGCGAAGCTGAACGAGCGTACAGAGTGCAAAGTAACTCTGCATGATTTCTCTGATCCGGAGATCCTGCGTGCATCTATCGCAGACAGTGCAATCCTTGTAAATGGTACTTCTGTAGGAATGGCACCGAATGTAGACAGAACGATCATCACAGATACAAGCATGTTCCACAAAGATCTGTTTGTATTTGATGTAATCTACAACCCACAGGAAACAAGACTTCTCCGTGAAGCGAAAGAAGCCGGATGCAAGACCGGTAACGGCATGTACATGCTGCTGTATCAGGGAGCTGCATCCTTCAAGCTTTGGACCGGTGAGGAGATGCCGGTAGAAATCATTAAAGAGAAATATTTCTCTTAAGAAGAGAGAATATACGGCTTGAGAAGCTGTGAAGGGAACCTGGAAGTTCTACCTCAACTCCTCATTGGAGTGAGAAAACCGTGAAGGGACTTGTCCAGTCCCCTCACACTCCCCTCGGAATGCATTCGACGTGACGAATGGAGTGGGGAAGGGTACAAGAGTTCCAGGTGAGGAAAGACAGAAGTGTATTAACTTTACTGAGGATGAAAAAATCGAGGTCTGAAATGACCAGGAGATGAGTAAGTTATCGGGAAGTCCATGGAAATCGAGGTCTGAAATGACCAGGAGATGAGTAAGTTATCGGGAAGTCCATGGAAACCGAGGCCTGAAATGACCAGGAGATGAGTAAGTTACCGGGAAGTCCATGGAAATCGAGAGCTGGAATGACCAGGAGATGAGTAAGTTACCGGGAAGTCCATGGAAACCGAGGTCTGAAATGACCAGGAGATGAGTAAGTTACCGGGAAGTCCATGGAAATCGAGGACTGGAATGACCAGGAGATGAGTAAGTTATCAGGAGACCAACGAGGATTGAGGAAAACGGATGACCTTGAAGAAAATAAGTAGATTCAGAGTCCATAAATCAAGAAAAATTGGATGGTCTGGAAGGAAGTTATTTGATTGCAGGTCAAAAAATAGCTCGAAAATGGATGGTTCAGAATGGTGTTATTCGATAGCCGGTCAACCGAACCAATAGAATGTCAAAATAGCGGGAAATCTTTGTATTACGAAAACGAAGAGCCCGCTATTTTTACTTTATACAAAATTACTCCGTAATGTTCCAATAAAGCAAAAACGCTCCGTGAGGATGCGACTAGATGCATTTGAAATAATAAGAGTTTCTTATGCTTTTCAACCTCTAAAAACGTCAATGCAAGTTGACGGGTTCAAGGGAAGTCCCCTTGCAAATCTTGACAAAATTCTTGCTTTGTATCTATAATGAAAAATAGTTAGTCACATCTAATAACAGCTGTACACATATCATTTACTGCAAGGAGGACATGCACATGCAGAAAGTCACTTTGCCAACGCGGATCGGTCTTGACATGCCGTCTTCGCACAGGGAGATAGAAGAAGATCTTCTGGAAGAACTTTGTCGTATTTCACAGAGAAAAAATCTTTTAACCATACAGGATATCAGTGCACAACTGAATTTTTCAGAAAAAGAGCTGACATATTATATCCGCCAGATGAAGCGGCATGGTTATGTGGAGCTTTCTCCGGAGGGAAAACAGATCTGTATTACTGAACTTGGACGTATCACTGGTGCGGAATGCAGTCACCGCCACGAAACTTTTATGCAGTTTTTGCAGTTTGTCGGGGTGGAGAGTGAGACTGCACGAGAAGATGCCTGCCGTATCGAGCACATTGTCAGTGAAGAGACCGTTCGTCAGATATGTAATTTCATGAATTATGGTGAAACATTCGAAAGGGTACTTCGTTATACGGACCTCAGTTATCGTTATGATCCGGGAGAGTATGCCTTCCTGATGGGGATTTATTATATGGAAAAAACCTATCCACGCAGATTTGCCCGTGAATTTCAGAATTTTTCCGAAAATATCCGCCTTCATGTAGAGGAAGACAGAAGCTGGTTTGAGCTGGAGCCGACAGGGGATCATTCGGGCCATTTGTGGTATCAGGAACAGAAGCAGTGGGTTTGTGCGCAAGAACACGATGGCAGACCTGTTTTGCCATCCGATATCTTTGAATTTACATTGCAGAGACAGGATCCGATCATAGAAGGAAATGTACTGATTGCGTTTGCACGCGACGGTGAATATCCACTGGACTGGAATACTCGTGAACTGGATGTACATATCTGGTAAAAAAGCATGAAAAGGAAACATTTTTGGATAAACACGAATTTTCCAAATGACAAATAGCTGCGTCGTATATTGATACCATAATGATAAGGGGATTTTAGAAATGCAGGAATTACTTCATCCATCGCTTCTTCAGATTACATATTTGATCGCTCTTGAAAAGACAGAGAAAAAACGCGGATGTGTTGGGAGAGTCGCAGATATCTGCGGGGTAAGCCATGGTCCGGTGAGCCGCTTTTTTAAAGAGTGTGTGATCTGTGGATATCTGACAGAACAGTATGAATTCACGGAACCTGGTATTTGTGCACTTAAAATGTATAAAAGACTTCTCCACGATACGCGTGACTATCTCGCACGTCTTGGCATCAGCGAAGAAGAAATGCCGAAAAGACTTCGACAGCTTGTTGAAAATGTTGACTATGAGCTTTTGATGTCGATTACCAGAAGTGATATTAAAGTAAAAAAGGACACGACTAATATACAGACCGAAGAGTCAACCGCCTGGTTTCTGGAAAAAGTTCTGGAAAAGGGCAACTATGAAGTGGAAATTGCGCTTCTGCAGGTCAACCGGAATGCAAAAACGCGTCTGTCCATGGCACATTATGGATTTGAGCATCTTGCAATGATCCGACACAACAACAGAGGAAGTTGGATTGAACTTACGATTTGTCCGGTGCATGGAATTTCCAGGATTGATGGAAAAGATATGACAGGATGGCTTTCTTCCTTGAAATATGAGAAGCAGGGGCAGCTTTACGAAGTGGATCTCCGTACGGACAAAGTACGTATTCCTTTAAGTGCGTGCCGTTTTATAAAAAGCAGCCACGGAAATATCAAAGGCATGATCATGATTACTGTTACCTGCAGTGCAGGCAAAGCACATATGCCGGAAAGCACCGCACTTCTGATGTTTTGGCTGTAAGGAAAAGAGCGGATCTGTCAGAGATAATTTATATTGACGGGGAAGGAGAAGTTCCTCAAAAAGATTAAAGGTTGAAATGAAGAAGTTTTGGCCTTTTTTTGTTGGGAAAATCTGAGAAAGCTCCAAATTACGCATTTTTTATGAATTCAGTTTCGTGCCCGACGGGAACGAAACAAAGAAAAACAGTTGATTTTGGCTGATTACATGTGTTAGTTTCGTAGCAGAGTAAGAATAACGGAGTGGTTTAGCATGATTAAAAAAAGACTTGTGGGACTTTTATCCCATGCAAAAAAATACATCGGATTGCAGGTTTTCTGGCAGTGGCTTGCACTGATCGCGCAGATGACGGCTGTTTTTTCCATTGCAGGACTTCTGGAAAATGTCTTGTATGGAACTGTGGATGCGGCAGATTGGCAGAAAACAGTCGTGGTGCTGGCAGTCTGTATCGCTTTGCGGTTTGTCTGCGAGAGACAGGCAGCAGCTGCCTCCTACAAAGCGAGCGTGGATGTCAAAAAAATTCTCCGTCAGAAGATTTACGACAAAATGCTGCGCCTCGGACCGGCATACCGTGAGTGGGTTTCAACTTCTGAGGTCATGCAGGTGAGTACAGAGGGTGTAGAGCAGTTGGAAACGTATTTCGGACGTTATCTGCCACAGCTTTTTTACAGTCTGCTGGCACCGGTGACGTTGTTTGTAGTACTCTGCCGGGTAAGCATGAAGGCGAGTGTCGTTCTTCTGATCTGTGTGCCACTGATTCCGATTTCCATTGTAGCAGTGCAGAAGATTGCAAAAAAGCTTCTTAATAAATATTGGAGTATTTACACGGGACTGGGCGATTCTTTTCTGGAAAATCTGCAGGGATTGACAACTCTGAAAATTTATCAGGCGGATGAGAAAAAAGCTGACGAGATGGATGAAGAAGCACAGACATTCCGTCGTATCACGATGAAAGTACTCACGATGCAGCTGAATTCCACGAGTGTGATGGACATTGTGGCATATGGCGGGGCGGCGGTCGGAATGATCGTGGCAGTTTCAGAATTTCTGGCGGGACGGCTTGGTTTTGCAGGATGCGTAACGATCGTGCTGCTGGCATCGGAGTTCTTTATTCCGTTACGACTGCTGGGTTCATTTTTTCATATTGCAATGAATGGAATGGCAGCGAGTGACAAGATTTTTGCAATTCTGGATCTTCCGGAGCCGGAAGCTGGTCAGGTGGAACTGGATGAAGTATTGTGCGGAGGGGCGTCGGCAGACAGCGTGACAGGAGCAGAAGAAGGTGTGGATTCAGGTAGAGATATTGAGAAGTCGGGGTTCGCGGTGAAATTCGAGAATGTTCATTTCTCATATGAGAAGGAGCGGGAGATATTGAAAGGGATTTCGTTTGAGGTTCCGGTCGGAAATTTTGTGGCATTGGCTGGTGAATCCGGCTGCGGGAAAAGTACGATCGCAGGTATTTTATCCGGAAAAAATCATGGATTCAGTGGAAAAGTGACAATTGGCGGTGTTACGATCGGAGATATCGCGGAAGAATCCCTGATGAAGAACGTGACTCTGGTACGGCACAACAGCTATCTGTTTAAAGGAACTGTGGAAGAAAATCTTCGGATGGCGAAGCCGGATGCGACAGAAGCCGAGATGCGTTCTGTGCTTGGTCGTATGAATCTGATGGCTTTTCTTGATGCGCAGGATGGATTGCAGACACAGCTTCAGGAGCAGGCGGGAAATCTGTCTGGCGGACAGAAACAGAGGCTTGGACTTGCAAGAGCACTTTTACATGATTCACCAATCTATATCTTTGATGAGGCAACAAGTAATATAGATGTCGAGAGCGAAGAGATGATCATGGAAGTCATTCGGGAGCTTGCAAAGACAAAAACGGTAATCCTGATCTCACACAGACTTGCGAATGTTGTTGAGGCAGACTGCATTTATATGATGAAAAACGGTGAATTTGTGGAGCAGGGCGTTCACAAGGAACTGCTGAAACGGAATGGTTATTATGCGGAACTGTTTGAGCGTCAGAGAGTGCTGGAAGAGTATGCGGAGTCCAGTGGGAATACCGGAGAGAAGCGTAAGTCCGAGAATGGTGGAAATTTCGAGATGAATGTGAACGTTGAGAATAGAGATTTTGGAAAGAAAATTTCCGGGGACATGCAGTATGGAGTAAATGTCAGTCAGGAAAAATGACAGGAAGGAGGTAATGGAATGAGTTCAAAAATGAAGAGAGATGGGGCGGCAGGCTCTGAGGCTGGTACGTCGAGAAGAAGTGCCGGGAAGATCATGTTGGAGCTGATCGGACTGATCAGGCCGCTGCTTCATATTATGCTGCTTGCAATCGTGCTTGGAACTGCAGGTTATCTTTGTGCGATTTTCCTGACGATCCTTGCAGGACAGACGATTTTGCGGGGGCTTGCAGCAGGTGTATCAGGAATGGATTTGCCGGGAGGGTTTGCGGAAGCAGCAGGTGGATTTTTCCTGGGTTTTTTGAGTGTAAAGGGAATTTTTATTCTCATGGCAGTAATTGCGGTTTTGAGAGGCGTGCTGCATTATGCAGAGCAGTATTGCAACCATTTTATTGCATTTAAATTGCTGGCAATCATCCGTCACAAAGTGTTTGCCGCACTTCGCAAACTGTGTCCGGCGAAACTGGAAGGTCGCGATAAAGGAAACTTGATTTCTATTATTACAACGGATATTGAACTTCTGGAAGTTTTTTATGCGCACACGATCTCTCCAATTGCCATTGCTGTGTTGACATCTCTGGTGATGATTCTTTTTATTGGTGGATATCATCCGGCAGCAGGAGTGTTTGCGTTAGTGGCATATTTGATTGTAGGCCTTGTGATTCCTCTCTGGAATGGAAGAAGAGGTGGCGACAGTGGCATGAAGTTTCGTACAGAGTTCGGAGAGCTGAACAGTTTCGTGCTGGATTCACTGCGTGGTCTGGATGAAACGCTCCAATATCAGCAGGGGGCGAAAAGGGCCACTGAGATGCAGAGTCGTTCTGACGGGCTTGCCGGAATGCAGAAAAAACTGAGTGAGATGGAAGGAAGCCAGCGTTCCGTGACGAATCTGACGATTTTGTTTGCATCTTTTGGGATGCTGTTTCTGACACTGAATCTGTATGGGCAGGGCAGTATCGGATATGATGGAGTGCTGACGTGTACGATTGCCATGATGGGATCTTTTGGCCCCGTAGTGGCATTGTCAAGTCTTTCCAATAATCTGAACCAGACCCTGGCGAGTGGGGAGAGAGTTTTGTCGATCCTTGAAGAAAAACCACAGGTGGAAGAAGTAAAAGGTGAGTGGAATGGGCTACAACAAAGTAAAGAGGATATAAAGCAGATGGCTGTTGGGGGGATTCTGGTGATGGATGACCTGAGACAGTCTGCTGGCGACGCAGTTGGTGGTGATAACGGAACTACGGGATGGAAATTCTCGGGTGCGGATGCACAGCATGTGACATTTGCGTATGAGAATGAGACGATTTTGGAGGATTATTCGCTGGATATTCCGGTTGGGAAGATCCTGGGAATTCACGGAGCGAGTGGTTCTGGTAAATCCACGCTTCTGAAACTTCTGATGCGTTTCTGGGATGTGAATTCCGGTGTGATTCATGTGGATGGGGAAGATGTGCGGAAAACTACGACGAAACATCTCCGTGACATGGAAAGCTATGTTACACAGGAAACACACCTGTTTCATGATTCGATTGCGAATAATATTGCAATTGGTAAACCGGGGGCAACAAGAGAAGAAATCATGGAAGCTGCCCGTAAAGCATCCATTCATGAGTTTATCGTGCGCCTGCCAAAGGGATACGACACAGAAGTAGGAGAACTTGGAGATACACTTTCAGGCGGGGAGAAACAGCGAATCGGTATTGCACGGGCATTTCTCCACGACAGCCCGTTTCTGCTTATGGATGAGCCGACCTCTAATCTGGATTCCCTGAATGAAGGTATCATCCTCAAGTCCCTCAGGGAATCCGCCGAAGAAAAGACGGTAGTACTTGTGTCGCACAGGAAGTCAACCATGAATGTAGCAGATGTGGTGTTTGAAATGAAAGAAGGAAGGTGCTCTTGAGAAGAGAAGCAGAATCGCGAAGGGACTTGTCCAGTCCCCTCGCCCACCCCTGGGAATGTGTTCGACGGGACGAATGAAGTGGGGAAGGGTACAAGAGTTCCAGGTGGAATAAGACGGAAGGGTACTAACTTTACTGAGGATGAAAAAATCGAGGGGCTGGAATGACCGGGAGATGAGTAAGTTATCGGGAAGTCCATGGAAATCGAGTGCTGAAATGACGGGGAAATGAGTAAGTTATCGGGAAGTCCATGGAAATCGAGTGCTGAAATGACCAGGAGATGAGTAAGTTATCGGGAAGTCCATGAAAATCGGGGGCTGAAATGACTGGGAGATGAGTAAGTTATCAGGAGACCAACGAGGATTGAGGAAAACGGATGACCTTGAAGAAAATAAGTAGATTCAGAGTCCACAAATCAAGAAAAATTGGGTGGTCCGGAAGGAAGTTATTTGCTTGTAGGTCAAAAAATAGCTCGAAAATGGATGGTTCAGAATGGTGTTATTCGATAGCTGGTCAACCGAACCAATAGAATGTCAAAATAGCGGGAAATCTTCGTATTACGAAAACGAAGAGCCCGCTATTTTTACTTTATAGGAAATTATTCCGTAATGTTCCAATAAAGCAAAAACGCTCCACGAGGATGCGACTAGATGCATTTGGAATAATAAGAGTTTCTTATGCTTTTCAGCCCAGGGGTTGCAAGGGGATGGCGAAGTCCCCTTGCAGTTTCTTACATGCCAGTGTAAACAGGCGGGTACAAGGGAAGTCCCCTTATCGTTCCAAAAAGCTTACATCAATCTCTCCATCAAATACGGTCGTTGCCGGACCGGTCATATAGACCAGATTCTCCTGGCGGTTCCAGAGAATCTGCAGATCTCCGCCGAGCAGTTTTACAGTAACAGGCTGATCCTCATCGACCAGTCCGTTCAGGGTGGAAGCAACAGCGACTGCACATGCCCCGGTACCACAGGCAAGGGTTTCACCGGAACCACGTTCCCATACACGCATCTGCAGAGTATGACGATCAATTACCTTGACAAATTCTGTATTGATACGGTCCGGGAAAGCAATATGATTTTCAAATTTCGGGCCGATTTTTTCGATATCCAGATTTCTCAGATCATCCATATATACGATTACATGTGGATTTCCCATAGAAACAGCGGTGATGCGGTAAGGTGTGCCATCTACATTTAATGGCTCATCAATTACCTGCTCTTTTGTAGAGACAACCGGAATCTGTCTGGAATTCAGAATGGGCGCTCCCATATTGACTTTAACAAGCGCAACCTTTCCGTCTTTACCCAGAGTCAGATCCAGATATTTGATGCCACTTTTGGTAGCGACAGAAATACTGGTCTTGTTTACGATACCATAATCATAGGCATATTTTGCGACACAGCGGATGCCATTTCCACACATTGCACCCTGGGAGCCGTCCAGGTTGTACATATCCATTTCGCAGTCTGCCACATCGGATGGTTTGATCAGAATCAGTCCGTCTGAACCAATTCCGAAGTGACGGTCGCTGACAAATTTTGCGACAGCAGACGGATTAGTGACCGTTTCTTTAAAACAGTTTACGTATACGTAATCGTTTCCAATTCCATGCATTTTTGTAAATTTCATAAAACAGATCCTCCTTATTATCTTTATTATCTATAGAAGTAGGACTCTTCTTAGCTGAGATAAATATTCCCCCTGATAAAAGCACGTCCCCTTTGATAAAACCTGGTTTGATAAATTTTAAACTGATTTTTTATTACGAGGTTCCAGTATAACGAAAAAATGTTATAGTTTTGTGAAACCAGAATAAAAAATTGCAATTCAATTACAAATATAACATAAATGTGCGGAGGCTGTATAGCACAGAAACGTTAAAATTTGATTTGAAATCCAATGCTTTAAAAGTCAGATCAGCTGCTGCATTTCCGGGAAAGGTCCAAGACTGCGTTTCAGAATTCCAGTCACCTGCGCGATCAGAATTCCATAATTGGTGATCGGCACGCCCTGATCCTGGCAGCAGGCGATGCGGTACTTCATTTCCCGTTCATTCAGCATACAGCCACCGCAGTGGACAACCATCTTATAGGAAGAAACATCATCCGGAAACTCTGTGCCGGAAGTGAATTCAAATACTGGTTTTTTACCTGTATAGTTACGGATCCATTCAGGCATCTTGCAGGTCCCGATATCTCCACACTGACGGTGATGTGTACATCCTTCTGCGATCAGAATACGGTCTCCGTCTTCAATGGAAGAAAGTGCAGCAACGCCTTTCAGCTGTGTCTCCAGCTCGCCTTTATATCTTGCAAAAAGAATAGAGAACGAAGTCAGCGTGATATTTTCCGGTACATCTTTTGAGACACGTGCGAATGCCTGGCTGTCTGTGACAACCAGCTTGGGACAGACACCCTGCGCCAGAAAATGATCCAGAGTGCTTTTTAACTCCGTATCACGTACCACAAGCGAAAGTGCCCCGCGTTCCAGAATATCCCGAATCGTCTGCTGTTGCGGCAGGATCAGACGGCCTTTTGGGGCTGCCTTGTCGATCGGGACGACCAGGATCACCAGATCCAGAGGTTCGATCAGATCCTGGATCAGAGGATATTGGTGTGTATCCTCTGGCTTCAGAGTGGCAATCTTTTCTTTCAGCTCCTGGATATTCATCCCGTCAGCGGCACTGACCAGAACTTCACCGGCGCGCACGGACATGGCGAGATCCCTGACTTCTTCGCCTGAGAGCAGATCAATCTTATTATATACGATCAGATACGGGATTTTTTTCTGGTGGAAACGGTGGATCATGGCAAGTTCTTCTTCGCCCTTGCCTGTTGTGCTGTCCACAACAAGGATGGCAATGTCTGTTTTGTTTAATACCTGATAACTTTTGCGAACACGGAGTGCACCAAGTTCTCCCTCATCATCAATTCCCGGTGTGTCAATGACAACCACAGGACCGAGTGGCAGAAGTTCCATCGTCTTGTAGACAGGGTCAGTTGTTGTTCCCATGACCGAGGAAACAATTGCAAGATCCTGTCCGGTCACCGCATTGATGACACTGGATTTTCCGGCATTTCTTTTTCCGAAAAAGCTGATATGTACCCGTTCAGAAGCGGGTGTCTGATTCATTCCCATAAAGCGTCCCTCCTTAAAAAATACTGCGGATTTTAACACAATAAAATGTGAAAGTGTATTGCTTATATTATATGAAATGTACCGGGGATGTTCAAGCAGAAGTTGTGCATTTTATGCGTTTTATCAGAGTAAAGAGGGAATGCATCAAAAATTTTGTATACTATAATAAGAAAGTATTGCTTGTAATTTTGGAATAGTGTGATACAATAAGACCAATGAAAAGGAATTATGCATTTTTCATGCATAAATATTCCAGGGACAAACGAGGAGGAAAAGAAGATGAATTTAAAGAAAATTACAGCACTTATGATTGGTGCAGTTATGGCAGTATCCATGGCAGTTCCGGCAATGGCTGATGATAAGGTAGAAACTGTTACAGATGGCAAACTTACAGTAGCAACAAGCCCGGACTTCGCACCATATGAATTCTATTCAATCGACGAAGATGGCAACCCGACACTTTCCGGATTTGATATGGATCTGGCTCAGTACATCGCAGACAAGATGGGACTGGAACTTGAAGTAGTTCCGATGGACTTCGACGGTGTATTAAGCGAACTTGCTCAGAAGAACGTAGATCTTGGCATGGCTGGTCTTTCTCCGGACCCGGCTCGTGAAGATGCTATGGATTTCTCCGATCTGTACTACATGGGCGGACAGTCTTTTGTAACAGTAAAAGACAAAGCAGACCAGTTCAAGACTCTTGAAGATGCAAATAACAAAGACTACTCCATCGGAGCACAGACTGGTTCTATCCAGCTTGACCTTGCAAATGAGAACACTCCGGATGCAGATATCGTATCCCTTCCGAAGGTTACAGACCTGATCACAGAGCTTCTGACAGGCAAGATGGACGGTGCATTCATCGAGACAGCCGTAGCAGAAAGCTATCAGAAAAACTATCCGGATCTTGAGATCGTATGTGATGTACCATATGATACAGAAGGATCTGCAATCGGTGTATGCAAAGGAAATGAAGAACTTCTCAAAGCTGTAAACGCTGCGATCGCAGATGCACTGGATGACGGTTCTATGGATAAATTCATCGCAGATGCAACAGAACTTGCAGCAGGTCAGACATACGAAGGAACACTGGATGAGAACGGTGCAGTTCCGGAAGCTGACGACACTGCAGAAGACGCAGAATAATTTCAGTAACTAATTTCAGATCAGAATGGTAAATGAGTTCTGAACTCATTCATAGAAAGAACTGAAGGTTACCGGCGAACAGTAACAAATGGATAACGGATTCCTCCCCATACATGCATGGGGAGGATTTGTTGCTGTTTAAAAAGATATCTTTGTATTCAGTATTCAGAAGTAATACAGCAAAATTAACTATACAATGAAAGGAGTTTATATGGACAGTTTTATTAAATTATCTAATTTTGGCAAAATTGCCCCATATGCACAGCTGTTCAGACAGGGTCTCCTCGTAACCGTTCTGCTGTCACTGTTTACAGTAGCGATCGGTTTCGTGCTTGCTCTGATCCTCGCTCTGATGCGTATGTCAAATATCCGTCCGTTTCGTGCCCTGGCGGTAGACCGTAATGGACATCTGAGAGAGGGAGGACCGCTGGTGTGGCTGTCCAAATTTAATCCCCTTTCTTTTCTTGCAACTGCTTATGTTGAGATCCTTCGTTCCACTCCGGTACTGGTACAGATCTTTATCATCTACTACGGTGTATTCGGAATGATCGATCTTCCGTCTTTCCAGATGTTTGGATTTATCAAATTTAACCGTTTCTTCCCTGGTGTTGTTGCACTTGGTATGAACTCCGGTGCATATCTCTGTGAGATCATCCGTGCCGGTATCCAGTCCATCGATCAGGGACAGACAGAGGCAGCACGTTCACTGGGACTTTCCCAGACAATGAACCTGCGTTATATCATTCTTCCGCAGGCACTCAAAAATATCCTTCCGGCGATCGCAAACGAGTTCGTTGTTATTATCAAGGAATCTGCGATCACTTACACCATCGGTGTACAGGATATCATGTCTGCTGTAAACGCAGTAAAAGGTGCGACCTTCATCATCATTGAGCCTCTGCTGGTAGCAACAGCAATTTATTTCTGCCTGTGCTTCCCGACCTCCAAACTGATTGCATATTTCGAAAGGAGAATGAGCCATGGCGACAAGCGATAGTCTGATTCAGGTAAGGAACCTCAAGAAACATTATCACAGAGGTGCGATCAAAGCACTGGATGGTGTGAATGCAGATATCAACAAAGGTGATGTAATGGTAGTTATCGGACCATCCGGTTCCGGTAAATCTACATTTCTCCGTAGTCTGAATCTTCTGGAAGAGCCGACAGACGGTGAGATCATTTTTAACGGTGTGGACATCACAAAAAAGAAATACAAAGATGCTTCCGGTAAGACTGTGAAGCTCAACATCGACGAGCTTCGTCAGAAAATGGGAATGGTTTTCCAGCATTTTAACCTCTTCCCTCATATGACGATCCTGGACAACATGACGCTGGCACCGATGAAAGTCAAAGGTGTTTCCAAAGAAGAAGCAGAGAAAAAAGCACTGGAGCTTCTTGATCGTGTAGGACTTGCCGACCGTGCAAATGCATATCCGATCCAGCTTTCCGGTGGTCAGAAACAGCGTGTTGCAATCGTGCGGGCACTTGCGATGGAACCGGAAGTTATGCTCTTTGATGAGCCGACATCTGCACTTGACCCGGAAATGGTAGGAGAAGTTCTGGATGTTATGAAAGAACTTGCAAAAGAAGGTATGACCATGGTTGTGGTAACACATGAGATGGGATTTGCAAGAGAAGTCGGAAACCGTGTCCTTTTTATGGCGGACGGAAAACTTCTTGTGGATGGAACTCCGAAAGAAATTTTTGAAAATCCGACCAACCCGCGTCTGCAGGAATTCTTATCAAAGGTACTGTAATAATAAGAATACACATGAAGTTAAAATGTTTGATGGAAGGCTTTTTCATCAGTATATAAGATTTTGTGAAAAGGTGACCGGAAAACCCTGGTCACCTTTTGGCGTTATAGGAGACGACTCTGTAATGTTTCAATAACGTAAAAACGCTCCGCGAGGATGCGACTGGATGCATGATTCATAAAGAAAGAAGGTACGATACATGACAGGAGAGAAAAAGTCTGCATTGCAGACGATTGAAGATAAAAGAGAATTGATCACCGGTATAGCTGATAAAATCTGGGAATTCGCAGAACTTTCCCTTCAGGAATTCAAATCAGCTGAAACCTACTGTGAAGCGCTGGAAAAAGAAGGCTTCGAGGTGGAACGTGGAACATGTAACATTGAGACTGCCTTTGCTGCATCTTATGGAAAGGGGCGGCCGTATATCGGAATCCTGGCAGAATACGATGCTCTTTCCGGTCTTTCCCAGGAAGCGGGACTGACAGAGCGCAGAGAAATCCATGCAGGCGGCAACGGACATGGATGTGGTCATAACATTCTTGGCGCAGGAGCCTTTGCGGCTGCACTTGGAATTAAGGCATATCTTGAGCAAAATGATATTTCCGGAACGGTGATTCTCTATGGCTGCCCGGGAGAAGAGGGCGGTGCGGCAAAAGCATTTATGGCCCGTGACGGTCTGTGGAAAAAACTGGATGCAGCACTTACCTGGCATCCGGAGGATGTCAATGAGGTAGCGACCGGTTCTTCCAATTCCTGTATCCAGACACAGTATAAGTTTACAGGAATTGCTTCCCATGCGGCTGGAGCCCCGGAAATGGGTCGTAGTGCGCTTGATGCAGTGGAACTTATGAATATTGGCGTGCAGTTCCTGAGAGAGCATATGAGCGACAAGGCACGTATCCATTATGCGATCACGGACGCCGGTGGATGCAGTCCGAATGTCGTACAGCCGAAAGCAAGTGTTCTGTATATGGTTCGTTCCAATCATGTGGCTGAGGCAGTGGAACTTCAGAAACGTGTAGATAAGATTGCAGAGGGTGCTGCTCTTATGACAGAGACGACGTATGAGAAAAAATTTATTGACGGACTTGCCGATACCGTAAGTAACTTTGCACTTGAGAGAGTTCTGTACAAAAACTTTAAGGAACTGGGGGTTCCGCAGTATACAGACGAGGAAAATGCGTTTGCAGATGCGCTTGCAGAAACCTACGATCACAGTGCAGTTCCTGGCGTTGCGGCAGAAAATGACGAGGAAGCGAAGGAACAGGTAGAAAAAATGCAGAAAGAGTATGGGCATGCGATGAATGCATTCCTGACGCCACTGTATCAGAAGGATGCTTTCAAGGCGGGTTCCACAGATGTTGGAGATGTAAGCTGGCTGACACCGACGGCACAGATCCATGTGGCTGCATGGCCGAATGGCTGCCCGGGACACAGCTGGCAGAACGTATCCTGTGACCGTACAGAGATCGGCCATAAGGCTGCGATACATGCGGGAAAAGTACTTGCAGCGACCGCGATCGATCTGTTTGAGGATACATCCCTTCTGGATGAGGCAAGAGCAGAGTTTGAAAAGAGAACAAAAGACGGATTTGTCTGCCCGATCCCGGCAGATGCTGTACCGGTAATCCCGGACTGATTCTGATAATTAAAGAAGGCGGAAAAAAGAACCGGCTCCCGGTGCAATATAAAGCACACGGGAAACCGGTTTTATTTGCTTGCTGAATAAAATCCTGTCATTCGGAATCTTCCATTTTGGCACGAAGGGCACTTAATTCCTTCATTTCCTTGTAACAGTATTTGATGATCTCCTTACGGGTGATGATGCCGATAAAGGAACCCTTGTCATCTACGACAGGAACATAGTTCTGGTTGATGGCACGGTCCAGAAGATCCTCCATATCCGCATCGGCGTGTACCGGCTTGTAGGTGGCACGTCGGGGAATCGCATTGATGGAGACATTTTCCATTTCTTTCAGGTCCGTGCTGTTGATATTGAGACGTTTGATACCCCAAAGGATATCTCCCTCGGAAATTGTTCCGGTATACTGTCCCTCGCTGTTGAGGATCGGGATACAGGAAAATTTGCGATGCTCCATCTTTTCAACGGTCTGACGCAGGGTCTCATCTTCAAATATATAAGCTACGTCACTCTTTGGAGTCAGAAAAAATAAAATATTCACGGTAAGTACCTCTGTCTTTCATATATGTTGCAGCTGTAAACAGCTGATGTATATTTATTGATACAATTTATGTCAGTTGCTATTGATATGATAGTATGAAGGTACCTGTCTGTCAATAATTCAATTATTAAAATTTGGTGAAATCTTACTATAGAAGAACTGTTTTGCAGTTGATCTTACAGCAGATTTACACCTGCTTCCTCAGCCGCACTGGCAATAGTTTCCGGCCACAGGGACACATGGACTTCTCCGATATGCGCTTTGCGCAGGAAGAACATGCAGATACGGGACTGACCGATTCCGCCGCCGATGGTGTATGGAAGTTCTTTGTTCAGGATTGCTTTCTGGAAAGGAAGTTCTCTGCGGTCATCACAGCCTGCTTCTGTCAGCTGGCGGTCAAGAGCCTCTTCGTCAACACGGATACCCATGGAAGAAAGCTCCAGAGCAATGTCAAGAACAGGATAGTATACCAGAATATCGCCGTTCAGTTCCCAGTCATCGTAGTCCGGAGCACGTCCGTCGTGGCGCTCGCCGTTGGATAAAGTCTTGCCGACCTGCATAAGGAATACGGCACCTTTTTCTTTGACGATCTTATATTCTCTTTCCTTCGGGGTCAGGTCCGGATACATGTCTACCAGTTCCTGAGTGGAAACAAAAGCGATTTCTTTTGGCAGGATCTCTTCGATGTAATCATACTGTACTGCCATGTATTTCTCGGTTTTGCGAAGTACGCTGTAGATAGAGCGGACGGTGTTGATCAGCGTTTCCATAGTACGTTCTTCTTTGGAAATGATCTTTTCCCAGTCCCACTGATCAACATATACGGAATGAATGTTGTCCAGATCTTCATCACGACGGATAGCGACCATATCGGTATAAAGACCTTCGCCGTGGGAAAAACCATATTTTTTTAGTGCGTAGCGTTTCCATTTTGCAAGGGAATGTACGATCTCGGCATTTTCGTCCTGGCCTTTGATATCGAAGCTTACCGGACGTTCTACACCGTTAAGATTGTCATTCAGACCTGAGGATGGGGATACGAAGATCGGAGCAGAAACGCGGAGAAGATTGAGCTTCTGAGAAAGTGTCTGCTGGAAAAAGTCTTTGACTGTTTTAATTGCAACCTGTGTATCATGCAGATTAAGATCTGAATGATAACCGGCAGGAATCTTGATTTGTTCCATAATAATCCTCCTAATGTTAATAGAATTATTATAGCAAGAAAAATTCTGTATTGCAATTTTAAGTTGTGCTTTATTTGACCAAGTTGCAGTGAACAGTAATGAATTTTACCTTGTAAGATTTCAGCAAAAAGGATACAATATCTAATACAGCAATGAAAAAGCAATCTGAATTGAGGAGGTGCTGTCTATGAAATGTCCGTTATGTGACGGAACAGTAGTGAATGGGCGCTGCAAAGAATGTGGGATGCCGTATCGGAATGATGAGATCCTGTATCATCTGAACGAGAGCCGAAGTGATCATTACCGGCATGCATCAGATAAGGCACGCAAGATCATGCAGGCGCAGCAGAGAGCCGGAACCCGGACGAATGCAGGGACCAGAAAAGGTGCAGAGAGCCGGACAGCATCTGTAAACAGGTCAAATAGCCGGACGGTATCCAGACAGACGCTTCAGGAGCAGCAGAAAAAAATCCGCCAGGAAGCAATTCGTAAGATGACAGATTCTGTAAACACAGCTGCCACGATTCGGACAACACAGAAAAAACAGAGTACAGCAGGGAATATACCGGACAGACCTGAGAAGGCAAAAAAGCGTTCAAAGCTCGGATTCCTCTGGGCTCTTGTACTCATACTTGCAGCACTTGCGCCGATGGCAGATGACCTTGGAAATCTCATAAAAGAAACGGTGCAGTCCGAATTTGAGGACAGCAGTGCGGAACAGATCTCTGAGGAGATGGATTCGGCTGCATATTTCTACAGTTATGAGGATGGAAATCAGAAATATTATTCGATCGCAGCAGGGTTCGGACCTGCAGAGGCAGGGGTGGAATTTGATGCAGGAAATTATGAAGTATATACAAACTGCGATGAAGTAACGTTTACGGTCAAAAGAAAAACTGCGGATGGAGAGAGTTACATACTCAGAGACGGTGATGAGGGGATACGTCTGAGCCTCAAAGAAGGGGACCGTATTCTGGTGGAATCAGAAGAGAGTGACTATGACAGCATTTATCTGTTAGAGAGTGAAGAGTAGAAATATTATATTTAAAAAGACTTTTCAGGGGAAGATTTCAGACAATAAAAATGAAATTTCCCCCTTTTATTTCACATGATATTGTGCTATACTCTCATGTGCAACACAATATATGGGGAGAACGTAATGGGGCATAAGAAGTGCTGGAGTGTATATGATGAACGACAGCAGAGCCTTATAAAATAAATAGGAGAGACAAGGTATGATTTACGTAATTAAAAAAGACGGGACAAAAGAAGAGTTTGATCCGCAGAAAATCGTGAAAGCGGTAAATAAATCTGCGGCACGAATTCTCTATACATTTTCACAGGAAGAAAAAGACTTTATCTGTCGCTTTGCACAGGAGCATGCGGATTCTCTTGGAAAGAATGAGATTGAGATCCAGGAGATGCATAATATTGTAGAAGGTGCACTGGAACGTGTAAATCCGGCGGTTGCAAAGAGCTATCGTGATTATCGTAATTATAAACTTGATTTTATCCATATGATGGATGACGTATATACCAAGAGCCAGGCAATCCGTTATATCGGTGACAAGAGCAATGCCAATACAGACAGTGCACTGGTTGCCACAAAGCGAAGCCTGATCTTTAATGAGCTGAACAAAGAGCTGTATCGTAAGTTTTTTATGAACCGCAACGAGTTGCAGGCATGTAAAGACGGATATATTTATATCCATGACCAGTCTGCGCGTCTTGACACGATGAACTGCTGTCTGTTTGACGTGGGTGCTGTTTTAAGCGGTGGTTTCGAGATGGGAAATGTCTGGTACAATGAACCAAAGACCCTGGATACTGCATTTGATGTCATGGGGGATATCATTCTGAGCACGGCAGCACAGCAGTATGGTGGTTTTACGGTACCGGAAGTAGACAAGATCCTGGGACCATATGCAAAGAAGAGCTATGACAAATATGTCAGTGAATTTCTGAAGTATGCAGATGAGAGCTGGAGCGGACGAGAAGAAAAGGCAATCGAATATGCGCTGGACAAGGTGCGCAGAGACTTTGACCAGGGATGGCAGGGAATTGAGTACAAGCTCAATACGGTAGGTTCTTCTCGTGGAGATTATCCATTTGTAACGGTAACACTTGGTCTGGGAACCGGTCAGTTCGAAAAGATGTGCAATATTTCTCTTCTGGAAGTCCATAAGGGCGGACAGGGAAAGAAGGGCCATAAGAAGCCGGTACTCTTCCCTAAGATCGTATTTCTTTATGACGAAAATCTGCATGGACCTGGAAAATCATGTGAGGATATTTTTGAAGCAGGCGTGGACTGTTCTGCAAAGACGATGTATCCGGACTGGCTGTCTCTGACAGGTAAGGGGTATATTGCCAGCATGTACAAACAGTATGGCAAAGTCATCAGCCCGATGGGATGTCGTGCATTCTTAAGCCCATGGTATGAGCGAGGCGGTATGTATCCGGCAGATGACAAAGATACACCTGTATTTGTAGGTCGTTTCAATATTGGTGCGGTCAGCCTTCATCTTCCGATGATCCTTGCAAAGGCAAGAGCAGAGAGCAGAGATTTTTATGAGGTACTGGATTTCTATCTGCAGATGATCCGTAACCTGCATATCCGTACTTATGAATATCTGGGACAGATGCGTGCATCCACTAACCCGCTGGCATATTGTGAGGGTGGTTTTTATGGCGGACATCTGAAACCAAATGAAAAGATCGGCAAACTTCTGAAACCGATGACCGCTTCCTTTGGTATTACAGCACTGAATGAGCTGCAGGAGCTTTATAATGGTAAATCTATCCGTGAAGACGGACAGTTTGCTCTGGAAGTCCTGAAATATATCAATGATAAGGTAAATCAGTTCAAACAGGAAGACGGATATCTGTATGCAATCTACGGTACACCGGCAGAGAGTCTCTGTGGCCTGCAGGTAGAGCAGTTCCGTAAGATGTACGGAATCGTTGAGGGTGTTTCTGACAGACCGTATGTCAGCAACAGTTTCCACTGCCATGTAACAGAGGATGTAACTCCGATCGAGAAGCAGGATCTGGAGGGACGTTTCTGGGAACTTTGCAATGGTGGCAAGATCCAGTATGTGCGTTATCCGATCGGCTATAATAAAGAAGCCATCCGTACGCTGATCCGCAGAGCAATGGATCTCGGATACTACGAAGGAGTCAATCTTTCTCTGGCATATTGTGATGACTGTGGACATCAGGAGCTTGAAATGGATGTGTGCCCGGTATGCGGTTCACGCAATCTGACCAAGATCGATCGAATGAACGGATATCTTTCCTACAGCCGTGTGCATGGAGATACACGACTGAATGAAGCCAAGATGGCAGAGATCGCAGAAAGAAAATCTATGTAAATAAAAACAGCCGGTACATCATGGTGTACCGGCAATTTTTATATAGTTCGTTTATTTTTTCTTCGGTGTCACTGGCGGCAGTTCGCAGTGATATGCAATTCCGAGTGGAGTTACGAGAAGCGGATGGACCGGACGATAGACCGGAAGTTTCAGTTTCTTCTCGAATACATTTGTAAATTGTTTAAAGCTTGCAGAACCACCTACGACATAAATAGCAGGAACTTCATATCCTTTGAGGAATTTCTCGGTAATGGTTGCCATTTTTTCAATGGTTGCCTTGATGACCGGAAAAATCTCATCCTCTTTTTCCGGTGTGGTCTTGAGGACTTCTGCCTCTTCATAAGGGATTTTGTAATGACCTGCCACAGTCATAGTCATATGACTTCCTCCTGTGGCTTCATCATCGGTATAGATGACTTTGCCGTCTTTGAGGATGCTGATACCGGTAGTACCGCCGCCGACATCGACAACGGCGCCGTCTGTGATTTTGAGTACAGCAGAGGCAGCAGTAGGCTCGTCTACGATATTGGTTACTTCAAAACCGGCACCCTCAAGCACATAACCGATGCTCTTGACACTTCCCTCAGAAACTCCGGGCGGGATGGCAGCTGCTGCATAGAGCAGTTCTGTTCCAAGCTTTTCTTCCAGTTCTTCTTTCAGTTTGGTGACGAGTTGTACGGATTCATAATAATTTACGATCACGCCGTCACGGATCGCATGAGAAGGCGCGGAAGCACCTGCGATCGGACGATTGGTACTGTCTACGACTGCAAGAACCGTGTTGGCGGTACCAAGATCCACACCGACTTTCAGACGCCCCTTAAATTTCTTACATTCTCCGGTACGTACCAGTTCTGCAAAATTTGATAAAGTTCTGTTTTTTATTTCCATGTCAGATTACTCCAGTTCTAATAGATATGGACGAAGGAGATACAGATACATCTGTAATACTTTACGTCAAAGATCGTGCTACTGAAAACAGTAACATAATAGTTCTATTATATATGAAATGACAGAAAAATACAACGTCGACCGACGCTGTTTACAGTACATTATCTGAAAAAATAACTGTTCACAGTAAAACAATATTTATAAAGTCTTTGACAGCCCTTTCATATATGAAATAGCCAGAGCCTTGTCCTCCGGGCTGAGTGCAGTAAAGAGGTTCAGGCATTCTGCCTGATCACTGGTCAGTCCCTGGCTGCTTTTTCCTGGTTCAAAGAAATCTGTAATAGAAATGCCGAATCCTGCACAGAGTTTCTGCAAGGTTGGAAGAGACGGCATGTTATGTTTATTGATCATAGTGCTTAATGTGGAATAAGCGATTCCGGATACTTTTGCCAACTGATAATAGGACCAGTTACGCTCATCACACAGTTCCTGGATACGATCCAGGGGATTTAATTCGGTCATGTTGTTCACCTCGTAGTCATTTGTGTGTAAAAAACTAGTAAATACTTCCAACAATATATTAACGAAATAGCAGATAGAAAGATAGATTAGATTAAACGATATAAGTAGCATGCAGTTGCGTTGTGAGACGAAAAAATGCTGCCTTCCGGTGGAAGACAGCATGTCATGACAGTATTGAGATGTAGATCGTCATAATTGCATAGAGCAATTATTTGATGATGGTGCCTGTTTTTTCTCTGTAACCATCTTTTGCATGAGCAATATCTGTGATAATAGTGCGATGTCCATCGCCTTTTTCTGCAAATGTGACTGCAGCTTCGATTTTGGGAAGCATGGAGCCGGCTGCAAACTGATTTTCATCAATATATTTACGGGCATCTTCTGTAGAAACGGTGTCCAGATAAGCTTCCTTGTCGGTGTCTTTGTTCAGACTGACTTTTTCTACACTGGTGAGGATCAGCAGTGTGTCGGCATTTAATTCTTCTGCGAGAAGTTCGCTTGCGAAATCTTTTTCGATGATGGCACTTGCTCCGTGAAGGTCAATGCCCTGTTCCATAACCGGGATTCCACCGCCGCCGGCTGCGATTACGACCTGTCCGGCATCGGCAAGAGTACGGATCGTCTCAATCTCTATGATTTTCTGCGGTTTTGGGGCTGCAAGGATTCTGCGGTATTCTCCCTCGGCAACTTCTGTGACAAAATTGCCTTTGTCTTCTTCTGCTTCTGCTTCTTCGGAAGTCAGAACACGTCCGATGATTTTCTCTGGTTCACCAAAAGCCTCGTCATAAGGATCAATGACCACCTGTGTAAGAATCGTGGCAACTGGTTTGTAGATGCCTCTGGAAATCAGCTCAGCACGGATTGCATTCTGCAGGTCATAACCGATATATCCCTGGCTCATGGCGGAGCATACAGACATCGGGGCAAAAGTATAATCAGGGTGTGCCTTACCGAATTCATTCATGGCAGTATGGATCATACCAACCTGCGGTCCGTTACTGTGGGAGATGACAACCTGAGTGCCTTCTTCTACAAGATCTGCGATGGCTTTTGCGGCAGCCTTGGTAGCCTGTTTCTGTTCTGGAAGTGTTGTGCCCAGGGCTTTGTGACCAAGAGCAACAACGACAGTTTTTTCGCTCATATGGATTCCTCGTTTCTTTTCAGTTTGTCTATAAATCAAGTTATTTTCTATTATAAAAGAATGGGAATGGAATTGCAATAAAAAGATAGAAACCTTGTGTGCAGCATGCTATACTGAAAAAAATAAGTACCTGTAAACAATGGGGAAAGCAGCCAGAATAAAATTTCTGCATGCAGGTACACAGGGAGGGTGACAGCATGAACTATACGATCAGAAATGAAAAACTGACACTGGAGATTTCATCCAGAGGAGGAGAATTTCAGTCAATCCGCGATGCAGAGGGCAGGGAGTATCTCTGGCAGGGGGATCCGGCTACCTGGAAAGGCAGGGGGCCAAATCTGTTTCCTTATATAGGAAGGATGACAGATAAGAGCTATTACTATCAGGGACAGCTGTATCATATGGATATCCACGGATTTCTGCCACATGCAGAGATGGCGCTGACAGAGCAAAAGGACGATGAACTGACTCTCAGACTTACGGATTCCGAAGAAACACAAAAACAGTATCCGTTCAGATTTGAACTGGATATTACCTGGAAACTGGATGGAGAAAAAATCAGTGTGTCCTATCTGGTCAGAAATAAAGACGAAAAAACCATGTATTTTGCTATCGGAGGGCATCCGGGATTCAATATCCCATTTGAGGATGGACTGGAGTTTGAGGATTACAGGATTGATTTTGGCGAAAATGCTAGTCCGGACAGAATCCATTTTTCAGAAGATGGTTTTGCACTTGAAGAAGAGGAAGCTCTGAAACTTGAAGAGGGACGCTATCTGAAAATGAAACGACACATTTTTGGAGATACGATTGTTCTGAAAAATATGCCGCATGAAGTGAAAATCAACAGTACGAAAGGCAAAAAAGAGATTCGGGTAATCTTTCCGGATATGGAGCATCTGGGCTTCTGGAACTGGGCGGATGCGGATGTGGACTATGTATGTGTAGAACCGTGGAGTTCACTGCCATCCCGTAAAGGAATCATAGAAGATCTGGAAACACAGCCGGGATTGATCCGTCTGGAAAGTGGAAAAGAATACAAAAATACCTGGAGTATCATGATCATGGGATAAACAAAAGATTTTGAAATAGAAAGACTAAGATAAGGAGCGGGATTATGAAGAGATCAGAAATCAACCGGGCATTAAAAGAACTGGAGCAGATGATCGCAGAATACAAATATTATCTGCCGAAATTTGCAGATTTTACACCGGAAGAATGGCAGACAAAAGGACACGAGTTTGATGAGATCCGTGACAACATGCTTGGATGGGATATCACAGATTATGGAATGGGAGACTTTAACAAGATTGGATTTTCGCTGTTTACAGTGAGAAATGGAAATCTTAAAATGCAGGAAAAGTACAAAAAACCATATGCAGAAAAGTTTCTTTATCTGAAAGAGGGGCAGTATGCACTGAACCATTTTCACTGGTACAAAATGGAAGATATCATTAACCGGGGCGGCGGAAATCTTCTGATCCGCGTGTATAATTCGCTTCCGGATGAAGCTGTGGATAAAGAGGGAGACGTTACAGTACATATTGACGGAGAAGTAAGAACAGTACCGGCTGGCACACAGGTGAAACTGGAACCGGGGATGAGCATTACGATCATGCAGGGAATGTATCATGACTTTGAGGTAGAACCGGGAAGTGGTGCCGTGCTGATCGGAGAAGTGAGTCAGTGCAATGATGATAATACAGATAACTGCTTCAATCCTCCGGCAGGAAGATTCCCGGAGATCGAAGAGGACGAAGCACCGTATCGACTGCTCTGCAATGAATATCCGGAAGCACCGGACAAGTAAACAGGACATAAGGAAAAGCCGCCTGTTCGGGCGGCTCATTTCCTTAACTTTTTTGAGGGGGGAGATAGAGAGTGGTTATTCATCTATCCAAAACCTATTATAAGTAAGAAATATGTTCAAAGTGTGTACTAATTCTAAAAGAAATCGAAAATTTCTAAAGAAAAGTTAAAGAAAATCTATAATTTCTGCAGGTTCTTGTAGTTTTAAAGAAAACATGATAGAGTGTAAGCGTCTGTTATCGTCGGTGGTAACAGAGTCTGGATCCTGGTTCTAAGAGATCCACCATTCAAATGTCATTTCGACAAATATTCCAAAGCAATGCAAAACAAAGAGAAGAAAGGGGAGATGCCTATGCCCTTGGGGAGTTTGCTGCCCGTTTGACTTGAAGTTGTTTTGAAAGGAGTATATTATGAAAAACAGAATATGGAAAAAACTGAGTGCATATGGTCTGGCTCTCTTTTTGGCCGGAATGCTGCCGGAGATGGCAGGAGCATGTGGAACAGTTGCGTATGCGGCAGAGACGTGTTTTGCAGAAGTGGAACAGAAGACAGAGACAGAAACAGCAGAGAACCTGTGGACAGAAGAGTATCTGACAGAGGATGTGGCAGAAATTTCTGATGAAAGACTGGAAGAAGACGATGGTGAACTTGAGGAGGAAGCTCCAGAAGAAGCGAGAACAGAGAGCGTACCAGAAGTGGAGGAAACGGTTCAGTTACAGGAGACTTCTGAAGCGATATCGAGAGTTACAGAGGGAGAAAGTGACGGTGAAATTTCCGATGGCCGACAGGAATCAGAAGATACAAAAAAGAAAGCAGATCTGAGTTTGCATGTGACGACAGATGACGAAACAGTGAAGGCCGGCAGTGTGCTGGTTTATACAGTGGAACTGGAAAACACAGGTGATCTGATGCTGGAGGAGCTGCAGCTTTACTATAGTCTGGCAGAGAAAGGAATTTCAGCTGCCTGGTCGGAGACAGATGCTGAACAGACAGATACTGCCGAAAACTGTATGAAAATAGCCAGTCTGGATGCCGGCATGAAAAAAACATACTATCTGACTTGTACATTGCCGGAAGATCTGAGTGAGTCATTCACCACAGAGTTTACTGTTGAGGCTAAAAGTGAGGGACAGGATGGAATAGAAGAAAAATTACAGCGAAAGACATCGTTGAGTACGGGAATCATTCCGCTGAAGGCCGCATTTGAAGTGACAAAAACAGCGGATCGTACAGTTGCAGTGCCAGGCGACAAAATCGTATTTCAGATCTGCATCCGAAATACAGGAGAACGGACACTGCATTCTGTAATAACGACAGAACGATTTCAGCTTGGAAATATCCAGGTCCGTTTTCTGGAAAAAGAAGGGGTGGTACTGAACAACACCCGAACGAAAGCAAGAATTGAAAAAATAGATCCGGGAAGTGCTGTGGGATTGCTGGCAGAAGTAACACTTCCGGAAAATATCAGGGAACAGGAACTTTTGAATGAAGTGACGGTTACAACACTGGAAACAGGAGAAGAGGTGACTGTGTCACAGGCGAAGATACAGGTAAAAGCTGCAGAAGAGATGGAAAAAACAGAAAAAAACACAGATGAAGGGTCTGTGGATGCAGAAGGCGGGGCTGTCGTACAGAAGGGGGAAAGCTATCCGGTTTCCACACATCCAAAAACCGGAGACCCGTACCAGCCATTTTTATGGCTGGCAATGATCCCCGGTTCTTTGCTGGCAGCAGGCTGGATCCGCTGTCGAATGTGATTACAGAATATCGATGTGTTCACCTGCAAGAGCCTTGTTCATGCTGCGGACTGCGCAGAATTTACCGCACATGCTGCAGGTATCGCTGTGGTCATCTTCCGGAAGACGGTCATCGCGGATTGCTTTGGCTGTTTCCGGATCAAGAGCACAGTCAAACTGTGCATCCCAGTCGAGGACACGGCGGGCATCTGCCATTTTGTCATCGATGTCTCTTGCATGCGGGATTCCTTTGGCGATGTCGGCTGCATGAGCTGCAATCTTGGAAGCGATGATTCCCTGTTTTACGTCATCAACATTTGGAAGTGCCAGATGTTCAGCCGGTGTTACATAGCAGAGGAAGGCTGCTCCGTTCATGGCTGCAACAGCACCACCGATCGCTGCTGTGATGTGGTCATATCCAGGTGCGATATCAGTAACGAGAGGTCCAAGTACATAGAACGGAGCTCCCATGCAGATAGTCTGCTGTACTTTCATATTAGCGGCAACCTGGTCAAGCGGTACGTGTCCCGGTCCTTCGACCATAACCTGCACGTTGTGATCCCATGCACGTTTGGTAAGCTCACCAAGACGGACGAGTTCTTCAATCTGGCAGACGTCAGTAGCGTCAGCAAGGCATCCCGGACGGCAGGCATCCCCGAGGGAGATCGTAACGTCATGTTCTTCACAGATATCGAGGATCTCATCAAAGTATTCATAGAACGGGTTTTCCTCACCGGTCATACTCATCCATGCAAACACAAGGCTTCCTCCACGGCTTACGATGTTCATTTTACGTTTGTGCTTTTTGATCTGTTCAATGGTCTTGCGGGTGATTCCGCAGTGAAGAGTGACAAAGTCCACACCATCTTCTGCGTGCAGACGGATCACGTCAATGAAATCTTTTGCTGTCAGTTCAGAGAGATCTCGCTGATAGTGGATGACACTGTCATATACCGGAACGGTTCCGATCATTGCCGGACATTCATGGGTGAGTTTCTGACGGAACGGCTGAGTGTTGCCGTGGCTGGAAAGGTCCATGATCGCTTCGGCACCGAGGTCTACAGCTTTCATGACTTTTTGCATTTCAATATCATAATCTTTGCAGTCTCTGGATACTCCAAGGTTGACATTGATCTTGGTGCGCAGCATGCTTCCGACACCTTCCGGATTCAGGCTGGTATGATGTTTGTTGGCACAGATCGCTACTTTGCCTTCTGCAACGAGCTGCATCATTTTTTCTACTGGCATATGCTCTTTTTCTGCAACGGTTTTGATCTGTGGGGTTACGATGCCTTTGCGGGCTGCATCCATCTGTGTTGTATAAGTTGTCATAATCTGTATTCTCCTTATCGTGTAATGTATTTAAAGATGTTTTTACTGGAACCGTCCAAGTGTGTGATCAAGAGGACCGGAACCGTGCCCGAGATCCATCTGCGCTTTCAGTGCATCGGTCAGATACTGTTTAGCACGGCGTACAGAATCTTCCAGTGAAAATCCCTTGGCAAGGTTAGAAGCAATGGCACTGGAGAGTGTGCATCCGGTACCATGGGTGTTTGGATTATCAATGCGTTCGCCATGCATCCAGATTCCCTGTCCTTCCGTATAAAGGAGGTCGTTTGCATCGTTGATACGGTGGCCGCCTTTTAAAAGAACAGAAATATGGAAGTTTTCATGGAGCATTCTGGCTGCCTGTTCCATGGAGACTGCATCGGTGATCTTTATTCCGGTAAGTGCTTCAGCCTCCGGAATATTTGGGGTAATGATCTCGGCAAGTGGAAAAAGTTCTTTCTGAAGAGTCTCTTCTGCATTTTTGTCCATCAGACGATGTCCGCTGGTAGAGACCATGACAGGATCCAGTACGATATGGCGGGCTTCGTACTGACGCAGTCTGGCGGCAACATGACGCATGATCTCAGAAGAGGAGAGCATGCCGATCTTTACCGCATCCGGAAAGATATCCGTGAAGATACAGTCCAGCTGATTGTCGAGAAATTCAGGAGATGCTTCCTGAATGCCGTATACACCGTTCGTATTCTGGGCAGTCAGAGCTGTGATCGCACTCATGGCATAGACACCGTTCATGATCATCGTTTTGATGTCGGCCTGTACGCCTGCACCACCGCTGCAGTCACTTCCGGCAATGGTTAATACAGTTTTCATGATGTTTTTATCCTTTTCTTATTTTGGTTTTATCTGAGGTTACAGTTTCTTCAGCTGTTCCAGAAATCGTCTGACAGCAGCAGCTTTGTCCGTTGGCTTAAAAAGTCCGCTGATTACAGCTGCACCGGCAACTCCGCTTCCGGAAAGGAGCGGGAGATTGTCAGAAGTGATACCGCCGATCGCAACGACCGGAATCGTCACGGCCTGGCAGATTGCTTTCAGAGTTTCAAGTGGAAGCTGGGTAACATTGGTTTTGGTCGTACTGCCAAAGACCGCACCGCAGCCGATATAATCTGCTCCGGCTTCCTGCGCAGCAAGTGCTTCTGCTACATTGTGGGCACTTCCACCGATGATGAAGTCTTTTCCGAGCAGTTGTCTGGCTTTTTGGATTCCCATATCGGAGAGACCGACATGGACCCCGGAAGCACCGACTTTAAGAGCAAGATCTGGGCGGTCATTGATGATGAGTGGGACGTGATAACGTTCGCATAGTTGTTTTAATAGTTTGGCCTCCTGAAGAATTTCTTCATCAGAAATGTTTTTTTCTCGAAGCTGAACACAGCTGACACCTGAGCGGAGAAGTTCTTCCGTAACTCCGGCAAGTGTTTCGCCGGGATTAAGCCAGCTTCGATCAGTGACAGCATACAGTTTCAGTTGTTCAGGTGTTATGTTCATAAGGGAGTCTCCTGTTGTGATCTGAAAATTTTTTCTTCCAGCACATCAAACAGATGTACATGGAAACTTCCGATACCGGAGTGGCACAGATCTGTTCGCCTTCCTGCTTCAAAGGCAACATCCCGCCAGAGATGGCCGGCTGCGCAGACTGCATCAAAAGCAGAAATATCTGTACAGAGAAACAGTGCGCATAGAGCAGAAAGCATGCATCCGCCTCCGGTGATCCTGCGGATCCTGGAGTCACCTCCGGTCAGGATCTGCGTTCTTTTTCCATCGGATACCACATCACGTCTGCCCGTGATCAGAACTGTACAGTTATAAAGCCGGGCGGTTTTTAAGGCTGTCTGACAGACTGCTTCATCTGTCATGAGCAGGGCACTTTCTACACCGCCATGCAGTTGTGGAGATGCAGTATCGGAAAGAAAGGAGCACAGAACAACGGCTTCTTCCTGGTTGCAGCGGATTGCTGTAGGGTGTACAGCGTTAAGAAGCTTCTGCAGTTCCTTTTTGCGAAAAGCACTGGCACCGACACCAACCGGATCGAGTACGATCGGATGACCGAGTTCTTCGGCCTTCTGGCCGGCAGAGATGCAGGCCTGTATTTTGTCAGTGTCCGGGACTCCGGTATTGAGAAGCGTTCCCTGGCAGAAGGAAGTGATCTCTGCCGCTTCTTCTTTGTTCTGTCCCATGACGGCACTGCCACCGGCGGCAAGAAGAATATTGGCGACATCCTGCATGGTCACCGGGTTGGTAAGACAGTGGATTCTGGGTGTGTGCTGATGAATATAAAGAGAAATTTCTTCTATATTATTGTTGTGTGGCATAAGCTATCTCCTGGCAGTAAAAAGTACCTGGCTTTTTTCAAAAACGCGAAGCAGGATAAAGGCCAGGACACTTCCTGTGAAAGTTGAGATAAAAAATGGAAGCATATATACTGTGAATCCGGCAGGTGCCAGTCCCATAAGGAGTCTGGCCACCGGATAAGCAGCAAGACCGCCGAGAATTCCGGTTCCCAGTGCTTCTGCGACACAGGTAAGGCTTAAGCGGTGGGTGAAGCGAAAAACAAGACCGCAGCACAATGCACCGACCATACTTCCCGGAAATGCCAGAAGACTGCCGATCCCAAACAGGTTACGGATCAGGCTTGCGCAGAATGCAATTCCGATGCCCCACCACGGACCGAGCATAACGGCAGCAAAGACATTGACCATATGCTGTACCGGGGCACATTTGCTTCCGGCAACCGGAACACTGATCATACTGCCGGCTACAGCAGCCGCAGTCAGCACTCCTGCGATGGCAAGCTTCTGTGTTGATGTAGTTTCTTTTGTGTTCATTTTCAGTGGACCTCCTGTTCTACCTGCAGGATCTGCCATCCGCAGAACTTTGCGGATGTTGAATAACAAAAAAGAAGGCACCGCAAGGGTACCTTCTTCAATCATTGCATTCGGTATGTTCCCTACGTTGGCATTATCCAAATCAGGTTAAGGGTCGAAACCAGTCAGTTTCCTCTCAGCCGGCTTCAGCCAGCTCCCCTGTTTTTTGCTGTTACTGTGAACAGTTATGTTTTACTTTCCTATTATACAGCCAGTTTCCGGAGATGGCAAGATATGATTCAACAAGATATTTCAAAAATCGACAGTTATCAATAGAATTGACCATTTTCCAAACATTGAAAAGACATTCTGTTTGTGATATTCTGTAATGGAGTATATCAATGACTGCATACAGCAGTCTGATCCCGAGGCAGAGGAGGAAAAAATGAAAGTATCAGCACTATTGGAAGGTTTGGAATATAGCTGCTGTCAGGGCAGTACAGATCAGGAAGTCAGTACCGTTGTATATGACTCCCGCAAAGTAAAAGAAAACTCTCTGTTTATCTGTATCCGCGGTGCGGTAGCAGATGGACACAAATTTGTACCGGATGTTATCGAAAAAGGCGCGAAGACACTGATCGTGGAAGAAGAGGTGGAAGCACCGGAAGATGTAACTGTGATCAAAGTGGCAGACAGTCGTTATGCGATGGCATTCATTTCTGCTGCATATTTTGGACATCCGGCGGAAAAACTGAAAACAATCGGAATTACCGGAACCAAAGGCAAAACAACTACAACCTATATGGTAAAGTCTATTCTGGAAAATGCCGGATACAAAGTCGGACTGATCGGAACCATTGAGGCGATCATCGGAGAAGAATCCATTCCGGCATGCAACACGACACCGGAATCCTATCTGGTACAGGAGTACTTCCGCAGGATGGTGGACGCAGGCTGTGACTGTGTAGTTATGGAGGTCTCTTCGCAGGGACTGATGCTGCACCGTACACAGGGATTTGTGTTTGATTATGGTATCTTTACCAATATCGAACCAGACCATATCGGACCGAATGAGCATAAAGATTTTGATGATTATCTCAGATGTAAATCTATGCTGCTGCGTCAGTGCCGTGTAGGGATCGTCAACAGAGATGATGAACATTTTGAGAGGATTATTGAAGGTCATACCTGTCAGCTTGAAACTTATGGATTTTCACCGGAAGCTGATCTGCGTGCAGAAGATGCGCATATGGTTGGCGGCAAAGGCTATCTTGGAATTTCCTATCAGTTAAAAGGTCTGATGGAATTTCCGGTAGAGATTGATATTCCCGGAAAATTCAGCATTTACAATTCACTGACAGCAATTGCAATCTGCCGCCATTTCAAAGTATCGCAGGAAAATATCATCAAAGCTCTGAAAGTGGCAAGGGTCAAAGGACGTATTGAGATGATCAAGGTGTCTGATGAATTTACATTGATGATTGATTATGCACACAATGCGATGGCACTGGAAAGCCTGCTTACTACTTTGCAGGAATATCATCCGCATCGTCTGGTATGCCTGTTCGGATGCGGAGGAAACCGTGCAAAATCCCGTCGTTATGAAATGGGTGAGGTTTCCGGACGACTGGCAGATCTGACGATCATTACATCCGATAATCCGAGATTTGAAGAGCCGCAGGATATCATTGATGATATCAAAATCGGAATTTCAAAAACAAATGGAAAATATGTGGAGATCTGTGACCGTAAGGAAGCAATCGCTTATGCGATCCATCATGGAGAACCGGGAGATATCATTGTTCTGGCTGGTAAAGGACATGAGGATTACCAGGAGATCAAAGGAAAAAAATATCCTATGGATGAAAGAGTTCTGATTGCAGAGATTCTTCAGGAGGATAAAGAAAGAGCAGATAAATAATGATGTATGCAGATATCATTGTGGATATATCCCACGAAAAACTTGACCGCAGTTTTCAATATAAAGTTCCGGAAGAACTGGAACAGGAGATCCAGGTGGGAATGGTGGTCACCATTCCTTTTGGAAACGGTAATCATGAAAGAAAGGGATATGTGATCGGCCTTTCGGATAAGCCCGTATTTGACACAGCCAGGATGAAGGCACTCCGTGGTATCTGCAACAGTGAGGAAACGACAGAAGCGAGGCTGATCACACTGGCGGCCTGGATGAAGAACCAGTATGGTTCTACAATGGTGCAGGCGCTGAAAACAGTGCTTCCTGTACGGGAAAAAGTCAAGGCAAAAGAAAAACGATATGTAGTTCTGAATATCAGCCAGGAGGACGCACACAAGCTGGCAGAAGAGCTGGAGAGCAGCAGATGCAAGGCAAGAGCACGTCTGCTCCGGGCCCTTGCCGATGAAAAAAAACTGGATTATACCAGGGCATCCAGAGAGCTTGGAATGACAACTTCTGTGATACGGCCGCTTTTGGACCAGGGAATCATCCGGGTGACCCAGGATGAGGTTTATCGTATGGCGGTAGACGGTGCAGCAATCCCGAGAGAGAGCCTGCCGGTACTTACAGAAGTACAGCAGGCGGCTTTTGCACAGATTACAGAAGAATGGAAAAAAGAAACACCGCGGCCGGTGCTGATCCATGGTGTGACCGGAAGCGGTAAGACGCAGGTCTATATGAAACTGATACAGCAGGTGATCGATGAGGGCAGGCAGGCAATCGTTCTGATTCCTGAGATTGCATTGACGTATCAGACTGTTCGCAGATTTTACGGATGGTTCGGAGACAAAGTGTCAGTTCTGAATTCCCGACTTTCCGCAGGAGAACGATATGATCAGTTCAAAAGAGCCAAACGCGGCGAGATCCAGATCATGGTGGGACCGCGTTCTGCTCTTTTTACACCTTTTTCCAGACTGGGCCTGATCATTATTGATGAGGAACATGAACAGACTTACAAAAGTGAGAACAGTCCCAGATACCATGCCAGAGAGACGGCTCTTTACCGGGCAAAGATGGAGCATGCAAAGGTCGTACTGGGATCGGCAACACCATCTCTTGAAGCTTATACCAGAGCAGTGCAGGGAGAATATCTTCTTGTAAAACTAAATGCGCGTTTTGCAGACCGTCCGCTTCCGGAGGTTTCTGTTGTGGATCTCAGAGAGGAACTCAAAGCCGGGAACCGCTCTGTGCTCAGCAGAAAACTGAAAGATGCTGTCGAAAAGAGGCTGGAGCGGGGAGAACAGTCGGTACTGTTTCTGAACAGAAGGGGTTATGCAGGCTTTGTTTCCTGTCGTTCCTGTGGAACGGCGATGAAATGTCCACATTGTGATGTGGCACTGACGGAACATAACAATGGCAGGCTCGTATGTCACTACTGCGGTTATGAAAGACCGAGAGTAGAGAAATGTCCGTCCTGCGGTTCTCCGTATATCGGTGGATTTAAGGCCGGAACACAGCAGATCGAGCAGATCCTTCGCAAAACATTTCCGAAGGCAAGAATTCTCCGGATGGATTATGATACCACCAGGACAAAAGGCAGTTACGAAAAAATCCTGTCTTCTTTTGCGGCGCATGAGGCAGATATTCTGGTCGGTACGCAGATGATCGTCAAAGGACATGACTTTCCGGATGTGACACTGGTCGGAGCTGTGGCAGCAGATCTTTCGCTGAATGCAGCCGATTATTGCTGTGCAGAACGGACATTTCAGCTTCTGACGCAGGCAGTCGGGCGTTCTGGCAGAGGACGCAGACCGGGAGAGGCGATCATTCAGAGCTATCATCCGGAGCATTACAGTATTCAGGCAGCGGCCAGACAGGATTATGAAGCGTTTTATCAGGAAGAAATGTCGTACCGTGTGCTGATGGATTATCCACCGGCAGCACATATGCTTTCGGTCCTGGCATCCGGGGAAAATGAAGAGCTTCTTGATCAGGGAATGGAATATCTGGCAAAGTTCGTGGAGAGAATCAGCGCGAAATACAGGATTCATGTGATCGGACCCGCTTATGCTACTGTGGGAAAAGTCAATGATATCTACCGTAAAGTCCTTTACCTGAAACACCAGGATGGTCATGTGCTGCAGGATATAAAAAACAAAACAGAGAAATACATTGAAGTAAATTCCGGTTTCCGGAAATTATATATTCAATTTGACTATATATAAATACCAAGGGGGAAAAGTTCAAAAAGCTGTTCGTGCTTGCACGATAAGGCTTTTGAACTTGGACCCCGCCAAATATGAGAAAGTAGCAATTTACGTAGTAAATTTGCGGATTTCGAATATTTGTAGGATTGTGAAAGCAGTTTACTGCGGAACAATCCGTAGGTATTTATATAGTACTATAATACATATTGTACTATATATACATAAGACAAAGAAAAGAGGAAGAAAAATGGCAATCAGAGTAATTCGTACAGAAGAAGATCCGGTACTGAGAAAAATCAGCAAACCGGTAAAAGAAGTAACCCCAAAGATCGTGACACTGATCGATGATATGCTGGATACAATGTATGAGGCAATGGGAGTTGGTCTGGCAGCACCGCAGGTCGGTATCCTGAAACGTATTGTAGTCATCGATGTAGGAGAAGGCCCGATCGTGCTGATCAATCCGGAGATTCTGGAGACTTCCGGAGAACAGACAGGTGATGAAGGCTGTCTGAGTGTACCGGGAATGGCAGGACAGGTGACCAGACCGAATTATGTAAAAGTCAGAGCGATGGATGAGGATATGAATGAAGTGATCTATGAGGGAACGGAGCTTCTTGCCCGTGCGTTCTGCCATGAGATCGATCATCTTGATGGAAAGATGTATACAGATCTGGTCGAGGGAGAACTTCACAGAACCAGTTACGATGAAGAAGACTGAAATAAAATAAAGGTTACCCGGAATAACGGGAGAAAAGAGGAACAGATTACTATATGAAAATTGTTTATATGGGAACTCCGGATTTTGCAGTGCCGCCGCTCGCAGCACTTGTAGAGAACGGATATGAAGTGGCTGCGGTGGTAACACAGCCGGACAAACCAAAGGGAAGAGGCAAGACACTTCTGCCGACACCGGTCAAAGAAGAAGCTTTGAAACATGAGATTCCGGTTTATCAGCCATTGAAAGTGCGTGATCCGGAATTTGTGGAACTGCTGCAGAAAATGGAACCGGATATGATCGTGGTAGCTGCTTTTGGGCAGATCATACCAAAAATGATCCTGGATATGCCAAAATATGGATGCCTGAATATTCATGCATCTCTTTTGCCGAAATACAGAGGTGCTGCACCGATCCAGCAGGCGGTGATCGATGGTGAAAAAGAATCCGGTGTGACGATCATGAAAATGGGAGTGGGACTGGATACCGGAGATATGATCTCTCAGGCAGTCGTACCACTTGCCGAGGATGAGACAGGCGGAAGTCTTTTTGACAAACTTGCAGAGGAAGGAGCCGCTCTTCTGATCAAAACGATTCCTTCTATTGTAGACGGAACTGCTGTATATACAAAACAGCCGGAAGAAAGTCCGACACCGTATGCCGCGATGATCAGCAAAAAAATGGGGCTGATGGATTTTTCCAGAAGTGCAGTGGAGCTGGAACGACTGGTACGTGGACTGAATCCGTGGCCGAGTGCATATACCTTCCTGAATGGAAAAACATTAAAGGTATGGAAATGTGCAGCAGAAGAGGAAATATGTGGAAAAGAGGCCCCGGGAACGGTTATCCATGTGGATAAAGCCGGCATTCATGTAGCGTGCGGAACCGGCACACTGGTACTCAAAGAAGTACAGCTGGAAGGCAAAAAACGGATGGAGACCGATGCGTTCCTCCGTGGATATCAGGTAACTGCAGGAACGATGCTGAAAGATCATAAGGAGTGATGCGGATGTACGGATATGGTTATGGATACTACGGATTTGACTGGACTTATATGCTGCTGATCATAGGAATGCTTCTGTCTCTGGCAGCTTCAAGCAGACTGAAAAGTACGTTTTCTTATTATCGGAGAATCAGAAGTGCATCCGGACTTACCGGCGAGGAAACAGCCAGAAGAATTCTGCAGGCAGCCGGAATTACGGACGTGAGTGTAAGAGCAATTTCCGGAAGCCTGACAGATCATTACGATCCGAGAACCAAAACAGTCAGTCTTTCAGAAGATATCTATGGACAGACATCTCTTGCGGCTGTTGGAGTAGCAGCGCATGAGTGCGGACATGCTATTCAGCATGCGATTGGTTATGCACCACTGGAATTTCGCAGTGCGATCGTTCCGATTGCCAATTTTGGCAGTTCCCTGTCCTGGCCGTTGTTTCTGGTAGGTCTTGTGGCAGGCATCCGTCCGCTGGTGACGGCAGGCATCGTACTGTTTTCGCTTGCAGTACTGTTTCAGCTTGTAACACTTCCGGTTGAGATCAATGCATCTTCCAGAGCTCTGAAAATGCTGCAGAGCACAGGAATACTCGGAGCAGATGAGACAAAAGGAGCCAGAAAGGTCCTGACAGCGGCTGCGATGACATACGTAGCTGCCCTGGCAGCTTCTGTTCTGCAGCTTCTGAGACTTTTGATCCTTGCAGGAGGAAGACGACGAGATGACTAATGGAATCAATACAAGAGAGATGATACTGGAAATCCTTCTTCAGATTGAAGAAGAGGGGGAACACAGTCATATTGCGATCAGAAATGCTTTATCAAAATATCAGTTTCTTCCCAAACAGGAACGTGCGTTTGTTACAAGAGTCTGTGAGGGAACACTGGAATATCGTATCCTGATCGACTATATTATTAATTCATTTTCAAAAACACCGGTGGACAAGATGAAGCCGGCGATCCGTGAGATTATGAGAAGTGCTGTGTATCAGCTGAAATTTATGGATCGTGTGCCGGACAGTGCCGTCTGCAACGAAGCTGTCAAACTGGCACAGAAAAAAGGATTTTATAATCTGAAACCTTTTGTAAACGGAGTGCTCCGCACGGTTGCCAGACAGCTTGACGATCTGGAATATCCTTCCAGAGAAGAGAATCTTGTCCGTTATCTGTCTGTCCGTTATTCTATGCCGGAAGAACTGGTGACACGCTGGCTGGATGCCTATGGCGAAGAAACGACCGAAAAAATGCTTGCAGATTTTCTGGAGGAAAAACCGGTAACAGTACGTTGCCGTACATACCTGAATTCTGTGGACAAGATCTGTGACAGCCTGAAAAGCCAGGGAGTCAGGGTAGAACAGGCACCGTACCTTCCTTATGCCAAAAAGATTTCAGGATACAACCACATTCTGGCACTGGATGCGTTTATTCAGGGAAAGATCGTGGTACAGGATGTCAGTTCCATGCTTGTGGCAGAAATCGCCAATCCGCAAAAAGGGGATTATGTGATCGATGTCTGTGCGGCACCGGGCGGCAAAAGCCTTCATATGGGTGACAAGATGGAAGGGTATGGTACAGTAGATGCCAGAGATGTCAGCCAGTACAAAGTAAACCTTATAGAAGAGAATATCCGAAGGACCGGTTCGATCAATGTGCAGGCGAAAGTGCAGGATGCAACGATTTTTGATGTGGAATCAGAGTGTGGGGCAGATATCGTTCTGGCAGATGTCCCCTGTTCCGGATATGGTGTCATTGGAAAGAAACCGGAAATCAAATATCGTTCCACAGCTCAGAAAGAAGAGGAACTGGTGATCCTTCAGAGGATGATCCTGGATAAAGCAGCAGAATATGTGAAGCCACGTGGAGTGCTGGTTTTCAGTACCTGTACTATTGCAAAAGAAGAAAATGAAGAAAATATGATGTGGTTTATGAACAACCATCCGTTCAAACTGGAAAGCATTGATGAATTTGTTCCGGAAGAACTTCGTTCAGAAACAACAGGGCTTGGTTACCTGCAGCTGCTTCCGGGTGTGCATGGTACAGATGGATTCTTTATTGCAAAATTCAGAAGGAAATGATTATGACAGATATTAAATCAATGACAATAGATGAGCTGAAAGAGCTTATGGTACAGATCGGGGAAAAGCCGTTTCGCGCAAAGCAGATCTACAGCTGGCTGCACGAGCATCTGGTGACTTCTTATGAGGAGATGGTGAATCTTCCCAAAAGCCTGAAACAGAAGCTGAGTGATTACCCGATCACAGCTCTGGAAACGCTGGATGTGCAGATTTCCAAAACAGACGGAACCAGAAAGTATCTGTTCCGTCTTTCTGATGGGAATGTGATCGAGAGCGTACTCATGAGATATAAATATGGAAATTCCGTCTGTATCTCTTCACAGGCCGGATGTCGTATGGGATGTCGTTTTTGTGCTTCTACGATCGGAGGCCTGACCAGAAATCTGCTTCCGTCAGAAATGCTGGATCAGATTTACCGTATACAGACTTCCATCGGAGAGCGTATCTCCAATGTGGTAGTCATGGGAACCGGTGAGCCGCTGGATAATTATGATAATCTTTTGAGATTTATCCATATTCTTACAGAAGAAGGCGGAATCCATATCAGTCAGAGAAATCTGACGGTATCTACCTGCGGACTGGTCCCGAAGATCTATGAGCTTGCAGAAGAAAAACTTCAGATGACGCTGGCAGTTTCCCTGCATGCGCCAAATGATGAAAAAAGACGTGAGCTTATGCCGATCGCCAACAAATATTCTGTGGAGGAGCTGCTGGCCGCATGTCGGAATTATTTTGACAAGACCGGCAGAAGGATTACTTTTGAATACAGTCTTGTAGCTGGAGTGAATGACAGTAAAGAAAATGCCGAGGAACTTGCCGGTCGTCTGAAAGGACTGAACTGTCATGTGAATCTCATTCCGGTGAATCCGGTAAGAGAGCGTTCCTTTGTACGTTCTACCCGTCAGGCAGTGGAGAATTTCAAAATAAATCTTGAAAAATGCGGAATTAATGGTACTATTAGAAGGGAAATGGGCAGCGATATTGACGGTGCCTGTGGGCAGTTAAGAAAAAGATATATGGAAAAAACAGAAAGTGAGAAGTGACATGAGGGTATATTCAGCTACGGATGTAGGGCAGAAGCGGAAAATGAACCAGGATTATGTGTTCGTTTCCGAAAACCCGGTAGGAAATCTCCCGAATCTGTTTGTCGTTGCTGATGGAATGGGCGGACATAATGCGGGGGATTATGCATCCTCACATGCAGTTCAGACCTTGGTGGACGAGATTCGGAGGGATGCGGATTTCAACCCTATCAAGGTGATTCGTCATGCCATTGAGACTGCAAATACAGAGATTCTGGATCGCTCCAGGCGGGAAGAACATCTGAGAGGGATGGGTACGACTATGGTCGTATGCACGGTCGTCGGACATTATGCATATGTGGCAAATGTTGGTGACAGCCGTCTGTACATAGTGCAGGGACAGATCCGTCAGGTGACAAAAGACCATTCTCTGGTTCAGGAGATGGTACGTATGGGAGAGATTCGTCCGGAAGAAGCAAGAAACCATCCGGATAAGAACATCATTACAAGAGCACTTGGTGCCGAAAGAACCGTAGATATTGACTTTTTTGACCTGAAACTGGAACCGGACAGTACGATTCTTATGTGTTCCGATGGTCTGAGCAATATGGTAGAGGACAGTAAGATCGAAGAGATCATACTGGACCAGACAGAGGAACTGCCGAAAAAAGGCGAGAGACTCCTCCGCGAGGCAAATGACAACGGTGGTAAGGACAACATAGCAGTCATACTGGTAGAACCATTCACGAACGAGGTAGAAAAATGTTAAAGACGGGAATGACCATAGCGGAACGCTATGAAATATTAGGTAAGATAGGCACCGGCGGAATGGCCGATGTGTATAAGGCAAAGGACCACAAGCTGAATCGTTTTGTGGCAGTAAAAGTATTAAAACCGGAATTCAGAGAGGATACCACGTTTATCCGCAAATTCCGCAGTGAGGCCCAGGCGGCGGCAGGACTGACACATCCGAATATTGTCAATGTATTTGATGTCGGTGATGACGAAGGCGTATATTACATCGTCATGGAGCTGATCGAGGGAATCACACTCAAAGAATATATTGCAAAGAAGGGCAAATTATCTATTAAAGAAGCAACAAGCATCGCAATCCAGGTTTCCATGGGACTGGAAGCAGCTCACAATCATGGAATCGTTCATCGTGATGTAAAACCACAGAATATCATCATTTCAACAGATGGTAAGGTAAAAGTTACAGACTTTGGTATTGCCAGAGCGGCATCCTCCAATACCATCAGTTCCAATGTGATGGGATCTGTGCATTACAGCTCTCCAGAACAGGTACGTGGCGGATACAGCGATGAAAAAAGCGATATTTATTCTCTTGGTATCACATTATACGAAATGGTCACAGGACGTGTTCCGTTTGACGGGGATACAACAGTTGCAATTGCGATCAAACATCTGCAGGAAGAAATGGTTCCGCCAAGTGTGTATACAGAGGAACTTCCATACAGTCTGGAACAGATCATACTGAAATGTACACAGAAGAGTGTGAACCGCCGCTATGAAAAGATGGAGGATGTGATCGCAGATCTGAAACATTCTCTGATCGATCCACAGGGGAACTTTGTAAAACTGTCTTCCGTAGACAATGAGGCAAAGACGGTTGTTATTTCAGATGAAGAGCTTGGAGAGATCAAACATACTCCGAAGAACCGTGGCACACAGCAGTACGCACCGGAAGTTGCGGATCTGGAAGAAGAAGTTTATGATGACGATTATGAAGACAGTGACTATGGTTATGAGGATTACGAGGATGACGATGACCGCCGTCATGAAGAGAGACGTTCCAGAAGCAAGAATAAGAAACATAAATCCTCCGGTGGCAGTGCGGTAACGATCCTGGCTCTGCTTGCAGGTGCAGTTGTCCTTGTGGTGGCGATCTTCTTTATCGGAAAAGCTGCCGGTATCATCGGAAGTGAAGAACAGACAGATACGCAGAAAGAACAGACACAGAGTACAGATACTGCAGCGGATGAAAATGGTATGGTAACTGTTCCGAATCTGGTAGGAAAGACAGAAGAAGAAGCTTCTGCACTTCTTGAAGAAGAAAAGCTTGGCAAGCAGATGGTTGGAGAGGAAGACTCTACACAGGAAAAAGGCCGTATTTCTTCTCAGGACATTCCGGCAGGAACAAAAGTAGAACAGTATACAACTTTGAAATATTATATCAGCAAGGGACAGCAGACAGTTACAATGCCGGATGTAACCGGTGAGACTGGCGTAGATGCACAGCAGACACTGGAAGACCTCGGCCTGACAGTAACGGTACAGAAGGAATACAGCGAAGATGACGGAACTGGCTATCCGCTGGTAAATCCTGGATATGTAGATTCTGTTACACCAGAAGCAGGAAGCAGTGTATCATCCGGTGATGAAGTAACACTGGTAGTCAGCCGTGGACTGGACTATGGAAACAGCGTATATGTTCCAAGCGTAGTGGGCATGACAAAGAATGATGCGATCACAACACTTGGCAAATGGCTGGATATTCAGGTAACAGAAGAACAGAGTACAGAAGTGGCAGCGGGAGAAGTTATCTCTCAGAGCCCGGAAGCAGATGAAGCAGCTGATCCGGATCAGCCGATCACAATCGTGGTAAGCAGCGGAGACCAGGCTCCGTCTACAGAAGATACTTCTTCAGAGGATGTATCAGCACAGAGCACGGATACTGCAGATCAGAGTGCGGCAGCAGCAAATGGAGAAGTATGGAAATGTACACAGACGCTGAACACACCAACTGGATACCAGGGTGGAGAGATCCGTCTGGAACTGATCCAGGATGTGAATGGTGAGACAAAATCCAGCAAAGTAGTGGATGGAGAGAAGATCACATTCCCATATACGCTGGATATCACAGGAGCACCGGGTGTCAGTGAGGGTACACTGTATGTATCTGAGGTGATCGACGGACAGTACCAGCAGCTGGGACAGTATCCGATCACATTCCAGAAGGTAGAATAATACATGCAGGGAAAAATCATAAAAGGAATTGCAGGTTTCTACTATGTGTATGGAGAAGATGACCGTCTGTATGAGTGCAAGGCAAAGGGAATCTTCCGCAAAGACAAGCAGAAGCCTCTGGTGGGTGACAATGTGGAAATCACGGTACTGGATGAACAGGAACAGACCGGAAATCTGATCAGCATTCTTCCAAGGAAGAACGAACTGATCAGACCGGCAGTTGCCAATGTCGATCAGGCATTTGTGATCTTTGCACTGGAAAGCCCAAAACCTAATTTTATGTTGTTGGATCGTTTTCTGATCATGATGGAGCAGGCAGCGGTTCCGGCAGTGATCTGTTTTAACAAAAAAGATCTGGCTGCGGAGGAAGAGACAACAGCACTTTATGAAACTTATCGAAACTGTGGATATCAGGTGATTCTTTCCAGTGCACTGGAAAAAGAAGGACTGGATGAGATTCATGAGATTCTCCAGGGTAAGACAACGGTTGTGGCAGGTCCCTCCGGAGTCGGGAAATCGTCCCTGACCAATCTTCTGCAGGGTGAAGTGCAGATGGAGACCGGAGAGATCAGCAGAAAGCTCAAACGCGGTCGTCATACAACACGTCATTCACAGGTGATTCCGGTAGGAAAAGATACATTTCTTATGGATACGCCTGGATTTTCTTCCCTGTATCTGACAGATATGGAAGAGCAGGAGCTCAAAGATTATTTTCCGGAATTTCGGAAATATGAGGATGCATGCAGATTTCAGGGATGCAGACACATTCATGAACCGGGCTGCCATGTAAAAGAAGCACTGGAAAATGGCGAGATCAGCAGGATCCGTTATGAAGATTATCTTAGTTTATACGAAGAATTGAAAGAGAAAAGGAGATATTAAATGGAATATCGATTGTGCCCCTCAATTTTGTCGGCGGATTTTAACCGCCTGGGCGAACAGATTCAGACTTTGGAAAAAGCTGGAGTCGAATGGCTTCACATTGATGTCATGGATGGAGATTTTGTACCAAGCATTTCTTTTGGAATGCCGGTGATCCGTTCCATTCGTAAAGAATCCAAAATGTTTTTTGATGTGCATCTGATGGTATCTGCACCGGAACGCTATATTCAGGATTTTGTCGATTGTGGTGCAGACTCGATTACTGTACATGCAGAGGCATGTGAGGATCTGGAGAGAGCAATTGAGCTGATTAAAGATGCCGGTGTAAAAGTCGGTGTTTCTATCAAACCGGCGACACCGGTGAATGATATCAGCCATCTTCTCGAAGATGTGGATATGGTTCTTATCATGACTGTTCAGCCGGGATTCGGCGGACAGAAATATATTCCGGAATGTACGGAGAAGATTGAAGAACTGAAAGAACTGATCGACAAAGAAAATCTGGATGTGGACATACAGGTAGATGGTGGAATTAATGGTGACACCATGGAAACTGTTATGAAAGCCGGTGCCAATCTTCTGGTTGCAGGTTCTTATGTATTCAAGGGTGATCTGGAAACAAATGTCCGGGATATTATGAAAAAGATGGATGAGATTAAATCAGAGATTGATTGAGGAAAAGCATGAAAGATGTGATCATCGTAAGCGGGGGCAATATCCAGAGAGATTTTGCCCTCGATTTTTTAAGAAAAAATAAAACAGAACAGGTGTGTCTTATGGCAGCAGACAGAGGGGTAGAGTTCTTTGAGGGAACAGAATGGATGCCGGAAGTGGCAGTGGGAGATTTTGACAGCCTCTCTGCAGAGGGAGCAAACTATCTGGAAACACTGACAGAGACGGAAGTTGTGCGTCTGAAGCCGGAAAAAGATGATTCAGACACACAGTCAGCGGTGAATTTTGCCATTGACCATGGAGCAGAGAAAATCACAATCCTGGGAGCAACCGGGAAACGGATCGACCATCTGATGGCAAATTTTGGTTTGCTAGTACACGGAAAGAACAGAGGAGCCGATATTACGCTGATCGATCAGTGGAATTATATGAAGCTCATTGAAAAGCATACGGTTCTTAAGAAGGCAGAGCAGTTTGGAAAATATGTTTCTTTCTTTTCGCTTGAAGGGGATCTGACGGGGCTGACGCTGCGCGGATTCAAATATCCGCTGAACGGGTATCATCTGAGAGTAGCAGACAGTGGACTGACTGTCAGCAATGAGATCGTGGATGAAACTGCAGTTGTGGAATTTGATTCCGGAACACTGCTGATGCTCATGACACGGGACTGAATAGATATACAGTACGTGCACAGCGAAGAGAGGATAAGACATTGATAGAATATGAACTGATACGTTCCGCAAGAAAAACTGTAACGCTTCAGGTGAAGCCGGATGGGAGAGTGGTCGTCCGGGCACCTTTGCGTCTCGCAAAATATCGAATCGCAAAATTCGTAAAAGATCATGAGACATGGATCGCTGTACAGCAGCAAAAACTGGAAGAATCTCGGAAACATGTGCATGTCATCACGGAAGAAGAACGATGTGAGGGCATTGCGCGGGCAAAGCGGGTATTTCCGGAACGTACGGCATATTTTGCGAAAAAGATGGGAGTCACCTACAACCGAATTACCATCCGGGAGCAGAAAACCCGTTGGGGAAGCTGCAGTTCAGCAGGCAATCTGAATTTTAACTGGAAGCTGGTCCTGATGCCACCTGAACTTCTGGATTACGTGGTTGTGCATGAACTTGCGCACCGCAGAGAAATGAATCATTCACCACGTTTCTGGGCAATCGTGGAGCAGGAACTGCCCGATTACCGTGAACGTCAGGAAAAACTAAAAATATTTGGAAGACAGCTGGGGTAATGATATCAGGATCCCGGCTGTTTTTTTGCCATTCTTTCAGAATTAGTGTATAATCTGCACATAACTAGTTGAGCACACGAGACAAGGAGGCGGAATATGCTGAGTTATCTGTATTTTTATCTGGCGGGAATTAATATCGTTACCTTTCTTCTGTATGGTTCAGATAAGAACCGGGCACGCAGACATGCCTGGAGAATACCGGAGAGAACACTTCTGGAACTGGCAGTGATCGGAGGCGGTTTTGGAGCATTGCTTGGGATGATTGTGTTTCATCATAAAACGCGGAAACCCAAGTTTTATATAGGTGTTCCGCTGATTCTGGTCGTGGAGATCGCTTTGGCTGTACTGTACTGGAAAACAGGCAGACCTTTCTGAAAACAAAAAAGATATCATGAAAATAAAGAAAAGAGGAAAAACTATGCCGGGAACAATGATCTGTTACGGAGATTCCAATACTTATGGATATGATCCACATGACAGCATGGAAGGAAGATATCCGAAGGAAATCCGCTGGACGGGAATTCTGGATGAGGAGACGGAATGGAAAATTGAAAACCACGGAGTCAATGGACGGAGCATTCCACACACAGTCAGTACCGTGAAATTTGCCTGTCAGCAGGTACGCGACTGGCATCGCCGGCCGAATTCGGTCTGGCTTCTGGTGATGCTTGGAACAAATGATCTTCTGGAAAATCCGGATTTTACTGCGGCTGATGTGGCAAAAAGAATGGAACGCTTTCTGAAAAGGATGATGGAAGAGGCCGGACTTGCCAGCCGAAAGATGCGTCTGAGACTGATCGCACCGCCGGCGATGCATGAAGGACAATGGATCGACCGGCCGGAACTTCTGACGGAATCCCGTAATCTGGGAAAGGAATACAAAAAAACAGCAGAGCGTCTGGGAATTGCCTTCACCGATGCAAGTGGATGGGAAATCCCGACGATTTATGACGGGGTTCATTTTACAGAAGAAGGACACCGCATGTTTGCGGAGAATCTGCGAAAAGAATTAAAGATATAAACGTATAAGGAAAGACACAGGGAAAAGACAATGGTAAAAGTAGATTTGATCACAGGATTTCTTGGATCCGGAAAGACCACATTTATCAAAAAATATGCCGGATATCTGATAAAACAGGGACTGAATATCGGCATTCTTGAAAATGATTTCGGCGCGATCAATGTAGATATGATGCTGCTCCGGGAACTGGAAGGCGAGAACTGTGAACTGGAAATGGTAGCAGGCGGCTGCGACAAAGACTGCTACAGAAGGCGTTTCAAAACGAAACTGATCGCGATGGGAATGTGTGGCTATGACAGAGTACTGATCGAGCCGTCCGGAATCTTTGACGTGGATGATTTTTTTGATGCGCTTCATGAAGAGCCGCTGGATCGCTGGTACCAGATCGGAAATGTGATCACAGTGGTGGACGCAGGACTGGATGAGAAGCTTTCAAAAGAAGCGGATTACGTACTGGCTTCAGAAGCTGCCAGTGCGGGCTGTGTGCTTCTGAGTAAGGCACAGAATGCTTCGGAAGAAGAAATTCAGAGCACTGTTACACATCTGAACCGTGCATTGCAGGAAATACGTTGTTCACGTATTCTGAAAGATGAGGTGATCTGCAAAGACTGGGAAGCGTTTACTGAAAAAGATTACCAAAAAATCATGGAGTCCGGTTATGTGGCAGAAGACTATGAGAAACGGTATGTAGATCAGGATAAGATCTTTCAGACATTATTTTTTATGGATGAGAAGATCGATGCGTCCAAAGCAAAGAATGCAGTAAAGAAGATATTCGAAGATTCTTCCTGTGGAGATGTTTTTCGTATGAAAGGATTTTTGAAAGACGGGGAAAAATGGTTAGAGTTGAATGCGACGCACCATGAGACAACTTTGAAACCGATCAATGTGGGGCAGGATGTGCTGATCGTCATCGGTGAGAGATTAAACGAAGCAAAAATACGAACTTATCTGGAATGATCTGCTGTGGACAGGACAGCAGCGTGGAATAATGGAGGAAGAATATAAAATGTCTGTTGATACAAGAATTTTGTTTACAGATCTGGATGGAACATTACTGAATGATAACAAAGAGGTGACACCGGGAAATCAGGCGGCAATCGATGAGGCACTGGCACGCGGACACAAGATTGTGGTCTGCACGGGGCGTCCACTGGCAAGCGCACGTGTCTGCGCTGCAAAAGCCGGTCTGGACAAGGAAGGCTGTTATGTGATCTGTTTTAACGGGGGGCAGATTTATGACCCTTATAATGAGAAGAATGTTTATGGAAAAACATTTCCAAAAGAAACAGCAGTAAAGATCATCAGAGAAGCATTAAAAAGACACCTGCATATCCAGAGTTATTCGGATACGGAGATCCTTGCAGTCAGAGATACAGAAGAACTTCACAAATATGCAGATACCAACCGTCTGCCATACAAACTTGTAGAAACTGCAGAGGAAGTGGTACCGGAAGATCCGTACAAGCTGATTGCGATCACAACTGCGGAGGATCGCGAAAAAAATGACAGATTTCAGAGAGAAGTCATTTCACAGTATGCGGGGGAAGTGCACAGCTTTTTCTCTAATGACCGTTATCAGGAAATCGTTCCGGAAGGAATTTCCAAAGGCTTTGCGGTTCGCTGGTTCTGTGATTACATGGGGATTCCGATCGAGAATTCAGTAGCGGCAGGAGATGCACAGAATGATGTGGAGATGCTGAAAGCAGCTCATGTAGGTGCAGTCATGTGCAATGCGTTTCCGGGAATTGCGGAATATGGAAATTATGTGACAGAACATGACAATAATCACGATGGAGTGGCGGAGATCATACATAAATTTATTCTGAAAGATGCCTGATCATGCAGAAAGCAGGAGTTACTGTAACCGAAGTGAACAGCAACAGGCAAAACAGACAATGTTTTGCGGATGACGGGGATATAGACTTTTTAACATATGTGTGATAAGATGGAAAATAAGTATGAATTGTAACTGTAAGACTATTGAACAGTTGCACAAAATCTAACAAAATAACGAAATGGAGAACCATAGAGAGATGAAACTTGGAATCGTAGGACTGCCAAACGTAGGAAAAAGTACATTGTTTAATTCACTGACAAAAGCCGGAGCGGAATCTGCAAACTATCCGTTCTGTACCATTGACCCAAATGTAGGTGTGGTAACTGTTCCGGATGAGAGACTGAAACTTCTGGGAGATTTTTATCACTCCAAAAAAGTGACACCGGCCGTGATCGAATTTGTTGACATTGCAGGTCTTGTCAAGGGCGCATCCAAAGGAGAGGGACTTGGAAACCAGTTCCTGGCAAATATTCGTGAAGTAGATGCGATCGTACATGTAGTACGTTGTTTTGAAGATCCGAATGTCATCCATGTAGATGGAAGCATTGATCCACTGAGAGATATTGAGACGATCAATCTGGAACTGATCTTTTCTGATATCGAGATTCTGGAACGTCGTATCGCAAAAGTGACCAAGACAGCACGTATGGACAAAGAAGCTGCAAAAGAGCTGGATTTCCTTCAGAAAGTAAAGAAGCATCTGGAAGACGGCAACATGGCGATTACCATGGAGCTTGAATCAGAGGATGAAGAAGGCTGGATGGGAACTTACAACCTGCTTACATGGAAGCCGGTGATCTATGCAGCAAACGTAAGTGAAGATGACCTTGCAGATGATGGGGAATCCAATGCACATGTACAGGCCGTACGTAAATATGCAGCAGAGCAGAAGAGTGAAGTTTTCGTGATCTGTGCAGAGATTGAGGAAGAAATCTCTGAACTTGATGACGATGAAAAGAAAATGTTCCTCGAAGATCTGGGACTCAAGGAATCCGGACTTGAAAAACTGGTAAGAGCAAGCTACAGTCTTCTCGGACTGATGAGTTTCCTGACATCCGGAGAGGATGAGACCCGTGCATGGACGATCAAGATCGGAACCAAGGCACCACAGGCTGCCGGCAAGATCCATACAGACTTTGAGAGAGGATTTATCAAAGCGGAAGTTGTGAATTTCCAGGATCTGCTGGACTGCGGCTCATATGCAGGCGCAAGAGAAAAAGGTCTTGTACGTATGGAAGGAAAAGAATACGTTGTACAGGATGGCGATGTGATCCTGTTCCGTTTCAATGTATAATGTATGAGGCAGCTGATAACACAGAGCATATAATGAAGGTGTTTTATGGAGATAACAGTAAGATTTCCGAATCTGGGGTTTTTGTTTGAATATGAAGACAGGGCATTCTCTGTTTTCGGATTTGAGATCACAATATATGGGATTCTGATCATGGCAGCCCTGCTTGTCGGGACAGCTGTGATACTTCTGACAGCAAAGAGACAGCGGATGGATCCAAACCGCTGCCTTGGTGCTGCAATCGCTGCATTTCTGGGAGGTGTGATCGGAGCGAGACTGTATTATCTTGCTTTTGCATGGGGACAGCTTAATGATCATTCCTGGAAAAGTCTGTGTGATATCCGCAGTGGTGGAATGGCAATATACGGAGCAATCCTGGGCGGAGCACTGGCGATGGCACTTTTTTGCAGAGTCAGCAGAGTTTCCTTCTGGAATACGGCAGATCTTGTGTGCATGGGACTGCTGAGCGGACAGATCCTGGGTGTCTGGGGGAATTTCTTCAACAGAGATTCTTTTGGAGAGTATACAGACAGCCTGTTTGCAATGGGACTTCCGCTGGATTCGGTACAGAGCAGTACTGTTACAGCACTGATGAAAAAACATCTGACAACGTTCAGAGATATGAAATATATACAGGTACATCCGCTGTTCCTGTATGAAAGCATCTGGTGTCTGCTGCTCCTGTTTGTCTTGGTGGCATACAGCAGAAAAAAGAAATTTCAAGGAGAAATTTTTCTCAGATATCTTGCCGGTTACGGACTGGGAAAATGTGTCTTTGAATGGCTTCGTACAGACAAACTGTATATTCCAGGGACAAAGATACCGGTTTCTCTGCTCATATCGGCCGTACTGTTTGTGGTCTGCAGTATCGTTGCAACAGTACGAAGAATACTTTCGAAAAAGCGTGAAACAGTCAGCAGACGAAGAAAAGAAGCGTAAATATAGGAGGTTCTCCGGTGGGAGAATCTCCTTTTTGTTATATAGTTATGTAAATTTGGAAAATAGAAAATCTTCTGTAATACTATCGTAAAATATGGCGTTTTTACGCTGAAAATGTGTAAAATTGTTCAGAAAAAAACTACGATTTCCACTTGTATTTTCAAAGTAAATAGGTTAGAATGGCAGTATAAGTGGTAGAAAGTGGTGAATAGTGGTGGCGAATGGGGGGAATGTGGCAGATCCGTCCATCCCCGCCTGAAGGTACGAAGGGGAGAATCGTATCTTACGAGAGTAGGTGAGTTCGGATGTTCATGGGTGAGTATAATCATACGATTGACGCGAAGGGGCGTCTGATAATCCCTTCCAAGTTCAGAGAACTCCTGGGAGAAGAGTTTGTTCTGACAAAGGGACTGGATGGTTGTCTTTCCGTTTACCCGATGGATGAATGGAAAACCTTTGAAGAGAAACTCAGAGCCTTACCACTTACAAATAAAAATGCCAGAACCTTCACACGTTTCTTTGTTGCGGGTGCGACAAGCTGTGAACTGGACAAGCAGGGGAGAATTCTTGTACCGCAGACTCTGCGGGAGTTCGCTGGTCTGGAAAAGGATGTTGTGCTTACCGGTAATCTCAACAGGATTGAGATCTGGAGCAAAGAGAAGTGGAGCGAGAACTGTGATTATGATGATATGGACAGCATTGCACAGGGCATGCAGGACATGGGAATCATCATCTGAGCATTACGCCGGAAAGAAATCCAACAGGAGACGGATATGGAATTTAAACACAAATCTGTATTACTGGACGAGACCATCGACGGTTTAAGGGTAAGACCGGATGGTATTTACGTGGATGGAACTCTGGGAGGAGCAGGGCACGCACAGGAAGTGTGCCGCAGACTTTCTGCCAAGGGGAGATTTATTGGCATAGATCAGGACCAAGATGCAATAGTTGCTGCGAGTGAACGGCTGGCTGCCTATGAGGACAGAGTAAAGATCATTCGCAGCAATTATTGTTACATGGCGAATGAGCTGAAAAATCTCGGGATTCAGAAAGTCGATGGAATTGTTCTGGACCTCGGCGTTTCATCTTATCAGTTAGACAATGAAGAGCGAGGATTCACCTATCGTGTGGATGCACCGCTTGATATGAGAATGGATCAGAGACAGAGCCGCACAGCTGCGGATATTGTCAATGGTTATGATGAAAAAGAACTGTACCGTATCATTCGTGATTACGGTGAAGATAAATTTGCGAAAAATATTGCCAAGCATATTGTAGCTGCCAGAGCCAGTGCACCGATTCAGACGACCGGAGAACTGACTGAGATCATTCGTCAGTCGATTCCGATGAAGATACAGGTGACAGGAGGACATCCGGCAAAGAGAACGTTTCAGGCGATACGAATCGAACTGAACCGGGAACTGGATGTGCTGAGAGAGTCTCTGGATGGCATGATCGATCTTCTGGATGATGGTGGAAGAATCTGTATCATTACATTTCATTCACTGGAAGACAGAATTGTCAAGACAATATTCCGCAAGAATGAAAATCCATGTACCTGCCCGTCTGATTTTCCGGTCTGTGTATGTGGCAAGAAATCCAAGGGCAAAGTGATCACCAGAAAGCCAATTCTGCCAAGTGCGACAGAAATGGAAGAAAATCCGAGATCAAAGAGTGCAAAGCTCAGGATATTTGAAAGAAAATACCTTTAATAAGTCTATAGAAAGTTGTGAGAGTCAAATGGAGAGGACGAACAGAGCGGTCACATCCAGAAAAAGCAGAACAAATGCAAGAAATGCCCGGGGAATGTATGTGGATGGAAATACAGCACGCAGACTTCAGGAAGTTCCGGAGAGACCACGCCGAACAGCAGCAACGCAGAATGCGCGGCGCGTGCGGGAGCCCGATCGTCAGGCAGTGTCCCGGCCAAGGCAGCTTAGTCGTGAAGCACAGAGAAACCGTGCAAAAGCGATGAGCATGGGACGCGGCTTTGTTGTTTTTCTTGCAGTAGTCAGTGTGGCAGTGCTTTTTTGCTGTGTGAATTATCTGCAGCTGAAGTCGGAGCTGACAGGCAAAATGAAAACAGTCGCTTCTCTGGAGTCAGAATTGTCACAGATCAAAGAAGAAAACAACGCATACGAAAGTCAGGTGACTTCTGATGTGGATCTGAACACGATCAAGAAGCTGGCTATCGGTCGTCTGGGAATGAATTATCCGACAGATGATCAGAAAAAGACATACAGTATGCCAAGTAACAGTTATGTGCGACAGTATCAGGATGTTCCTGAGACCAAGAGGTGATAGATCATTGAGCAATACCAGTAAGAGGAATCGCAGAAAACCTCAGAAAAAAATAAATACCCTTATGAGAGGAAAGCTAGTAGGACTATTTGGTGTAGTGCTGCTAGCTTTAGTTTGTTTGCTTGGAAGGATTACCTATATCAATGCGACCAGCGGCAAAAAATACAAAAAACAGGTGCTGACACAGGCACAGCAGAAATATCAGAGCAGTACACTTCCGGCAAAACGCGGAGATATTTATGACCGGAATGGAAATATCCTTGCAACCAGTCAGAAAGTATATTCCGTGATCCTCGATTGCAAGACAGTAAATTCCGATGAGGCTTATGTAGAACCGACCGTAAAGGCACTGACAGAGGTTCTCGGACTGGATGAGAATAAGATTCGTTCAATTCTTTCGGCTGCAGATACCAAAAACAGTCAGTATCGGATCCTCAAGAAACAGCTTTCCATGGATGAAAAGAAAAAATTTGAGGACTATGAATCACCGGGAGAAGACAGCAATCTTTCAGATGCGGAAAAAAAGGAACGTCAGAACATCAAAGGTGTCTGGTTTGAGGAAGATTATCTGCGCGTGTATCCCTTTAATGAACTGGCATGTGAGACGGTAGGTTTTACTTTGTCACGTGACACCGCGGATGTCGGACTGGAAAGTTATTACAACAGTACGCTGATGGGGGCAGATGGCAGACAGTATGGATATGTCAATGACGATGCAGATGTGGAACAGACGATCATCGATCCGAAGAACGGACAGAGCATTGTAACGACGCTGGATGTCGGAGCACAGCAGATCGTAGAAAAATATGTCAACGGTTTCAAGGAAGCAATGGGTTCCAAAAATATCGGTGTGATCGCTATGAAACCTTCTACGGGTGAGATCATTGCCATGGATGGAGGTGACCGTTTTGATCTGAATGATCCGCGAGATCTTTCCAGCCTGTATTCAGAGGAAGAGATCGCTGCGATGAATGATGAGGAAACGGTAACTGCACTGAACGGCATGTGGAGCAACTTCTGTGTGACAGATGCTTTCGAGCCGGGATCTGTAGTAAAACCGATCGTTATGGCCGGAGCACTTGAAAAAGGCAAGATCTCAGATACCGATACCTTTAACTGTGATGGCGGACAGACGTTTGGCGCGAATGGAGATACCTACATCAAATGTGCAGTATGGCCGGATGCGCATGGAACAGAAACTCTGCGGGAAGTCATCGCGAATTCCTGTAACGATGCGATGATGCAGATCGCTGCAAAGATGGGGACAGAGCAGTTCCTCAAATCACAGACACTTTTTAATTTTGGCAGCCGTACCGGAATCGATCTTCCGAATGAAGGAGCCGGTGTGATCCATACACAGGAAACGATGGGAGAGACAGAGCTTGCGTGCTCGGCATTCGGACAGGGATTTACCTCTACGATGATCCAGGAGATCAATGCCATGTGTTCGGTTATCAACGGAGGCTCCTATTATCAGCCTCATCTGGTATCAGAGATTCGGGACAGCAATGGTTCTACAGTTAAGAAGTATGATCCGATCCTTCTCAAACAGACGGTATCTTCTGAAATCTCAGCAGATATTCGTTCTTATATGGAAGCCAGTGTACAGGAAGGTACCAGCCGTACTTCCAAAGTGGAGGGATACAGTTCCGGTGGTAAAACAGGAACTGCAGAAAAACTTCCACGAGGAAATGGGAAATATCTGGTTTCTTTTATTACATTTGCACCGGTAGCAGACCCGCAGGTACTGCTGTACGTCGTTGTGGATGAGCCAAATGCAGAAGACCAGGCAGACAGTAAATATCCGCAGTACATTGCACAGGGAATCCTGTCAGAACTTCTTCCATATCTGAATGTCGCTCCGGATGAGAGCGAGGATGGAAGTGTTCCGGATACAGAACTCTGGGAAGGCTTTAAAGGACATCTGGTAGATGTATCCGGAAGCAGTGTGGATGAACAGGGAAATCTGGTAGACGGAAGTGGAAACCGTGTAGATCTGGAGGGAAACCGTATTGACGAAAACGGATATCTTCTGGATGATAATGGGCAGTTAAAAGTAGATGAAAATGGACAGTATATCAAGTCTGATTCGGTGATCTCTTCTTCAACTGCTTCTTCCGGAGACACGCTCAAAGAGGCAATCTCGGATACAAATGTTCCGGCACCGCCAGAAGGTGATGAGAGCGAAACAACAGAAAATAATGACATGGAAAGTGAAGGCATTACCAATGAGGAAGCTGGTCTGGATTAATCTGGATCAATGCGGAATCTGCAATGTCAGCAGTATCTCCCCCGGAGAACAGTCATATATTAGTATGACTGTATCCGGGGGATTTTTTTATGAAAAAGAACTATACGTTTCACAAACGAAAAGTCTGGATCGTTTTCCTGATCTGTATGGCGCTGATCGCAGGACTGATCGCCCGACTGGTTTATCTCATGGGGATCCGTTCTGATTATTATTATGAAAAAGCAGAAGATCTGCATGAGAGAGAAAGAGATATCAAAGCTGCCCGCGGGGAGATCCTGGATGCAAAAGGAAAAGTTCTGGCGGCTAATAAAACGGTCTGTACGATCTCTGTGATCCACAGCCAGATCAGTGAACCGGAAAAAGTGATACAGGTACTTTCTGAAAAACTGGGGATAACGGAGGAAACGCTGAGAAAAAAAGTAGAAAAAGTATCTTCTATAGAAAGAATAAAGACGAATGTGGAAAAGGAAACCGGTGATGCGATCCGGAATGCAGGGCTTGCAGGTGTAAAAGTAGATGAAGATTACCGCAGGTATTATCCGATGGGCTCACTGGCATCCAAAGTACTGGGATTTACAGGCGGGGATAATCAGGGAATCATCGGACTGGAGGTTGAATATGAGGATGTCCTGAGGGGGGAAGCAGGTAAGATCCTGACGACTACAGACGCGAGAGGAATCGAACTGGATGGAATCGGAGAAAACAGGAAAGAGCCGCAGGCAGGACAGAATCTCAGGATCAGTCTGGATGCGGACATCCAGAAATATGCACAGCAGGCGGCGTACAAAGTGATGGAAGAAAAGCAGGCAGAACGTGTTTCCATTCTTTTGATGAATCCACAGAATGGAGAAATCTATGCCTGTGTAAATGTGCCTGAATTTGATCTGAATGATCCATTTACTCTGAATACAAATGTGGATACCTCCGGGCTGAGCCAGGAGAAAAAACAGGAGCTTCTTAATCAGATGTGGAGAAATCCATGTCTGAATGATACATATGAACCGGGATCAACGTTTAAGATTATCACAATGGCAGCAGGACTGGCGGAAGGGGTAGTATCGAAGCAGGATTCTTTTTACTGTCCGGGTTATAAACTTGTAGAAGACAGGCGGATCCACTGTGCAAACCGAAGAGGACATGGGGCACAGAATTTTGTACAGGGGGCAGAAAATTCCTGCAATCCGGTCTTTATAGAAGTCGGTCTTCGACTTGGCGTTGAAAATTATTATCGTTATTTTGAACAGTTTGGCCTGCTGAAAAAAACTGGCATTGATCTGCCGGGGGAAGCAGGCACGATCATGCATCGCAAGGAAAACATGGGAGAGGTAGAACTTGCAACGGTATCTTTTGGACAGTCGTTTCAGATCACACCGATCCAGCTTGCCACAACCGTGAGTTCCCTGATCAACGGAGGCAGACGGATCACACCGCATTTTGGCGTAGCAGTTGAGAATGCAGACGGCTCTCTGGTAAAAGAACTGGAGTATCCGGTAGAGACAGGGATCTTGTCAGAAGAGGTATCAACAGAGGTGAGGGGAATTCTGGAAAAAGTGGTTTCTGAAGGATCCGGGAGGAATGCGGCGATAGAAGGATATCGTATTGGCGGTAAGACGGCAACGTCTCAGACTCTTCCGCGAAGTGCCAATCGTTATATCTCTTCGTTTCTGGGATTTGCACCGGCAGATGATCCACAGGTACTGGCACTGTGTATCATTCATGACCCGCAGGGAATCTACTATGGAGGTACGATCGCAGCTCCGGTCGTGCGCAGTATTTTTGAGAATGTCCTTCCATACCTTGATAAATCTGAGGAAAAGCCTTATAATCAAACGTAATAAAAAACGAAAGAATGATAAGAGGTGTGAGGATGAATATTCAAGTTGTATTCCCGGTACTGATCTCTTTTGCGATCAGTGTGATCCTGGGACCAGTCATCATCCCGTTTCTGAGAAAACTCAAGATGGGACAGACAGAACGAGTGGAAGGTGTGCAGTCACATCTGAAAAAGGCTGGTACACCAACAATGGGCGGTGTGATCTTTTTGATCGCAGCAGTGGTAACATCCCTGTTTTATGTGAAAGACTATCCGGCGATCATTCCGGTGATCTTTCTGACACTCGGATTCGGGATCATCGGTTTTCTGGATGATTATCTGAAAGTTGTCCTGAGACGTTCTGACGGTCTGCTTCCGTGGCAGAAGTTTGCATTACAGATCGTGGTGACAGGAATTTTTGTTTACTATCTTCTGAATTATACAGATGTAGATCTGGCAATGAGAATTCCGTTCTGGACAGATCATTATCTGAATCTTGGCTGGCTGGCGATTCCGGTACTGTTTTTTGCGGTTATCGGAACGGTCAATGGCGTAAACTTTACTGACGGACTGGACGGACTGGCATCCAGCGTAACACTGATCGTTGCGGTGTTCTTTACCGTGGTTTCCATTGGTACCAACAGTGGAATCGAACCGGTAACCGGCGCGGTTGTTGGCGGACTGATGGGATTTTTGCTGTTTAATGTCTATCCTGCAAAAGTCTTTATGGGAGATACCGGATCTCTGGCACTGGGCGGATTTGTGGCAGGTGCTGCATATATGATGCAGATGCCGCTGTTTATTCTGCTGGTAGGTCTGATCTACCTGGTAGAAGTACTTTCGGTTATGATCCAGGTGACATATTTCAAAGCAACTCATGGCAAACGTATTTTCAAGATGGCACCGATCCATCATCATTTTGAGCTGTGCGGATGGTCAGAAACAAGAGTGGTTGCAGTATTTTCTGTGATCACTGCAGTGATGTGCCTGATCGCACTTCTGGCATTGTAAGGAGGAAACAAAAATGGATTTACAGGGGAAAAAAGTACTGGTATTTGGTTCCGGAAAGAGCGGAATCGGTGCAGCAGAGCTTCTGGCACAGGTAGGTGCCCGTCCTGTTATTTACGATGGAAATGCAGACCTCGACAAAGAGGCTGTATTACATAAATTACCGGACTGCAAAGATGTGGAGATCTATGCGGGAGAGCTTCCGCAGGAAGTGCAGGAGACACTGGATCTGGTGGTCCTGAGCCCTGGTGTTCCGACGGACATTCCGGTAGTAAAAGGTTTTTATGAGCAGGGACTTCCGGTGTGGGGTGAAGTGGAACTTGCTTATCGTACAGGAAAAGGCAGAGTCCTTGCGATCACAGGTACCAACGGAAAGACTACCACAACAGCTCTTCTTGGTAAGATCATGGGAGATGCTGAAGACTCTGTGTTCGTGGTTGGAAACATCGGTACACCGTATACTTCCAAAGCACTGGAAATGAAAGAAAACTCCACAACTGTGGCAGAGATCAGCAGTTTCCAGCTGGAGACGATTGATGCATTTGCACCAAAAGTCAGTGCAATCCTCAATATTACAGAAGATCATCTGAACAGACATCATACAATGGAAGAATACATTCGTGTCAAAGAGCTTATTGTCAAAAATCAGACTGCAGAGGATTTCTGTATTCTCAATTACGAAGATGAAGTGCTCAGAGAATTCGGCAAAAATATTGTTCCAAAGACTGTATATTTTTCCAGTGTAAGAAAACTGGATGAGGGCATTTATCTGGACGGAGACCTGATCGTACTCAAAACGGCAGACGAAGAGATCCCGCTGGTACATACCGGAGAGCTCAAACTGCTCGGACAGCATAATTTTGAGAATGTGATGGCAGCATCTGCCATGGCATATTATGCAGGGGTTTCGGTAGAGAGTATCCGTAAGAGCATCTGTGAGTTTACTGCTGTGGAACATCGTATCGAATACGTGACAGAGAAAAACGGTGTTGCTTACTACAACGATTCCAAGGGAACCAACCCGGATGCTGCGATCAAGGGCATTCAGGCGATGAACCGTCCGACACTGCTGATCGGCGGAGGATATGACAAAGGCTCCAGTTATGATGAATGGCTGAATGCTTTTGACGGCAAAGTGAGATATCTTGTGCTGATCGGTCAGACTCGTGACAAGATCAGAGAAGCGGCAGAACGCCTTGGGGTATGCCCGTGCATTCTGTGTGAAAATCTTGAAGAAGCCGTAAAGGTATGTGCAGAAAAAGCCAACCCGGGTGATGCGGTATTACTTTCACCGGCATGTGCAAGCTGGGGACAGTTTGACAATTATGAACAGCGTGGCGATATGTTCAAAGAATACGTAAGGAATCTGTAACAGCAGGATACAAGGACCGGAAGGCAGTTGTACCTGTATCATGAATTATAACTTATCAAAAGCCAGACTTCTGTGACGGAGGTCTGGCTTTTGGCATATACTAACAGTAAGAGTCCCTGAAGGAGTGGACCAGGTGGATGAGATTCACATTGTCGGGGGGAAAAAGATCTGTGGAAGTATAGTGGTGCAGGGATCCAAGAATACGGTGCTGCCTCTGATGGCAGCTTCTTTACTTCATGCCGGGGTCAGCGTGCTGAGAGGATGCCCGCGGATCACAGATGTATTTTGTATGGAAGAGATCCTGCAGAGACTGGGAGCAGTTACCTGGTGGAAAGAACATGATCTGTATCTGGATTGCACGCGGGCGAATGGAACAGAAGTACCGGAACAGTATGCCGGAAAAATGCGCTGTTCTGTAATCCTGCTGGGGGCTTTGCTGGGAAGATGGCAGAAAGGCGCTATCGGTTATCCGGGTGGCTGTGTGATCGGAAAAAGACCGGTAGATCTGCATCTTTATGCCTTACGTTCTCTTGGCGCGGAGATCACAGAACAGGAGGGAATGCTTCATGCATCTGCCAGAAAACTGAAAGGCGGAGAGATCTTTTTTGCAAAGAAGAGTGTGGGAGCGACAGAGCAGGCTGTACTGGCAGCGGTGCTTGCAGAGGGGAAGACTGTGATCAGAAACTGTGCGGAAGAACCGGAAATTCTGTGGCTGTGCAGATATCTGCGCAGTATGGGCGCCAGGATCTGTGGAGAGGGAGGACCATGTATTGAGATAGAAGGAGTGTCGGCACTTCAGGGTGGAGAGATGAAGATCCCGGCAGACCGGATCGTGACAGGAACCTATCTCTGTGCGGCTGCAGCAACGCGTGGGAAGGTCACGATTCCCAATGCCCCGGAAGGCGAACTGGACGCTTTCCTGGAAGTATATCGGAAAATGGGTGGACAATATGAATGGAAGAGTGGTAAACTAATAGCTAACGGAATGGGAATCCGTTTTCCGGTGGAATATCTGGAGACGGCAGTTTATCCTGGATTTCCGACAGATCTTCAGTCTCCGCTCCTTGCAGTTCTTGCAACAGTGGATGGAGAAAGCTGTATAAAAGAAAATATATTTGAAAACCGTTTCAGAATCTGTCAGGAACTCGCGGAAATGGGCGCGGAGGTACAGACTGACGGACGCAAAGTAAAGATACGAGGTGGCAGACTTGCCGGATGCAGAGTGAGGGCAGGAGAGCTGAGAGGTGGAGCAGCGCTTGTGATCGCGGCACTGGCAGCAGAGGGATACTCGGTTGTTGAGGGCAATTCTTTCATCAGGCGTGGATATGAGAATCTCTGTGGAGATCTCAGAGCAGCAGGCGGTTTGATAACAGAGGATACAGGTAGTATTTATATATGAGAACATCCAATTACAGGAAATTTAAAATAACAAAACAAACGATCAGGACGATTCTGGGAGCAGCAGCGGTGGCAGTGCTTGCAGGAATCATTTTTTTCTTTGCTTATTTCCATGTTACAAAGGTTGAAGTGATGGAGAGTACGCATTACAGCAGTGATGAACTTAAAGAAATGATTCTGACAGGAACGTTTTCTTCCAATTCCATTCTGGCACCGCTTACATGTTCCAGAGATCATGTAGAGGATATTCCGTATATTGAGGGATATTCAGTCAGTCGTTCTGGCAGAAACTCGATCGTGATCAGTGTTCGTGAAAAAAATATAGTCGGCTGCATTCCATATCTGGATAATTATATTTATTTTGATCGCAGTGGCATTTTTGTGGAAGGCGACAAAAACAGAGATGAGACAGTGCCGTTTTTTGACGGGATCGAAGTCAGGAAGGTAATCATGAATGAAAAACTTCCGATCAAGGATTCTGTTTTGAATACAGCGGTGGCACTTTCTACGATCTTTGCCAAAAATGATATGACGCCGGATCACATTGAGCTGGAAGAGGATTCTACGATCGATCTGGTTTATGGGGATATCACGGTCAAACTTGGGAAGGATAAATATCTGGAGGACAAAATGAACAGAGCCATTGCGATCCTTCCGCAGATAGCCGGAGAAAAAGGTGTGCTTCATATGGAGAACATCACGGAAATTTCCAAGACAGTTACTTTTGAAAAAGAAGAGGAAGAGGTAACTGCGGAGAACTGGACCGGAGGCTATGATGAAAACGGGGAATATACCGGTGATGGAGAATACGATGCAAATGGCAAATATGTAGGCGCCAAACCTATGACTGCACTGGATTATGCGGTTCAGAACTGGATCGGTGGTTATGATGAAGATGGAGATTATACGGGGTCAGGGGAATATGATGCGGATATGAATTACGTGGGACCTGCACCGACTCAGGATCTGATAGACAGTTTTGGAGACTGGAATGGCGGCTACAATGAATCTGGCGGATTTGACGGTGTGAGTGAATACGACAGAGAAGGGAATTATGTCGGTCCGATGCCGGGCAGTGAGGGAGCTGATTCCTCAGAAGATACTTCTGATGAGAGTGATGAAAGTACCGATGAAGAGACCGACAGCTACAGTGATTACAATGATTACAGCGATGAGTATTCAGAAGACTGGGGTCAGGATAACTACGATGAGGAATATTATGAATAGCGGATTTCATGCCGAATAATCGTGAAAAAAGTATAAAAAAACAAAAATAGTAGTTGATTAATTTAAGAAAAAAATATATGATATATCTATATGCAGCCTGATACGCTGATATTGGGTAAATAAAAGGAGGAAGTACATTGTTAGAGATTATGTCAAATGAAGCCGAGTCCTCTGCAAAGATCATTGTGATCGGTGTAGGCGGTGCCGGTAATAATGCTGTCAACAGAATGGTGGAAGAGGCTATCGGAGGAGTTGAGTTTGTTGGTGTAAATACTGATAAACAGGCTCTGACACTTTGCAAAGCTCCAACAGTACTTCAGATTGGTGAAAAGATTACAAAGGGCCTCGGTGCCGGTGCACAGCCGGAAGTTGGACAGAAGGCCGCTGAAGAGAGCATAGAAGAAGTAAAACAGTTGATCGAAGGCGCAGATATGGTATTTGTTACCTGCGGTATGGGCGGTGGTACCGGTACTGGTGCAGCTCCTGTTATTGCAGCAGCAGCCAAGGAAATGGGAATCCTGACTGTAGGTGTAGTAACAAAACCGTTCCGTTTTGAGGCCAAAACACGTATGAACAATGCTCTTTCAGGAATCGAAAATCTGAAGAAAGCTGTTGATACGCTGATCGTTATCCCGAATGATAAATTACTGGAGATCGTAGATCGCCGGACAACTATGCCGGAAGCTCTCCGCAAAGCGGATGAAGTTCTTCAGCAGGCAGTTCAGGGTATTACAGACCTGATCAATCTGCCGGCGCTGATCAATCTTGACTTCGCAGATGTTCAGACAGTTATGACAGACAAGGGTATTGCACATATTGGTATCGGTGAAGCAAGAGGAGACGACAAAGCCATGGAAGCTGTTCAGCAGGCGGTATCCTCCCCGCTTCTGGAAACGACCATCAAAGGTGCGACTCATGTTATCATCAATATTTCCGGAGATATTTCTCTTATGGATGCAAATGATGCAGCAAGCTATGTACAGGAGCTGACAGGAGAAGATGCAAATATCATCTTTGGTGCAATGTATGATGATTCTGTAGCTGATTATGCAAGAATCACAGTTATTGCAACAGGATTATCTGATGAAGCTGCAAAGACAACACCATTCGGTTCAAGAAGCAATGCCACACCATTTAATGTGCGCAAACCGGCAGCAGGTACATCTTCACCGGTTTCCGGTGGTATGACTATGCCGAGCTTCAGCCTTCCGACAATGAACAGTGGTTCTTATACAGGAAAGGTTCCGACAAGCACAGTACAGAAAAAGGACATCCAGATTCCGGATTTTCTGAAAAACAGATAAGAAATGCACATATAAAAAGACGCTGTTTGAGGCAGCGTCTTTTTTGTGGATATGTCAGCACTTACATGCAAACGTACTGCATTTTGTTTCGTTGCAGCCATCAGTACTGCAGCCGGATACGTTGATCGCGGATGCGGTACAGTTACAGTGATCATTGTAGGTACATTCCTGGGCTTTACAGTCGATGTTGATTTTTTCACATCCACAGTGCTGAGCTTCACTGTTCATCATGCCTGCTGTTGTACGGTCGCGGAAACTTCCGCAGTTGGTTTCATCAGCACGATGTGCGTTGTCGCCGGTGATCTCGATATCACCTTTTGAACAGAGCTCGTTTTCGTTGTAGATACATTTGGTTGCACTGCAATTCAGAATTGTCATAGTTGTAACCTCCTTATCAGATGATTCATGGATGCTGTACATCCATTCGGATACAGTATCTGCAGAATCCGGAAAAATATACGGATTAAAAAAATGAAAAAACTTCTTGACTTTGAACAAAACTCATGATAAATTAATTGAGTACGTGAAGAAAACAAAGCAGAGTAACACTCTCACCTCAGCGCACAGGATGCGGCTCGGGTTGATATATCACAGCAAATCGTTTTAAAAACGAAGTTGTTGTACTGAATACGGAATATCGTTCCGTTATTGCAGGATATAGTAGAGTGTGGATTGCTGTCCATACTCTTTTTTGTTTCGGAAGTATGAGGGTGACAGAGAGTCAGGTTTATCATTTACAGGTATGGAGGTGTACTACAATTAGCAATTTAATGATTAACGAACAGATCAGAGACAAAGAGGTACGTTTGATCGGGCCGGATGGAGCACAGCTTGGAATCGTTTCTTCCAGAGAAGCGTATGCAAAAGCACAGGAAGCCGGACTTGACCTTGTAAAAATCGCACCGCAGGCAAAGCCGCCGGTTTGTAAGATTATCGATTACGGCAAGTATCGTTATGAGCTCTCCCGTAAGGAAAAAGAAGCTAAGAAAAAACAGAAAACAATCGACATTAAGGAAGTACGTCTTTCTCCAAACATTGATACCAATGACTTAAAGACGAAGGTCAATGCAGCAAGAAAGTTCCTTTCCAAAGGAGACCGTGTAAAGGTTACTTTACGTTTCCGCGGAAGAGAAATGGCACATATGGCAAGCAGCAGACATGTGCTGGATGATTTCGCTGAACTTCTCACAGACATCGCAGTCGTAGAGAAGGCACCGAAGATCGAAGGCAGAAGCATGACAATGTTTCTGAGTGAAAAGCGTTAAGCAGTTATCACAGGTCGTGTGCCGTCGCACACATTTATGATAATATGAAATAAAAAACAGAACCACGAATCAAGGAGGAACTAATTATGCCTAAGATTAAAACTTGTAGAGCAGCAGCAAAACGTTTCAAAAAGACCGGAACCGGAAAAATCATGAGAAATAAAGCTTATAAGAGCCATATCTTAACAAAGAAATCTCAGAAGAGAAAGAGAAATCTGAGAAAAGCTACTGTTGTAGATTCTACAAACCTTAAGAACATTAAGAAAGCACTGCCTTATTTATAAGAATAAGTAAGCAGCAGACGATATTGGAAGACAAACAGGAGGAAATAAGAAATGGCAAGAATTAAAGGCGGATTAAACGCAAAGAAAAGACATAACCGTACATTAAAACTGGCAAAGGGCTACAGAGGAGCTCGTTCCAAACAGTATAGAGTAGCAAAACAGTCTGTTATGAGAGCACTTGCAAGCTCTTATGCAGGACGTAAACAGAAAAAACGTCAGTTCAGACAGCTCTGGATCGCTCGTATCAATGCAGCAGCAAGAATGAACGGACTTTCCTACAGCAAAATGATGCACGGACTTAAAGTTGCAAACATCGACATCAACAGAAAGATGCTTGCAGAGATGGCAGTAAATGATGCAGAAGGTTTTGCAGCACTTGCTGAAATCGCTAAAAAAGCAGTTGCTTAATAGCAGATCATGAGACAAAAGACCGCAGCGCCGCGATCGGACTGCGGTTTTTTTATAACCTTTGTGTCCGCGTAAGAAAGACAACGGTTGCCTGAGAAAAAACAAATTCTTAAATAAATATAAAATTTTCTCTTGCAATCGGCTATGGCCAATGCTATAATCAAAAACATTAAAGCTTTAGCGAATGAAAGTGATGTTGCTGTGAATGGACTGAGCAGTAACAGGTAACGCGGGCTAGAGGATAAAAAGGAGGAGCTTTATTATGAGAAATTGGAAGAAAGCACTTAGCTTAACAGCAGCAGTAGCAATGGCAGCGACAATGATGCCGGTATCTGCATTTGCAGCAGATGATGAGACCTTCAAGATCGGTGTGATCGGACCGATGACAGGTGACAACGCACAGTATGGTCTTGGTGTATACCATGCAGCACAGGTTGCAGCAGAAGAAATTAACGCAAACGGCGGATTCAACGGATACAACGTTGAGATCCTTGACGCTGGTGATGATCAGGCTGATCCGGAAAAAGCAGTCAACGCATACAACGACCTTCTTGACAAAGGAATGCAGATGCTTTGCGGTACCGTTACATCCGGTGCTTGTATCGCTGTAGGGGCAGAAGCAGCAGAGAGCACATTCCTGTTCACACCATCTGCAACAGCAGTAGACAGTATCACAGCCGGAAGCAATGAATTCCGTATGTGTTTCACAGACCCTGCACAGGGAACCAAATCCGCACAGTACATTGGTGAACATCAGCTGGCTACAAAAGTAGCAGTTCTTTATGATTCATCTGCAGACTACAACTCAGGTATCAACGATGCATTCGTTGCAGCAGCAGACGAAAACGGTCTGGAAGTTGTAGCTGACGAGGCATACACAGCAGACAGCAACACAGACTTCTCTGTACAGCTTAAAAAGATCAAAGACAGTGGCGCAGAACTTCTGTTCCTTCCAAACTACTATGCAGACAATGCTCTGATCCTTCAGCAGGCACATGACGCTGGAATGGATGATGTTAAGAAATTCGGTGTAGACGGTATGGATGGTATCCTTGGAGTAGAAAACTTCGATACATCCCTTGCAGAAGGCGTTATGCTTCTGACACCATTCTCTGCAACAGCAGAAGACGAAAAATCTCAGGCATTTGTAAAAGCATACGAAGATGCAAACAAAGACGAAGTTCCGAACCAGTTCGCAGCAGATACATACGATGTTATCTACGCTATGAAAGAAGCAGCAGATGCAGCTGCAATCACACCGGATATGTCTAACGAAGACATCAGCGCAGCTATGTCTGAGGCAATGCTCAGTGTAGAACTTGATGGTCTTACCGGTAAAGCAAAATGGACAGAAGACGGCGAGTGCGATAAAGAGCCAAAAGCTTTCGAGATCCAGGACGGCGCTTACGTAGAAATGGAATAATCACATTAAGATGAACTAATAAGAGGACGGGGGACGGTTGCCTGTTATCACAGGGCCGTCCCCCTTTCTTGCACTAATAAGACAATCAGTTAATAATTTAAAGAGGTGCATTATGAGCTTTATATCCTATTTAAAAGATGGAATCAGCCTGGGCAGTATCTATGCGATCATTGCCCTGGGGTATACAATGGTATACGGTATCGCCAAAATGCTGAACTTCGCTCATGGTGATGTCATCATGGTCGGCGCATTTGTGATCCTTACCGCTGTTACCAAAGGAGGTATGTCTCCGGTGCTGGCTATTGTACTTTCCGTAATCTTCTGTACCGTTCTTGGTATGGTGATCGAGAAAGTTGCTTACAGCCCGCTTCGTAAAGCTTCCTCCAACCTGGCAGTACTGATCACCGCGATCGGTGTCAGTTATCTGCTTCAGAACCTGGCATTACTGATCTTCGGTGCAGATGCCAAAAGTTTTGTAACTGTTATTGATGTGCCAACGTTGTCTTTGTTTGACGGACAGCTGGTTATCAAGGGAATTACGATCGTAACGATCCTGACCTGTATCGTGATCATGGTCGGACTGATGTTCTTTGTTCAGAAGACAAAACCGGGACGTGCCATGCAGGCAGTTTCCGAAGACCGTGACGCTGCACAGCTGATGGGTGTCAATGTCAATGCAACGATATCCATGACATTTGCAATCGGTTCCGGACTTGCTGCAATCGCAGGACTTCTTCTCTGTCAGACTTATCCGACACTGACACCATACACTGGTGCGATGCCTGGTATCAAAGCATTCGTTGCAGCCGTATTCGGTGGTATCGGATCTATTCCGGGAGCCATGGTCGGCGGTATTCTTCTTGGAGTGATCGAGATCTTTGGCAAAGCCTATATTTCTTCACAGGTTGCAGATGCAATCTGCTTTGCAGTTCTGATCGTGGTACTTCTTGTAAAACCTACCGGACTGTTCGGAAAGAACATCCAGGAGAAAGTATAAGGGGTGGCCGAAATGAAAAAGACAATGAACAAAACAACAAGGAACAATCTGATCAACTATGGAATCGTGATCGCACTTTTTGTGATCGTACAGATCCTTTCCGGAACAGGACATCTGTCCAGACTTCTTACCGGTCTTCTGGTTCCGCTGTGTGTGTATACAATTGCAGCGATTTCCCTGAACCTGGTAGTTGGTTTTTCCGGTGAACTGAGTCTTGGTCATGCAGGATTCATGTGTGTCGGCGCGTATTCCAGTGCATTATTTTCACATATTGCAAGCGATATCCCGCAGGTACCGAGATTTATCCTCGCAATCCTGATCGGTGCAGCAGTAGCCGCTGTATTTGGTGTGATCATCGGTATCCCGGTACTTCGCCTTCGTGGTGACTACCTTGCAATCGTAACACTGGCATTTGGTGAGATCATTAAGAACCTGATCAATATCCTGTACATCGGTTTTGATGAAAACGGACTTCACGTTGCAACAAGCGCCGCAAATCTGAAACTTGCGGCAGGCGGCAAGCAGATCCTGAAAGGTGCGCTTGGTATCTCCGGAACAGGTGCTCTTTATAAAGATGTGAAGCATTATTTCTTCCCGATCGGAATCCTTCTGGTCCTGCTGACTCTGTTTATCGTACAGAACCTGGTAAACTCCAGAAGCGGACGTGCCATCATGGCAACCAGAGATAACCGTATCGCAGCAGAATCCGTAGGTATCGACATTACAAAATTTAAACTTCTTGCATTTACGATTTCCGCAGCTCTCGCTGGTGTTGCAGGTGTTCTTTATGCACATAACCTTTCTATGTTAAAGGTATCCGGATTTGACTACAACATGTCTATCCTGATCCTGGTATATGTGGTACTTGGTGGAATCGGAAATTTAAGAGGTTCTATGATCGCGACGATCATCCTCTATGCACTTCCGGAACTTCTCCGTGGATTTGCAAACTATCGTATGCTGATCTATGCGATCGTCCTGATCGTGATGATGCTCTTTAACTGGGCACCGGCAGCAAGAAACTGGAGAGCACGTGTCATGGAAAAAATCAGAGGCACTAAGGGCAAAAAGGAGGCAGCTTAACTATGGCAATGTTGGAAGTAAATCATCTGGCAATCCAGTTCGGCGGTCTTCGTGCAGTTGACGGATTCAACGTATCTATCGAAAAAGGTCAGCTGTATGGTCTGATCGGACCGAACGGTGCAGGAAAAACAACAATCTTCAACCTTCTCACAGGTGTATACAAACCGACCGAAGGTATTATCAAACTGGATGGACAGGATATCACAGGAAAGAGTACGATTGAGATCAACAAAGCCGGTATCGCAAGAACTTTCCAGAATATCCGCCTGTTCAAGGATATGCCGGTCCTTGACAATGTCAAGGTCGGACTTCACAATCATCATGCGTATTCTACTCTGACAGGAATCTTACGACTTCCGAAATACTACAAAGTAGAAAAAGAAATGAACGAAAAAGCGATGGAGATCCTTAAGGTATTTGACCTTGACAAAGAAGCAGATACCCTTGCAGGAAATCTTCCATATGGTAAACAGCGTAAACTCGAGATCGCCAGAGCACTGGCAACCAATCCGAAGCTTCTTCTTCTGGATGAGCCGGCAGCAGGTATGAACCCGAATGAAACACAGGAACTGATGGATACCATCCGTTTCGTACAGAAACATTTTGATATGACTACTCTTCTGATCGAGCATGATATGAAGCTGGTCGGCGGTATCTGCGAAGAGGTAACTGTACTGAACTTCGGTCAGGTGCTCGCACAGGGCGAGACACAGAAAGTCCTGAAGGATCCGGCAGTTGTCACTGCATATCTGGGAGAATAGGAGGAAAATCAAATGTCAATGTTGGAAGTAAAAGATCTCCAGGTTTATTATGGTGTCATCCAGGCATTGAAGGGGATTTCCTTTCATGTAGAACAGGGAGAAGTTATCGCGCTGATCGGTGCGAACGGTGCTGGTAAGACAACGACTCTGCAGACACTGACCGGTATCATCCCGGCCAAAGCAGGAAGTATCATGTTTGGCGGCAAAGACCTTACAAAGACACCGGCACATAAGATCGTAGAGATGGGTATGGCACATGTACCGGAAGGACGTCGTGTATTTGCAGATATGTCTGTATACGAAAACCTTCTGATGGGTGCTTACACAAGAAAAGATAAGAATGAGATTGCACAGAGCCTTGAGATGGTTTACAAGAGATTCCCACGTCTGAAAGAACGTACAGGACAGCGTGCCGGTACACTTTCCGGTGGTGAGCAGCAGATGCTTGCAATGGGACGTGCTCTTATGAGTAAACCGAGCATCATCCTGATGGATGAGCCGTCCATGGGTCTGTCTCCGATCTTTGTAAATGAGATCTTTGATATTATCAAAGAAGTAAGTGAAAGCGGCACAACCGTTCTCCTCGTTGAGCAGAACGCAAAGAAAGCCCTTTCTATCGCTGACAGAGCATATGTCCTGGAGACAGGAAGCATTACTCTGGAAGGAAAAGCAGATGATCTGCTTCATGATGAATCTGTCCAGAAAGCATATCTGGGAGAATAGGGAGGAATCAATAATGGATCAGGTTGTAATCACAATTGCAAGACAGTATGGAAGCGGCGGACGTACCGTCGGCAAAATGCTGGCAGAACGTCTGGGAATCTCTTTTTATGACAAGCAGATCATTCAGATGGCATCCGATGAGAGTGGAATTGACGTAAAACTTTTTGGCAAGGTAGAAGCAGGAGATAAGATCAAAAGTTCACTTTTCGGAAGCAAAGAAAGTATCTACAAAGGAGACCTTCATCAGCCGGGCAGCAAGGACTTCATCTCTGATGAAAACCTTTTCAATTACCAGGCGAAGGTTGTCAATGATCTTGCGGAAAAAGAATCTTACGTGATCGTAGGACGCTGTGTCAACTATGTATTCAAGGATCGTCCGAATACCTTGCGTGTATTCATCCATGCACCATGGGAATTCCGTGTAGAGCAGGCTTCCGAGAAGATCTCCGGATCAAGAGAAGATGTGGAGAAATTCCTTCTCAAGGATGACAAGCGCAAACAGGACTACTACCGTAAATTTACAGGTGGTGTCTGGAACGATGCGACCAATTACGATCTCTGCCTGAACAGTGGTAAACTCGGATTTGAGAAATGCGTAGATGCGATTGAAGCGCAGTTAAAGATCATGCTGAACAAATAAGAACGAAAGAAGCATCGACAGTTTTGGGAAAACCAGAACTGCCGGTGCTTTTTTGCATCAGGCTATCATATATTGAAAAGAAGGAAAAGCTGAGAACCGGAAAATGAAAAAAGGAAAGATTTTTTCTGCTGTGATCGCGACTGTCATTTTGGCAGCTGCCATGTGGAGCATAAAAAGTGATTCAGAAGCTGTGCGGACATCAGGAAGGGCTGTGGCGGAGACCATTGCCGGTCAGGGGATGCTGCGTCTGGTGGAACAGTCAATACAGGAAAAGCAGCTGTCAGAGACTGTGGTAACGGAAGGGTGTTCACTGGAAGAGCAACAGCATCCGCAGGCGGCGCTGACCTTCGATGACGGACCGGATGCGAGATATACACCGCTTTTGCTGGATGGTTTCAAAGAAAGAAATATAAAGGCCTCTTTTTTTCTGCTGGGAGAGAAGATCGAGAAGAACAAAGAACTGGTAAAGCGGATACAGGAAGAAGGGCATCTGGTTGGAAACCATACGTATCATCATGTACAGCTTGACAAGCTGAATGAAACAAAAGCACGGGAAGAAATACTGAAAACGAACAACGTCATTTTTGAGACGACCGGAAACTATCCGCAGTATATGCGTCCGCCGTTCGGGGCATGGAAAAAGAACCTGGAACTTTGTGTGGAGATGCTTCCGGTGTTCTGGACGATCGATACACTGGACTGGAAAGTACAGAATACCGAAAAAATCATCGGAACGGTGCAGGAACAGATCAAGGATGGTTCGATCATCCTGATGCATGATGAATATGCGACAACAGTGGATGCAGCCCTGCGTGTAGCAGACAGCCTGAAAGAACAGGGATATGAACTGGTAACGGTAGATCAGCTGATCGTCCCATAGAGAGAAAACAACTGTTTGGGTTTTGATTGCTTTTTTGAGAAAATTTCGTTATACTGTTAAGCAGAGACCGATGAAAGATCGGATGAAAAACGAGATAGAAGGAGCTGTGCATATGGGACGTTTTTTCAATATGGACAATAAGTTTTTTACATTTATGAATAAGGTGGCAGATCTGTTTATTTTAAATATCATCTGCGTGATCTGCTGTATTCCGATTGTTACTGCCGGAGCTTCCATTACAGCAATGTACTATGTGACGCTGAAAATGGTACGAAACGAGGAAGCATATATTGTGAGGAGTTTCTTTAAGTCCTTTAAAGAAAATTTCAAGCAGGCAACGGTCATTAACCTGATACTGATCGCGGTTGGTGTGATCCTGTATCTTGACCTGAATGTGGCAAAATCCATGCCTGGCAGTGCCGGACAGATTCTGCATATCATCTTTATGGCATTTGCAATCATTTATTTTGTATTGTTTTTGTATGTGTATCCGATTCTTGCGAGATTTTATAATTCAACCAAAAATACGCTCAAGAATGCACTGTTCATGGCGATCCGTCATCTTCCATATACGGTGATCATGATCCTTATCGGGCTGTGTCCGCTGCTGATTCTGTTTGTGCAGTCTTATCAGCTGCAGTCCTCCCTGTTTGTTCTGTTTCTGTTTGTAGGATTTGGACTGATCGCATACTGCAATTCGTTTTTCCTGGTAAAGATCTTTGACAATTATATGCCGAAGGAAACAGAAGAAGAGTCACAGAGTGAAGGCACCGCTGTATGAGAACGGAGATATCGATGCAGAAGAACTGGAACGGGAAGCCGTATCATTCCCTGGACTATATGCTGCGGGAGACCTTTGGAGAAAAAGTATACAAGGTTACGTTGAATGGCGGAATGTCCTGCCCGAACCGTGACGGGAAACTTGGCAGCAGGGGATGCATCTTCTGCAGTGCAGGCGGAAGTGGAGACTTTGCTGCAGATGCGGCATTGTCGGTGACAGAACAGATCGACAGCCAGATCGCGATTCTTTCTGCGAAACGGCCGATCCATAAGTATATTGCTTATTTTCAGGCATATACCAATACGTATGCGCCTGTGGAATATCTGCGGAAGATTTTTACCGAGGCAATTGCACATCCATCGGTAGTTGCACTGTCGATCGGAACCAGACCGGACTGTCTGGGAGATGAAGTGCTGGAACTTCTGGATGAACTGAATCAGGTAAAACCGGTATGGATAGAACTTGGACTGCAGACGATCCATGAAAAGACGGCACAGTATATTCGAAGAGGATATCGGCTGTCCTGTTTTGAAGAGGCTGTTCAAAACCTCAGAGAGCGCGGGATCGACGTGATCGTACACACGATACTGGGACTTCCGGGAGAATCTGAAGAGGATATTCTGGAGACTATGAACTATTTGAACAGACAGAATATACAGGGAATCAAACTTCAGCTTTTGCATGTTCTGAAAGGAACCGATCTGGCAGATGATTATCTGAATGGGAAGTTTCAGGTTTACGAAAGAGAGGAATATCTCAATTTACTGATAGAGTGTCTGGAACATCTGGATCCCTCAATCGTGATTCACAGGATGACCGGCGACGGACCGGAGAAACTGCTGATTGCGCCACTGTGGGCCAGCCGGAAACGTGAAGTATTAAATTTACTGCATCATGAGATGAAGGTAAGAGACAGCTGGCAGGGGAAACGACTGCAGTAAAGGCTGTGATACAGCAGAAGATCACAAAAGAAAAGCCTGACTTGTATGAGAAAGAGGTGATTGTAATGGCAGAACCATTTACAACTTATAAACTGATTGTTTTATATATGGCGAAACATGCAAAAGAAACACTGACAAATTCTCAGATTTCAGAGTTCATACTGGATCGGGAGTATACGGATTATTTTCAGCTCCAGAAAGTACTTTCAGAGCTGACAGAGACGGAACTTCTGAGAAAGCGGACAATTTCCAACAGTTCGTATTATGAGATCACAGAAGAAGGAAGAAAAACACTTTCCTATTTTGAAAAGGAACTGTCCGGAGAGATCAAAAAAGAAGTAAAAGAGTATCTGCAGACTCATGGTGGTGAGGTGAAGGACAGAATCCTGACACCGGCAGACTATTATACCACGCCGCAGGGAAATTATGCGGTGCGCTGTCAGATCATTGAAAAAGATTCTACAGTGCTGGATCTGACGCTGGCGGCACCGGGACTGGAGGCAGCACAGGCGATGTGTCACAACTGGGCGAAGAAATCCCAGGACATTTATGGAATGTTGATGGGAGAGCTGATCTGAAATAACAGACCAGATGATAAAGGCGGGGAAATATTCCTCGCCTTTTGCCATGCAATAAAAGTTATCCTTTGATCTTTTTGAGATATTCTTTGAGTGTTTTTTCGTATCCGAGATCACCTGGTTCGTAGAAACGGGAGCCTTCGATCTCAGAAGGCAGATACTGCTGATCGACATAGTGATTCGGATAATTGTGTGCATATTTGTAACCGATTCCCTTACCAAGCTTTTCGTGACCGCCGTAATGGGCATCCTGCAGATGGACAGGAACGGTTGTTTCGGTCTTCTTGACAGAATCCATAGCTGCAAATATCGCATTGACAGCTGCATTGCTCTTTGGAGCACATGCCATATAAGTGACTGCCTGGGAGAGGATGATCTGGGACTCCGGCATACCGACACGTTCAACGGCCTGTGCGGCAGCAACTGCAACCTGGAGTGCCTGTGGATCTGCGTTTCCGATATCTTCCGAGGCGAGGATCATGATACGGCGTGCGATAAATTTCACATCTTCGCCGGCATAGAGCATCTTTGCAAGATAGTAAACGGCGGCATCCGGATCGGAACCACGCATACTCTTGATAAAGGCCGAAATGATATCGTAATGATTGTCACCTTTTTTATCATATTTAATGACTCGTTTCTGGATGCATTCGGAAGCAACATCCAGTGTCAGATGAATATAACCGTCTTCACTCTTTGGGGTGGTAAGGATACCCAGTTCTACCGCATTCAGGGCACTGCGGGCATCGCCGCCTGCCATATCAGCCAGAAATTCCAGTGCATCGTCATCAATAACTGCCCCGTAGTTTCCCATACCCTTATCACAGTCATTTACTGCACGAAGAAGTAAGGTACGGATATTTTCATTGCTGAGCGGTTTTAGTTCGAAGATAATGGAACGGGAAAGAAGAGCTCCATTGACTTCAAAATAGGGATTTTCGGTAGTCGCACCGATCAGGATGATCGTGCCGTCTTCTACGAACGGGAGCAGGTAATCCTGCTGGCCTTTATTGAAGCGGTGGATCTCATCGATGAACAGGATTGTTTTTTTACCGTACATGCCGAGGCGATCCTGAGCTTCTTTGACAACTTCTTCCATGTCTTTTTTTCCGGCGACAGTCGCATTGATCTGTGTAAAACTGGCACTGGTGGTGTTCGCGATCACCTTGGCAAGTGTGGTCTTGCCGGTTCCGGGCGGTCCGTAAAAAATGACAGAAGTCAGCTTGTCGGCTTTGATCGCACGATACAACAATTTGTCCCTGCCGACGATATGTTCCTGACCAACGACTTCGTCCAGCGTAGTCGGGCGCAGGCGGGAGGCCAGCGGTGATTCACGGTCAAGTGTTTTTGATTTTGCATATTCAAATAAATCCATAACAGATACTCCATTCTGAAAGCAATTAGATACTTCAAATCAGGCAAGAGAATACCCTGATTCAAATACGTACATTTGTTCTAAGTATACTTGATAAGAAAACAAAATTCAAGAAAAACGAAAGAAGGATTTCCTGAAAGCACGGGTTCTGAATTACTCCATTGGTGTATTGAGGAGACAGGTTAATGCATTAAATTAATCCTTGCTTTTCACATGTTAAAGTGTTAAAATACGATGTATATGAAACAGAACATAGAATGTAACTAAAGGAGCAGGGTTATGGGTAAAAAAATCAGAACAGAAGAGGTTGACCATTTATTTGAAGCAATCCTTTGTCTGAAGAATAAAGAAGAATGTTATACATTTTTTGAAGATGTATGTACGATCAATGAACTTCTTTCTCTGTCACAGCGTTTTGAAGTAGCAAAGATGCTGACAGACAAACGCACTTATCTGGATATTTCCGAGAAGACAGGTGCTTCCACAGCAACGATCAGCCGTGTAAATCGTTCGCTGAACTACGGAAATGACGGATACGAGATGGTCTTTTCCAGAATGAAGGAAAAAGAAGCAGCAGAAAAAACAGAAGATTAAACGATACAGAAAATACAATAAAATACAAAAAAGAACAGGCGACGGAGTGATCCGGAGCACTGTTCTTTTTTGCGTTATAGGAAATTATTTTTGTTTTGTAGTCATATATGTATAGACATCAGAAGAGATTTTTTTGATCGTATCCTGTGCGCTGGTATTGTTTTGAATATTGTTGGAGAGAACACAGAGCACATAAGGATGATCTTTGTCAAAAACGATAGCAATATCATTTTCTACTACACCGAGTTTATCGGAAGCTGTAAGTTCGCCGGTTTTGTTGGCGGTTGCGATGCCGGAAGGGACACCTGCCGGAATCTTGGCTGTCTTGGTCTGAGCCTGAAGAAGTGCCAGCATCTCAGCAGATGCATCTGCATTTACAAGAGAATTGGTGTAGATTTCAGATAGCAGTCGGCAACAGTCGGAAGCACTGGTGTAATTGTCATCAGTCGGATCTTTTGCGAGAAATTCACGCCCAAGGTGTGTGGCTGTATAATTGTGCTCCTGACAGAATTCATTGACGACGGCGGCACCTGCCTGAAAATCTCCTCCACCGAGTTTGCGGACCAGTTCGTTTGCTGCACTATTGTCACTGACGGTGATCATACTGGTGAGGAGTGGCTTCAGGGTACTTTCGTAATCAGATGAAATGGTGGTTCCTTCATCCGGATAAACCAGTCTGTCATAGACGGCTGCCATGATGAAGACTTTGATGACACTGGCTGACTGCATGGACTGTTCAGCGTGGATGGTGCTGTATGCCTGAGTGGTAAGGTCCATGGCAGCGATTGCCCATGTCTCACCCTTTGCTTCGAGCGGATCGGTGTATGTCTTCTGCAGAGACTCTGTAAGTTCGGCAAGATGTTCGCCCATGGCAGCAATATCCGGTTCAACAGTCTGGAAATAAGCGTCAATTCCATCCGCGATGCCCTTGGCCATGGTTTCATGATTGGCAGAATTAGTGATATACAGGTCATCATTCTGATTGCTCATAAATCCCATTTCGAGGATTGTGACAGGAACTGTACTCCAGTTGGTACCGGTCATGTTGTCGGCGGAGATGACACCTTTGTTGGCAAGACCGGTTGCAGCGCAGTAGCTGTTGATGATACAGGATGCGAGGGTATTGCTTTTTTCGATGAGATCCTGGTCCAGATACTGGTTGGAAGTGGTCGGTGCCATAGTCAGTGCACCGGCTGCGGAAGCACTGTTGTCACTGTTGGCGTGGATACGGACAGTGATATCAGCATTGGCTTCGGTTGCCAGTTCGGCACGCTCTTTGTTGCTGATTGCCTTGTCATTGTCTTCACGTGTCATAATGACTTTATAACCGCGGCTTTCCAGCTCTTTCCGGAGAACAAGAGAAACCTGCAGATTGACTTCGTATTCCGGAACTTTGGAAAAATTGCCGCTTGTTCCGGTAGTGGCTTTATTTTTGGTCTGAGAAGAACCGGGTGCCATTGGCTCCTGAGCACTCATATCAACCCAGCTGCCCTGGTGTCCGGGATCGATGCAGACAATGAATTGTCTGGAAGCGGATGTGGGCGTGCCGGCAGTGTTTGCAGCAGACCAGTCTATTCCGGAAGACGAGTCCGGGGCGCTGAGTGCCCCTTCTTCTTCATCATCAGAAGCGGCATCATTGTCAGTGTCTGTCTTGTCTTTGGCTGAGGAAGGGGCTTTGATCATGGCCTGTCCCTGTTCGCTTTCGTAGGTGGTTCCTTCCGAAGCCCACACGGTGGCAGGAAGCATAAGAAGCAGACATCCTGCGAGAAATAGAGAAAAGATTTTACGCATAAATTAGATCCTCCTGAAATAATGTATTTTACAGAAAGTTGTTTTCTATATGATAAACTATAATAAAAAAAATGACAAGAACGCTTCAGGGTCAGAATATTTTGCAAAAGAAAAGGAGGGCAATATAATGAAAAAAAGATTTTCCACAACACACAGGACAGATTTTATGAAAAAGTTTCTTGCGGTTCTTATGGTACTTGCACTTTCTCTGCCGGTAACGGCACAGACAAGCCGGGCAGCCGGTACCTCTTATACGGTTACGGTAGCGAGTGGTTATCTTGCACTCCGTAATGCAAAGGCGTATGATGATGCAAATGAGATTGGCAAACTGTATACCGGTGACACGGTTGAGGTGCAGGATTCCAGCGGAAGTACTTATTGGTATGTATATTCTTCCAAACTGAACAAATACGGATACACAGACAGGAGATATCTGACTAATCTTTCCAGTGAACGTACCGTAAGTGTAAAGAGTGGATACCTTGCACTCCGTAATGCAAAAGAATACAAAGCGTCCAATGAAATCGGAGAACTTTACACCGGTGACAAAGTGCAGATTGCAGATGCAAGCGACAGTACCTACTGGCTGGTGTTTGCACCGGGACTTTACAAAGGCGGATACGTTGATAAGAACTATCTGATAAAAGAAGAAACTGTGACCAAAACAGTCAAAGTAGAGAGTGGTTATCTTGCACTTCGCAATGCAATGGCATATGACAGTGCCAATGAGATCGGACAGCTGAACACTGGTGATACTGTTCAGGTCAAAGATTCCAGTGGAAAGACCTACTGGTATGTATACTCTTCCAGACTTGGAAAGAGCGGTTATGTCAATAAAAATTACCTGCAGTGATGCAGGTAATTTTTTTGAAGATTTTATTTCTTTTTATGTCTGGGATCTGTATCGGCAGTGGCACGCAGATCATCGATCATCTGCTCGATCAGCATTTTTTTGACGTAAACATCAAAACTGAGAAGGCAGATAAAGGAAAATAATTTCAGAAAATCTTTATCTTCTTCAGGCGCATCTTCAAAAGTGCCCTGCGCGATCTCGTAACGTTCCATAAGTTCTCTCTGGAGAGCTTCGATCTGACCTTTTTCCATACTGAATACTTCATTATAAATTGCCGTAAGATTCATATCTTCTTCGGATTTGAAATATTTATCCGTAAGAGGACCGAGCAGTGTCTGGATATCGTTGATCGATAAAATATTTTTGAAATAGTAGATAAAGATCAGAACCAGAAGGTGTTCTTTGGAATAACGCTTCTTTTCCGGTGAGGGAAGAAGATTATTTTTGGCATAATTGTTGATCATGGTTTTCGTAAGGATCTTGTCATCCTCATAGCGCTTGGAATGTGCGAGCTGTGCTTCCATAAAAGTAGTTACCTGATCCATATAAAGATCTATATTGGGAATGTCCTCCGGCTTTACGTAACCGATTCTGGAAACACGCTCCAGAATATTGCGGATCATAGATTCTGTATTGACTGACATATGTTCATCTCCTTTGCCTGTTATGGCGGGCAGAATGGTACTTCTGTACCTGTACGCTCTATTATATAGTTTTAAATACTACTTGTAAATGGTTTTTGTAAATTAAGTTTTAAAAGTGTTACTGTTTGCAGGCAGTAATTTTTAAATATCCTTTACCCCATACAGGGATTCATGTATAATAGACAGATAACATGAAAACATCAGTTCGACATATATAACCATAAAGAAACAGGAGAAGTTTAATGAGCACAATTTATGATACGTTAAATGACCGACAGAAAGAAGCTGTTTTACATACAGAGGGACCACTTCTGATCCTGGCAGGAGCCGGATCAGGTAAAACCAGAGTCCTGACACACAGGATCGTTTATCTGATCTCAGAAAAAGGTGTGAATCCATGGAATATTCTGGCGATCACCTTTACCAACAAGGCTGCTCACGAGATGAGAGAGCGTGTGGACCGGATCGCAGGAAGTGAGGGTGGAAGTGTCTGGGTATCCACTTTCCATTCTACCTGTGTGCGTATCCTCAGAAGACACATTGACCGTCTGGGATATGACAACAACTTTACCATCTATGATACAGACGATCAAAAGACCCTGATCAAGGAAATCTGCCGCAAGATGGATATTGATACCAAAAAAGTCAAAGAGAGAGCACTTCTGGCACAGATTTCCCATGCCAAGGATGAACTTATGAATCCGGATGAGATGGAGATGAATGCAGGAGCAGATTTTAACCAGAAAAGAGCGGCACAGGTCTATCGTGAATATCAGGCGGCACTTCGCAGAAATAATGCGCTGGATTTTGATGACCTGATCTGTAAGACGGTGGAGCTTTTTCAGAACTGTGGAGATGTGCTGCAGTATTATCAGGAACGTTTTCAGTATATTATGGTGGATGAGTACCAGGACACCAATACAGCACAGTTTAAGTTTGTCAGCCTTCTGGCATCACGATATGAAAATCTTTGCGTGGTCGGTGATGATGACCAGTCTATCTACAAATTCCGTGGAGCGAATATCGGAAACATCCTTGGGTTTGAACGGGTATTCCCGAATGCAAAGGTCATCCGGCTGGAGCAGAATTACCGCTCTACACAGAATATCCTGAATGCGGCGAATGGCGTGATCGCAAACAATACAGAACGTAAAGAAAAAACTCTCTGGACAGAAAATCCGGAGGGAGAAAAAATTCATTTTCGTCAGTTTATGAACGGTTACGAAGAAGCTGAGTATGTAGTTGGAGACATTGCGAAGCGACACAGGGAAGGAACAGCAGATTACCATGACTGTGCGGTTCTTTACCGTACCAATGCACAGTCACGTCTTTTTGAAGAAAAGTGCCTGCTTGCAAACATTCCGTACAAGATCGTGGGCGGGGTGAATTTCTATGCACGAAAAGAAATCAAGGATCTTTTGTGCTATCTGAAAACAGTGGATAATGCGGCAGATGATCTTGCGGTAAGAAGAATTCTTAATGTACCGAAGCGAGGAATCGGTGCGACGACAGTGGGCAGGATCCAGGACTATGCAGACATGATGAATATCAGCTTTTATGATGCTCTTCGTGTGGCAGAGGAGGTTCCGGGAATCGGCAGAAGTCTGTCAAAAGTAGATGGTTTTGTGACCTTTATGCAGTCACTCAAAAGCAAAGCACAGGCATATTCAGTATCCGAGCTTCTGGAAGAAATCATTGATCTGACTGGATATGTAGATGAACTTAAGGCAGAAGATACCGAAGAATCCAGAGCAAGAGTAGAAAATATCGATGAATTGATCTCCAAGACGGTTTCCTATGAGGAGGCAATGAAAGGCGAGGACCGGGAGGCGACGTTGTCTGGCTTCCTGGAAGAGATTGCCCTGATCGCCGACATTGATTCTGTAGATGAAAATCAGGATTATGTGATTCTGATGACATTGCACAGTGCAAAAGGACTGGAGTTTCCGTATGTGTATCTTGCAGGTATGGAGGATGGTATGTTCCCGAGCAGCATGTGTATCTTTTCCGGTGACCAGTCTGATATGGAAGAAGAGCGTCGTCTGTGTTATGTGGGAATCACCAGAGCCATGAAGGAACTGACACTGACCAGCGCACAGCAGCGCATGGTACGTGGTGAAACACAGTACAATCGTGTATCCAGATTTGTCAGAGAGATTCCGCGTGAACTGGTTGACCTCGGACACACGGTACAGGAGCACAAACCGAAGATGCCGGAGACGAAATCACCTCTGAACAGCTATCTTCAGATGAAAAAGAATTTCCACACAAAGGCTTTTCAGCCACAGAACTTCAAAGTCACGAAAGCTGATACGTTGGATTATGCTGTAGGAGACACGGTACGCCATGTCAAATTTGGTGTCGGGATCGTTAAGGATATCGTAGAGGGCGGCAGAGATTATGAAGTCACCGTAGAATTTGACAAGGTCGGTGTCAAAAAGATGTTCGCAGCTTTTGCAAAGCTGAAGAAAATATAATTTTTTTCATATCCGCAATCATTATATTTTTCTTAAGAAATCTTAAAGTTTCCGTACTTTTGTTGTTTTACTATCTAAGGAATGCTATACTGAATATATGAAAAATCCGAAGGGAGTATAAGATGAAAAAGATTTTGAAAGGTATCACCAGGATACTCCCTGCATATGGAGTTTTTCCAGTTATTTTTTCTTTTATATTTAATTGTCTTGTTTATTCAGGCTCGAGGATGATTGCAGGCGGATGGCCGCATTACAATATAGAAACCAGCGTGGACAAAGCACTTCCTTTTGTCCCGCAGTTTCTGGTGATCTATTTCGGCTGCTATCTTTTCTGGGCTGTCAATTACATTCTGATTGCCAGGCAGGATCGACACAGTGTGTATCAGTTTTTTACAGGAGACTTTATATCAAGATGTATCTGCCTTGGTTTCTTTCTTTTGTATCCCACAACGAATACAAGACCGGTGATCACAGATGGTGGATTATGGAATCAGCTTGCTTTGTGGCTGTACGCCGTTGATGCGGCTGATAATCTGTTCCCGTCGATTCATTGTCTGGTCAGCTGGTTCTGTTATCTGGGTATTCGCGGCAGGAAGGAGATTCCGGTCTGGTACCAGAGAGTTTCCATGGTGATCGCGATACTGGTATTTGCATCCACCCTTTTGACAAAGCAGCATGTGATCGTGGATGTAGCAGGTGGAATCCTTCTGGCAGAGCTGTGTTTCTATATTGGCAGGAAGACAGAGTTATACAAAGCATATGAAAAAATCGGCAGCAGGATCGAACAGGCAATTCTAAGGATAACAGAAGGGTGAGCTGCTTATGAAAAAAAACAGAAAAGTGATTTTTAACGGAGTATTCCTGGTTGTTGTCTTTGTGCTCACACTCTATGGAGTATTCCATGGGGAAGACCTGGGGGCAATGATGGATGCCATTCGGAGTGCAGATAAGCGATGGCTCTTACCGGGACTTGCTCTGGTGGCATTTTTTATCTGGGGCGAATCGATCATTATATGGTATATGATGCGTTCTTACGGAATCAAACTCAAAAAGAGTACCTGCTTTCTTTTTTCGTCAGTAGGATTCTTTTTCAGCTGTATTACGCCATCTGCAAGCGGCGGTCAGCCGATGCAGGCATACTATATGAAGAAGAAAAATATATCTATTCCGGTGTCGGCTGTTATACTGATGATCATTACGATCACATACAAACTGGTCCTGGTTGTGGTCGGTATCGGAGTTGCTGTATTCGGAAGAGGATTTCTGCATCAGTATCTGGAGGGTATCCTTCCTGTTTTTTATCTGGGCCTGGGACTGAATATCTTCTGTGTGACGTTTATGACGATTCTGGTCTTTCATCCGATGCTTGCCAGAACGTTTCTGGTATGGGGACATGGAATCCTGGAAAAACTTCATATCCTCCGCCACAAAGATGGCAGATTGAAACGCCTGGAAGATTCCATGGATACATACAGAGATACAGCGGCATATCTGAAGACACATCCGAGGGTGATCGTGAATGTCATTGCGATCACGTTTGTACAGCGAATGGCAATGTTTGCGGTAACATGGTTTGTATATAAAGCATTTTCGCTGTCAGGAACGGGGTTCTGGACAGTACTGTTCCTTCAGGCAGTGATTTCGGTTTCGGTAGATATGCTTCCGCTTCCAGGGGGGATGGGAATCAGCGAGACGCTGTTTCTGACAATTTTTACATCGGTATTCGGAGCACTGCTCCTGCCGGGTATGGTTCTCAGCAGAGGACTTGGTTATTATGGGGAGCTTTTGATCAGCGCACTTTTTACGGTTGTGGCACAACTTACGATCGGACAGGCGCATGGCAGTGAAAGTAAGGAGAAGTACGAATGATAGGATTTTACGATTATACAGTAGTTGTTACATATATCAGCCTGGTTTCATCGATTCTGGGAATGTTCTGTGCGATTGACGGGAAACTGAATCTGGCAGTTTTCTGTCTGGCTTTTTCAGGACTGTGTGATATGTTTGATGGAAAGATAGCCAGAACCAAGAAAAACAGGACCGATGATGAGAAATCCTTTGGCATTCAGATCGATTCTCTCTGTGACATTGTCTGTTTCGGTATTTTTCCGATCATCCTCGGATACAAACTTGGGATGTGCAAAGCATACAGCATTGCGATTCTGGCATTTTACGGACTTGCAGGTGTGATTCGTCTTGCGTATTTTAATGTAATGGAGGCAAAACGCCAGAGTGAGACATCTGAGAACCGCAAATACTATCAGGGACTTCCGATCACATCCATGTCTGTGATCATGCCTCTTCTGTTTGTGGCATCCATATTTTTCCCTGGATTTCGTTACTTCGTGGGTGTGCTTCATGCGGCGATGCTGATCGTTGGATTTCTGTTTATCTTTAATTTCCGGTTCCGTAAGCCAACCAATCAGGAGCTGGTAGTGCTGGTCGGCATTGTGGCAGTAGCAGTCCTGTTTATCCTTTTATATAAAGAAGGATGGTGGGCACATTACAGTGCCATGAGGAAACTGAAAGGAGCAGCAGTATGAGTACTTATACCGCAGACCGTCTGGGATATGTGCAGGAGAACGATTCTGCGCAGGACCGGATTCTGGAAAAACTGTATGGATCAGTGACAGGCAGGGCAATTTTGAAACCGCTTGTAAATCCTGTATTGTCTGAGCTGGGAGGGAGACTTCTGGATTCCAGGATATCTGCACTGGCAGTTCCTGTATTTATCCGGCATGCAGGGATCAATCTGTGGGAATATGAACCGCAGAGATATTGCTCCTATAATGAATTTTTTACCAGACAGATTCGGGAAGATGCCAGAAAGATCGATATGGTGCCGGAACATTTTGTCAGCCCGTGTGACAGCCGGGTAAGTGTGTATCCAATTGATGAGAAGTGCTGTGTAAAGATCAAACATACACCATATACAGTAGCTGAGCTTCTGAAGAATCCGGTTCTGGCAAAACGATACGAAGGCGGATATCTCTGGGTGTTCCGCCTGTGTGTGGATGATTATCATCATTATATTTATATTGATGACGGTTTTGAATCCAGAAGGGTTCATATCCCGGGAGTCCTGCATACAGTCAATCCGGTTGCAAATGATGTGTATCCGATCTACAAAGAGAACACACGGGAATATGCACTGCTTAAGACCATGAATTTTGGCACGGTCCTGATGATGGAAGTTGGTGCGCTCATGGTTGGAAGGATTGAGAATGTGCCACTTCGTGGAAGGGTCAGACGTGGAAAGGAAAAAGGTAATTTTGCCTTCGGAGGCTCAACGATCGTTCTGATGACACAGAAGAACCGTGTTATGCCGGATCCGGACATTTTTATCAATTCTGAAAAGGGAATTGAGACACGTGTGCGGCTGGGAGAAAAAATCGGTGTATCAGAAGTAAAGAATTCATAAGGCAGATATGAAGGGAAAATTAGCTGACAGAACGTCGTCGAAAATTTGTGAGAAAATATGGTAAAACAAAACAAATAGTGATATACTATATGCTATAAAATGAGTATGAATGAGAGGAAGGTGCCCATCATGAATCTGAACAATTTAAACCTGAACGAAAAAATTGAGGATTTACTTGCTGCCTTAAAGAAAAAAGAAGACGAAAAAGAAAAAAATACAGTCCTCTGGGTACTGGCAATCATCGGTGCTGTTGCGGCAGTTGCAGGAATTGCGTTTGCAGTATATCGCTTCTTTGCTCCGGATTATCTGGAAGACTTTGAAGAAGATTTCGATGATGACTTTGATGATTACTTTGAGGATGAAGAAGAGTAGGATCACTGTTCGCAGAAGGAACAGCAGAGTAAGCGTAGCATGAATTTTGAGCAGCTCCGGCAGACAACCGGGGCTGTTTTACTGCTCTATCTTTGATAGCCGCAGTACGCTTTGTGAGGATGTGACCAGATGCAGTTGGAAAAGGAATAGATAAGATGAAAAAAGGTGAAATTTACGAAGGTGTAATAGAAAAGGTAGACTTTCCAAATAAAGGATATGTCTATGTAGAAGATCAGAAGGTACTGATCAAAAATGGAATTCCGGGACAGAAAGTCCGGTTTATGATTCAGAAGAAACGTTCTGGCAGAGCACAGGGACGCATTATGGAAGTACTGGAAAAATCCCCATTGGAAACAAGAGAACCGGTATGCAGCAATTTCCCGGCATGTGGCGGCTGCATGTACCAGACGATGTCCTATGAGAATCAGCTCCAGATGAAAGAAACGCAGATCCGGGAGCTTCTGGAAGAAGCGCTGGTCCAGGGCGGTCAGGTTAAGACTGACGGAAGTGCAGACTTTGAATGGGAAGGCATCCATGGAAGTCCGATTGAATTTGGATATCGGAACAAAATGGAGTTTTCTTTTGGCGACGAGTACAAAGACGGACCGCTTTCTCTTGGTCTGCACAAGAAGGGAAGCACGTATGATATCCTGAATACGGATGACTGCAGACTGGTACACAGAGATATGACAGAAATCCTGACCTGTGTACGTGGATTTTTCCGCGAAAAAGGTGCTTCTTATTACAGAAAACTGCAGCATACCGGCTACCTGCGTCATCTGATGCTGAGACGAGGTGTGACTTCCGGTGAGATTCTTGTGCATCTTGTAACGACTACACAGGAAGACTATGATCTGGAACCATTGAAAGAGCGTCTTCTGGCATTGCCGCTGGAAGGGAAGATCGTTGGAATCATGCATATCCTTAATGATTCTCTTTCGGATGTGGTGCAGAGTGATGAGACAAAGATTCTGTATGGACAGGACTACTTTTATGAAACACTGCTCGGACTGAGATTTCGTATCAGTACGTTTTCGTTCTTTCAGCCGAATTCTCTGGCAGCCGAAGTGCTGTACAGTATTGTTCGCGATTATATCCAGAATACCAGTGGAATGGAAGTATTTGACCTTTACAGTGGAACAGGAACGATCGCACAGCTCCTTGCACCGGTGGCAAAAGAAGTCATTGGTGTTGAGATCGTAGAGGATGCTGTTGCTGCGGCGAGAGAGAATGCAAAACTGAATGGCCTTGATAACTGCAGGTTTATTGCGGGTGATGTCCTTAAAGTTCTTGACAATCTGACGGAAAAACCGGATGTGATCGTACTGGACCCGCCGCGTGATGGTATTCACCCGAAGGCACTGCCAAAGATCCTTTCCTATGGTGTGAACCGTATCGTGTATGTGTCCTGTAAGGCAACCAGCCTCGCACGCGATCTTGAGGCATTTCTGCAGGCAGGATATCGTCTTGAAAAAGCCTGTTGCGTAGATCAGTTCTGTGAAACGGTATGGACTGAGGCAGTGGCACTGCTGGTAAAGGAATAAAATATAAGATCTCTTCAGTATTTTGACGGTACTGAAGAGATTTTTTTGATAAGAAATTATGCTGTTCTACCTGGAAATTTAAGCAAAACATATTGACATCTGCATACGATATGCTATAATACAAACAAACATATGAATAATTGTTCATATGAAAACGTGAATAAAAATTATATCAGAAGGAGATCACTACTATGAAGAAATCTTACAAAATCGAAGTTGACTGTGCAAACTGTGCAAATAAAATGGAAGAAGCTGCCAAGAACACAGCTGGTGTTAAGGACGCAAGCGTAAACTTCATGATGCTCAAGATGAAGGTAGAATTTGAAGAAGGACAGGATCCGGAGAGTGTTATGAAAGAAGTCCTCAAGAACTGTAAAAAGGTAGAGGATGACTGTGAAATCTACTTATAAGATGGATGGAGAATGCTCTGCTGCGGATGTGGCAGAGCATCTTTCTCACTTTATAGGAACTCCGTAATGTTCCAATAAAGCAAAAATGCTCCGTGGGGATGCGATAGGTCAAGGAGAGAGAAGATGAATAAAAAGCAGAAAAAAATGCTCACACGCATTATCATAGCGGCAGTACTTCTGATCGTACTGCATTTCATTCCGATTACAGGAATCCCGAGATTTGCCTGTTATCTGGCCGTTTATCTGGTGATTGGTTATGACATTGTAAAGAAAGCGTTTAAAGGGATCAAAAACGGTCAGGTATTTGATGAGAATTTCCTGATGGCAGTTGCCACAATCGGCGCATTTGCACTGGCCGTTTATGAGAGAAGCGGTGATTATAATGAATCTATTTCTGTTATGTTGTTTTATCAGATAGGAGAACTCTTCCAGAGTTATGCGGTCGGCAAGAGCCGTCGGAACATCACCGAACTGATGGATATCCGTCCGGATTATGCCAATATCGAAAACGATGGAAAGCTGGAAAAAGTCGATCCGGATGAAGTCGAGATTGGTTCGATCATCGTTGTGCAGCCGGGAGAAAAAGTCCCTCTCGACGGTGTGATCGTAGAAGGAAACACAACGCTGAATACCAGTGCACTGACTGGTGAGAGCCTTCCGCGTAATGCAAAAGCAGGAGATGAGATCATCAGCGGATGCATCAATATGACCGGTGTGCTCAAAATCAGGACAACCAAAGAATTTGATGAATCTACCGTTTCCAAAATTCTGGAACTGATCGAGGAATCCAGTTCCCGTAAATCCAGATCCGAGAATTTTATTTCAAAATTTGCCCGTTATTATACACCGGCAGTCTGCTATGGAGCGCTTGCACTGGCAATTCTGCCACCACTCGTAAACCTTGTGCTGCTTCATAATCCTGCACAGTGGGGACAGTGGATCTACAGAGCACTGACGTTCCTGGTAATCAGCTGTCCGTGTGCACTGGTCATCAGTATTCCGCTCAGTTTCTTTGCAGGAATCGGTGGAGCCAGCAACGCGGGTGTTCTGGTCAAAGGTTCCAACTATCTGGAAACTCTGGCGGAGACAAAATATGTGGTATTCGATAAAACCGGCACATTGACAAAAGGAGTATTTGAGGTAGCCGGTGTGCATCACAATACCATGGAACAGGAAAAGATCCTGGAATATGCGGCACTTGCAGAAAGCTTTTCCACACATCCGATCAGCCGCAGTCTCAAGAGTGCTTACGGCAAAGAGATTGATCAGAATCGTGTGACAGATGTAGAAGAAATCAGCGGAAACGGTGTGACTGCAAAAGTAGATGGTATTTCTGTTGCGGTCGGTAATACAAAGCTTATGAAACGAATCGGTGTAGAAGCGGTAGAATGCCATCAGGTAGGAACGGTCATTCATGTGGCGATCGACGGTGTCTATGCCGGTCATATCCTGATTTCAGATGTGCCAAAACCGACATCAAGAGATGCAATCACAAGTCTCAGAAAGAATGGAATCAAAGAGACCGTTATGTTGACCGGTGACATTGACCGCGTGGCACAGCAGGTAGCAGGAGAACTTGGCGTGGACCGTGTTTACAGTGAACTTCTTCCGGCTGACAAGGTAAGCAAAGTAGAGGAACTTCTTGCGAAGAAGGCGGAAAAAGAAAAACTTGCGTTCGTCGGTGATGGTATCAATGATGCACCGGTACTTTCCAGAGCAGATATCGGTATCGCAATGGGAGCTATGGGCTCTGATGCAGCAATTGAGGCTGCGGATGTTGTTCTGATGGACGATGATCCGATGAAGATTGTCAAAGCGATCCGCATTGCCAGAAAATGTATGCGTATTGTTTATGAAAATATTTATTTTGCAATCGGTATCAAAGTACTTTGCCTGATTCTTGGTGCAGTCGGCATTGCCAATATGTGGGTGGCAATCTTTGCAGATGTAGGAGTCATGATACTTGCAGTGCTGAATGCAATCCGTACCCTGTTTGTAAAAAAACTGTAACTACAGGATACGAAGGTCAAGAATTCATTCGTGCTTGCACGATAAGAATTTTGAACTTTGTATCCGCCCAAACATGAAAAAAAGAAAGAGAGACAGATATGGCAGAAGAAAGAGAAGAAATAGCCTGCGAATGTCAGGAGATTCACGAAGAACTGCTGCAGATCGTGAATGAGACTATGCCAGATGAAGAAGAATTATATGATCTGGCAGATCTGTTCAAAGTATTTGCGGATTCTACCCGTATCCGTATTTTGTTTGTCCTGTTTGAGTCGGAAGTGTGCGTCTGCGATCTGGCAAAAGTCCTGAACATGACGCAGTCAGCAGTATCACATCAGCTTCGCATCCTGAAGCAGAACAAACTGGTAAAAAATCGAAGAGAAGGAAAATCTATTTTTTACTCCCTGGCGGATGACCACGTGAGAACGATCATTTCCATGGGAAGAGAACATATCCTGGAATAAAGCAGGTGCCGGTGCCGGTCTGACAGAAACAGACATGCATCGGCATTTTTGTGTGGTCAAAAGCAAAAGAATAAGGTAAGATATAAGTCAGAAATAACAGATAAGGAGGACCAGGATGATAAAAGCAGTCATTTTTGATATAGATAATACGCTGTACAGTTATGATGAGAATCATATGTATGGTATGCAGGCACTGGCAGATTACTGCAACAGGACATTTGACATATCCGAAGAGGAGATGCGCAACTGCTATAAGAAGGCAGGTATTATCATGATCGATCGGATTGGAACAGATACAGCAGCGATCCACAGTCGTATGCTTCGTATGCTGTGCATGCTGGAACTTCTGGGACAGCCGCTTTTTCCTCATGTACGAAATATGTATCACGCTTACTGGGATACGCTGATCGCACATGCAGTTCCTTCACCGGGGGTGCTGGAGTTTTTAAAAGAGCTAAAAGACAGAAATATCCGTATTGGGATAGGTACAGACATGACTGCATATATCCAGTACAAAAAACTTGAAGCGATCGGAGCAGCACCATACATTGACTTTATTGTGACAAGTGAGGAAGCGGGTATCGAAAAACCGGCCGGCCGCTTTTTTGAACTCTGTGTGGAAAAAGCCGGTGTAGCAGCAGAAGAATGTGCATTTATCGGAGACAATGTCAGAAAAGACATCGAAGGAGCCTGGGAGAATGGGCTGAAAGGAATCTGGTATACACAGGAAAAAGAACCGGCAGAGAGCTGCGATTTCCCGACTCTGCGGTCATTTGTCGGAATTGATGTCGAGGAGTTTCTGAATGGTAACACTTTATAAAGATTTTAATGAGATAATAAACAACAAGAAGGGGCAGCCGGGAAATAACTGCCTCTAAAACGGGGAGGGAAAACATGAATCTTTTTGAACTATATAAGGTATTAAATGAAAATCAGCAGCAGAATAATAATTTCCTGGCAACAGTGATAGAGGGAGAAAACACAGGAAGCCGTTATTTTATGGAAAACGGAGAGATTCTGGCACAGTATGGAAACAGAAAACTGACGGAAGAGGAACTGCAGACGCTGAAGCAGTCAGAAGAAAGTGGTATTGTAGAAACAGAAAACGGCAAATTTTTTATGGAAGCACTGAAACAGCCGGCACATCTGGTGATCTGCGGAGCCGGACATGTGGCACAGCAGGTGATTCTTCTGGCAGCAAAAGTTGGGTTTAAAGTTACCGTACTGGAAGACCGTGTAAGTTTTGCGGGAGAGGCGAGAAGAGCCGGTGCGGATCAGGTTATCTGCGACAGTTTTGAAAATGCACTGAAACAGATTCCGGGAAGTGAGAATACTTATTTTCTGGTGGTGACCAGAGGACATCGATATGATCATGTATGCCTGAGCAGCATTCTCCGCAAACCACACTGTTATGTGGGAATGATGGCAAGCAGGGGGCGTTCGGCACTTCTTAAGAAACAGATGGAGGAAGAGGGCTTTGACAGGACAGTCCTTGATGAGATACATACACCGGTCGGAATGCAGATCCATGCAGAGACTCCCGAAGAAATTGCGGTGTCGATCGTTTCAGAACTGATCAAAGAAAAAAACAGTATCCGTAAGACCAGCGGTTATGATACGGAACTTATGGAATATCTGACCGGACAGAAAGAGCCGGATATGCCAAAGGCACTGGCAACGATCGTGGCAAGAAGAGGTTCCGCACCGAGAGGAATCGGAACCAAGATGCTGGTTCTTGCTGATGGAAGGATCATCGGAACGATCGGTGGCGGATGTATGGAAAGTGAAGTACAGCATCTCTGTCTGCGCATGCTTCACGAAGAAAAGGCAGAAGGGAAACTTTTTACGGTAGATATGACCGCATCGCAGGCAGAGGAAGAAGGTCTGGTCTGCGGTGGAACGATCCGGGTATTTCTTGAAGTTCTCGGGGAATGAAATAAAATTAAAAATACAATTACAGACAGATCTGTGCTATAATGCATGTATTAAATAAGAGCAGATGATTAGCCGGACGGAGGCAGAGGACACTTCCGGATGGCATGAATGATGGAGGAAGAAAACATGAAAAAAAGAAATATCATAGTGGCGATGCTTTGCAGTATGTGTCTTGCAGTCAGCACACCGATTCCGGCAATGGCAGATGCAACAAAGGTAGTAACACTTGGAGCAGATCTTACCGAAGATCAGAAGAATACCATGATGAATTATTTCAAGGCAGATTCCAGTCAGGTACAGATCATTACTGTTACCAATCAGGATGAGCATAATCTCCTTGGTAAATATATTCCGAGTGCACAGATCGGAACAAGAACTTTAAGCTGTGCCTATGTCAAACCTACACAGTCCGGCGGAATCAAAGTCCGTACTGCCAACTTAAATTATGTGACCTGCAATATGATCGCAACTGCACTTTCCACAGCAGGTGTAAATAACTGTGAAGTTGTTGCGGCATGCCCGTATGAAGTATCCGGTACCGGTGCACTGACCGGTGTCATGAAAGCTTACGAATCTGCAAGCGGACAGGAACTGGATTCTACCAAGAAAGATCTGGCAGCCAAAGAAGTGGTTGTTACAGGAGATGTCGGACAGCAGGTAGGCCAGGATAATGCGACTAACATCATTAACCAGGCAAAGATGCAGATCATCGGAGACAACATCCAGAATGCAGATGAGATCTACAATATCGTTAATAATATTGCTGTACAGAATGGGGTTTCCCTCAGTCAGGATGAACTGGATACGATCGTATCTCTGCTTCAGCAGATCGCACAGCAGAATTACGACATTCAGGAAATGAAACAGACTCTGGAAAATATCCAGCAGAATCTGGAACAGACCAAGGCTCAGGAGGAAGGCCAGCCGACACCGACTCCGATTGAGAGCGATGTTGCCGATGAGGGCAATGACGGAGATGACATTACTGCCAATGTAGACAGTGGCGCACTTGGCGATGTCAAAGAAACTTCCACAGAGGATCCGGGCCTTGCAGAGCAGACAGGTGCAGATACCAACAATGCCGGAAGCAGTGAAAACACAGATGGTTCTGATGAGAGCGGTATTCCGGAGGCAACCGAGGACGGAACGGTAGTCGATGAAGGCAGCGATACAGATGCGACAGAAACACCGGACGAAAGCGCAGACAGCAGCAACGAAGAAAATACAGACAGCAGTACCGATCAGATTCCGGAAGCAACTGAAGATGGCAGTGAAAGTGCGGACAATGCCGATACTGCTGATACAGAGACACCGGATGAAAGCACATCTGAGGACAGCGACAGCACAGATGCATCTGAAGAAAGTGGCGAAGATACTCTGAATACAGATGCACTCAGTGAAGATGACAAAGCAAAATTCCAGCAGGCGCAGCAGTTCTGCCAGGGTGAGTATGAAGGTGACCTTGCGGTACTTCAGGGTGTCGTTGCGGATGTGACAGAACTTCCTGTAACACTGGATGCTGAAACAGGCAGCAAGCTTACCAAGAAAGTTCTGGAAGGATATCTGGAGATCCTGAATGATGGAGGCGCTACCTATGTTCCGGCAGACACAGATATGTATCTGACAACGGCATTGAATATGCTTAATGCAGAACTCAAAACTGTATTCAGTATCGAGACAGAGCCGGCAGCAGATGATATTCTGGTCAATGTAGATGCAGAGACAAGGCAGAAACTTTACAGCGATACCATGAAGTTCTTTGAGAAACTTTATGGAGAAGAAGCAGAAACATCTTCTGATGAGGGTACCACACAGGAAAATACGGAAGAAACTTCCGGTGAAGAAAATACAGAAGAAGCTTACTAAAGAGATCACAGGAAAAGGATGTTGCATTTTTGCAGCATCCTTTTTTGTCGGCTGTGAAGAGAGTGTGAAAAACTGGAAATCGTGAGATATCTGTGATAGAATAGAGGAAGTTTTACAGTTTCTGTGAACTGACGCAAAAGGGAAACTATATGATCAGAAAGAACAATCCGAAAGGGGAAACAATATGAGTCTTGCAGTGGTTACACTGAAAAAAGGAGAGGGCCGCCTTCTGAAATCCGGCGGAATGTGGGTATTTGACAATGAAATTTCCACGATCATGGGAAGCTTTGTAAATGGTGATGTGGTTCTGATCCATGATTTTGACGGATATCCACTGGGAAGGGGATTTATCAATACCAATTCCAAAATTACGGTCCGCCTGCTGACAAGAGATGAAAATCAGCGTATTGATGAGAAATTTCTTGAGAAACGTGTGCGCGATGCATGGGAGTACAGAAAGAAAGTAACAGATACATCCAGTTGTCGTGTGATTTTTGGCGAAGCAGATTTTCTTCCGGGTCTGGTAGTAGATAAATTTTCCGATGTACTGGTAGTACAGTCTCTGGCAATGGGAATCGACCGTCTCAAGAATACAATTCTGGATCTCCTGAAAAAAGTTCTTGCCGGGGATGGAATCGAAATCCGTGGTATTTATGAGAGAAGCGATGCCAAGGTGCGCAGACAGGAAGGCATGGAACTTTATAAAGGGTTTATCGGACCGGAATTTCCGACTCTGGTGGAAATCGTAGAAAATGGTGTGAAATATCAGGTGGATGTCAAGGACGGACAGAAGACGGGATTTTTCCTGGATCAGAAGTACAATCGCCTGGCAATCCAGAAACTTTGTAAAGATGCAAGAGTTCTTGACTGTTTTACTCATACAGGATCTTTTGCTTTGAATGCAGGTATCGCAGGAGCAAAAGAAGTGACCGGAGTAGATGCTTCTCAGCTGGCAGTGAATCAGGCAGAAGCAAATGCAAAATTAAATGGACTGGACAAAACAGTGAAATTTATCTGCGAGGATGTATTTGAACTGCTTCCAAAACTGGAAGAGCAGGGAGAAAAGTATGATGTGGTCATTCTGGATCCTCCGGCGTTTACAAAATCCCGCAGTTCAGTCAAAAATGCAGTAAAAGGATATCGGGAGATTAATCTCAGAGGTATGAAACTTGTCAAAGATGGCGGATTTCTGGCGACCTGTTCCTGTTCCCACTTTATGGAGTACGAATTGTTTACCAAGACGATCGGTCAGGCAGCACGTAGTGCACACAAGAGACTGCGCCAGGTAGAATATCGTACACAGGCACCGGATCATCCGATTCTGTGGGCTTCTGATGAATCGTATTATCTGAAATTCTATATTTTCCAGGTATGTGACGAGAAATAACCAAAAGACCGGACAGTGAAAAGAAAGAAGGACTTAAATGAGAGACAAGTTTAATAAATTTATGCAGGGACGTTACGGTGTGGATGCATTTGCGAGATTTACGATGGGAGTTGCGCTGGCAGCGATCATTCTGTCAATCTTTTTCCGGAGTGGAAGCCGTGTAGGCGCTTTGTTTGACACGATCGGACTGCTTGTGCTGCTGTATACATATTATCGTATGCTTTCCAGAGACATTCAGAAACGTTACGCTGAGAATGAAAAATATCTTGCGTCGACTGCAAAGATCAGACAGCGGTTTAATCGGGAAAAAAGTATGATGAACCAGAGAAAGACACATCATATTTATACTTGTCCAGGTTGTGGACAGAAGATCCGTATTCCAAGAAATAAAGGGAAAATTGAGATTGAATGTCCGAAATGCCATACAAAATTTATTAAAAGAAGCTGATCAGAAACGATATGGAGTGTGCCTATGTTTGGTTATGTGGTAATGAATAAGCCGGAAATAAAATGCAAAGATTTTGATATGTACCGCTCTTTTTACTGTGGATTGTGCAGGGAACTGAGAGAACGTTACGGAATCTCCGGGCAGATCACACTGAGTTATGATATGATATTTGTGATCCTTCTGCTCAGTGGCTTATATGAGCCACCTACCAGAAAGGGGACCACCAGATGTATTGTGCATCCGGTCTGCAAGCAGCAGGTACGCAAAAATACCATAACAGAATATGGTGCAGATATGAATATCTTTCTTACTTATTATAAGTGCAAAGATGACTGGGAGGATGAAAAAAAGCTCCTCAGTCTTGTTTACGGGAAAGTGCTGGAGGGCAAAGAAAAAAAGAGCGAAAAACTCTGGCAGAAGAAGATTCAGGTGATCATAGAATGCCTGAATGAACTTTCCGAACTTGAAAAAGTACAGGAAACAGATATTGACAGAGTATCCGGCTGTTTTGGACGGATCATGGCGGAAATTTTCGCATATCGGGAAGATGTGTGGGAATCTACACTGCGCCGTATGGGATTTTATTTCGGGAAATTTATTTACCTGATGGATGCATACGATGATGTAGAAGAAGATGTCAAAAAAGGAAATTACAATCCTTTTGCAAAAGATTATATAATAAAAGGGTTCGACGACAGGGTAAAGGATATGCTTCTGATGATGATGTCGGAAACCTGTCGGGAATTTGAAAAACTTCCTATTATAAAATATGCAGACATTTTGCGGAATATTCTGTATTCCGGAGTGTGGTGCAGGTTTGAAAGCATATCCAAAAAGCGGAAGGAAGAGCAGGAGAAAGAGCATGTTTGATCCATACAGTGTTCTGGGGGTGTCCCGGGATGCATCAGATGACGAAATCAAAAAAGCATACAGGAAACTGAGCCGCCGTTATCATCCGGATGCGAATATCAACAATCCGAATAAGGCACAGGCAGAAGAAAAATTCAAAGAAGTTCAGCAGGCATATGAGCAGATCATGAAGGAAAGGGAGTACGGTTCCTCGGGAACGAATGGTTCCTATGGAGGCTTCGGAGGTTTTGGAGGCCAGGGACAGACGACTTATCAGGATGAAGAAGCGGTGCGCCGGCAGGCGGCATTCAACTTTATCAACAGCAGACATTACCGGGAAGCCATGAATGTTCTGTCCTCACTGCAGCAGAAGAACGGTCAGTGGTATTACCTTTCTGCACTGGCAAACAATGGACTTGGAAATAATGTCAATGCATTGAATGATGCAAGGACTGCAGTCAATATGGAGCCGGACAATATGCAGTACCGGATGCTTCTGCAGAGACTGGAAGGCGGAGGAACCTGGTATCAGGAACAGCAGAATCCGTTTGGAGGAATGCCGACAGAAGGCGGAGATTACTGCATGAAACTCTGTCTGATGAATATGGCATGTAATCTCTGCTGTCCGGGAAGTGGTATGTTCTGTTGCTGATAAAAAATAAATTGACAATTAACGATTGTGATATTATCATAATGGGTGTGTTGCCATGCTAAAGCGATGTAGTGGCAAAGGACAGCACTGCAGATTATAACTACAGGAGGAAATCACAATGAGTATTCGTATTGGTATTTTAGGTTACGGTAATCTTGGACGAGGTGTGGAATGTGCAATCAAACACAATCCGGATCTGGAGCTGGTTGCTGTATTTACACGTCGTGATCCTGCAACTGTAAAGATTCTTACAGAGACAGCAGCAGTTTATCATGTAGACGAAGCAGAAAAAATGAAAGATAAAATTGATGTTCTGATTCTTTGCGGAGGAAGTGCAACAGATCTTCCGGAACAGACACCAAAATATGCGCAGTGGTTCAATGTTGTAGACAGTTTTGATACACATGCCAGAATTCCGGAGCATTTTGCAAATGTAGACAAAGCAGCATCTGAGAATGGCCATGTAGGAATCATCTCTGTTGGCTGGGACCCGGGAATGTTCTCCCTCAACAGAATGTATGCAAATGCAATTCTTACAAACGGCAGGGATTATACATTCTGGGGCAAAGGAGTCAGCCAGGGACATTCTGATGCAATCCGCAGAATCGATGGAGTAAAAGACGGCAAACAGTATACCATTCCGGTTGAAGCAGCTCTTGAGTCTGTAAGAAACGGAGAGAATCCGGAACTGACTACCAGACAGAAACATACAAGAGAATGTTTCGTTGTAGCAGAAGAAGGTGCAGATCTTGCAAGAATTGAAAACGAGATCAAGACAATGCCAAACTACTTTGATGAGTATGACACAACAGTACATTTCATTTCCGAGGAAGAACTGAAACGTGACCACAGCGGAATTCCGCATGGTGGATTTGTGATTCGTACAGGAAAGACAGGCTGGAATGATGAAAACAGCCATGTGATCGAATACAGTCTGAAACTGGATTCCAACCCGGAATTTACATCTTCCGTAATCGTTGCATATGCAAGAGCTGCATATCGTATGAGCCAGGAAGGACAGAAAGGATGCAAGACAGTATTTGATGTTGCACCGGCATATTTAAGCGCACTTGATGGTGCTGAACTGAGAAAACATCTTCTGTAATTAAACAGGTATGGGGGATAGAGTTAGTGGCCTTTTAAAATCACTTTAACTCTGTCCCCCATAGTTTTTACTTTTTTATTGACGGAATTACAAACATGGGATATAATACCTACATACTATTGTAACAAGATTGTAAAAAATACGAATATAAATGTTCGCAGAAAGAGGTCATGTTTATGGGAAAGGGATGTAAAAAGTCCTGGGTTTTTGGAATCTTTTTAGGTATTATGCTTTTTGCGGCAGGATTTGCATTTCAGTCTACAACGGTAGAGACGCAGGCTGCCACGACAGGATTCCGTACAGTAAGTGGAAAGACTTATTACTATAAGAACGGCAAGAAGGTAAAGGGATGGCTGACACTTGGAGGCAAGAAATATTTCCTGAATACAAAGACAGGAGTACTTCTTAAGGGATGGCAGAAAAGCTCCAAAGGTCCAAAACGCTATTTTGACTCCCGTACAGGAGTGATGTACACCGGCATGAAAAAGATTGGTGGCAAGTATTATTACTTTGATTATAAGACCGGCTACAGCAAGAGCGGCTTTGTAAAAGCAGCAAATGGAACTGTGGTACGGTATTTCAGTCCGTCTACTTATACGATGGCAACAGGCTGGATGACCAATTCCAAGAATCAGAAATGGTATTTTGCAAGTAACGGTAAGATGTATATGGGATTAAAAAAAGTTGGTAAATATTACTACTATTTCAACCCGAAAACCGGAATTGCAGCCAAAGGTTATGTTACTACAAGCGGCGAGACAAGGTACTTTAATTCCAAGTATTGCCGGATGGTTACCGGATGGACCAAATCATCTAAGGGCGAGTACCGTTATTTTGACAGTAAAGGTGTCATGTATAAGGGACTTAAAAAGGTTGGCAGCAGCTATTATTACTTTAACACCAGCAACGGAATTGCAGCCGGCGGCTGGGTAACAATCAGTGGAAACAAATATTATTTTGATAAGACTTCCTTTAAGATGGTTACGGGAACCAAGACCATCGATGGAATTATTTATACGTTTAATTCCTCGGGTGTACTGACCAGTACGACAGATCCGAGCAAAGATGACAATAATAACAATAACAGTAATAATACAAGCAATTCCTATTTTGCGAATGACCCGAAACCGGTCAAACAGACAGGAAGCAAGACCATTAAGAATTATCTTGCAGGAGCACTGATGCCGGTGGGACAGGCACTGTATATCTGGGGCGGTGGATGGAATGATTCCACACTGAAGGGAGTCAAAGCCAACTGGCAGAACTTCTACCTGAGCCAGAGCAGCAGTTATAACTATAATAACTACCGCGATCTCAGCATGGGTAACAGAGCCAAAGGTCTGGACTGTTCCGGGTTTGTAGGATGGGCTACGTATCAGGTAATGCAGACAAAGAGTGATGTAGGTTATGGATATACTGTTGTATCCGGAGACATCGGAAGCTACTATAAGGGAAAAGGATGGGGCTCCATTGTTAATCAGAACTATCTGTCTCAGACTAACTGGAAAGTATATCCGGGTGATATCGGTTATGATGAGGGACATACATGGATCATTCTTGGCCAGTGTTCAGATAAGAGTGCGGTGATCGTGCATTCTACACCGAATGCAGGAGTTCAGATAGCAGGAACCTGCACGCCGTCCGGTAATTACAACAGCGAGGCGGTTGCTCTTGCGAAGAAATATATGTCCAGATATGCAGGATATAAGAAATACACTTATAATACATCTACAAGCAATTATATCCGTCGTGGTAATTATCTGAGATGGTATTCCAGTACTTTATCCGATCCGGATGGTTACAAAAACAAAACAGCAGATGTGATTTTAAAAGATCTGTTTGGATTTTAAATAAGAATGAAATGTTACGGAGAAGTTTCTGTTGCCAGGAACTTCTCCTTTATTTTGCAGAGTTTTTAATAAATGTTACAAAATATTAAACTTTTTATCGATTTGGTCTTGCAAACATAAGAAGCATGTGTTAATATATACAAGAACTTAAGAAAGATATTTCGCAAATGTTACAAAATAGAGTTAAAAAGATTATGAGGTGAGAAACATGAAAAAACGAATTGTTTGCCTGACGTTAGCAATCATGATGACAGCAGCTCAGGTTGTCAGTGTAAGCGCATCAAGAGAAGATGAACTGAGAGAGGAGCAGGCGGCTACAAGCGCACAGCTGGATGCCACATATGCACAGATCGATCAGCTTTATTCTGCAAAGCAGCAGCTTCAGAATGAGATCGCTACTCTGGATGCAAATCTTGTGAATGTCATGGTTTCCATTCAGACCCTGGAAGGGGATATCAGCAATAAAGAAGCAGACATCGAGCAGACACAGGCCGACCTGCAGAAAGCACAGAACGCAAAAGACAAACAGTACGAAGCAATGAAGCAGCGTATTCAGTATCTGTACGAAAAAGGTGGAAACGAAGCATGGTTCCAGATGATGATGAGTGCAGATAACCTTTCTGATCTTCTTACAAAAGCTGAATATACACAGAAAATGTATGATTACGACAGAAAGAGCCTTGAGAAATATGCCAATACGATTGAACAGGTTACAAACCTCGGAAATCAGTACCAGCAGGAGAAATCCGAACTGGAAGGCATGAAACAGGAATACGAGGCAGAATCCGTAAATCTTCAGACTCAGATTGATACAAAGAAAGCAAATTCCGCAGATTGTGATAATGAAATCGCATATGCACAGGAAATGGCAAATGAATATGCAAACCTGATTCAGGAACAGCAGGCAGAGATTGAACAGCTCGAAGCAGAGCGTATTGCAGCAGAAGAAGAGGCAAGACGTCAGGCAGAAGCAGAAGCTGCCGCAGCGGCTGCAGCAGCAGAGGAAGAGGCTGCACAGCAGGAAGAAGCAGAACAGGAAGATCAGACTGTTTATGATGAAGAAGGCAACGAAGTAGATGCTGAAGAAGCAGCAGAAAACGGAGATACCGTATACGATGAAGAAGGTAATGAAGTAGATCCGAGCGAAGTTGTTTCCAGTGATGACAGCTCCGGCAGCGATGATGTACAGTACGATGAGTATGGCAACGTGATTGACAGTGATAACACAGTAGATCCTGATGATGTGGATTACTCTGATGATTCATCCAGCAGTTCTTCAAGCTCATCCAGCAGCTCAGGATCTGCTATCGTAGACTATGCTACACAGTTTGTTGGCAATCCATATGTATGGGGCGGCACAAGCCTTACAAGCGGTGCTGACTGCTCAGGATTCACACAGAGTGTTTATGCACAGTTTGGATACAGCCTTCCGAGAACATCCTATGAGCAGCAGAACTGGGGAACAGAAGTTTCCTACGCAGATGCACAGCCAGGTGACCTGATCTGCTATGGTGGACACGTTGCAATCTACATGGGCAACGGACAGATCGTTCATGCTTCCAACTCCCAGGATGGTATCAAGATCAGTAATGATGCTACTTACAGAACAATTCTTTCTGTAAGAAGACCTTCATAATTTTTTCAGAAAAAAGATATTTGTAAAAAACGGTGGTGTAAAAACTGCCGTTTTTTGTTTTTGGAAAAAGAGAAAACCGCAGAAGGGGCTTGGCCAGCCCCCTCTGCACACCCCTCGGCTGAGTGTTTGACGGGAATTTGGTTTTGTGGGGTTTCCTTAGAAAAATTCTCCTGGTGTTTTAAGCCAGAACACCTTCGTATAAATGGGGCGAAATTTGCACTGTGGCTCATATATCCTGCGTCTGCGACATACAGGAAGATATTGCTGTAAGATGCCATACTACTGGTGGAGTGTGACGTTGAATTTATAAGAAGTATGTCACGTCATACCAACAGTATGTCTCCATACAGGACACACCCTGCTGCATAGCTTAGACCCGGCTTACGGAGACACGGTGCGACCTGAAGTCCATTCATACAAAAGTTTTCGGTTTTGTAAAACTAAGAGAAATTTTCAAAGCTACTGTCTTAGACAGAACTACATATTCCTTTTCTGCCCAGGGGTTTGCCAAGGGGACTGGCGAAGTCCCCTTGGTGGCCTTCAAAGCATTTGAGGTTTCTACATTCCTAAATGTATAAATATGTGCATGCATTTGCTGTGCATATCCAGCAAAATATATTGACTTTTAGAAGAAAAAGTATTACTATGACGTAAAGCGCAACGGAGCACTTCATGTTTCCGTGCGCTCTTTTTTTGTTACAAAGAAAAATTTTGTTTCCAGATTTCTTTTTATTACAAATTTTTTCGTAACAAAATTTAACTTACGGTGATATGTTCCGAAAGGACATATGGATGAAAAAATATATATTATTTAGGAGGAAACGAAAATGAGAAAGAGCAAAATGTGGAGAATGTTGACAGTCGCTGCAGTAGCAGCATCTATGACCTGTGGTATCGTGGGAGTACAGAGTGTCAGTGCGGATGATAAGAAAACTCTGAAAGTTGCAATGGAATGTGGATATGCGCCATATAACTGGACACAGCCGGATGATTCTAACGGAGCCGTACAGATTTCCGGAAGTTCTGACTATGCATATGGTTACGACGTTATGATGGCAAAGAAGATCGCAGATGAACTTGGCTATGATCTTGAGATCGTCAAACTTGACTGGGATTCCCTTGTACCGGCAGTACAGTCCGGACAGGTTGACTGTGTCATTGCAGGACAGTCCATCACCAAAGAACGTCAGCAGATGGTTGACTTCACAGATCCATACTATTATGCATCAATCATCACTCTGGTAAAAGAGGATGGAGACTATAAAGACGCAGCAAGCGTAGAAGACCTTAAAGGGGCAACGGTTACTTCTCAGCAGAATACAATCTGGTATGATTCCTGCCTGCCGCAGATTCCGGACGGAAATATCCTTCCTGCACAGGAAAGCGCACCGGCAATGCTGGTAGCGCTGGAATCCGGTAAATGCGATGCAGTCGTAACAGATATGCCTACAGGAAAAGCTGCCTGCGTAGCTTATCCGGATTTCAAACTTCTTGATTTCACAGGAACAGACGGAGAATTCGAAGTATCTGACGAGGACATCAACATCGGTATCTCCCTCAAAAAAGGTAACGATGAACTCAAAGATGCGATCAATGGTGTTTTAAGCGAGATGACAGAAGATGACTTCAACTCCATGATGGACGAAGCAATCTCCGTACAGCCGCTGTCCAGCGAGTCATAAAGGAGGAGCAAAATGCTGCCTGAAAGTTTTGGAGGAAGAATCATCTATCTTCTTCAGCAATATGGTCCCTCCTTTGCGAAGGGAGCCGGAGTCAGCATGTGGCTGGCACTGGTCGGAACGCTTTTTGGATGTATCATCGGTTTTCTCGTAGGTATTGTACAGACAATTCCAGTGGACAAAAACGATTCCACAGCCAAGAGGGTACTGATCAAAATCGTGAAATTTATCCTTGCCTGCTATGTGGAGTTCTTCCGTGGAACTCCTATGATGGCACAGGCAATGTTCATCTACTTCGGTAGTGCATACCTGTTCAATATCAATATGTCCATGTGGTTTGCCGCAATCTTTATCGTATCCATCAATACCGGTGCATACATGGCAGAGACCGTCCGCGGAGGTATCCTTTCCATTGACCCGGGTCAGACAGAGGGAGCCAAGGCAATCGGCATGACACATGTACAGACCATGATCAATGTTATCCTTCCGCAGGCACTGCGAAACATCATGCCGCAGATCGGCAATAACCTGATCATCAACATCAAAGATACCTGTGTACTTTCCATCATCGGTACGGTAGAACTTTTTTACACGACCAAAGGTGTGGCAGGTGCACTGTATACATACTTTGAGTCCTTCACAATTGCCATGGTCATTTACTTTATTATGACCTTTACCTGTTCCAGGATCCTTCGCGTGATCGAGCGCAAGATGGACGGACCGGACAACTATGACCTGGCAACCGCGGATACCCTGACACATACAAGTGGTATGTATTCTTATAAGGAAAGGAAGGACAGCAGAGAATGAGTGAAACGATCCTGGAAGTGCAGCACCTGGGAAAATCCTTCGGAACACATGAGATCCTGAGAGACATTGATTTCTCTGTAAAACCGAAAGACGTTACCTGCATCATCGGACCTTCCGGTTCCGGTAAATCCACATTGCTGCGCTGCATGAACCTTCTGGAGACACCGTCATCCGGCGAGATCCGCTACCACGGAACAAACATCATGGACAAACATGTGAACGTTCCGGAGTACCGCTCTAAAGTCGGTATGGTGTTCCAGAACTTTAACCTTTTTAACAATATGACAGTTCTCAAGAACTGCACAGTCGGACAGGAAAAAGTCCTCAAAAAAAGCAAAGAAGAGGCACATAAGAACGCGATGATGTATCTCGAAAAAGTCGGCATGGCTCCATACATCAACGCAAAGCCAAAACAGCTTTCCGGTGGACAGAAGCAGAGGGTAGCAATCGCAAGAGCCCTCGCCATGGAACCGGAGATCCTGCTCTTTGACGAGCCGACATCTGCCCTCGACCCACAGATGGTCGGAGAGGTACTGGAAGTTATGAGAACCCTTGCCAAAGACGGACTGACAATGATCATTGTCACACATGAGATGGCATTTGCGAGAGACGTTGCAAAGCACGTGATCTTCATGGGTGATGGAGTCATCGTGGAGGAAGGAACCTCCCAGCAGATCTTTGAGAACCCACAAAAAGAAATGACAAAAGAATTCTTAAGCCGTTTCAGGAACGCGTGAGCTGGGAACTACCCAGTGGCCCGTCAATAATTTGACAATGTTGGGAACTACCCAGCGGCCCGGTTGTTTGGCAAACATAAAACCCTGAGGGGGAGCATCTCAAAGTTGCGAAGGCCGAAGCTCCCAAGCAGCGGACATTCGCAATCCGCATACGCTACTTGCTCATACACGCAATAGATTGCGTGTATACTCCCCCTGCTTGGCCACGCCTGGTGCATCAAGACGGAACAGTGTTGACGCCAACTGCTAGGGCTGTTTCGCTACGCGAAAAGCGCGATAGCTGGAGTTCCCGCGAGCACGCCGAAGGCGTGGTGTCGACGGGCCCGTAGTATGTGATATTGCGGAAACATGTAGAATAAAAGAAATACGTAGGATTGGTTAGTTTCAGGTGCAAATCTGAACCATACAGAAAAACAACAACATAAGTAAGCGCAGACTCATGGGGTAACCGTGCAAGTCTGCGTTTATATTTATACGAAAATCTTCTGACTTGAAACACCAGGAGAATTTTTCAAAGGCCACCCCATAAAACAAAATTTCCGTCAAACACTCAGCCCAGGGGTGGGCGAGGGGACGGGCGACGTCCCTTCGCGGTCTTCTTACATGCCAATGTAAATTGTCGGGTGCATGGGAAGTTCCCATGTATTTGTATGGAAAAAAATACAATTTACGACAAAGCATTTCTGGACAGAACAAAAAATATAAGATATAGTTAAAGTGTAAATAAATAACATTTGTTGGTTTTGAACCAGCCTTTGTAAGTTCCGGTGCATTTCTGCACACGGATTAAAAGGGAAACCGGTGTAAATCCGGTACGATCCCGTCACTGTGATAGGGAGTTGCGAAACATATATCCACTGGAGTGGCATAAGCCAGTCTGGGAAGGAGTTTCGGAGCAAAGATCTTAAGTCAGGAGACCTGCTTACAAATGATAAGATATGATTCTTACGGTAGATAGGAAGCATTGTTTTTTCGTGTGCAAACGTCCGTATTATGTTGTTTACGGATGTTTTTTTCTGCGCTTTTTTGCGTCACATATCCAGGACGCGTATTTTCCCTGCCATTTTTTACAATTGAATCATATCCGGTGAAGAACCTCTGCAATGTAGGAAGGAGAAACAATGTCAAAAAAACAATTTGGAAAAAGGCTCCTGCAGCTCCTGATCGTTCTGATCGGTGTAAGTTTCTTTACATTTGGACTTACTTACCTTTCTCCAGGTGATCCGGCTGAGATTATGCTGACAGAGTGTGGTAACCTGCCAACACCGGAACTTCTGGAACAGACGAGACATGAACTGGGCCTTGACCAGCCGTTTCTGGTGCAGTACGGCAACTGGGTAAAAGGAGTACTTACCGGAGACATGGGAACTTCATATGCATTTAAAGTTCCTGTAACTGAGAAACTGATGAAATGTTTTTGGCCGACTCTTCAGATGTCGCTCTTCGCGCTTTTGTTGATGATCCTGTTCTCCATACCATGCGGAATCCTCTCTGCGGTATATCAGAACAAGTGGCCGGATTATCTGATCCGAGGAATCACGTTCTTCGGAGTATCGATTCCGAGCTTCTGGATTGGCCTGATTCTTCTGAGCATCTTTGGAGTGCAGCTTCGCTGGATCAACGTAGCAGGAGGTACGACCGACTTTAAGGCGATGATCCTGCCGTCTGTGACACTGGCACTGTCCATGTCCGCGAAGTACACCAGACAGGTGCGAAATGCAGTCCTTGAGGAACTGAGACAGGACTACGTGATCGGAGCCAGAATGCGAGGAATCAAAGAAAGTGCGATCCTCTGGAAACATGTACTTCCAAATGCAATGCTTCCGATTGTAACTCTGCTTGGTCTTTCCCTCGGCTCTCTGCTCGGAGGAACAGCAGTTGTTGAGATCATTTACAACTGGCCTGGAATGGGAAGCATGGCGATTAAGGCAATCGCCTGTCGCGACTACCCGATGGTACAGGCATATGTACTTATGATTGCGATCATGTACATGGTCATCAATATCATCGTTGATCTGTCCTATACATATCTGGATCCAAGAATAAAGGAGGTTAAGTAAATTGAAGAAACAGAATTTTTTCCTGGCTCACAAACAGTTTACCTTATTCTTTATTCTGGCTCTCGCCGTTGTAGGTACAGCGATTTTTGCCCCGTGGATCGCACCGAAGGATCCGCTGGAGGCAGTGATGATTGATTCACTCAAAGCTCCGTGTGCGGAATACCCGCTTGGCGCTGACAAACTGGGACGAGACATTCTCTCCCGTGTGATCTATGGTACCAGAACTTCTCTGGTGTCTACCCTGATCCTTGTAGCAACAATTTTTGTTGTAGGTACTTTACTTGGAATCATTGCCGGATATTTTGGCGGCTGGATCGATCAGGTGATCATGCGAATCGCAGATATGATGATCTCTTTCCCGGGAATGATCCTGGCTATCGCAATCGCAGGTATGCTCGGACCAAGCCTTCGGAACGGAGTTATCGCGATCACAGCGGTAAGCTGGACAAAATACGCGCGTCTGGCAAGAAGTATGGTTTTGAAAGTAAAACGTAATCTGTATGTGGAAGCTGCCATTGTAAATGGTACGAGCACATTCAAAATCTTATGGAAACATATCCTTCCAAACATGCTGACGATCATGACAGTAACAGCTGCGGCAGATATGGGAACCATGATGCTTGAACTTGCATCTCTTTCTTTCCTGGGATTCGGAGCTGTGGCACCGACACCGGAATGGGGACTGATGCTGAATGAAGGAAGAACTTATATGGCAAAAGCACCGTGGCTTATGATCGCACCGGGTATCGCCATCGTAATCGTAGTAATCATTTTCAATATGCTTGGTGACAGTATCCGAGATATTCTGGACCCAAGACAGGACTAATATATAAGCTACCAGGGTGAAAAGAGATGAATCCACATGAGCCTGCTCATAAGTGGATGAAGAATCTTGGAACCCGCCCCGATATGAGCATAAAAGTGGGATGATAATCCCGCGATATGCGAAGAGAGGGTAGAATTGCGAGAGTTACTTGGTAACGGAGCAATTCGTAAGTAGCGTAAACGACTGAAAAGTATAAAAGGAGAAAAATATATGAAAAACAGAATCGCAAAAAAAGTCTGTGCAGCAGCACTTGCAGGTCTTATGACAATGGCACTTGTTCCAACATCCGTATTTGCAGCAGGAACAATGACGATCGGTGTAACAAGCTTCGCTGATACACTGGAGCCGACAGAGCAGTATTTCAGCTGGGTTATCTCACGTTATGGCGTTGGACAGGGACTTACCAAATTTGATGAAGAAGGAAACATGGTACCATGTCTTGCAACAGAGTGGACCAACAGTGAAGACGGAAAAACATGGACATTTACGATTCGTGAGGGTGTTAAATTCTCTAACGGCAACGATATGACACCAGAGCTTGTAAAAGCATCTCTGGAGCGTACCATCGAAATGTCAAACCGTGTACCGGAGTTCTTTGATATAGACAGTATTGAAGTTGACGGACAGAACCTTATCTTCAATCTGAACAGAGCAAATGCAAACATGGCAGGATGTCTGGCAGACCCGCTGTTCCTGATCATGGATACAAGCATTGACAACTCCAACATCGCAATGGAAGGACCAGTATGTACAGGACCGTACGCATTCCAGTCTTTTGACCCGTCAGGCGACACCGTTGTTGTACGTAACGAGTACTACTGGGATGGAGAAGTTCCGAATGACAGCGTAACTCTTCGTATCATCGGCGACCAGACAACACGTTCCATGGCACTTCAGTCCGGTGAGATCGATGTTGCTTACAACTTAAAGACAGAGAACGTTTTTGAATTTGACGGAAACGACAACTACAACATCCAGTCTCTGGAATCCCTTCGTTCTACTTATGCATTCATGAACGAGAATGGAGCACTTGGTGATCTGGCACTTCGTCAGGCAGTTCTTCGTGGACTTGACAAAGAAACTTACACAAGCGTACTTCTCGAAGGCGGCGCAACACCAGGAAAAGCACCGGTACCTCCGACACTGGACTATGGATATGACGAACTGAACGATGAGAACGCTTACGATCCGGATGGAGCAAAACAGGTTCTTGAAGATGCAGGATACAAAGATGTAGATGGTGACGGATATGTAGAAGATCCGGACGGAAACCCGGTAGAGCTTACTTTCGTATACTATGACAGCCGTGCAGAACTCGGTGTATACGCACAGGCAGCACAGGCAAGCCTCAAAGAGATCGGAATCAACATCAAGCTTGACTGCGTATCTTATGAGACACTTCTTGACCGCCGTGATTCTTCCCAGTACGATCTCCTGATCTGGAACGTACTCGTTGCAAACACAGGTGACCCGGAAAACTACCTTCGTGAGAACTGGTACAGCACATCTGCAAACAACACAGCAGGATATGCAAACGAAGATGTAGACAAATGGCTGGATGAACTGGCAGAAACAATTGATACAGATGCAAGAAAAGAACTGATCGTGAAGATCCAGCAGGCGATCATGGATGATGCAGCAACCGTATTCTTTGGATATGAAAACACTTTCCTTATCTCCAAAGCAGACGTAGAAGGACTTGTAATGTATCCAATGGATTATTACTGGGTAACTGCTGACATGAAGATGGCTGAATAATAAAGGAGTCTGTAAGAATGCTGGAAATCAAAGATCTGGCTGTACAGTATGGTGATCAGGAACCTACGATTGAACATTTCAACCTTTCCATGAAAAAGGGCGAGATCATCAGTGTTGTAGGAGAGAGTGGAAGTGGAAAAACTACCGTGATCCGTGCTGTCCTCGGCGCACTGGCCGGGGCAGGACGTGTTACCAGTGGCGATATCCTCTTTCACGGGGAATCCCTTCTGAAAAACTCCAAAAACGACTGGAGAAAGATCCGTGGCAGCAAAATGTCCATGATCTTTCAGGACTGTGGAGGAACCCTGAATCCGATCCGCAAGATCGGCAGCCAATATGTAGAATATATTCGCACACATGAGTCAATGCCAAAACAGGAAGCATGGCAGAAAGCTGTTACCATGCTCACCAAAATGCGTCTTCCGGATGCAGAAAATATCATGAACAGCTATCCATATCAGTTGTCCGGTGGTATGCGCCAGCGTGTCGGAATTGCCATGGCAATGACTTTTAACCCGGAACTCCTTCTGGCAGATGAGCCGACCAGTGCACTGGATGTAACAACACAGGCACAGATCGTCCGTCAGATGATGGAACTCCGTGATGATTTCGGAACAGGGATCATCATTGTTACACACAACATCGGTGTGGCCGCTTATATGGCAGACCAGCTGATCGTTATGCACCACGGAAAGGTTGTAGATCATGGAACCAGAGAAGAGGTTCTGAACAATCCGACCAGTGACTACACAAAGAAACTTCTGGAAGCAGTTCCGGAAATGGAGGGAAAACGATATGTCTGAAAATCATGAGATCGTCATGCAGGCAAAGCATATTGTAAAACAGTTCCCTGCTTCCCATGGCAGAACTTTAACTGCCTGCAATGATATCAACCTGACCATGTACAAAGGACGTACCCTTGGAATCGTAGGAGAGAGCGGCTGCGGCAAATCCACATTTGTCCGTATGGTAATTTCCCTTGATAAGCCGACAAGTGGTGAGATCCTTTATCATGGCAAAAACATCACAGGACTTTCAAAGAAAGAAACCTGGGAAAACCGTCAGAATCTTCAGATGGTTTTTCAGGACCCGCTTGCATCTTTTAACCCGAAGATGAAGATCGGGGACATTCTGACAGAGCCTCTGATGAATTACAAAAAGATCAAAAGAAACGAAAGAGATGCAAAGGCCAGAGAACTCCTCCGCATGGTTGAACTTCCGGAAGAGTTTGTAGACCGCTATCCTCATAACATGAGTGGTGGACAGCGTCAGAGAATCAGTATCGCAAGAGCACTTTCTCTGGAGCCGGAGATTCTGGTCTGCGATGAGGCAACTTCTGCACTGGACGTTTCTGTACAGGAGTCTGTTATTGAACTTCTGGTGCGCCTTCAGAAAGAAAAGAACATCTGTATGATCTTTATCTGCCATGACCTGGCACTGATCCGTTCTTTCGCACATCAGATCGCAGTTATGTACCTGGGACACATTGTGGAGACGATTCCGGGTGAAGATGTTTCCGACCATGCAGTACATCCGTACACCAAAGCACTGGTTGGGGCACAGTTCTCCGTTCATATGGATCCAGCCAAAAAGATCGAAAGCATCGAGAGCGAGGCACCAAGTCCACTGGATGTGCCGACAGGATGCCCATTCCAGAACCGCTGTGAACATTGTACAGAACAGTGTAAGAAAGAAATGCCGGAGCTTAAAGAAATTGCACCGGGTCATGAAGTTGCCTGCTTTTATGTGGAAAATATGAAAAAATAAACAGAAGGAGGCAAGCAGTAGATGAAGAAAAGAATACTCAGTCTGATGCTGGGTGCGGCACTTATCGCCGGAACTCAGAGTACTGTGTGGGCCGATGTAGAGAACTACTCAGACGGAGATGTTCATACCATCGGTGTAGCCCTGTATGATCCGGACTCTGCGGAGATGAAAATGTTTGCAGATTATTACCGTGATTATATCGAAGAAGGTTTTCCTGTAAAATTTATTTTTTCTGGAAAGCTTACGGATTCTGAGGCAGAAAAGGCATTCATCGAGGAAGCCAAAGCAGAAGGTGCAGAGGGGATCATCTCTTTTGCCGGATATGCAGACGGTCTTGCGGACATCGTTAAAACCTGCGAAGAAGAGGAAATCTACTATGCACTGGGTTCTAATACGGTAAGTGATGAAAACTACGATGCAGTCAAAGATAATCCATGGTACATGGGAAGTGTCGGACCGGATCTTGAGACTGTTTATCAGGCCGGATGCGACATGGCAGAGTTTTTCCTGGATAAAGATGCCAGAAACATCGTGATCATGTCCGGTGGTGCATCTTCCGGAAACAGACTTCATCAGGTAAGAACCTGGGGAATGCTGAATACACTGGAAGAGAAATCCGGTCTTGTACTTGATAAAGATGCAGAGGAGCTTTCTGCGACAGATAAAGTGACCGAACTCGCAGACAAGGACGGAAACTTACACGTTACGATCTGCCCGGGATATACCGAGGGTGGAGAGGGACTTGACAATCTGGAAACCGTATTTGCAGAAGGTGAATGCGACACCGTCATGAGTGCGTTCCATGTATCTTCTTACCTGGACAAGATCTCCGATAAGGAAAAAGAACAGGACAGCAACATTATGGTTGGCGCGATCGACAGTTTTACCGAGCAGAACTTTGAGATCTTCAAAGAAAAAGATTCTTTTGGAAACGCACCGATCGATTATGTACGTGGTAAATACGCTTCCATGGCAGGCCCGGCATTTGCAATGATCTACAATGCGATCACCGGAACACCGGATGCAGTCGAGGAAGATGGTGTGGCAGTACGCCTGTACCAGAATCTCTGGACGGCGAAGTCCGAGGAAGAATATATTGAACTGTATGGTTATGCGACAGGTATTTACGAAAATGCGTATAGCTGTGATGACCTGATGGAGGTCATCGGACAGTTTAGTGAGGATGCAAATCCGCAGAGCTTTAAGGAGTTGACGGAAGCGTCTGATGTGGAGAGCGTGAAAGAGAGGATTTTTGCTCACTAAAAATCTGGTAAAGGGGATGGAGTTTTTGGCGCCATCCCCTTTTTTCTTACATTCCAATATAAAAAAACAGCAGGGCAACTGCAAAACAAACAAATGCCAATACAATTTGACGGGGACAGGGGAAGTCCCCCAGTAATTTGTCGAACGATTCCTCTTGGAATTAAAACCAGAATATGTTAATCTAAAAACATCTTATAAAATATTTCTGATAAATTCTTTTGCTTCTGCTCAGAAGCACTATTCCATGAATATTGTTTATATTTGGATAAGGAGTTATTTGATGAACACCAAATTAAAACAATACTTTCAAATGATACATACAAAAGAAGAAATCTTTCAGGAAATTGAAAAAAATGTAAAACTAACAGAAGAATTCTATAGCTGGCGCGAAGAACAACGAGAGGATTTCCTGGATTTCTGTACAGGAGTCAAAGGCGTGAAAATGCTGTATGATTCTTTTTTTAAAGAAATCATGAATCCCGAAACCGTACCAGAGCGGCCGGAAGACTTTTTGAGTGTTCTTTTACAGAAAAAAGTAAAAATTGTCGAGGTACTGCCGGGAGACAGCACAAGACTTGCCGATGAGCAGTCACTGCTTATGATGGACATTCTGGTAAGGTTTGAGGATGGCTCTTACTGTAATGTGGAAGTCCAGAAAATAGGCTATGCATTTCCAGGAGAGAGATGCGCCTGCTACTCTTCTGATCTGTTATTGAGACAATATAAAAGTGCACGAAGCAAAAGAAAAAATGAATTTACGTATAAAGATGTGAAAGGTGTATATACAATTGTTCTGATTGACAAAAGTCAAGGAGAATTTCATAAATTTAAAGACATTTACAGACATGCTTTTGAACAAAAATCGGATACAGGACTCAAATTAAATCTGCTACAGAATTATGTTTTTATTCCGCTTGACATATTCCGAAAAACCATGGAAAATAAAGGCATAAGCAATAAACTGGATGCATGGCTGGCATTCCTGAGCATGGATTCTCCGGAAATGATTATGGAACTGTCCAACAAGTATCCAGAGTTTAGAGCAATGTATGAACATGTATATAACATATGTCAGAACGTGGAGAAGGTGATGGGTATGTATTCAGAAGAACTAAAAATCCTTGATCAGAATACGGTAAGATACATGGTAGACCAGATGCAGGAAGAAATAGACAGCCAGAAGAACCAGCTGGAAATAAAGGATAAACAACTTGAGTGGCAAGAGAAGGAACTGAAACAGCAAGGAAAACAATTGGAACAACAGGAGAAAGAATTACAGAAGTTACGCCGGATGCTTGCGGAAAAAGGATAAAATGGAGGCGGGTGCAAATGGCAAAATTCTTTAACGTAAATGGAAACTGTGATAATAAATTTTTGATAGAAGCTATGGTCTGATATAAAGCCACCCTATCCCAATTAAATAATAGAATGACAGAATAGCAGGATATCTTCTCCATGTGACTGTAGAAGAATCTTGCTATTCTTATATACTGCGATATTATTTATACGAAAAATTTATGACTTGAAACACCAGGAGAATTTTTCTAAGACTTCCATATAGAACAAAATTTTTGTCAAACACCCATCCCAGGGGTTGTCAGGGGACTGGCAAGTCCCTTGACGGTCTTCTTACTCTCCGAGCAAGAGAAAAATATTTCTTTACATTTCATAAATGAAACAACTATTTCATTTTCTGCAATAGTTTTATTATGTGATAAAAAAACATTTCATTTTTGATTCTTTTGCCAATAGAATTTTCCCCAAAATCTCGCTACAATAAGGACAGTTAGAGGTGCTGTGAACAGTAACCGATCAAAACATGTAAACGATATTTGCAGAAGAATCAGGAGGAAATAACAATGAAAGTTGGATTTATTGGACTTGGAATCATGGGTAAACCGATGTGTAAAAACCTGATGAAAGCAGGTTATGAAATGGTTGTTACCACACATAATAAAGAAACTCTGAAAGAAATGGAAGCACTTGGTGCAAAAACTGTAACATGTGGACGTGAAGTTGCAGAAGAAGCAGATGTGATCATTACTATGCTTCCAAACTCCCCACAGGTAAGAGATGTTGCACTTGGTAAGGGCGGAATCATCGAAGGTGCAAAAGAAGGAAGCGTTCTGATTGACATGAGTTCTATTGATCCTACCGAAAGTAAAGCAATCTCTGCAGAACTTGCAAAGAAAGGTGTAGATATGCTCGATGCACCGGTATCAGGTGGAGAGCCAAAAGCAATCGATGGAACCATTTCTGTAATGGTTGGTGGTAAAAAAGAAACATTTGACAAATACTATGATCTGATGATGGCTATGGCTGGTTCTGTAGTATATGTCGGACCGATTGGATCCGGAAATGTTGCAAAACTTGCAAACCAGATCATTGTAGCAGTCAATATCGCAGCTGTATCAGAAGCTCTTACTCTGGCTAAGAAAGCCGGAACTGATCCGGAACTTGTATACCAGGCAATCCGTGGCGGTCTTGCAGGATCAACCGTACTGGATGCAAAAGCTCCTATGATGATGGACAGAAACTTCAAACCGGGATTCCGTATCGAACTGCATATCAAGGATCTGAATAATGCTCTGAATGCAGGTCATGCAGTAAGCGCAGCTCTTCCTCTTACAGGAGAACTGATGGAAATCATGCAGTCCCTCAAAGCAGATGGACTTGAAAAAGAAGACCACTCCAGCATTGTGAAATTCTACGAAAAAATGTCTAATGTAACCGTTACAAGAGACTAAGTTCTAGTATATAATAAAGGTAAGGTTTTTGCTAACCACGAAGCCTCGACAGGTTGCCATGAGCCTGCCGGGGCTTTTTTGCTGCGGTGCATATCGAGAATGCGTCAGTGACGCGTCCGGGGACTGAGGAGGATCTTTTTATATGTCAAAAATAGCAATCTTACTTCCAAAAGAATATATGCTGGAACAGGCAAAACGTGTCATCGAGGAGGATGGTCTGGACATTGATATTCTGAAAGTGATCAAAACATCGGATTCTGTTTATGAGGCACGTCAGGCGGTAGAACTTGGTGCGGAGGTGATTCTTGCACGAGGTGTTCAGGCGGCGTTTATCCGACAGTATACCAATATTCCTGTTGCCGAGCTGACACTGACCGGTCAGGAGATCGGTCTGATGATCACCAGTGCAAAGAAAAAAGTGCCGGAGAAAAAACATCCGCGTATTGCATTGATCGGATTTCGAAATATGTTCAGTGACATGACTTATGCGGACGAGCTGTTTGATGTGGAATTGAAATTTTATAACATTACGGCAATTGAACAGGCAGCAGAAAAAGTAGACCTTGCGATCAAAGAAGGCGCGGATATCCTGATGGGTGGTGATACAGTTAATGCATTGGCTGCACAGAATGGTTTTCCGGGACAGTTTATTGATTCTACAGAAGAGTCCATTCGTTCAGCGATAACTGTTGCCAAAAAGATGATCCGGACCGCGGAAGCTGAGAAAAACTATATTGCACAGTTTGAGACTGTGCTGGATAACTCCTACAATGGAATTCTCGAGATCAATGAACAGAAACAGATTATGATCGTCAACAAAGCCGGAGAAGATCTTTTCCGTAAAAAAGCGGAAGAACTCCAGGGTACTGCACTGGAAAAAGTACTGCCGGAACTTGAAGCACGATATATTGATGAAGTGCTGAGCGGAAAACGTGATGCTTTTATGACTTCGGTCTATGTTCAGGGCATGCCGATGATGCTTACGGCAGCACCGATTCAGTATGAAAACCGTATCCGGGGCGCGATTATTTCTGTTTATCGAAATACATCTGTGCGCAAAAATATAAATACAGAAGAATTGCATTCACATTATCTGAAAGGCTATGTGGCACATGCACATTTTTCAGACCTGCGTATCAACAGTAAGGAGATGGAATACTGTGTAGAGCTTTCAAAGATGTATGCGCTTTCCAGAAGGCCGGTGCTGATCATCGGAGAAGAGGGAACAGAAAAAGAGATTCTCGCACAGTGTATTCATAACAACAGTTCATACAAAGCGGGACCATTTGTGACCATCAACTGCAGCGGTATGACAGAGCAGATGCAGATCGACCGTATTTTTGGAAATCCGAATGCAGAAGATGAGAGTCAGAAGAAAGGAGCTCTGGCAATCGGCGATCTGGGTACGATTCTGATCTCAGAGATTGAAAAACTGTCTCCGGTCTGCCAGTACCGTCTGTATCGTGCGATCCGTTACGATTCTCTGATCCAGAATGATCTGGAACGGAGCCAGACGCTGGACAATCGTATGATTGCAACGACAACGGAAGATCTTTATAAATGTGTGCAGGCAGGGACGTTCAGGGAAGATTTGTACTATCTGCTGAATGGTCTGGTTGTGGAAATTCCGCCGCTTCGCAAGCGTCAGGAAGATATTCGGATGATTGTAGAAGAAAACCGTGCAAAATTTACGAGACGTTATGCGAAATTTCCACGTATTGCAGAAGATGCGATGGAGACAATGCTTGCTTATCCGTGGCCCGGAAATGAGATCCAGCTGGAGACATTCTGTGAGAGAATGATGCTGACAACGCCCAAAAAGACGATCACCAGTGACTTTGTACAGTTTTTGCTGGATGACCTGTATCCGAGACAGGAACATAAAAGGGAGGACGGCACAACTGTGATCTATCAGCATCCGGAAGCGGCACGGCTCACGGAACTTCTGGAAAAGCATCATGGAAACCGTTCTGCAGTGGCAAAAGAACTGGGAATCAGTACGACGACATTGTGGAGACATATGAAAAAATATGGTGTGATCAATAAATATGATTTAACTTAAGGAGGAACCATTATGGCTATCCATATCATAGATGAGGCAAATCGCTGCCTGAACTGCAAGAAACCAAGATGTATGGAAGGCTGTCCGGTACACACACCGATTCCGCATATCATTCAGATGTTCAAAGAACATCAGGTAATGGATGCGGGAAAAGAACTGTTTCAAAACAATCCGATGTCTGTGATCTGTTCGATCGTCTGTGACCATGAGCAGCAGTGTGCAGGACATTGCGTATTGGGCAAAAAAGGAAATCCGGTGCATTTTTCCAGTATTGAAAATTATATTTCAGATACCTACCTGGACCGGATGAAGATTCAGGTTCCGGAAGAAAAAAAGAAACCGGTAGCTGTGATCGGAGCTGGTCCGGCGGGACTGACAGTGGCGATCATTCTGGCACAGCATGGATATAAAGTAACCATCTTTGAGCAGCAGGACAAGATCGGCGGCATTACCCGTTATGGCATTCCGGAATTCCGTCTGCCGAAATCCATTCTGGATCGTCTGGAGAAACAGATTCTTGCAATGGGCATCCGGATTCGTCCACATACGGCAATCGGAACGGTGCTGACGATCGATGATCTTTTCCGTGATGGTTATGCAAGCGTGTTCGTGGGCACTGGCGTATGGAAAGCACGAAATCTGGGGATACCGGGAGAATGTCTTGCAAATGTGCATTTTGGAATTGACTATCTGGAAAATCCGTCGGCATATGATCTGGGAGAAAAAGTTGCCATCATCGGAATGGGAAATGCCGCGATGGATGTTGCAAGGACCGCTCTTCGAAACGGAGCTTTGCAGGTGACATTGTATGCACGTGGAACACATGTGGCTGCCAACTCACATGAGATGGCATATGCAGAACTGGATGGAGCGCAGTTTGTATTTGGAAAGGCAATCGAGCGCATTACAGAAACCGGGCCGGTATTCAAGACTTCGATCATTGATGAGAATAACAAAGTTGTCGGATACGAAGAAGGTGAAGATCAGGTGGAAGCAGATTCCACGATCATCGCCATCAGCCAGGGACCGAGAAACCGCCTGATCCGAACTACGGTGGGACTGGAAGGCTCCGACAAAGGTCTTCTCATCGTAGACGAAAACGAAATGACAACCAGAGAGGGTGTTTTTGCAGCCGGTGATGTTGTGCATGGCTCCAAGACAGTCGTACATGCCGTCGAAGAAGCAAAGAAAGCCGCCGCCGCGATGATCGCGTATATGGAAAAAGAGAGTTAATAATCACTCCAGAATTCTGTGGCCAGAGATATGAAATCTCTGGCTGCTTTGCTTAAATAACGTTTTTTGTGAAAACAAGCCATTACATTCCAGCTAAGATTATCAGGAAGAGGGAAAAACTGTACATTTTTTTCATAACCTCTTGTGTAAAAGGATGGAATAAGCCCGCAACAGATTCCTGCATTAACCATTGTTGCAATGGTCGCGTTGCTGGATGTCTCAAAAAGTACATGAGGTTTAAATCCAGCTTCATGGAAGACATGATCAGTGATTCCGCGCAGAGTAGATTCCTGATAGGTTAAAATAAATGGTTCTTCTCTGAGGTCGTAGAGAGTTACAGGTATATCCTTGAGTTGAGCGCGGGTTTTATCGGGATGTATTGCAAATAAATATTTGATTGGAATACCTAGAAGAATCTTTTCGGATGCGAGCGAAACGTAACTCAGAGCAGACTTCTGCTGTTCCGGAACAAGTGTCACAAATCCCAGATCCAACTCACCGGATATCAGGAGTTCCTGCTGCTTTTGTACACTCAGTTCCCGCGGTGTGACCTGGATATTTGGATGCTGCCGGTGGAATTTCGGATATACATGTGAAAACATGGCAATGCCACGCCCAGGCGTAAAGCCAACACTGAGCTCCCCCTGCTGGATCTTTGCGAGATCATGAATCCTGTGATAAGTGTCCTTCTTCAGCAACAGCATTTCCCGCGCAGCCTTCAGATAAATCTCCCCAGCCTCCGTAGGATGCCAGTCCGTCCGCGAACGATGAAAAAGCTGTACACCGAGTTCCTTCTCAAGTTTAAGAAGCTGCTGGTTGAGCGCAGACTGCGTGATATAAAGCTTTTCTGCGGCACGCGTGATATTGTTTTCTTCTGCGATGGCGACGATGTATTGTAATTGACGTAAATCCATAAAAAACCTCCAGTTATTAAGATGGGGTGAGGGAAAATAGATAGTTAAAAAATGGTTTTGTTACGGCAGGGGAAAGAAGAATTATCCAAAGGCGGCTGTAATAGATATCTCATCCTTAAACGGCTTCGGTGTTAAGAATCTCTAAGTCATATACAGTCAGTAAAAGACATTCAGAAAAAATGCAAACTCGCCGATGGCTCAGACAGTGCATTTTTTCTTCATAAAACTGCCTGTATATAACTAAGAGATTCTAAAACCCCTGCAGATGTTTACGGACGAGATATCTATTCAGCTCGCCTTTTTACAGTCATACAGCTCTTTTTATGTTCTTCCCCTGCCTGGGATTTCAAACTTCAACTTTTTATTCTATTTACTTTTCCACCCACCCCGATTTGAAAAAACTTCCGGTCGTAGCGGCACGCGCCGCTTGTTCGCCCGGTCCATGAAGCTCCGCAATCCTACTTGCATATAAGCATGTTTGAAGTGTGAGAAAAAACAGAAAACATGAATTATAGAGAGTTGATATTGTGGGACGATTTAGGTCAGGAACTGTTAGGCTATGGAGTGTGCAACATCTGCATTACATTTCTGTTTTTCTTCTACTTCAAAACTTTATATCCATCATACCATATTTTACTATAATAAGAAATATTAAGAGAATTCTAATTACAATGAATTTTACTTATACAACCTCCCGCGTTATAATAACCTCAACAAAGCAAAGGAGGAATCCCAAATGTCACTCTTAGTAAAAGTGAATCAGTCAGACAACGTAGCCATCGCTGTCCAGCCTCTGTCCGCGGGATCTGAAGTGGAAGGTATCCACATCAATCAGGATATCCCACAGGCACACAAAGTGGCACTTGCTGACATTCCGAAAGGAAGCCCGGTCATCCGCTACGGCGTAATTCTCGGATACGCTATGAACCCGATCAAACGCGGCGACTGGATCAATGAATTCATGCTTGAACTTCCAACTCCGCCATCCGTAGATAATATGGAATTCGGCAAAAACATCGTCACAGATCTGCCTGAACCGCCAGTGACTACTTTTGAAGGATATGCGAATCCAGACGGCGGCTACGCAGGAACCAGAAACATCCTTGGAATCAGCACCACTGTACAGTGCGTAACCGGTGTCCTGAATGTAGCAGTCAAAAAAATGAAAGAAGAACTTCTTCCAAAATATCCAAACGTAGACGACATCGTTCCGATCAACCATGCCTACGGCTGTGGTGTGGCGATCAATGCACCGGAAGCAAAAGTTCCGATCCGTGCACTGCGCAATCTTGCAAAACATCCGAACTTCGGCGGACAGCTGATGGTAGTCGGACTTGGATGTGAGAAATTCACTGTACAGATGCTTCTTGATGAAGCTGACATCACTCCGGACAACGTGATCATTCTTCAGGAGAAGAAAGGCTTTGATGCCATAATCGATGCACTCATGGAAATGGCAGATAAGAAGCTTGCAATCCTGAATCAGAGAAAACGTGAGACCTTACCTCTTTCCAAACTCTGCATCGGTATGCAGTGCGGCGGAAGTGATGCATTCTCCGGTGTGACTGCAAATCCATCAGCAGGATATGCGGCAGATATGCTGGTAAAAGGCGGTGCGACCGTTATGTTCTCCGAAGTAACAGAAGTTCGTGACGGAGTTCATTATCTTGCAGAACGCTGTGTCAGTGCAGAAGTAAGGGACAAACTTGCATCAGAAATGCGCTGGTATGACCATTACCTTGCAGAAGGAAACGTAGACAGAAGCGCAAACCCGACACCTGGAAATAAAAAAGGCGGTCTTTGCAACATCGTAGAAAAAGCGATGGGATCCATTGCGAAATCCGGAACTTCACCGATCGTGGAAGTACTTTCTCCGGCAGAGAAACCGAGCAAACATGGTCTGATCTATGCGGCAACACCGGCAAGTGATATTGTCTGTGGCCCGTGTCAGCTGGCTTCCGGTATCACCCTGCAGGTATTTATGACAGGACGAGGAACGCCATACGGACTGGCAGCAGCTCCGGTCATCAAAGTCTGTTCACGAAATGAAATGAAGGCAATGTGGCAGGATCTGATCGATGTCAATGCAGGTCCGATCGCAACAGGTGAAGCTACGATTCAGGAGATCGGTACACAGCTGTTTAATAAGATCATTGCAGTGGCAAGTGGAAAAGATCAGTCGTTTGCAGAGAAATACAAACTCCACAACGATCTGTGTATCTTCAACCCGGCCCCGATCACCTGATATTATTACCCCCTACACATATATGAAAAGAGACACCAGTACTTTGATTTCAGGTACTGGTGTTTTCTTTTTATCACTATAGTTAAAAAAATATCAATTAAGAGCCGGATTTTATATTTAAGAAGAAAGATTTTCATTTATTTTTTATGAGATTCCAATAAAAACCACAAAAAATGAAAAAAGTGAAATAAAATGCAAAACAAATGAAACTATAATATTTCAAAAAATGCAAGATTCATTCATGTATAAAAAATGACGATCCTTTCTTGGGTATTCTGCGAATTGAACAAAAACCAGGATTGTTTATAATGAAGTACATACAAAACAAACAAAGAAAAACATTGAGGCCGCAATGATTTCAAATATTTTAGGAGGAAGAAAAATGATACCTGTTGTAGAAAAAATGGAAGTTTTCCCGGTAGCCGGACATGACTGTATGGAATTAAATCTTTCCGGTGCACATGCACCTTACTTCACAAGAAACATCGTCATCCTGACAGATTCAAACGGTGTGGAAGGTGTTGGAGAAGTTCCGGGAGGAGAGAAGATCACAAATGCACTTGAGCAGGTAAAAAATCTGGTAATCGGAACAAGCATTGCAGATTACAAACAGACACTCAACAAAGTACGTAAATGGCTGGATGAAAATATTAAAGATGACGTGCGTGGATTACAGACATTCGACCTTCGTACAGGAGTACATGTAGTAACTGCAATCGAAGCACCGCTCCTTGACCTTCTCGGAAAATTCCTGGATGTGCCGGCAGCTGCACTGATGGGTGATGGAATCCAGAGAGAAAGAGTTCAGTTCTTAAGCTACCTGTTCTACATTGGAGACCGTAAGAAAACAGATCTTCCATATGAAGAAGAACCGGATGCAGAATGTGACTGGTACAGACTTCGTCATGAAGAAGCACTTACTCCGGAAGCGATTGTTGCACTTGCAAAAGCAACCCATGAAAAATATGGTTTCGTAGATTTCAAACTCAAAGGCGGCGTACTTGCACCAAAGGAAGAGCTGAAAGCAGTTCAGGCAATTAAGAAAGAATTCCCGGATGCAAGAGTTGACCTTGATCCGAACGGATGCTGGAGCCTCAAAGAAGCACTGGAGATCGCTCCACAGCTGAAAGAATGCCTGGCTTACTGTGAAGACCCATGCGGTGCTGAAAATGGATTCTCCGGACGTGAAGTTATGGCAGAGTTCAGACAGCTTTCCGGAATGCCGACAGCGACCAACATGATCAACACAGACTGGCGTCAGATGCATCACTGCCTGTCACTGCAGAGCGTAGACATCCCGCTTGCAGATCCACATTTCTGGACCATGAACGGTTCTGTTCGAGTAGGCCAGATGTGCAACGACTTCGGTATGATGTGGGGATGTCATTCCAATAACCACTTCGATGTCAGTCTTGCAATGGTTGTACAGTGTGCAGCTGCAATTCCTGGAAAGATGAACGGAATCGATACTCACTGGATCTGGCAGGAAGGACGTGAACGTCTGACAAAACAGCCGATGGAAATCGTTGACGGATGCATCGATCTTCCAAAGAAAGGCGGTCTTGGCATCGAAGTTGACCGTGAACAGGTTCTTAAAGCACATAAACTTTACATGGACAACTGCCTGGGAGCACGTGATGATGCAAAAGGTATGCAGTATCTGATCCCGGGATGGAAATTCGACAACAAACGTCCATGCCTTGTAAGATAAAAAATATGATGAGGGTCTGGTAAAACAGAGTTACTGTTCACTATGTTCACAGTAACTTGGTCAAAATGCATTCCAAATCACCGTTGGTGATGGCATTTTGCCCTGTATGTCTCGGGATTTTGCCACATTCATGGCAAAACACCTCGCGGGATACTACCTGTGAACAGTTACGAAACAAAATTCCCCCCGGCCCCTAAAAACTTTAGTGAATGAATATGAATATATGGAAAGAGTATGAGGAAAAAATATGTCTGAATCAACAAGAATGTTATTAGGACTGGCATTAGGTATCATCGTAATGATCGTCCTGGTAATGAAAACAAAAGTACATTCCTTTATGGCACTTCTGATTGCAGCCATGATCACAGGAATTATCGGCGGAATGCCGATCTCAGATATTACCCTCGCTGATGGCACAACACAGACTGGTCTTATCACAGCCATTCAGGAAGGTTTTGGAAGCACATTAAAGAGTACCGGTATCATCATCGGTCTTGGTGTTATGATGGGCGGTATCCTGGAGAAATCCGGAGCCGCAGAAAAAATGGCTTACAGCTTTATCAAGCTGATCGGTCAGAAAAACGAAGAATGGGCGCTGGCAATCACAGGATGGTTCATTTCCATTCCGGTATTTGCAGACTCGGCAATCGTTATCTTTGCACCTCTGTGCAAGGCAATGTCAAAAGTAACCGGTAAATCAGTTGTCGGTCTTGCACTTTCACTGGCAGTCGGACTTCAGCTGACACACTGTCTGGTACCTCCGACACCTGGCCCGCTGACAGCAGCCGGAATGTTCAATGTCGATGTAGGACAGATGATCATCGGTGGTGCATTGATCTCCATCCCGATGCTGATCGTAGTAGTTTTCTATACAAAATGGATCGGAAAGAAAATCTATCAGGTTCCGAATAACGAAGGCGGATTTGACAGAAAAGAGTTCAAACAGGAATACATCAAATCCATGGACGAACTGAATGCAATGATGGATGCAAAACAGCTTCCTGGCTTCTGGGTATCTGTAGCACCGATCTTCATTCCGATCATCCTGATCCTTCTCAAAACTGTACTTGGTTTTGCAGGCATCAGCAATGATGTGATCAATTTCCTCGGATCTCCGATCGTAGCTCTTGGAATCGGTACACTTCTTGCAATCTACGGACTTGTTCCGAAGGAAGATAACAAAGCTGTTCTTAAAATGATGGACGATGCCATCAAAGATACCGGTATCATCATGCTGATCACAGGTGCCGGCGGATCTCTTGGAAACGTTGTAAAAGTAAGTGGTATCGGTACTGCTCTTGGTGAAATGGTAACATCCTGGGCACTTCCGGCAGTTCTGATCCCATTCATCATCGCAGCACTTATGAGAATCGCTCTCGGATCTGCAACCGTTGCAATCACAACTGCAGCATCCCTTTCCGCACCACTTATGAGTGTTTTAAGCATCAGCCCGCTGCTTATGTCCCTGTCCTGTTGCGTAGGTGCAATTTCCTTCTCTTACTTCAACGACAGTGGATTCTGGGTATTCAACGGAATGTTCGGTCTGACAGAGCTGAAAGACCAGGTACGATGCAAGACAGCCGTATCCATGATCATGTCAGCAGTCGGTGTAGTGGAACTTTTGATCGCACAGTTCTTTATATGATAATTCAAACCTGAAATAAATTACGGATTCCGAACTTATAAAATATAACATCAGAAAAGGAGATTTATTATGAAAGTAGGATTTATCGGACTTGGAATTATGGGAAAACCAATGAGCAAAAACCTGGTAAAAGCAGGACATGAGCTCGTAGTATTTGACTTCAATAAAGATGCAGTAGCAGAACTGGTTGAGGCTGGTGCAAAAGCTGCAAACAGCAGTGCAGAAGTAGCAGCTGAATGTGACACGATCATCACAATGGTTCCGAACTCCCCACATGTACGTGCGGTATGCCTCGGAGAAAATGGTGTTTCTGACACTGCAAAACCAGGAACAGTCGTAATCGATATGAGCTCCATTGACCCGGTAGAATCCAAAAAGATCGGTGCAGAACTTGCAGAAAAAGGAATCGAACTGATGGATGCACCGGTATCCGGTGGAGAACCAAAAGCAATCGACGGAACACTTTCCGTTATGGTTGGTGGTAAAAAAGAAACATTTGACAAATATTATGATCTTCTGATGACAATGGCAGGTTCTGTTGTATATGTTGGGGAACTTGGTTCCGGTAACGTTGCAAAACTTGCAAACCAGGTAATCGTAGCAATCAATATCGCAGCGGTATCTGAAGCTCTGACACTGGCTAAAAAAGCCGGCACAGATCCGGAACTTGTATATCAGGCAATCCGTGGCGGTCTTGCAGGATCTACCGTACTGGATGCAAAAGCACCGATGATGATGGACCACAACTTCAAACCGGGATTCCGTATTGAGCTCCATATCAAAGACCTGAACAATGCACTGAATGCATCTCATGCAGTAAATGCATCCCTTCCGCTGACCGCACAGTTAATGGAGATCATGCAGTCTCTCAAAGCTGACGGATGCGAAAAAGATGACCACAGTGCAATCGTAAAATACTATGAAAAAGCTTCAAAAGTTTCTGTAGAAAGAGACAAATAAGAGACTGTAGAAAGATAAGTCGTTACTGTGAACGGAGTGAACAGTAACGACTGAGTTAGAAAAGAGAAGGAGGAAAAAATAATGGGATTCGTACCAAGAGGAATTATTCCACCAATCATTACTCCGCTTACTGACGACGGAGAAGTAAATTATCCAGTTTTAAGACAGATGGTAAATCATCTGATCGACAATGGCGTGCACGGTCTGTTTCCGCTCGGAACAACCGGTGAGTTTTATGCATTTGATGATGATACATATCGCAAGATCCTTGAGACAGTAAAAGATGAGACAAGAGGACGTGTTCCGGTTTACGGTGGTGCAAACCATATCACTACAAGAGGTGTCATCCGTCTTGTTAAGATCTGTGAAGAGGTTGGAATTGATGCAGTTTCCGTACTGACACCGATGTTTGTATCACAGACTCAGGATGAGCTGTATGCTTATTACAAAGAAATTGCAGAGAATACATCACTTCCTATCATTCTTTACAACAATAAGCCAAAGACAAATGTAACCATTACACCGGCAACAGTTGCAAGACTGGCTGAGATCGACAACATCGTTGCAGTAAAGGACAGTACCGGTGACATGACAAATGCGGCAGAGTACATCCGTCTGACAAGAGACAATGACAATTTCCACGTACTGATGGGAAGAGATACTCTGATCCATGCAGCTCTCTGTTATGGTGCAACAGGTGCGATTGCATCCTGCGCGAACGTAGCTCCACGTATTGCTGCTGACATTTATGACAAATACATGGAGGGAGATCTCAAAGGATCACTGGATGCACAGTTTAAACTGGCTCCGCTCCGTATCGCATGCGGTATGGGTACTTTCCCGGCGGTTATCAAAGAAGGACTTGTACAGGAAGGAATTCCGGTAGGAAAATGCCTGGCTCCGATCGGTGAGCTGACACCGGAAGAGAAAGAGAAACTTCATAAAGTTCTGGTTGATATGGAACTGGTTTAATGTAAAATAAGGACTGTTTACAGATACGATAAATATCTCCCACAAAATAAAAAGGCAGGAATGTGCTATGCGAGTTTTCTATGAAGAAATGAAAGAAAAGTTACAGAGCATTCTTGTGAAAAATGGTTTCGATGAGAAACGTGCAGAGGAATCGGCGAAGAATTTTGCCGATTCTTCTTTAGATGGAGTCTATTCTCATGGTTATCAGCGTTTTCCAAGAGTGATTGATTATATTCACAAAGGGTATATAGATGTAGAGGCAGTACCGGAAAAGATTGCCGGATTTGGTGCAGCAGAACGCTGGGATGGACATCTTGGAATGGGAAATCTCAATGCGAAGATGGCGATGGACAGAAGCGTTGAACTGGCAAAAACACATGGAATCGGTATGGTAGCGATGTCGAATACCAATCACTGGATGCGTGGTGGTGCTTATGGATGGCAGGCGGCAGAAGCAGGATGTATCGGAATCTGCTGGACCAATACCTGTCCGAACATGCCGGCATGGGGAGCGATGGATGGCAGGATCGGAAACAATCCATTTGTTCTGGCTGTCCCGGATCAGAATGGCAATCATGTGGTTGTTGATACTGCGATGGCACAGTATTCTTACGGAAAACTTTCCGTATGCAGACAGAATGGGGAACAGCTTCCTTATCCGGGTGGTTACGATGAGGAAGGCAACCTGACCTGTGATCCCGCAGCGATTGAGAAGACACGAAGAGTCGTCCCGATTGGTTACTGGAAAGGGTCCGGTCTCTCGATCGTGTTGGACCTGATCGGCGGGATGCTGACACTTGGCAGAACAGTAACAAAAGTAGGCAAAGAGTGCGAATCGGAATATGGTCTGACACAGGTATTTATTGCGATCCGACCGGAAGTTCTGAATCAGGATCCGGGTAAGGCACAGGAAATTCTGGACGAGACACTGAAAGATATCCAGGAGTCTGTTCCGGAGAAAGAAGGGAAAAAAGTTCGCTATCCGGGACAGGGAACACTCCTGCGACGCCGGGATAACCAGCAGAACGGCATCCCGGTCAACGAGGAAATATGGAAAAAGATATGTGAATTGTAAAATAGAAATCTCCGAAAGTATTTAAAACTTTCGGAGATTTTTGGGATAGATAGAAATTACATCTTCAATGCCAGATACAGCCGCACAGCATCCTGAAATTTCCGTGGATTATATCCGCATTTTTTATAAATATGATTGAGTTGATACTGAATCGTATTCTTATGCAAAAACGTCTCCTCGCAGGTTTTTTTGAGGGACATATCGCAGGAAAAGTAAATACGAAGCAATTTAAGGTCTTCCGGAGAAAGTTTATCGAGAGTTTTCTCCAGGAAGGCTTTTTTGTTGCGGGAATTTATGGAGGCGAGGATCAGTTCCAGATCCAGAGAGGAAGCCTCTGCGTAGTTTGTCCCTGTCGGAAGAGATTTCAGCGCGATTTCAGCAGAAAAGGCAGAATCGGCCAGATTGTGGATAAGTACAGGATTTCCCACAGCAATACACAGAGTGTCGATGTGTTTCTGTGCAAAATCAACCAGAATCTGGCGGCTGTGGTGGAAAACCTCTTCGTTGACGACCGCCAGATATTCATTTGGATAAACAAAAGTAAATAACTGGCAGTCGAGCCTGTAAAAAAGATTCTGGATTGCGGAGTCCAAGGAAGGAGAAAGAGACGGAGCATCTGTATCATTCAGCCTTAAACGCAACAACTGACAGGAGCTTTTTTCATTAAGTTTCCATTTGGCGAGATTTTCTCTGAGATAATCGGGATGAATATCTTCCTGTTCGATCAGTCCGCGGAGAATATAACTTTTCTTTTCTGCTTCATTCCGGTTAAAGGCATCCAGCTCTTTTTCACGGATCAGAAGGCGCGTGATCCGTTCGGCGAGCTTTGCGTATTTGCGTACTTCATCCGGGTTTCCCGTGATCCCAATTACTGCAATCAGCCGATGATTGTGGTAAACGGGGAGGTTAACTCCCTGCTGTGTGCCGGTAAAACGGTTATTTTCCCGCACCTCGATCACAGAACCACTTGCGGCAGCCTGCTGTCCGACCTCATGAAAGGTGCCGATGCGGTCTGCATCTGTGCTGGCAAAAATAATGCCGGAACAGTCTATAAAATTTACGTTCTGACCACAGAGATCGCGGACTGTATCCACAATCTGCTGTGCAAGGGTTCTTGTGATATAAGAGGTCATGTTTTACTCCTGAAGTTGAGATTATTCACGGGCTGCTTTGCGGGCCTTTTTTTCCGCGTACATTTTTTCGTCAGCAAGGTTGATATAATCATTCAGTGAAAAGATTGGATCGTCGGCAACGACATACCCGATGCTTGCTTCAATCGGGAAGGCCATGTGGCTGTTTTCAGACAACAGCCGCAGCGAACCGGCGATATGCTGCTTCAACTGTTCCATCTGTGTCTGACTGTAATTCGGAATCACGCATACAAATTCATCACCGCCATAACGCATGGAAACGGAGTTGAGCGGACACTGCTGGCGTATTACGGAAGCGATGCTGCTGATTGCCAGATTGCCCATATCATGTCCAAAATTATCGTTGATGTATTTCAAATGATCTGCATCGATAAACATGATGCCGACTGTCTGACCACCCTGGATATATTTCTGGAACATAGGAAGAGCAAGCTTTTCGTATGCCATCCGGTTATAAAGACCGGTCAGAGAATCATGAATATAAAGCTGTGAAAGCTGTTTGTTCTTTTTTCGAAGGATCAGTTTTCCGTAGAGAGCCTCAATGGAGGTGCGGAAAGTATTCAGTGTTTTGAACAGGAACTGATGCTCCACCAGATAGTCACAGTTTTTCAATACCAGATAACCAATCTCACGTTCACGGAAATGCACAGATGCAAAAAGATACACATGCGGTGTCTGTGCCTTTGTGGTATCGGAAATTTCAGAATCCGGCAGCAGATTTCCAAGCATCAGATTTAACTGCTGCGGGCAGGTCTTATCAGGCTGTGGATATACAACCGTCATAGAATCCGGATAACCAATACTTCGATAAAGATCATCCGGAATTTCCGGAAGAGAATCTACATTTTCCAGCAGAAAAATATCCGGGTTCATAAGCAGATACAGATTTCCGCAGTCGTGATCGAGAAGCCAGGTATGCAGGCGGCTGGCAAGTTCTGTGAATGAACTGCATTCCAGCAGAAAACGATCCAGTTCCATCATCCAGTCGAGCATGTTTCCATGGCGAACTTCTTCCATGATCTGGTTGGAAACATACTGACCGGGATCAGATGCTTCAGAGGAATGGCACTGACAGCTTTCCCGGTAAATATGACGGACGGAAGCAAATACCTGTTCGGCAGTTTCCCTGCCATCCCAGATATCAGTCAGGAGCTGCAGTGCATGGTACATGATATCTGTTTTGGAGAAATCTACCGTTGTGATTGGTGGGTCCAGATAAGCGGCTTTGGTATCGTTGTCAAATCCGGTCACAAGAAAATCGTTCGGAACAGAAAATCCGGCATCCCGGGCGGCGAGACAGATACCGGCCGCAATATTGTCGTTGGCACAGACAAAAGCATCTGGGAGAAGGTCTGCGGACTGGAATCTGGCAAAAGCCTGAAGTCCCGTCTCTACCTCGTAATCATAGCCTGTGACACGATTGGGTTCAAAAGGAAGATTGTGTTTCAGGAGTGTTTCTTTGTAGGCGAGGAAACGCTGCTGATTTTCGTAATTTTCAACAGGACCCCCGACATAGTTCAGTTTTCGACAACCATGTTCGGTGATCAGATGGTCGACCAGTGTACGGACAGCGGTGTAGTCATCAATTCCTGAATGATAGAGTCCCGGAACTTTTTCCAGAAGCGAGATGACCGGTACGGAAGCCTTCTGGGCAGCCATGATGATTTCTTCCTTGAGGATTTTGTCCGGAATCGTTGCGATGTCCAGAAGAATGGCATCAAAAGTGGAGAGATCCGGAAGCCGGGTGATGTTGTATTCCCCGGCATTGTAACTCTTGTCTTTACTGAAACTTCCAAAACTGTGAAAAACATAGAGGTCTGCCGGCAGATTCCGGTCGGCGGTATAACGACGATAGCCCCGGATCCAGGCGTAGGTGGCATAACGTGCCCGTGCGTCTGTAATAAGTGCTATTTTTTTCATAGTAAAACCCCGTTCCAATAGTATATTTGTGAACAGTATATCGAATTATGTGTGGAAATTCCAGTTTTTTATGTAAAAATGTACAAAAAAAGCACCGATTCTACGAATGAATCGATGCTTTTGAGAGAAGATGAAGAAATTGTGTCAGAACAGGCGGAAGACCTGTTCGGCCGCTGCAGTCATATTTGCCTTGGCAGTGGCAGGGTCCATGGCCTCTTCAAGGGTAGAGATTCCACGAACGATCGGGAAAAAGGCATCAATACCGGCTTTGTTGCAAGCGGTAGCTTCTTTGGTGACGCTTCCTGCGAAAGCGACGGTTTTGGCACCGTATTTCTTGCCGAGTTTGGCGACGCCGACAGGAGCTTTTCCCATGGCGGTCTGATGATCCAGACGACCTTCGCCGGTTACGACAACATCGGCATTTTTCATTTCATCCTCAAGATGTACAGCATTCAGGATAAGCTGGATGCCAGGAGTCAGTTCTCCGTTTAAGTAGCTTAAGAATGCAAAGCCAAGACCTCCGGCAGCACCGGCACCGGACGCATTCATATTGTTTTTGCCTGTGGATTCAGCAGTGACCCGTGCAAAGTTTTCCATGCCGGCATCCAGAACCGGGAGCATTTCAGAGGTGACACCTTTTTGAGGACCATAGATATAGGTAGCACCCTGAAAGCCACAGAGAGGATTCGTTACATCACAGGCAATTTTGAAAGAACACTGGGAGAGGAGTTCTTTTCTGTCAGATTCCTTTATTGCAGCAACTTTGGCAAGTGCCTGTCCGCCTTCTCCGACATCCTGTCCGCTTTTATCCAAAAATGTATAACCGAGAGCTTTCAGCATACCGATTCCACCATCGTTTGTGGCACTTCCGCCGATTCCGATGATAAAATTGCGGATTCCTTTGCTGATGGCATGTAGGATCATTTCACCAACACCGTAAGTGGTAGCGACCATAGGATTTTTCTGTTCGGAGATTGTGATTCCGGCAGCAGAAGCCATCTCCATGACTGCTGTATTGGTATCCTTCAGGTATCCATAATAGGCGTTGACCGGCTCGCGATAAGGTCCGGTAACGATGACATCGACACGCTCTCCATTGAGACCTTCGATCAGGGCATCTGTGGTTCCCTCACCGCCGTCGGCCAGTGGTTTGACGATTACTTCAGCATCTTTGTGTGCGGCAAGAACTCCTGCCTTAACAGCCATACCGGCTTCCATGGAAGTCATGCTTCCTTTGAATGAATCAACTGCGACAACAACCTTCATAATAAAAACCTCCATTGAATATGAAACAGTAATTAGTACGGAACAGCTTTGATGATGCTACTATACCATGCGCGGGAGAAAAAAGATATGTCCTTGATACTAAAAAACAAAGATAAATTTATATAATATATATTATGAATAATAAAGAACTTGAAAGGAAGCAGAGAAAAGAATTGTAAAGCGCAGATTAGAATGCTAATATATTCTTATACAAAAGAATAAATCCCGGTTCCCTGGAGAGGAGAAATCATGCGTGATGAGACGAGGCTGGATGTATATACAGCTGGAGTAACCGGTGCGGAGTATGATGCAGGTATGAAACAGCTCATGAGTAATAAGGAGATTATTATTCCTATCCTGCAAATGACAGTGCCGGAGTTTAAAACGTGCTCACAGGAAGAGATTTTACAGTGTCTGGATATTTCTTCCATTACAAAAGATGATTTCGTCAGTGATGTACCAAAGATAGAAAAGAACCTGAGATTAACAAAAGAAGATAGTGAATTGTCTTCTCTTGTGGAGAAACTGGTGCGGTTTGATATTCGGTTTAAAATAAAAAATCCCCGGTTGTCTACAGAAGAGATACGGGTCAATTTACATATTGATATGGAGGCACAGAAAAGCTACCGTCCGAGTAATCCTTCATATCCTATATTAAAACGTGCAGTATATTATGCTGCCAGAGATCTGTCTTCTCAGCTAAACAGTATTACACAGACTACGGATTATTCGAAACTGGAAAAATGTTATTCCATATGGATCTGTACGGAGGACATACCAAAGAAGCTACAGAATACACTGACAGAATATTCTTTTTCGAAAAAGGATATCATAGGAGTAGCAGATGAACCAGAGGAGGATTATGATCTCTTAACAGTGATTGTTATCCGACAGGGAAAGAAAACAGAAGAAAAAGGAATATTTGACTATCTGAACGGACTTTTTACCTGTGATATAAACAAGATAGAGAAATATTCATACATAAAGTGGTCAGAGCCATTTCAGGAGGAGGTGAGCGAAGTGGCAGGGTTTGGAGATATGATTTATGAAAGAGGAATGCGTGCAGGAAAACAGGAGGGAATACAAAAAGGAATACAACAGGGACGTCATGAGGGAATGATTCTTGGAGCACTTATGAGTGGGAAAACTCCGGAAGAGGTTTCTGATATGCTGAATTTACCGTTGGAGGAAATAAAAAAGGTTCAGGAACAGCAGATGGCCGTGAACAAATAACGAAAGTAAATTACTGATATGAAGTAATAGGGAATTGGGAAAAGTATAATATGATAGTCTGAACGTGGTGCCTGGTTAAAAAACAGATACCACGTTCTTGTATTTTTTATCTTGGCTCTTTTCCGGCAGCGAAGACCATCATCATTTCATTGGTAAGGCTGCTGTCGGTGTCCTGACCGATAATTTTGTCACGTTCAAACCACTGGGCTACGGACAGCTCTTCGTGATCCACCGTGAGTGTATCATCCCCGTCTACATCACAGAAAAAGCCAAAGAGCAGGGTGCCGGAGAAGGACCACGGCTGGCTTTTATAATAACGAAGATTTTTGACTTTGAGGCCGACTTCTTCCATAACTTCTCTGTGCACGGTCTCTTCAATCGTTTCCCCAATTTCTGCAAAACCGGCAATCAGAGCATATTGTTTAAAACTTCTGCCTTCATATTTGGAGCAAATGATTTTGTCACCGTTTGTGATTCCGACAATCACAGCCGGCATAAGTACCGGGTATTCCTGACGACCGCAGGAAGGGCAGTACATCATGCGTTCTTTGGTGTCGTGCTTCATTGGATTTCCGCAACAGCCACAGAAACGGCGGTTCCTGTACCAGAACCAGAGCTGATATCCGGTGATTGCAGCAAAAGCAAGATACTGCGGTTCTACATAACGAAGCTCTCTGTTTTCGTGGAATTCATAGCCTGGCAGCAGAGAAGTATCCAGCCCCGGAATCAGATAGAAACGTTCTTCGTCAATTGAAAAAAGATAAATATAGTTTTCATATAGATCGCTTACGTTTCCTTCTAATTCGCGAAAACGAGGAAGAGTGATAGAATCCTTGTTTTCTGTTTTATGGAAGAAACTCTTTCCGTTTTCATAAGCGAGAATGATGCTGCTTTCATCCGGAGCAACTGGTTTATATTCATTGTGATAAGTGTGCGGTGCAATATCCTGTATCATAAGAAACCTCCTTAAAATAGAGTGTAGTTGATTATCTGGTAAGAATCTGCGTTTACTGCTTTATCAGACTGTATTCAGTATAGGGGAGGTGTTTGGAAAATGCAAGAGAGGAGTTGGCATTACATAGGAGGTTATGATAATTGAAAAATGTAATACCAAAATAAAATGATAAAAATTTGACAAAATGCTGTGCGGGTTATTGACAGCACAGAACCTTCGTGTTATTATAATGCCAGTATAATTCCATATTGAACATATGAAGTGCTGACTGTAATCCGCGTAGCAGTCAGAAGAGGGAATCAGGTGCAAGTCCTGAGCGATCCGGTCACTGTAACAGAGGAGCGACTTTTCGATATCCCATTGTACGATAGTATGAGAAGGGGAAAGGAAGCGATGATCCTGAAGTCAGGAAACCTGCTTTGTATGGCGAGGTTAAACTTCCGTGTAAAGTGTAACAACCAACTTAGGGTATCCGCAACCCCAAGCGTTGTCTGCTGATTGGAAGCAGGCATTTTTTTATGGAATTCGCCTGTTCGTATGAATTATACCTATGTGTATCGTGGTAGCCGCCACGTACATAAACCCTTAAAGGGTATGATTAAATGGCAGGCGGTACTACTCCGGATGCATTCGTTCCCTCCGCATATATGAACGGATTCATTGTCTACCCCGGAGCAGTATCGCAAATCCTCTAAATAAGTCTCGAAGATGACCAGTTCGGCAGTGCCGTGACTGGATTTTTTTATATATAAGTCGTTTATGGAAACTGTTTATGAGGTGTTTATTCAGATATGATTGTTATTGTCGAATTCTGAGAGAATTTTACGATGTTTTTTTGTTGCCTTACAGAGAGAAAAATGATAATTTGCAATTAACAGAATACATGTTGTGCGAAAACTGGAAGATTAATGCAGAAAGTGAATTATACATAATATGAAAGAGGCATAATGAAAAAACTAAAAATTATTACAGATAATTATGGAAATAATGTGGTGATTCTACCGAACATCATATTTAATAATAAACAGAATATCGATTGGAATGAGGTTGAATGTTACCTTCAAAGGTATGTTGGAGAACTTGTTGAAGTAATTAAAACAAAGGATAAAATTTATATTGGAAATAAATTTCCTGATGAATATAGCAGTTCAAAATATACGAGAAAAATGCGAGGTGCCAGAGCGAAAGCCAAGGCAAATGCCGCGCAGGGAATCAGAGAAATGGTAGAGATAGCGACAGAAAAAACATTTCGTCAAAATCATAAAGAAAAACATTGTGGGATGCTCAGAACGGATGGTATTATTACATAACGAGATTTGCAATACCGATTTATGATAACGAAAAAAATACAGGGGAATATAGTATTTATTCAGCGAGTCTTGTCGTAAATCGGACATCTGGGAATAAGATGTATCTTTATGATATAGTGAATATAAAAAAAGAAGCGAGTAACCCACTCAAGACTGAATAGCCAAGTGGTACAAAACCGCTTCTAGAATGTTATGATATCATACAAAAAGATGAAATGTCAATAATAAAAAAGTATTGATTATAATGAGGTGTAAAGATGGAGAAACCATACTGGGAAGGAAAACACTACGCTTTTTTCAGCAACAAAGAATGTGAATATTTTCCATGCCATGCGGGTGCAGATCCGGAGAATTTCAATTGTCTGTTCTGCTATTGTCCGCTGTATGCGCTGGGCGATAAATGCGGTGGAAATTTTAAATTCACAGACAAAGGAATCAAAGACTGTACAAACTGTCAGCTGCCGCATAAGGCACAGAATTACGGTTACGTGACAGGGAAATACAGCGAGCTGGCGGAACTGATGAAGAAGATACGAGAAAGCGGAATGGAATAAGATACGCTGACGATAAAGATGCATAATCAGTTTTTAAATGAATATCCGCTCCGTTTACTGAACACGCTGCGTTTCCGAATTTCATACATGCGCTTATTAGCGATTGCTCCGCATAACTCGCTGTCGCTCAGACAGATGCTCCACAACCGCAGCTAGCATGTATGAAATTTACGGAAGCCTTGCTGAGTTCTGTAAACGGAGCGGATATTCTTCTAAGAAGGCAGATGTGTTTTAGCTGATTACGGATATAATGATACTTTACCATTGAATATTCTCGTTCACTTATCAGTTCCGCTTCCCCACAACCGGGAAGGCCTCGCCCGACAGCGGTCGAAGACCGCGGCCCACCGCCGGGGTGTGGTGGCACCACAAAGATGATACGCCTCCGAGAGAAAAATAAATAATCCGATATATAGAAAAAGAACAACATCCAATTTGCAGAATTCAAGATCTGGCTATAGTTGAAATCTTCTATACACAGAAAAAGAAACAGCTGTCCAAATAAGTTGACCTTGCAAATTTCCGTAGATTCTGACTGCGCTAATGATGGCTGCGTTGCTCTGTCTGAGCACCGTCAGGTGCGAGTTTGCAAAAGCAGTCATCCATAGATGCGCGGGAAGAATCCGGAAATGCCGCGTGTCAACGAATTGGATAGCTGTTCCTTTTTCGTCATATGACACAAATTAAGCAACTGTTCCTTTTTCGTTATATACTATTCTTTATTTATCTCTCACTCAGTATCATCTTCAACCGAGGAATATTATTATTCAGTATCATTCCCTCCGGAAACATCATCTCATGCACAAACTCCGCCCCGTACGTAAAATCCCCGATATGTTCCGCTCCATGACTGTCGCTTGACAGCACGATCGGAATCTCATACTTCATACAATACTTCAGAATCTCCCGGTTATTTGCCCTTGTGTCTCCGCGATATCCATATGGCGCGAGCGAAGCTTCATTAATCTCAAAAATAACCCCATTCTCTTTAGCTCCGACTGCCAGCGTTTCATAATCCACTGGAAAAGCCGGATTGTCACAATGTCCCAGAACCTTTACGCATGGATGCGTCATGGCATTCAGATAAGCACTCGTATTTTCTTTGACAGTTCCGCTCCTGTAATTTTGTGCATGCATACTTGCAATTGCATAATCCAGTTCATCCAACAGCTCATCATTCAGATCCAGATGCCCGTCGATGTCCAGAATATTCAATTCTGCTCCAAAAAGCAGCTCGATTCCGAATCTTTTTTTCGGTGCATAAGTCAGACTGCGGAAATAAGAAGAAGTTCCCGCAGCAAGAGTGCCCGGACCATGATCCGTGATACCGAGCAATTTCAGGCCTTTTTTTGAAGCAGCTTTTGCCATATCGGAAATTGTACAGATGGTCCCGTGACCACTTGCGATTGAATGTGTATGTATATCAGAAAGATACATGCTGTTCCCTCCTCCAGATGTAAAAAATCAACAGCTGTTTTTATTTTACAGTTATAAAAAGCATGCAAAAACCTTATAAAATCCAGTATGGCAGTCAAAACCACAAAAGTCAATCCAAAAATCACATTCCAAATAAAAACCAACACAAAACAAACAAAAACCACAATAAAAACCTCATAAATAATCCTTAAATAATGTTGGATTTTGTTGACATGAAGAACGCCATAAGGTATAATGTTTCTATATGAATCGTGGCGTTCCAGCGCCTTATGATTTGCGTTGCATATCAAAGGAGGTGCCAGTGGCACGTCCGCTGATACATATGAGATATGGCGTTTGAGACACCATAAGAAAGGAGAAGTGTGGAGATGTTTAATACCACAGATGTTCCAAAGTCCTCCAGGATTCCGAAACTGATCGAAGCGCTTTACGCAAACATGCCAGTTATCGAATCTGCCAGAGCAAAGCTGATTACTGAGTCATACAAGGCTACCGAAGGACAGCCGATGATCACAAGACGTGCGGAAGCTTTTGCTCACATTCTCCGTAACATTCCGATCATCATTCGTGATAATGAACTGATTGTTGGAAGCAGTACGATCGCACCGAGAGGATGTCAGACTTTCCCGGAATTTTCCTACCAGTGGCTGGAGGATGAACTGGACACAGTTGCTACAAGGACCGCGGATCCATTTTACATTGCAGAAGAGACCAAGCAGGAGTTAAGAGAAGTACACAAATACTGGAAAGGCAAAACTTCCAGTGAACTTGCTACATCCTATATGTCTCCGGAAGCAATCAAAGCAATCGACCATAATATTTTTACGCCAGGAAACTATTTCTACAATGGCGTCGGACATGTAACTGTTAAATATGAAGAAGTTCTTGCAATTGGTTATAAGGGAATCATTGACAAGGCACAGGCTGAACTTGATAAATGTCAGGTTGGAGATGGAAATTATGCAAAGAAATCTCATTTTCTCAATGCAGTGATTCTTTCCTGCCAGGCAGTTATTGAATATGCGGAGCGTTATGCAGAACTGGCTTCGCAGATGGCAGCAGAGTGTACAGATCCTGTACGTAAACAGGAACTGCTTCAGATTTCTCAGAACTGCAGCCGTGTGCCGGCAAACGGAGCGACCAGCTTTTATGAAGCATGCCAGTCCTTCTGGTTTGTACAGCAGCTCCTTCAGGTTGAATCCAGTGGACATTCTATTTCACCTGGACGTTTTGATCAGTATATGTATCCTTATTATAAAGCTGACCTTGATAAAGGCATTATCACCAGAGAATCCGCACAGGAACTTCTGGACTGCATCTGGGTCAAACTGAATGATCTGAACAAATGCCGTGATGCTGCATCAGCAGAGGGATTTGCAGGCTACAGCCTTTTCCAGAATCTGATCGTCGGAGGTCAGGACAAATACGGCAATGATGTCACAAACGATCTTTCTGTTATGTGTATTCTTGCATCTATGCATGTACATCTGCCGATGCCATCTCTTTCCATCCGTGTATGGAACGGATCTCCGCATGAACTGCTGATCAAAGCAGCTGAGCTTACCAGAACAGGTATCGGACTTCCGGCTTACTATAATGATGAGGTTATTATTCCGGCACTGCAGAACAGAGGTCTGACTCTGGAAGATGCGCGGGAGTACAATATCATCGGATGCGTAGAACCACAGAAAGCAGGCAAGACAGATGGATGGCACGATGCTGCATTCTTCAATATGTGCCGCCCGTTGGAACTGGTATTTTCCAATGGTATGGATAAAGGTGAACAGGTTGGCCTTCAGACAGGCGATGTCACCAAGATGACTACTTTCGAAGAATTTTATGATGCATACAAGAAACAGATGGAATACTGCATTTCTCTTATGGTCAATGCAGACAATGCAATCGATGTGGCGCATGCAGAACGTGTACCGCTTCCGTATGAATCCTGCATGGTAGATGACTGTATCAGCAGAGGACTTTCTGTTCAGGAAGGCGGAGCAATCTACAACTTTACCGGCCCGCAGGGATTCGGTATTGCAAACATGGCAGATTCCCTGTATGCGATCCGCAAGCTTGTATACGAAGAAAAGAAAGTTTCCATGGAAGAATACAGAGAAGCACTGGCATGGAACTATGATAAAGGACTGGACACACAGTCTGTTTCTGACATTACAGAAATGATCCTCAAAGGTATGCAGGAAGGCGGCATGGCGATCAATACCGATGTAGCCAAAGCAGTTATGCAGACCATTATGAGACTGAAACCGACCGAAGAACAGGTACGCAGATTTACAGAGATCCATCATATGATCGATGAAGTTCCGAAGTTCGGAAATGCAATTGATGATGTGGATTATTTTGCGAGAGACGTAGCTTATACATATTCCCGTCCGCTGGAAAAATATCAGAATCCACGTGGAGGACGTTATCAGGCGGGACTTTATCCGGTATCAGCAAACGTACCGCTTGGCGGACAGACAGGTGCGACTCCGGACGGACGTTATGCACATACACCGGTTGCAGATGGCGTTTCTCCATCCGCGGGCAAAGATGTCAACGGTCCGACAGCGGCAGCAACATCTGTTTCCAGACTGGATCACTTCATTGTATCCAACGGAACACTGTTCAACCAGAAGTTCCATCCATCCGCACTGGCTGGTCGCGAGGGACTGGAAAAATTCGTTGCACTGATCCGCACGTTCTTTGATCAGAAGGGAATGCATATGCAGTTCAACGTTGTTGACAGAGAAACCCTGCTTGATGCACAGAAACATCCGGAAAATTATGCACATCTGGTTGTTCGTGTCGCCGGTTACAGTGCACTGTTTACAACACTGTCCAGATCCCTTCAGGATGATATTATCAGAAGAACTGAACAAGGATTTTGATTACAAATGTAGCTGCGCGACAGATTACAGAGGCATCTGTGTTGTGCTTGCACATAAGCAGATGAATCTGTAATCTGGCATGGGGATACTTCCCTCAACCGAGATGAAACGAAGTGGAATCGAGGCTGACGCAGCGAATGAGGAAATTATATGGATTATTTACAGACAAAAGGTCGCATTTTTGATATCCAGCGTTACTCAGTCCATGATGGTCCGGGGATCCGGACGATCGTATTTCTGAAAGGCTGTGTGCTCAGGTGTCGATGGTGCTGTAATCCGGAGTCTCAGGAATACAAGATTCAGACAATGAAGGTTCTGGGAGAAGACAAAGTGATTGGCAGGGATGTCACCGTAGAAGAGATGATTCAGGTGGTTGAACAGGATCGTCCGTACTACTGGCGCTCCGGAGGGGGACTTACCCTCTCAGGAGGAGAGAGCCTCTGTCAGCCGGAATTTGCCAGAGATCTGCTCAGAGCGGCAAAGGAGCGAGGAATCAACACAGCACTTGAAAGCATGGCGTGTGCTCCGTTCGAGACGATCGAGACGATCCTGCCATATCTGGATCTGTATCTGATGGACATCAAACACACCAATCCGGCAAAGCACAAAGAATTTACCGGCAGACCGAATGATCTTATGATGGAAAATGCACGAAAAGTTGCACTTTCCGGTAAATGTAAACTGATCATCCGTGTTCCGGTCATTCCGACTTTTAATGATACGGTAGAAGAAATCCGGGGAATTGCTGCTTTTGCGGATACACTTCCTGGAGTGGAACAACTTCATCTTCTTCCATATCACAGACTGGGACAGGATAAATATACCGGACTCGGAAGACCATATTTAATGGAAGGGATTCTTCCGCCGACACCGGAACATATGCAGACACTGAAAAAAGCCGCAGAATCAGTAAGTTCTTTACGTGTACAAATTGGCGGATAATGCAGAAAACAACAAAAACAACATTTTTATCACAATAAAAACAACATAAAACAACGATAAATTCTTGACAATCTAGTACATAAGGAGTAAAATCTCCTTAGAAATAAAATAAAACCCATGCGGCTGTCCGGAGACCTGCCAACAGGTAGAAGAATAGCTGCAAAACCAAATTGCTTTAGGAGGAAAATAAGCATGGTAAACGAATTTGAAATCAAAAAACAGATCTGTGACATCGGAAGACGTATCTACAACCGCAACATGGTTGCAGCAAACGACGGAAACATCTCCGTAAAACTGAATGACAATGAATTCCTCTGCACACCAACAGGTGTATCCAAAGGATTCATGACTCCGGAGTTCATCTGTAAAGTAGATGCTCAGGGTAACGTAATCCAGGCTAACCCGGGATTCAAACCATCTTCTGAGATCAAAATGCATATGAGAGTATATCAGAAGAGACCAGACGTAGGATCTGTAGTACATGCTCATCCGATTTATGCTACATCCTTCGCTATCGCTGGTATCCCGCTTACACAGCCGATCATGCCAGAAGCAGTTATCGCTCTTGGATGCGTTCCGATCGCTGAATACGGTACACCTTCCACAATGGAAATTCCGGACAACCTTGAAAAATATCTTCCATACTTCGATGCAGTTCTTCTTGAGAACCACGGAGCTCTTACATGGAGCACAGACCTGAACGCTGCATACATGAAGATGGAATCTGTAGAATTCTATGCACAGCTGCTGTATCAGAGCAAACTGCTCGGCGGACCGAAGGAATTCGACAAAGAAAACATCAAAAAACTGTATGAGATCCGTCGTAAATTTGGTATGCCTGGAAAACATCCTGCAAACCTCTGCCAGAACAAAGACGGCGTAAACTGCCACAACTGCGGTGGAGCATGCCACAGCCAGGAATACAAACAGTTCCCGGGATATCAGTATGATTTTGTTGGAAGCGATGCACCTGCAGAAGCTCCGGCAGCTACAACAGCTAACGCTGATGCAGAACTGGTTGCAAACATCACAAAACAGGTTATGGCTCAGCTCGGACTGAAATAATCCATCTAAATAAGTGGTAGACATTAAAGGAGGACAATCTCATGCCAATTAGTGAGAGCATGGTACAGGATATTGTACAGGAAGTAATGGCAAAAATGCAGATTGCAGATGCTCCGACAGGAAAACATGGCGTTTTCAAAGAAATGAATGACGCGATCGAAGCTGCTAAGAAATCAGAACTGATCGTAAAGAAAATGTCCATGGATCAGAGAGAAAAAATCATCACCTGCATCCGTAAAAAAATCAAAGAAAATGCAGAAGTTATGGCTCGTATGGGCGTTGATGAAACAGGAATGGGTAACGTAGGAGACAAGATCCTGAAACATCATCTGGTAGCAGATAAGACACCTGGTACAGAAGACATCACAACAACTGCATGGTCAGGAGACAGAGGACTGACTCTGATCGAGATGGGACCGTTCGGTGTAATCGGTGCGATCACACCATGTACCAACCCGAGTGAAACAGTACTCTGCAATACAATCGGTATGCTGGCTGGCGGAAATACAGTTGTATTCAACCCGCATCCGGCAGCAATCAAGACCTCTATCTTTGCAATCAACCTGGTAAACGAAGCTTCTCTGGAAGCCGGCGGACCGGACAATATTGCAGTAACAGTAGAGCATCCTACTCTTGAAACAAGCAATATCATGATGAAACATAAAGATATCCCGCTGATCGCAGCAACGGGCGGCCCTGGCGTTGTTACAGCAGTTCTTTCCTCCGGTAAGAGAGGAATCGGAGCTGGTGCAGGTAACCCACCGGCAGTTGTTGACGAAACAGCTGATATCCGTAAAGCAGCACAGGACATCGTAAACGGATGCACATTCGACAACAACCTTCCATGTATCGCAGAGAAAGAAGTTGTAGCTGTATCTTCTGTAGTTGATGAACTGATGCATTACATGCTGACAGAAAACGACTGCTACCTGGCTTCAAAAGAAGAACAGGACAAATTAACAGAAGTTGTTCTGGCAGGCGGTAAACTGAACCGTAAATGTGTAGGTCGTGATGCAAGAACACTTCTTTCCATGATCGGAGTAAACGCACCGGCAAACATCCGCTGCATCATCTTTGAAGGACCGAAGGAACATCCGCTGATCACAACAGAGCTTATGATGCCAATCCTTGGAATCGTAAGAGCAAAAGATTTTGATGATGCTGTAGAACAGGCTGTATGGCTTGAACATGGCAACCGTCATTCAGCACACATCCATTCCAAGAATGTTGACAACATTACCAAATATGCGAAAGCAATCGATACTGCAATCCTTGTTAAGAATGGCCCGTCCTATTCCGCACTTGGATTCGGTGGAGAAGGATATTGTACATTCACGATCGCAAGCCGTACAGGTGAAGGTCTTACAAGTGCAAGCACCTTTACAAAGAGAAGACGCTGCGTAATGTCTGACAGCCTTTGCATTCGCTAATCAGGAGGAAATATTAAAATGGATATGAACAATGTAAATATTGAAGAAATCGTTAAACAGGTACTTTCCGGAATGACCGGTACAGCACCTGCTCAGACAGCAGCACCTGCTGCAGCAGCTCCGGCTCAGGGCGGAATCCCGAAAACAGCAAGAGTTGCAATGATGACAGAAAAGAAACACTTCGAACTGCAGGAATATCCGCTTCCGGAAGTTGGAGACGACGATATCCTTGTTAAAGTAGAAGGCTGTGGTGTTTGTGGTACAGACGCTCACGAATACAAAAATGACCCGTTTGGTCTGATCCCGGTTGTTCTCGGACACGAAGGAACTGGTGAGATCGTTGCCATGGGTAAAAACGTTAAAGTAGATACAGCTGGAAAACCGGTTAAGATCGGTGATAAAGTTGTTACATGTATGATCTTCAAAGATGATCCGGAAATCACAATGTTCGACCTCAACAAGAAAAATGTTGGCGGAGCTGATGTTTACGGACTTCTTCCGGATGATGATGTAAAATTCAACGGATGGTTCGCTGATTACATCTTCATCAGAGGTGGAAAATTCGGTTCCACATTCTTCAACGTAAGCGATCTGGATCTGGATTCCCGTATCCTCATCGAGCCATGTGCAGTACTTGTACATGCAGTTGAAAGAGCAAAAACAACAGGTATCCTGAAATTCAACAGCAGAGTTGTGGTACAGGGATGTGGACCGATCGGTCTGATCTGTATCGCAGTTCTTCACACCATGGGTGTTCAGAACATCTGCGCAGTAGATGGAAACGCAAAACGTCTTGAATTTGCTAAGAAGATGGGTGCTAATGCAACTGTTGACTTTACACAGTTCCAGGGCATCGAAGCTCTTACAGAAGGTGTTAAAGCTGCTCAGGACGGACATCTTGCAGACTTTGCATTCCAGTGCACAGGTAACCCGCATGCACATGCAAACATCTACAAATTCATCCGCAACGGTGGTGGACTTTGCGAACTTGGTTTCTTCATCAATGGTGGAGATGCAACCATCAACCCGCACTTCGACCTTTGCTCCAAAGAAATCAACCTGGTTGGTTCCTGGGTATACAACCTCAGAGACTATGCTACAACATTTGATTTCCTGAAGAGAGCAAAAGCAATCGGACTGCCGATGTCTGATCTGATCACACACAAATTCCCGCTTGAGCAGATCAACGAAGCACTTGAAACAAACCTGGCAATGACTGGACTTAAGATTGCCGTAGTAAATAAATAATCCGATCCGGAAATAAAGGAGAAGCAAAATGGCAGAAGCTGTAGGAATTTTGGAAGTATTTGGGCTGGCAACAGCCTTCGTAGCGGCAGATGCAGGATGCAAGGCAGCGAATGTCCGCCTGGAGGTGTTCGATAAGAACAAACCTGCAAATGCTGACAGCCTGCCAGTACCGCTTCTGGTATGCATCAAATTCCGCGGAAGCGTCGAAGACGTAACCGCCGCTGTGGAAGCAGGAATGGCAGAAGCAAACCGGAGAACTGGTGTAGTGCAGCACTACGTAATACCGAATCCGACCGAGGATACGGTAAAGATGCTGAAAATCAGTGCCCTGGATAAAAGCTGACAGCTGATATCCCTGGCATAAATATTGGTATAATTAATGAACAATGATTCAGGAGGAAGAAACAATGGCACAGGAAGCTTTAGGAATGGTTGAGACCAGAGGACTGACAGCAGCAATCGAAGCAGCAGATGCAATGACAAAAGCAGCAGAAGTAGCACTGGTAGGAACAGAAAAAATCGGATCCGGACTGGTAACAGTTATGGTTCGCGGTGATGTCGGAGCAGTTAAAGCTGCAGTAGAGAGCGGAAGCGCAGCAGCATCCAGACTCGGTGAGCTGGTTGCTACACATGTAATTCCGAGACCACACACAGACGTAGAAAAAATTCTTCCAAAGATCTGATAAGTTACATATATATCTTATCTAAAGGAGTTCGCTCATGAGTAAAGCATATGGTTTTATTGAAATCACAGGTGTTGTAGCCGCAATCAATGCGCTCGATATCATGTGCAAAACTGCAGACGTTGAGCTGGCGTCATGGGAACGTAAGCTGGGCGGACGACTGGTAACTCTTATTGTAGAGGGCGATGTATCAGCGGTAACCGAAGCAGTGGATGCTGCAGTGGCCAACGCAATTAAGAAACCGGCGAGTTATGCAGTAATCGCACGACCACACGAGGAGATTGTCAAACTCGTGGAGTTAAGTGCAAGCCGTTGGAAGAAGAAAACTGACGAAACAGAACAGGAAAATAAATAATCAATTTTTCATTTATCCACAAGGAGGAAACAATCATGACACAGGAAGCTTTAGGAATGGTAGAAACAAGAGGACTTACAGCAGCAATCGAAGCAGCTGACCAGATGTGCAAAGCAGCTAACGTAGCACTGGTAGGAACAGAAAAAATCGGATCCGGACTGGTAACAGTTATGGTTCGTGGAGATGTAGGAGCTGTTAAATCTGCAGTAGAAAGCGGAAGCGCAGCAGCATCCAGACTTGGAGAACTTGTTGCTACACATGTAATCCCGAGACCACACACAGACGTAGAAAAAATCCTTCCGGTACTGAAATAATTAAATTTCCTGAAAACGGAAGAAAGCAGGTGTAATCTTGGAATCAAAAAACATCGAACTGATCACAAAGATGGTCATTGATGCCATCAATCAGTCTGAAGACAAAGGCAATGGCTTTATGGTTCCAATCGGTGTTTCTGCAAGACACGTTCACCTGACACAGGAGCACGTAGAAGCTTTATTCGGACCAGGATATCAGCTCACCAAGAAAAAAGATCTTATGGGCGGACAGTTCGCATCAAACGAAACTGTTACAATCGTTGGTCTGAAGCTTCGTGCAATCGAGAAAGTTCGTGTTCTCGGACCAGTCAGAAGTGCAACACAGGTTGAAGTATCTGCTACAGATGCTATCAAACTTGGAATGAATGTTCCGGTACGTATGTCCGGAGATATTGCAGGAAGCGCACCGATCGCAATCGTTGGACCGAAGGGTGCCATCTATCTCAAAGAGGGATGTATCGTGGCTATGCGCCATATCCACATGTCTCCGAAGGATGCACAGGCAGCCGGCGTGAAAAACGGCGATATCGTTTCTGTCAAAGCAGATAATGAGCGCGGAACAATCTTTAATCATGTTGCAATCCGTGTAGACGACAGCTTTACACTGGAAATGCATATTGATACAGATGAAGCGAATGCAGCAAAGATTGCCACAGGCAATACAGTTACCATCATAAAGTAAATAATTCCTCTGAATCAGCCGGTGGTGTGAGCACCACCGGCATAGAGGGGTTACAGCAATAACAATGCGGAGGCACACACATGATAGTAGGTAAAGTAGTTGGAAGTATCGTTTCCACTCGTAAAAGTGACAAGTTGATAGGACAGAAATTCATGATCGTGGAGCCGGTGCATCATATGAAAACTGACTTATCCCAGATCGTAGCGATCGATATCATCGGAGCGGGAATCGGGGAATATGTGTTGGTGGCACAAGGAAGCGCAGCGAGAATTGGCTGCGGCGAAGAAACAGCACCGATCGATGCGGCAATAGTCGGAATCGTCGATGATGGTGCAGGATTGGAGTAACGCCATGGAAATCAAAGATTTACAGAAAATTATGCAGGACAATGGTGTTGTAGGTGCTGGTGGTGCCGGATTCCCGTCATATGCCAAGCTTACAGACAAGGCGGACACAATTCTTATGAACTGTGCCGAGTGTGAACCATTGCTGAAACTTCACAGACAGTTACTTGAGAAACATGCATATGAGATCATGAAAACATTCCATACAGTTATGGAGACCGTAGGTGCTTCACAGGCTATCATCGGAATCAAGAGATCTTATGTACAGACGATCAGGGCACTGCAGCAGCACATTGAAGAATTCCCTGGTCTGAAACTTCATCTTCTTGATGAAGTATATCCGATGGGTGATGAAGTTGTGCTGATCTATGAAGCTACCGGACGCGTTTGCAGACCTGGCGGACTGCCGATTGAGCAGGGCGTCATCGTATTTAACGTAGAGACCATCTACAATGTATATCAGGCAATGGAATCCCAGAAGCCGGTTACAGAAAAATACGTATCAGTCGTAGCAGAAGTTGAACATCCGGTTACAGTAAAAGTACCGCTTGGATGTACATTAGATGAGGTAGTCGCACAGGCTGGCAATATCACAACCAAAGATCCTGTTTACTTTGTAGGCGGCCCGATGATGGGACGCATTGGCAGCGGAGCAGATCCGGTGACCAAAACAACAAATGCAGTTCTTGTTCTCCCACGCGATCATCAGATCGTTATGAAGAAACAGAGAACTTCAGCAATCGATTTAAAACGCGCAGCATCTATCTGCTGCCAGTGTAATACCTGTACGGACCTTTGTCCGAGACATAACCTGGGACATCCGATCGATCCGGCCCGCTTCATGAGAGCAGCATCTGCCGGAGACTTCAGAGATGTAAATCCATACATCAACGCTTCATTCTGCAGTTCCTGCGGTGTATGTGAGATGTATGCCTGCCCACAGAGTCTGGCACCAAGAACACTTCTTGCAGACATGAAGGGTGGACTTCGTAAAGCAGGTATCAGACCTCCTCAGGGAGTACAGCCGGTACCGGTACAGCCTTCACGAGAATATCGTAAGGTTCCGGAAGAACGTCTGATGGCTCGTTTGGGACTGACAAAATACGATAAGGATGCACCGATGGATGAGAACGTAGTTCCGGTATCCAAGGTTAAGATCCTTTTAAGCCAGCATATCGGCGCACCGGCACAGGCAATTGTGAAAACAGGCGACATGGTAACCAAAGGACAGATGATCGCACAGCATGCAGACGGATTAAGCGTCAGCATCCATGCAAGTATCTCTGGTAAAGTAACTGAAGTAACAGACCGCCACATCATAATTGCAGCAAAGTAGAAAGGACGTGCAGAAAATGAGTAAAGCAATCGGAATGATTGAATTTAAAACCACTGCCACAGGTATCACAGCAGCGGATGCCATGGTTAAGACATCTGAAGTAGAGATCGTCGAGGCACAGACCGTATGTCCGGGAAAATATATTGCAATTATCACAGGCGATTTAAGTGCAGTAAAAGCAGCTGTTGACGCTGCAGTAACTACTTACGAGGACAAATGCATCGACAGTTTTGTACTTGGTAATCCTCATGAGTCTCTCTTCCCGGCTATGTATGGAACAACACAGATTGAGGGAATCAGCGCTCTGGGAATCCTTGAGACTTATGATGCAGCTTCTATCATCGAAGCAGCAGACCAGGCAGCAAAAACAGCAATCGTAGATGTTATCGAGTTACGTATTGCAAAAGGTATGTGTGGAAAATCCTACATGCTTCTTACAGGAGAAGTTTCAGCAGTAGAAGCTTCCATCGAAAAAGCAAAACAGCTTGTGGCATCCAAGGGAATGTACCTGGATTCCTCAGTGATCGCTCATCCGGATCAGAGAATGATCGATTCTATTCTTTAATTAAAATAAATGTTCTCAAAAGGGGGCAAAGTAAATGCTGGCATTAGAAAGACGGAATTTGATTCTTGAGAAATTACAGGCTGAAAAACGAGTCGTCGTAAGCGAACTCAGTCAGCTCTATGAAGTTTCTGAAGAAACAATACGCCGTGACCTGGACAAGCTTGAAAAAGAAGGACTTGCTACCAAAAGCTACGGTGGGGCTGTCATAAATGAAGATGTAAGCATAGACTTGCCCTTTAATATTCGAAAAAACCAGAATGTAGGCGGAAAGCAGAAGATGGCGGAAATCGCCGCTTCGCTGGTGCAGGAAGGCGACCATATTTTTCTTGATGCGAGTACTACGGCAGTGTTTGTTGCCAAAGCACTCAAAGAGAGAGAACGTCTTACTGTGATCACGAATTCTATGGAGATCCTTCTGGAACTTTCCGATGTATCCGGCTGGAATATCATTTCTACCGGCGGAGTCATGAAAGAAGGATATCTCGCATTTCTTGGATCCAGAACAGAGGATGTGATCCGGTCCTATTATGTGGACAAGGTCATCATTTCCTGCAAAGCACTGGATCATGAATGGGGTATCATGGAGTCACAGGAAGCTTTTGGTACCACCAAGAAAGCCATGATCGCATCTGGCCGCGAAAAGATTCTGGTAGTTGACAGTACAAAATTTGATCAGACCGCATTTTCCGTTGCAGGAAAACTGCGGGATATAGATGTGGTCGTAACAGACAGGAAGCCCTCCGAGAAGTGGCTGGCACATTTTGCCGATGAGGGTATAGTGTGCAGATATCCTGAATAACGATCATAGAAAAGGAGCAACAGATATGAAGACCTTTGGAATGAAAACTGTCATTCATTTTGGAGACAACGCACTGGATCGCCTGAGAGAGATACCATACAAGAGAGTACTCATCATTACGGATCCATTTGTAGTGCAGAGCAAGATGATTGACCTGATTACAGAGCCTTTGGCAAAGGGCGGCATTGAATACGACATTTTCCATAATGTAGTACCGGATGCACCTGTGGATAAGATAGCAGATGGTGTCAAAAAATTCCTGAGCTACCAGCCGGAAGCAGTTATTGCTGTAGGTGGAGGTTCCGCTATTGACTCCTCCAAGGCAATTCGAGAGTTTGCACTGAAGATCAACCATTACAGCGACGTTGGTCTGATTGCCGTTCCTACTACAAGCGGAACTGGTTCAGAGGTTACATCCTTTGCGGTCGTAAACGATACCGAAGCCAAGGTAAAATATCCACTTGTTTCATCAAGCCTGACAGCAGATGAGGCGATTCTGGATGCAGAATTAGTAAAAAGTGTACCACCGGCTATCACAGCAGATACCGGAATGGATGTTTTCACCCATGCACTGGAATCTTACGTAAGTACCGACCATAATGAATTTTCAGCAGCACTTGCAGAAAAAGCAATGGAAATCTGTGGAGTATTCCTCCTGAGAGCTTATCTTGACGGAAGCGATATGCATGCAAGACAGAAGATGCACGTTGCATCCTGCCTGGCAGGTCTTTCTTTCAACACAGCCGGACTTGGAATCACACACAGTATGGCACATCAGCTTGGAGCACAGTTCCATATTCCTCATGGAAGAGCAAATGCAATGCTTCTGCCACATATTGTAGAGTTTAACGCAAACATCAATAAGAGAAGCAGAAGTCAGAAGACATATCTTCCGTCTGTAGACAGATATGCGTCTGTTGCACATATTCTGGGACTGAGCAATTACAACCAGGTAATGAGTGTGCGTTCTCTCGTAAACTGGATTCAGTTTATGCAGAAAGAAATGAATATTCCTATGACGATTCAGGAGATTGGAACAATCAGCCCGGATGAATATTTCGGTGCGATTGACAGAATGGCAGATGCGGCTCTTGCGGATGCCTGCACACCTACCAATCCTAGAACCCCGACCAAGGAAGATATCATGAAGATTTACAAGAAACTCTGGTCCTTCTAAAAGAAGATCAGAAGTAAACTATGACAGGGTTACTGTGAATGAAATGAGCAGTAACGATCAGGAGATGCCCGAATGAACATTTACAGCAAAAATGGAGATAAAGGGACAACCAATCTTGTCCATACAAAGAATGTCTCAAAATCCGATGACCGCGTGCAGTTGGTTGGTGATATGGATGAACTGAATAGTTATCTGGGACTGGTTAAGACCATGCTCCAGGATACAGAGGCAGTTCAGACTGTTGAGAAGATTCAGTCGACATTGCTTGTGATCACAGATGGTGTGGCAGATCCTTTTAACAGGGAATATAAGGTAGACGATGACAGAACTGAATTCCTGGAAGCGGAGATTTCCCGTCTGGAGGAGATGATTCCTTACAATGAGAAGCAGATACTTCCGGGACAGTGCCGTCTGTCGGCGGAGATAGATGTGGCACGGAGTGTTGCAAGGAGAGCGGAAAGAGCACTTGCAGCGGTCAGTGTAAAATTTGGTGCAGATAATGGTGCCAAGAAATATATGAATCGTCTGGCGGATTATCTTTATATGCTTGCCAGATATGCGGATGTGCAAAATGAGGAAAAACCGGCCGTCAAGGTGGATAAAACTTCAGAAATCACGTCCACAGGTGGAAAAGATGAGGTCAGAACCATGGCAGAAAACCAGAATCAGTCAGGAACAGTCAATGAGGCTGTTATTCAGGAAGTTTTAAAGAGAATGGGGATTCAGGGAAGAATCACACTTGCCAGTGCGAAGCGCCTGATCGACAAGATCGAACAGGAAGCAGAACGACGCGGCAAAAAAGCAGTGATCGCTGTCTGTGGTCCGGATGGAAATCCGATTGCGGTTCATGTAATGGATGGCGCATTTCTGGTCAGCTTTGATGTGGCAACAAAGAAAGCTTATACTTCTGTTGCAGTCAAGATGTCTACAAAAGAATTAAGCGTTCTTGCCCAGCCGGGTGGAACCTTCTATGGCGTAGACAAGATGGATGGTGGTAAGATCGTGATCTTTGGCGGTGGTGTGCCACTCAAAGTCGGCGATACTATTATCGGTGGTCTTGGAATCAGCGGTGGTACCGGTGAAGAGGATCACAGCCTTGCTGAATATGGATTATCCGTACTGAATGAAGTTTTGTAATATAAATACTTCAAATCTGATAATAAAATAAGAGCTCTGGAGACTTACATGAGTGAGTTTCCGGAGCTCTTTTTACGCACTATGCTTTTTTATATTTTCCGGGGGTGATCCCTTTATACTTTTTAAAAGTACGGATAAAGTAACTCAGATCATTGAAGCCGTTTCGGTAAGCAATCTCCGTGATCGAGTCATCGGTGGTCGATAACTGGTAACATGCTTGTTCGATCCGCTGATGGTTCAGGTAATCCATCGGTGTCTGGTGTGTCATTTCGGAGAAGAAACGGCAGAAGTATTTCGGTGACATGGATACCGAAGCCGAAAGCTGCTGAAGCGTCAGAGGGGATGCATAATTATGCTCAATGAAATCCAGGACCTGTTTCAGCTGCAGGATTCTCTTATAATCACGCCGTGCGCGTGTAACGCTTTCCAGATAGTAATGATTACCAAAAACCAGACCGAAAAAGTGGTAAAATTGTCCAAGCACAGACAGCTCATAACCCATAGGCTTCTTCCAGAGAGCATCAAAAAGTGTGTTTACAGTTGCACAAATGTCTGCATATTTTGGAGTAAAGTGGTGGTAGATCAGGATTTCCTGATGAATGATCTTTTGCATGTAACCGGCGCAGACGGAGTTGTTTTTCAAAAAAGCGTTACCGTCGAAAACGATGCACTGATAGACACAATCCTCGGGAATTCCGCTGTGAAGGATTCCGCTGTGCACAAAAATGACATCTCCGGTATTGGCTGTGAAACTTTTTTCGTCTAAAGTGACGGTAAGAGAACCCTCGAGAATACGGATGATTTCATATTCTACATGCCAGTGATAAGACATCACATAGCGGGGATGGTTCTGATCGATGTGATGAAATTCAAATGGAAAGTCGTAAGTCCCTCTTAAACGGTCCTCGTTGCGGTCCAGATCGTGCAAAATAAGTCCCTCCTTATCGCGAGTTCACAGATTTTTTACAAAATAATTAAAAAAAGTGAATATTGTCCTGTTTTTTGCTATTATATCACAAGTAATTGCTGCTTGGCAAATGTATACTAGGAAACATAGGAAACAACGAAGTTTTTTGGTGAAAACTTCTTGAACAACAATGTACTTAATAAAATGGAGGTAATAAATATTATGGCAAAGAGCAGATTAATCGGAAGCTATCCAGTAATCGGTATCAGACCTACCATCGATGGACGTAGAGGAGCCCTCGATGTAAGAGGATCTCTGGAAGACCAGACAATGAACATGGCAAAATCCGTTGCCAAATTATATGAGGAGAACCTGAGATACTCCAACGGTGAACCGGTTAAAGTTGTTATCGCTGATACAACGATCGGACGTGTTGGTGAAGCAGCAGCTTGTGCTGATAAATTCAGACATGAAGGTGTTGATATCACTGTAACAGTTACACCTTGCTGGTGCTACGGTGCAGAAACAATGGATATGGACCCACAGACAATCAAAGCTGTATGGGGATTCAATGCAACAGAAAGACCTGGTGCTGTATACCTTGCATCCGTTCTTGCTACACATGCACAGAAAGGCCTTCCGGCATTCGGTATCTACGGACATGAAGTTCTGGACGCTGACGACACAGAAATGCCAGAAGACGTTAAAGAAAAAATGTTAAGATTCGGTCGTGCAGCAGTTGCAGTTGCAACTATGAGAAACAAATCCTGGCTGCAGATCGGTTCCGTTACAATGGGTATCGGCGGATCTATCATCGACCCGGATTTCATCGAATCCTACCTTGGAATGCGTGTAGAATCTGTTGATGAAGTTGAAATCATCCGTCGTATGACAGAAGGCATCTATGATCATGATGAATTCGAAAAAGCTCTGAAATGGGCTAAAGAAAACTGCACGATTGGATTCGACAAGAACCCGCCGGAACTGCAGATGACAGAAGAGCAGAAAGAAGAGCAGTTTGAATTCGTAGTTAAGATGGCTGTTATCATCCAGGAACTTATGAATGGATGCGACAACCTTGATCCTAAATTCTCTGAAGAAGCAATCGGACACAATGCGATCGCAGCTGGTTTCCAGGGACAGAGACAGTGGACAGACTTCTATCCGAACGGTGACTTCGCAGAAGCTATGCTGAATACTTCCTTCGACTGGAACGGAGCCAGAGAGCCATACATCCTTGCTACAGAGAACGACGTACTGAACGGTCTTGGAATGCTGTTCATGAAACTCCTTACAGGACGTGCTCAGATGTTCGCAGACGTTCGTACATACTGGAGTGCAAACGCTGTTAAACGTGTTACAGGATACGATCTTGAAGGCGTTGCCAAAGAAAACGATGGTATCATCCATCTGATCAACTCTGGTGCATGCTGCCTTGACGCTTCCGGTGTTGTCAAAGATGAAAACGGCGAAGGCATCATGAAAGAATGGTGGAATGTAACAGAAGAAGATCAGAAAGCTATCATGAAAGCTACTACATGGAACGCAGCTGACAACGGATACTTCCGTGGCGGCGGATTCTCTTCCAGATTTGAAACAAGAGCTACCATGCCGGCTACAATGATTCGTCTGAACCTTGTTAAAGGCCTTGGACCGGTTCTTCAGATCGCTGAAGGATGGACTGTAGAGCTTCCGGAAGATGTATCTGATACACTTTGGAAACGTACAGACTACACATGGCCATGCACATGGTTCGTACCGAGATGCGATGGCAAAGACGGTGCATTCAAATCCGCTTACGATGTAATGAACAACTGGGGCGCTAACCATGGAGCAATCTCCTATGGACATATTGGTGCAGACCTGATCACAATGTGCTCTATGCTGAGAATCCCGGTATGCATGCACAACGTACCAGAAAAAGATATCTTCCGTCCGGCAGCATGGAATGCATTCGGAATGGAAAAAGAAGGTGCAGACTTCCGCGCTTGCAAGAACTACGGACCTCTGTACAAATAATAAAACAGGCTTTTCTCATAAATGCCATGATATAGCAAAGACCCCGGAAAGATTTCCGGGGTCTTTGTGTGATATGCGGATATGTGTCGAAAAACTTCTGCTTTTTATTGGTTTTTATAGCAAAAAAGGATTATCATTGCACCGAGTCTGTGGTATGATAGTCTAAGATAAAATGAAGTGTGAAAAATGCAGGAATATACGGGAGTGAAGGAGATAGGCATAAAATGAAAAAAATCGCAAAAAGTCTTCTGGTCATGCTGCTGGGCTTTATGATGAGTGTGAATGTCATGGCAGATGCGCAGAACGGCAAAACAGAACCGGATTACAAAACAGATTATTATATGATCGTAGAATCCAAAGATGGAGGAATCGACCTCTATTCACAGCCGGATTTCAATTCTACAAAGCTGAATGATGAGCAGATTCCCAATGGAACCGCATTACACATAGAAGGCGAAGTTGAGGATACTGAGAACGACCGTACATGGGGGTATGCACAATATCATGGAATGTATGGCTATGCGTCACTGGATGAATGCCGTCCGGCAGAATCCCGACAGGAAGCGATTGAATCAGAACTTTATATTGCCGGCAAAGACCAGGTAAATTATAATGCCGACTATGATGTAAAGGCCTATGCAGAAGAAGGTTCACAGAAGCTTTATCAGGGGCCTGGAACAAAGTACGGAGAAGTTCCGGGAGTACGTGACATTGCAAATGGAGAGACACTTCATATTACAGAAGATGCACAGATGGTGGATGGAAGTTACTGGGGTGTGACTACCGTAGATGGTACAGAAGGCTGGATGGATCTTCAAAAAACAGAAGAATGGCAAAAAGAACATTCGGAAGCTCAGGAACAGAATGTGGATGCAGTGGCAGTGACAGAGGAGGCAACAGGTAATCCACAGCTGAGTACGACACCGGAACCAACTGCAACTCCAGTCGTGACTGTAACACCGACTGCAGAGCCGACGGCAACCCCGGAACCGACTGCAACTCCTACAGTGACCCCGGAACCGACGACCACACCGACAGTTACCCCGGAGCCAACTGCTACGGCTACTCCGGCGGCGACGGCAACCCCGGAAGCAACGGATACACCGACTGTTACAGCAGAACCGACAGAGACTCCGGAAGCAACGGCGACAGACGAGGCAGACAGCAAACAGGCATCCGGACAGAATGTAAAAGCTGCGGAGACAAAATGGTATCAGATGCCATTTGTATGGATCGCAGCAGTAGCGGTAATTGTAGTGGCAGGTCTGCTGATCTATCATAACAAAAAGAAATGATCAGGATAAATAACAGAAAATAAGCCAGATTATAAAAGGGAAGAACGACAGGAAGACATATAAAAAGTTTTCCTGTCTTTTTTACATGAAATTGAGAAAAATCGGTTAGAATGATGCATTGATGAACAGACGTGAATATGATATATTATTGTATAAAGGATTTTATGCGCTAAAGCAGAAGACAAGGAGGTGTCAGCTATTTCTGATGAAAAGAATCAGACTGACCATGTAAGTAAAAAGAAGCTGAAAAGCAGGCTTACAACCGGCACATTCGCATTGCTCATTGCATTGCTCGCGGTCGTTTCGGCAAGTTATGCCTGGTATGTATATAATACCAGCCGGCATACCACAAAGGTCCGTATGGCAGCAGGTGCAGGGGTGAATCTGCAGATCAGCAATTCATATAATGGGACTTATGGTTCAGCAGCCGTGCTGGAGAGTTTTTCCGGACGACTGAATCCCGTATCTACCAACCGGATCAGCGGCGGTTTTCAGAAGGTTCTTGGATTTACCAATGGCACAGAAAACCAGTCCAATCTGGTGGCCAGCCTTTTTGGCAAAGGCGATTACAGTGATTACTATCAGACAAGCCTGTTTCTGAGGACAAACGGAAATCCGACAGACATTTATATCTCGGACATCGGATTTGAGGACAGTGATGAGACAAAACCAATCTCATCAGCAATTCGTGCCGGGTTTGTGGTACATAGCGCAGGGCAGAATCAGCCAACGGAAGGTGAATATATTTTTGCCATCAGTGACAAGAAGAATCCGGAGGCAGATTATAACACAGCGACAGGACAGGAAGGCGATGTACTGGACTGCACCAAAACAGATGGAACTACAGTAACTTTTACACCATATACTTCAGATGCATATTGTACATATGACCAGAGTACAGGAGAAGTTACTTTAAAAAGCAATTCCCTGAAATTATGTACGATATCAGGACAGAATGGTTCCGCAGGACAGTCGGTCCAGATCGATCTTTATATCTGGCTGGAAGGCTGTGATGAGGACTGTACAGCCAATCTCAGCAGCCAGACACTGAAGAATCTTTCAGTGTCCTTTGCAGGAGTTGTAAAAAACACCTGAAAATAAGGGGGCAATGTTTTGGATACAGATGTTAATCAGTTAAAAAGATCGTTTACGAGAGCAGTTCTGTGGATACTGCTTCTTCTTGCTGTTGCGACCGGGTCTACCTATGCCTGGTTTTCACTTACCGGTATCAATTCCACCAATGTGACACCGATGGGAGGAACTGTCAGCAAGGGTGATGCGGTCCTGCTGATCTCAACAAGTCAGACCGGTCCGTTTGACAAGACCTGTGAACTTGTACTGAGCGGGAACCCGGATTCGCTGAAGCCACTTTCCACGGAGAATCTGGAACACTTTTTCAGAGCTGCAGCACAGAACAAAAACGGAATCACAACACTTTATACAAATGCGGACAGCAGAGTGGATCAGGATGCTGTGCATGGAACCGTGTACCTGCAGTGTCAGAATGCACCATGCAAAGTATATTTCAATAAAGAAAATCTAAAACTCGGCAGTGATGCACAGGCTCTGGCAGCGATGCGACTTGGCATGAAGGTCACGTCTCATGAAGGAAGCAGAACCTATATCTGGAAGCTGGATGAAATGGGAAGCACAGGAAGTGCGGAAACCGTACAGACGATTTCCAGAAGCTCCGCAGTGGTTTCCTCCATCTCGGACAGTGGACAGCCAACATATGCAGATGATCCTTCACAGGAGATTTCGCAGTATATGGCACAGACAGGAGAAACAGAAGGACTGTACCAGGATGGAAGCCAGATGCTGATGCAGCTGGATGCAGATGAAATTGCAACTGTAGAATACTGGCTGTATCTGGAAGGCTGCGATGAACAGTGTGTAAATGCAGTACAGAACAGAGACTCTGAGCTGCAGCTTGCGTTTGCCGGTGTGGATACAGAGGAAAGCGGGAGAGGAGAGTAGATGCCATGAAACATAGTTTCAGGACATGGTTCCTGGGTGTTACAACAGTTTTTGCAATGTTGGCGCTGGCATTTGCTACCTATGCCTGGTTTACGACGAACCGGGCAGTTTCGACAAGTACCGCGACAGCAAGGACCGGAGAAGAGACTCTGGAACTGCAGCTCAGCACTTATGGGGGCAGCAGTTTTCAGAATGCGGATTCTGCCTCAATACAGCAGATCAACAATACGGATGCACAGTATCTGCTTCCGGTCTCAACGGATGATCTGATGAATTTTGTGTATTCACCGGTAACGCAGGATGGGATGGCAAAAGTCTTTCAGCCGGTCGAAAATGAATCTTATTATTATCATGGACGTGTATATATACGGGCGTCCGGAACCGGCTGGAGCGATGGAAGCACGATGAAGCTTTATCTGGATCAGAGTGATAATGCACTGGGTCAGAAAGTATCCGGCAATATACTGAATGCGGCGAGACTGGGCCTGGTATTTGACGGAGATTATTCTTCGGCAGTGATACTGAAACTCAGCGAAAGCTCCAATGCACAGAGTCAGCAGGTATACAACACAGTGATTAACGGACAGACACTCGGCAGCAATCAGGTGCTGTCCTACAGAAACAAAAATCTTCGGGCAGTGACAGATCCATCTGTTTCAGCCAGTACCTATACCGTGAGTTTCGGAGAGGACACCATGCAGGTTCCTCAGAATGCACTGCTGAATATGCAGTTTAACAAGATTTATACAGTAGATATTTATTTTTACATAGAGGGCTGCGACCCGGACTGTTCCAGTCAGATAGAATTCAGTACATCCGATCTTCAGATAGGATTTTACGGAGTACTTGATCAGAAGGAGACAGGAGCATGAATAAGAAAGAACAAAAAAATCCGGTAAAAAGTCGTTTGTACACGTCGATCCTGCTGCTGCTTATGGCATTTGTGGCAGTTACGGCAGCGACGGTTGCCTGGTTTTCCATTGCGGACAGGGCAAAAGTTAAGACGATGAGTCTGGATATTATCGCTGATGCAGATCTGAGGATGGACCTTGATCCGCACAGGACGATAGATCAGTATGTAAAGACACTTTCTTTTGAGCAGATTGCTGCAAGGATCCAACAGGAAAAGGGATTTTCCATGGAAACGACTCCGCTGGAGCCGGTGACGACTTCAGATCAGGAAACGTTTACTTACGAAGATGGCAGGACTGTGGAGAATACCAGTGGCGCATATCTGGAATTTACCCTGCATTTTATGGCGGCGAAGGATATGATCGTCCATCTGACAAGCGGAGACAGCAGCTCGGGAGCAGGAGACGGAACAGCCGTGACATCTCAGAACAGTGCGCTTCCGGAAGCAATGAGGATTTCTTTTGCAGCGGATGGCACGACCTGGATCTTTGATCCGGGCATGGGCAGCGGAAGCAGTACACAGGGATCAGCAAGGACCTTTGGACTTCCAGATGCATCTGCGATGAAGATAAATGATGACAATGCCATGTTTTCGCTGAAAGAAGGCGTGGACAAAGAAGTAAAAGTACATATCTGGATGGAAGGAACAGATCCGGCGTGTACAGATGAACTAAGAGGTTCTGATTATTCGATCCGGCTGCGGTTTACCGGTGACAAAACAGAAGATGAGGAAACATAATAATAACCAGGGAGAAAAAATATGAAAGCATTAAAGAAAACAGGAACAATTGTGCTCAGTGTACTGCTGTGGGTGATCATACTGGTAGCTGCACTGTATGCCTTTACAACAATGGCAACAAGAGACAATCAGAATGTGTCCAATATTATGGGCTACACTCCGCTTGTAGTTAAATCAGATTCCATGGCACCGACATTCAGCGCAGGTGACCTGATCTTTATCAAGAAATGTGATACTTCCACTTTAAAAGAGGGAGACATCATCTGTTTCCATACGATCATTGACAACGAATATGCACTGAATACCCACCGTATCGAAAAGATTGAAACCGTTGGAGATGCCAGAAGTTATACAACACTCGGTGATAACAACAATGGTATCACTGATACCCATATTATTTCAGATGGTGATATCGTAGGTAAATACGTCGGACATCTGCAGAATGTCGGCAAGGTGATGGATTTCCTTTCCAGCAGCATGGGATTCCTGATCGTGATCGTACTTCCGATGCTTCTGTTCTTTATCTACCAGGTATACAATCTGATCATGATCAGCATCAGACTGAAAAAAGCAGTCGCAGTAGAAGCTGCAAAAGAGGCTGCCATTGCACAGGAAAAAGCAATGCAGGAAAAAGTGGCACAGGAAGTAGCTGCGAAGGAAGAAGCACAGCAGAATGCAGCAACCGCCGCACAGGAAAAAGCAGCATCTGAGAGTGAGGCAGAGGCAGCAAGAGCAGCGCTGGAAGAGGCGAAGAGACTGCGTGAAGAAGCGGAAGCGATCCGTGCACAGGCAGAAAAAGAGCTTGCAGATGCCAAAAAGCAGCAGAGTCAGACAGAGAAAGAAGAAAATACAGAGACATCGGAGAATGCAGATGCAGCGGAAAAAACAGAATCTGCAGAAGAGGAAACAAAGAGTGAACAGACGAAAGAGGAGGAAACGGAGTCTTGAGTGAATTTCTGAAATTTGCGTTTGAGGTTCTTTCTCAGGTCGTTTACAACATTGTGACCTGGCTGGTAGCCTTTGTAAAAGTATTTATAACAGGGTGGGGAGAATATTTCGTGATATTTCGGACCTATTTTCCGACCCTGAGCATCGCAGGCAAGATTTTATCCGTGATACTCATGGTTATTCTTGCAGCGATTCCGATCGGAATCATTCTGCTTCTGATCCGCCGTGCGATCCTGAATTATCAGCTCAAAGCAGACAAGTCAGACAATGCGGCATTATATCGTGAGATCGGCAGACTGAACAAACAGGTACTGGATCTGATGGAAGAAAAGAACAGCATCCTTGCGTTAAAAGTAAATGCCATGGGCGGTACAGAACGAATTCCATATATGGGAGCATCTGCACTGACTGACGATGTGATTCCTACAGTAGGAAATGTAACAAGTGGAGAGGCAGCAGCAAAGGCAGCTCCGGCAGCTGCATCTGCGATTCTTTCCGGAAGCAGTGATCCGAAAAAGGCACCGGTCGTGCGTGCAGTCGTTTCTTCAGATCCGGGAGAAAAAGTGGAGCACCGTTTTCCGAAACTTACACTTGTGGATCAGAAATATGCAGATTTCCAGTATCCGCAGTATAACAATGACATCACACTGGAAGAGTTTGTGGAGGGATACAGACTCTTTGCCGCAAGCCAGATGAAACTTTACTATACACCGGAGATCATCCGACGCTTTGTTGCAGGTATGGCATCAAGTAAGCTGCTGATCCTCGAAGGTATTTCCGGTACCGGTAAAACAAGTCTTCCGTATTCTTTCAGCCGATACATGGAAAACCCGGCAACGATCGTATCTGTACAGCCGTCTTACCGTGACCGTACAGAAATCCTTGGTTATTTTAATGAATTTTCAAAAAGATTTAATGAGACGGAATTCCTTCGTGCCCTGTACGAGGCAAATTACCGTCCGGATCCGACGCTGATCGTTCTCGACGAGATGAACCTTGCGCGTATTGAGTATTATTTCGCAGAGATGCTTTCCGTACTGGAAATGCCGAATGAAGATGAATGGGTGCTTGACCTCGTGCCGACTGCGTGGGAAGGGGATCCTGAGAAGCTTGACGGCGGAAAGATCCATGTGAGTACAGCGACCTGGTTCATCGGAACGGCAAACAACGATGACTCTACCTTTACGATCACCGACAAGGTATACGACCGTGCAATGCCGATCGAGCTGAACGAAAGAGCCGATGCATTTGAGTGCGAACCGCAGCCGCACTGCGACATCACGGCAGAGCATCTGGAATATCTCTTCCAGAAAGCCAAAGTGGAACATCCGATCAGCGATGATACTCTGGATAAGATGCAGAAACTGGACAATTACCTGGTTACCAGATTCAAGCTTTCTTTCGGAAACCGTATCATGAAGCAGATGTACGACTTTATCCCGGTTTATGTTGCCTGTGGCGGCACAGAACTTGGTGGTATGGATTACATCATTGCACGTAAAGTACTCAAGAAATTTGAGAGTATGAACGTGACCTTTGTAAGAGACGAGATCACAGGTCTGATCAACTATATTGACAAAACATTTGGCAAAGCAGAGATGGAAGACAGCAAGTCATATCTGAGAAGAATCCAGAATCTGTATTAAGCGCAGCAAGGGGATAGAGCATGTCAGAAACAACAATCAGTGATTTATATGAGAAATATACAAATCAGGTTGGAGAAGCTCTGGAAGATGACCGGTATTTCCAATATCTGTTTGAGATGGTTCAGGCAGGTGATAATACCCTTCAGCAGAAAAACAGGATTCTCCACAAAGTAATCGATGAAAAATGGCTGACCGTAGTAGAAGAGGGAATCGAGGCTATTTTCAACATTGTGGACAAACCACGGCGTTTTATTGCTACCAGCGAAGAAGTCGTGCCGGTGGCACTTGCCAAGAAGATCACGGCAGACAGTGTGCGACATTTGAGCCAGCATACACAGTTTATCACAGAGAATGCGGCGGGGGAGATCCAGCCGACCAAAATCCTCAATGTTACAACAGAAGAAAGTTATGATCTGTATGAAAACCGCTTCGTGTATCATCTGATCCAGCGACTTTTTGCCTTTGTTGACAAGCGAACAGATGTCATCTTCTGGTCAACAGGAGACGAGACCTGTAATGTTATGAGCATGGAAAGTAAAGTCGACGATGCTTATGAAGAAATTTCATACAAAGTAGAGATGACGATCAAAAACCGTCAGAGTTATGTAGAAAACGACACCGACCATATGGACCTCTTCAAAAGAATTGACCGTGTGCGAAGGCTGTCCAGAACTTTAAGGACAAGTTCTTTCTGCGATATCATGAACGGCTGTGCAAAGGTGCGAAGTCCGATCCAGAGAACCAACCTGATGATGAAAGATCCGGATTACCGTACCTGCTACAAGCTCTGGCAGTTCATAGAGAGCTACGACGAAGTAGGATATACCATTGAGGAACAGGATTCCGCATTACAGTTCGATGAAGAATATCTTCTGCAGATGTACATCAACTTTATTACAAACTATACCGTCTTCAAGAGTCTTCTGGAATCCGACCAGAGAAATGTGACAGAGCTTGCCAAAGAAAAGAGGGAACCTGTCAAACCGAAATTTGTCAAAGAGATCAAAGAAGAGATCGTAGAGGACAGGAACATCCCGGATGTGGAGATCCGTCAGGTCTTTGTGGAAGAAGTCACACAGGCACAGCTCGATGCAGAGGCAAAGCTGGAAGAAGAAACGCAGCGAAGAGAAGAACTCGAACGGTCTCTCTCTGAACTGGAATTCCAGATGGATTCGCTGAATCAGCAGATGGAATTCCTGGAGCAGACCAGAATGCAGATGGAGCAGGAACGCGCAGAACTGGAAGAACAGCTCCGGAAAGAACAGAAAGTCCGTCAGGAAACTGAGGCAGCGATGGTTGCTGCGGACATAGAAGCAAGAAATGCAATAGAGACCGCACAGGCAGAAGCGAAGAATGCTGTAGAGGCAGCACAGACTGAGGCAAAGAATGCTGTGGAGACTGCGCAGGCAGAAGCGAGAAGGTCTGTAGAAGAAGCAGAGATAAAGGCGAAGGAATCTGTAGAGGCAGCGAAAGCAGAAGCGAGGGAATCCATCGAGAAGACCGAAGCCGAGGCAAAACGTTCTGTCGAGAATCTTCAGAAGGTACTTGATACTGTGCGAAGAGAGAAAGAACGTGAGCTGACCGCAGCACTGGATCGTGCAGAAAAAGCCGAAAAAGATGCAAAGAATTCCCGCAAAGAAAAAGAAAAGAAACAGAAAGCAGCAGCAGAAGAGATAGACAGAATCAGAAAAGAAGCGACAGATGCAGCTGCAAGATCAAAGAAAGAATCCAAAGCAGCGGTTGCAGCGGCACAGAGAGAGGCAGCAAAAGCGGTTGAGGAAGCACTTCGAAAACAGGAAGAAGCCGAGAAAGAAATGCATAAGGCTCTGGCAAAGGCAGAATCTGCAAGTCTGTCTCATTATATTGTGAAGCGTTTGCAGGAACGCCGCGAATCCAAAAACACAAAAGAGGATGACAGAAATTCATGATAAAGAAATTTTTTCTGACATTGATAAATATCATTTCTGTGATGATCATTGCGGCGGCAGTCGTGGTCCTGTGTCTGGTAGTTTTTACGAAACAGGGAGAAGCGCCCAGCCTTGGAGGATACACGGTTTTCCGTATTACGACCGGGAGCATGAAACCGACTTATGATGTGGATACGCTGATCGTGGTCAAAAAGACAGATCCGGCACAGATCAGGGTTGGAGATGTCATTTCCTTTTATTCTGCTGATCCGGCACTGGATGGTTCGGTAAATACACACAGGGTCATAGCCGTAGAACAGGATGGGGCAGGATGGAATTACACAACACAGGGTGATGCAAATAATATCCCTGATCAGTATGGAACAGATTCCAATGCTCTGATCGGAAAAGTGGTTGCTTCCTCTCTGGCACTTGGGAAGCTGGCACGTCTGGTATCCAATCCGCTTATTTTTATACCGGTCATTCTGATACCGCTGGCGGTCATTCTTGTCAGCAATATGATCCGGACCATCCGGCTGGCGGGCAAAATTGCCAGGGATGAGGAAGAAGCAGCGGTCAGAGAAGCAATCCGCGAGATTCAGGAAAAAAGACAGAAAGAAAAAACTTCAGATAAAGAATAATAGAACAGGATTTATTAGGAGGAAACTGACATGGCAGGAAGTATACAACTGAAGAAAGGTACCAAAATGCAGCTTGCATTTGATGTGCCGGTAGGGCAGGAGCCTCAGTTTAATATGCTCTGCACATTTAACAAAGCACTGGATGAATCAGCATTTCTCGTGTCGGCACCTATGGTGGACGGCAAGAGACTGGTACCTGATGAAACACAGAAATTACTGTTTAAATATACCGAAGGAGACGAGAGTAATATTCTGGCGGGATATGTGGACGATGTCGTAAAAGAAGGAATCCGCCATTATCTCAAAGTCAGACGAGTGGCAGAACAGAGACAGTTTGTCAAACGTATGGATGTCCGTATGAAAGTCGAACTTCCGGTTACTTATATGCAGGATACCTGGGAACTGAATTCGGATGGAGAAGTAGACAGGGAAAAAGGACAGACAATGGATATTTCCAACAACGGTCTTGCGGTATACATGAACCGTTGGTTTGAAGTAGGGGAATCCTGTATCTTTACCCTTCCAAGGCTCGGAACTGCAACAGAGGGGCAGCCGTCCAGAGAAGTTGTAGGCGTGATCTGCTGGACACGAGAGATGCCGAAGGGCAGCCCGTTCCGCTTTGTAGCAGGTACACAGCTGAGATTTGCAGATCAGCAGGAACGTCAGGATATGCAGGATTACGTGGCATACGTAAAGAAAAGGTATAAACTGTGAGAAAGAAAACAGAGAAAAAGAAAGTAGATAAAAAAATCGAAAATCTTCAGAATGGAAAAGCGAACAAAAAAAGACGGCGGCTCTTTCACAGGAAGTCTGACACAGATCAGCTGATTCGTATTGAGGAGCTCGAGTCCCTGATGATGGAACAGAACGGAGAGGTAGATCCGGAAAAAATCGTCAGTATGTATCGGCCTCACAGGAAGAGACGACAGATTGGTGCGGCATTGCTGCGTATGGATAAACTCAGTCTGGTACTTATGGGAATGATGCTTCTGGTTGCGGTTCTGTTTGTTGCTGCATTTATGCAGGAAAAAATGGGCAACTTTACGATCAACCTTGATCGACTGGAACTGTATCGACGGGGTATCAGTATTGCGGATAATGGTGACTTTGAAGGAGCAACAGCCAGACTGACAGCGGCAACTGTAAAAGATGCTACCAATATTTCCATAGAAGATCTTCCGGATAATCTGGATTCCCAGGATGGAGATCATAATGGAAAAAACTATATGGCATATACTTATTATGTCAGAAATGCGGGAAAAGAGGACCTTTCTTATATTGCCAGGATTACCCTGGATTCCTGTTCCAAAGGAGCCGAGGATGCAGTTCGTATTGCAGTATGGCGAAACGGACAGAAAATAATTTATGCAGAACCGGCAAAAGATGGAAAAGCTGAGAAAGATTGCACAAATTTCTTGTCAGATGACGTCGTATGCGAGTATAATGAAGAAAACTTCCTTGTTGGAAATGTCGATAAATATACCATTGTTATCTGGATGGAAGGTGACGATCCGGAGTGCGTGGACTCCATTATCGGAGGAAGCGTGGAACTGAGCATGCACATTGATTCAGATTTCGATGATGATACCAGCCTCCTGTGGAAGTTTGTACAGGATATCAAAGATACCCTCAGTGGAGACAAGCCGATCAATGCGGCCGGTAATGAAGCTCCGAATGACAGCTACTATACAGATAAAGAAGTAACATGGAATAACAGACGTAATAAATAACAGAGGGATTGTGGAAGTGCGCGGCACGGAACAAATCCAGATAGTATAATACATAATTTTATTTATGGTATAACCGGTGCCACAACCGCCGATTATATAAATCTACAACAGAAAAACCTTTCATGGCAGAAAAGAAAGACTTGTGTGGTCAGATGAGCACCTCACCGGAAACGGTGGAGGGAAACTCTCTCAACCGGGCCCGGTGGGAGTTTGATCTGAACACAGAAAATCTTTCGAAGATGTCTCGGAGGGAAAAAACTGTATGAAGGAGAGAATGATATGAATGATACAAAAAGCACCGTAAAAGGGCTAAAAAAACAATTAGCAGCGGCTGTTGCAATGGTAACAGTTGCAGCTGTTGCGTTAGGATCAAGTACATATGCTTGGTTTGTAAGTAATAATACGGTAACAGCAACGACTACAACAATTAGTGCACAGTCAAATGCACCGTTCCTGAAAATTGCTAAAGATCAATTAACGGACGCTTCAACAACTGTTGCAACAAGAGCAGATGAAACAAGTGTAGCTCTTTATCCGGCAGAAGTTATTGCAAATGGTACAAGTCCGAAATTTGTATCAGCATATGCATCCGCAAAAGATGCTGCTACTGAGCTTGCAAATTCTCGATTTAATGTTGGTGATACAACTGCCGCAGTAAAAGGAAAATATGCAATTAAACAGTCTTTCGTTATTGGTACTACTGATGATAAGGCTGGTTCTTTCAAAAATCTGAAAGTGTCCAAGGTTGAACTGACCGGTAATACTACTTCAAGTAAACTTACAAAGGCATTATCTGTTTTGATTGTATGTGGTGAGAAGTGGGCAGTTTATAAAGCAAGTGATAATGGTGCAGTTCTTGAAAAGTACTTTGATAATACTAGTGCAGTAGGAAATAACACAAATGGTGTGTTAGCAGATACAATTGCAGCAAAAAGTTCTGTAACTGTTGATTGCTATGTATTCTATGATGGTTCTGAGGAAGATGTTCATACTGATAACTACAGCGAGAATCTGCTGACAGCCCTTGGAGCAACTGTAACATTCACAGCTACACCTGTTAATACAGATGGTACTGCTGTTGATGGTGCAAATAATGATGTAACCAGCAACAACTAATAACTATGAATGTTTCCCCACGGTTGTGGCGTGGGGGACATTTTAAAGAATAGAAACATTCTATTGATTTCCGTTTTTTAAAATGTCTAATTAATGAGGAGAAAGCGTATGAAGCAAGTAAAAAAATTGAAAAAAGAACTCGCTGCGGCAGTTGTTTCAGCAATGATTGCAGCAGTGTCGCTGACTTCGGCAACTTATGCGTGGTATGTGGCAAATAATACTGTCACAGCGACGACCTCTACAATCAGTGCAACAACAAATGGATTTATTTTGCAGATTGCAAAGCTTTCAGAAGGTGCACAGCATGGTGGAGAACAAAAATCATTGGAAGCCTTTTCTACAGGCGCGACATTAAGTCCCGCATCTTCAGATGATATGAAAAACTGGTATATATGTCAGAGCTGGGATAATCAAGGTCTGGTTACGGATTATTCAGTTCCTTCCTTTGAAACCGGGATCGATGCAAAACCGGGTAATTATAAAGTAAGTGGTAACGATTATTATGCATTTATTAGAAGTGATTATATCGTTTATACGATTACAGAGACTGGCAGGGCAGATGTGTATTTGGCAATTGAAGATAATCAATCACCAATTACTATTACTGCGAAAAACGGAAATGGGTCGGAAACGGTTACAGGTTCCATGCGAGTGGCTATAACTACACAGGAAGTTGATACTGACGGAAAGACGCCTGTCGGTGAAGAAACGCTCCGTGTGGTGTATGCGAAAGATGATGAAACAGGCAAAGGCAATGACAGCACAGCAAAAGCAGGATGGACAAGTATTCAGAATATAAATGGAAGTCCACAACTTGATACGGTTACCTATCCATATATTTACAGTGACCATTATGCTGATCAGAGAACAGATGGAGCCAAGAACTGGGTAGCAACAAAGGACGGTGAGAATTTTACAATTCCAGATAATTCAGAAGCAATAGCAAAGAATGTAGGATATAACGGAGTTGCTGTTCATGTTTATATTTGGATGGAAGGAACAGATGCTGATTGTGTTAATGGAAAATCTATTGAAAATGATTCGTCTACGTATGATGTTGAAGTAAAATTTGCGGGTGTAGCAACTGGAAATTGAATACAATTTTTTTGAAGAGTCATGGCAAACTGAGCTATGGCTTTTCTTTTCCCATGATTTCGCCTATTGTTTACTATGTTCAATCACTCTACTCATTTTCAGTACATCTGATGAATTGCTATTTTCTAAACTTCTGATATAGCCATGCAAGTGCAAAGAGCACACTCAGAAGGGAGAAATTGCAATATGTGAAAAAACAGGATATCATGGGGGAACGAAGCGCATTATGGGAATCCATAGAAAAAGTGGGCATCCGGTATCTGAAATAGAACCACCTGGAGTACCGGGAAATGCAGGCACAGGCAATCAAGCTAGTGGAGAACAATCCGGCACTGTGAAAATTGATGAATGAATCAAGAGGTGTAGCTCTGACACAGAAGGATCACAAAGACCTGTACAAATATTTTGAATTTATCTAAACTATTCTCGCGTTCAAAGCGAATATATGCTTACCACAAAATAAAATGTTGCTATTTCCAGAATTCTGCATATAATACAGATGAGCGTGGAAATTCTAGCTCCACAAAATTTTTCGGAGCTATTGAACTCTGGCAATTTTGTGATATAATGATTTCAGAGGATAGCGGCGATGACCAGCTATCGCGGTGATGAAGCAATTGACTGGTTCGGTTTCAGCCGATTGTGGAGCCAGACCGTGGGTTATGCGGTAACCACAAGCCGAATAGATTCTTTGAATCGAAGAAAAACGCTTAGTGAGAGCCTTGCTTCGGCAAGGCTCTTATTTATGTGATAAAGGAGATGATGTGTATGGAAAACAATGATCACGGATTACTGTATAATGCAGCAGTTACGTGGAAAGAACTGACAGAATATTATTATGTTTTTACATTTGGCTACAAACAGCAACTATACACAATTCATCTATCTTTCCCACCTGAGAAGTTTCCACATCTTGCAGGCTTCCAATATTTAAAGGATATCAACTTGCCACGATTTAATCCAGCTAAAACAATGAATATGATTCTTTCAGGAAAAATCAGGCACAGTCATATTGAAAAAGGATCTCAATATGAAGGATCTGTAAAACCACGTCTGGAAGCACTGATCCGATTAAAGGAAACGTTGGAACAGGATTTTCAATTACATTCTTATATGCCCCGGTTCTATTCTTTTACAACTCAGATTAAGGCAGATTATCTGATTTCCAGTGCGACAGCACCAGTGGACTTTATATTTATCATTAAGTCGAGTTCATCCGGTGAGATTTCAATTTGCGATTTCGTGTGTTGTTCTGCTTTTACGCAGACGAAGCGAGATTACCGTGAAAATCAGCGTCCACGATGTATTTTGAAAAAAGAGCGGGTACATATCGCAACCAATACAACTACAGTGCTATTTGACCGTCTGAACAAGCAACAATAAAAATACACAAATATACAAGGCACAGCTCATAAATGAGTATGTGTCTTTTTTATTGGAAAACAGATAAATTACCACTAATCCTTGACAATGCAAGCTGGCATACGACTATGCGTTCCGAAAGCCTTATTGAAGCAAGTTACAAAATCGTTAAATGGTTGTTTTTATGGGATTATAGGCGAAAAAGTATCATCGTTCAGTAAGAAACGTTGCAATGGTAACAGTTGCAGCAGTTGCGTTAGGATCAAGTACATATGCTTGGTTTGTATGTGATAACAAATTTAGTTTATGATTTCTGAAATTCGTTGTCGTCGGTAGTGCAAAAACTGTCGAACGGTTTTTCTTGCGTGCCAGGTACATATTGTGCTAATATCTTTATATCTAAAAATTCTGGCCCGTCGGGCGTTCTTAATGTTTCAAATCAGAAACAATATTCCATGAAATCCAGATCTATATGAAAGGAAAGCAGCTTATGCAGACAAAATTACAGAAATACTTTCCCATGCTTCGAAGTCGTGAGGAGATACTGAAAGACATTGATGCAAATGTGAAACTTACAGAACAATTATTCCTGAGTATTTTATTTAAGCGGAAAGTAAAGATTGTGGAAGTCCTGCCGGGAGATTCAAGCAGGCTTGCAGATGAACAGTCGTTATTGCTCATGGATATCCTGGTACGTTTTGAAGATGGTACATATTGTAATATAGAAGTACAGAAGATAGGATATGCATTTCCAGGAGAACGTTGTGCCTGTTATTCTTCAGATCTGTTGCTGCGTCAGTACAAAAGAGCCCGGAGTGCGAAGAAAAATAAATTTACATATAAAGATGTGAAAGGTGTTTATACCATCGTGCTGATGGAAAAAAGCCCGGCATTATTTCATAAATATGCGGATGATTACGTGCATACATTCAGTCAGAAGGCAGATACCGGACTGGAGATGGACTTGCTGCAAAAATATATCTTTATTCCACTTGACATCTTCCATAAAAATGTACAGAATAGAGGTGTCAAGAACAAAATGGACGCATGGCTGACATTCCTGGGAAGTGACGAGCCAGAGGAGATTATAAATCTGCTCAGGGCTTATCCGGAATTCAGCACATTGTATGAGCACGTGTATTACATATGCCGGAATGTGGAGGATGTAATGGGAATATTTTCAGAAGAGTTAAAGATTCTGGACCAGAATACGGTGAAATATATGGTGGATCAGATGCAGGAGCAGATTGACGAACAAAGAGAGCAGATTGATGAACAGAAAGAACAGATCGGTGAACAGAGAAAGCAGCTATCGGACAAAGAAGAGCAATTGAGGGAAAAGGATTGTGAAATACAGCAAATAAGGAAAGATATGGAAACACTAAAAAGACAAATGGAATCTTTCCAAAAGAAATAGAGGAAAATATAACCATTGATTTTTACAGGAAGCCGGGGGAGTAGGCTTCCTGTTTTTGAGAGTATTTCTTTTGAAATACTCCCTCAAAATGGTGATTCTTGGTTTGGAAGTGTCCTTCCCAAGGGGCACTCCAGATTCATACTAGTCTATTTCATATTTCTGGTAGAGCCTCTTAAGAACTTCAGGATTTGTCATGGCCTGAAGAAATTCATCCACACGTCCATCCTGTTTCAGCTTTGCATATAAAAGTTTTAGATGGTTTTCGCCTTCCATTATACCAGCTTCTCGTCCGGCTTCCATTCCGGCTTCATATTCTGCCTTCCGAAGTTTTCGTTCTTCCTCTTCCTTATCATATTCGAATATACTCGTCGCAATCACCTCCGACCTGTTCTTCCGAAGAAAATCTGCAAGGATATCGTTCTGAATACAGTAATTAACTGCTTTCTCTACAGCTGCATTCAATTCGAAATCTCGTGCATATGCCCTCACTTTTGCAACATATTGTGCATATTCTTTGAGAATCTGGCATTGTTCCAGCAGGTTGCTGTTGTGCCCTTCGTTGATATTCAGGGTAATGACTTTTAATTCAAGGTTTGCTTCTCCTGTCAGGTTTTCGTATGCATCTGACAGATAATTGGTCCAGCTGTCCGCTTTCTTTTCTGTGCCATTATAAAATACAAGAAAATTTGGTGCCGGGATTTTCTGAAGAGCTGAAGAATACAGGGATCTGTGATCTACAAGCTTCTGGTATTCTTCTGCTATATAAAATAAATCTCTTAATGGCATATTCGGTGTGTACGTGGATTGATGTTCATATAAAAACAATCCCGTATCCACAATAAATGCCAGGTCATTCTTCATTCCCATATAGACAGCATTTTCCAACGTTACGATTTCCAGTACATCTGGATCTTCATATGTACTCCCATTCACTGCATTGTAAAGCGACAATAGATTGTTGCGGTCAGTGAACAGCATTCGGAATACCGTATCTTTGTATTTTCTGTTGGCTGTCAGATTTTTGCCTGCATTTTTTACAGTAACTTTTCGATTCTTTCTTTTTGCCATAGGCAGTACCTCCTGTTTGGGTGCAGGAGATTAGGAACGAAATGTGCTTTACCTCGCTTCAGACCTCCTGCTTTTATTGAAATTGGAATTTAAAAGCATGGATTTCTGAAATGATTTTAGAAAAAATAGATAGACGGCAAAATGCCCTGAACTTCTAAGAAATATGCTTTAGTTTCATAGTAACATGCTTTTTTCGGGGAGTCAATGAGCAACGATATCTTCAATTCCCCTTGACATCTTTCATAAATATGAAATACAGCAAATAAGGAAAGATATGGGGATGCTAAAGAAACAAATGGAATCTCTCCAAAAGAAATAGAGGAAAATATAACCATTGATTTGTACAGGAAGCCGGGGAGTAGGCTTCCTGTTTTTGAGAGTATTTCTTTTGAAATACTCCCTCGAAATGGTGATTCTTGGTTTGGAAGTGTCAGATTCATACTAGTCTATTTCATATTCCTGGTAGAGCTTCTTAAGAACTTCAGAATCTGTCATGGCCTGAAGAAATTCATCCACACGCCCATCCTGTTTCAGCTTTGCATATAAAAGTTTTAGATGGCTTTCGCCTTCCTTTATACCGGCTTCTCGTCCGGCTTCCATTCCGGCTTCCATTCCGGCTTCATATTCTGCCTTCCGAAGTTTTCGTTCTTCCTCTTCCTTATCATATTCGAATATACTCGTCGCAATCACCTCCGACCTGTTCTTCCGAAGAAAATCTGTAAGGATATCGTTCTGAATACAGTAATTAACTGCTTTCTCCACAGCTGCATTCAATTCGAAATCTCGTGCATATGCTCTCACTTTTGCAACATATTGAGCATATTCTTTGAGAATCTGGCATTGTTCCATCAGGTTGCTGTTGTGTCCTTCGTTGATATTCAGGGTAATGACTTTTAACTCAAGGTTTGCTTCTCCCGTCAGGTTTTCGTATGCATCTGACAGATAATTGGTCCAGCTGTCCGCTTTCTTTTCTGTACCATTATAAAATACAAGAAAATTTGGTGCCGGGATTTTCTGAAGAGCTGAAGAATACAGGGATCTGTGATCTACAAGTTTCTGGTATTCTTCTGCTATATAAAATAAATCTCTTAACGGCATGTTCGGCGTGTACGTGGATTGATGTTCATATAAAAACAATCCCGTATCTACAATAAATGCCAGGTCATTCTTCATTCCCATATAGATAGCATTTTCCAACGTTACGATTTCCAGTACATCTGGATCTTTATATGTACTCCCATTCACTGCATTATAAAGCGATAATAGATTGTTGCGGTCAGTGAACAGCATTCGGAATACCGTATCTTTGTATTTTCTGTTTGCTGTCAGATTTTTGCCTGCATTTTTTACAGTAACTTTTCGATTTTTTCTTTTTGCCATAGGCAGTACCTCCTGTTTGGGTGCAGGAGATCAAGAACGAAATGTCCTTTGTCTCGCTTCAGACCTCCTGCTTTTATTGAAATTGGAATTTAAAAGCATGGATTTCTGAAATGATTTTAGAAAAAATAGATAGACGGCAAAATGCCCTGAACTTTTAAGAAATATGCTTTGACTTCATAGTAACACGATTTTTTTTGGGAGTCAATGAGCAACGATATCTTCATTCCCTCTGACAAATGGAATTGCTAAAAAGAAATAAAGGGACGCTAAAAAAGTCGCCGAACACTTCCGTCATGGCAATTTTTTATTGAAAAGAAAAGCTTCCTATGATACCATAAAACAGAGTATAGGTATATAATAAGATGTTAATATAGAGTAATTATGTAGAATAAAGTAACTACGGAGGTGTGTTCTGATGGCGGATGAACACAAAACAGATCAGAATCCGGAAGAACTCGAAAATCTGTCGCCGGAAGAGCTGCAGGAGCGCATACAGGAAGAAAAAAAGAATGCAAAGCGCAGCCTCAGATTTGCGTTTACAGCACTGCTTGCAATTATCGCAGTCTGTATTGCCTGGTTTGTGGCGAATAATCGCGTGAGTATGACGGGGACACAGATATCGGCGGATAATGACAGACCATTTGAGCTGGCGAGTGTTGGCGAGAGACTGACAGACGAAGAAGAATATCTGAAGGATGCTGATGGTAATGACATTCTTTCAGCAGGAACTGAAGAAAAATATTCTAAATATATTGATATAAATACTGGCGAGGAAGTATCGGGAGAAAAGATTTATCATACCGGCAGTAGCGGTCTTGCATGGTATATGAACAGTGAAGAAAGCCTGATTCCAGGAGCCGGAGATGAACTTGAATTTTATCTGATTCCAAAGAAAAGCGGGCTTACAAAAGTAGAAATTTCAGTGGATCTGGATGGTTATACATTTGAAACTACCAAAAAAATCTCAAAAAATACAGATTCAAAAATTGCTGATTTGCTGAATGGACATATTCTGTTCTTTCGGTATCTGGATGCAACATATGGATACCATGGCTGGCTGGGAGCTGATCGCAAAATAACACTGAATGCACCAAAGCAGACTGTGGATGGAAAGACTGTAACAGAGTTTCAAAAAGATGTTCCATACAGGGTAACTTTACGCTGGAAATGGCCGAAGTACCTGCGTAATTATATTTATACAGACAGAAGTTACGGAGATTTATTTACAGCGGCGATGAAGACAGATACTGATAAAAAAGAAGAATATGATAAGCTTATCGAATTCGTAGTGGATCAGTTGAATACTGATATAACTACTAAGGATGAGGATAAAAAAAATAAGCTTTTTTATGATTCTCAGTCAGCAACCAATAGTGCGCCAAATCCCAAGATAAGCGCCGCCGATATATCAACGACGTTACTGGATACTTACAGTAGTTATTATAATCAGGCAGATGAGTACATCGGAACAAATATACAGTATGTTTACATACAGATTAATGTTGATTAATGAAAAATGTAAATGACAGGGAACAGATAAATGAACGAAGAAAAAAAAGAAACAAAGCAACCTGACAAAAAAATATCCAACAAGAAAAAGCTATGTTATTCCATAGCAGCACTTTTGGTTGTTGTGGCTTTGATTGCAGGACTTTCTTATGCATGGTTTTATAACCAGACGGATATGGCAACACTGATGGCAATCAAACCGCCATCTACCATATCCATTCGTGGACCAGGTGGTTCTGAGATGACGTCACTGGATCTGAATTATTCAGATGGCGACAAAGATGCTGATAATAAAGTGACTGTCCGAAGAGTGATCTGTGTGCAGAGTGAAGAGAGTGTGACAGGTTATAAACTGGAAATTGTCCATACGACAAATCTTAAAGGTCTGACATTTAGTCTGTATCCAGTTTCGGAAGCTGGAAATGCTACAGTGACAGACAGTGATGAAAAAGGTACTTCTTATACATATAAGTATAATTCTAGTGAGGAAAGTAAGCTTTCTGGAAACTATCTTAATCTACAGAAGAGTAGCGATTCCGGTTATAAGTATGCAAATGGTGATAAGCATCAAAAAAACTATGGCGATTATACCAACGTCCAGGCACATGCAGAGCCATTGTACTGGCTGGCAAAAGATACTCTTAAGCCAAATGGAGATACTGCAAATCAGGTAACAATCGATGATACAACCTACAATCGTACTTATTACGTTTGTGAAGTATCCTGGACAGAAATAACTAAAGAAACAGATATTTTCTATATTCTGGTCAAAACTGCATAAGACTGCAGCAGAATAAGGAGTCAGAAAATGAAATTTACAAACAGACCAAAATGGAAAAGAATAGCACTGGCAGTAATATGTCTGATTGGTTTGCTGGTAATAGCAGGAGGAAGCTTCGCAGCGTATACCAGTCAGGATTTTCAGCGTGGTGTTGCGCGAAACAGAGATAATGAGGCAGTACGTTTTACATCAAATTATCTCCAGAGTTTTGCGTACAGTGAAAACCCGGATCCAAAATCATATGCAGGAAGAACTGTACTGTTCAGTGATACAGAAAAAGACAAAAATTTAAGTATTGATATTTGGGTATATAACTATGCAGGCAGTACAACGCTGGTAAACCAGAAAGATATTACTTACAATATGTCAATTTCCTTTGGCGAGGGAAACGGAACAGGCTATAGTGTTACCACGGATACTGGAAAAACAGTTGAGCAAAATGGAACGACTTATACGATCAGTGGCGTAACACTTCCTGGAATTACACCAACAGCTCACAAATATACCGTGACATTCCCAGGCAGTGATTTAGATAAACTTAAAATCACGGCAACGGCTATTCCACAGAAGGTATCTGTAACCAATAATCAGATGCTTGCGGCAGTTATCGCACCATGTACCGGATCATCGACGCAGACATTCTCTTTTGAGGGTAAATTTACGGATACATCAGTGGCACCGAACTTATATGATGGATTCAACTATGAGGTTTCCATTTCGAGTGGCAAAGCAAATGCCACTCTTACATGGGATGCAAGTGCAGTGGAAATAGATAAATTCTTCCTTCAGAATCTTGGAAAAAACGAGACAGAGATAGCGACTATTCTGAAAGATGGGACGTTAACGTTCGTGATGAATCAGCCGGAAGGAACAGGAGATTATCTGATTCCATTTTATATTAAGGATAGAAATAAGATTCCTGCCAGCTGGGATGATACAGAAGGCGAAAATGGAATGAAAAAGATAATTTCTTTTAATGCAACAGAAATAACGCAGTAACACAAAATCAGACTTTATGACAGATTACCTGATATTATGAATATCAGGCAGCAGATCTTAATTCTGGAGGAGTGACATTCGTGAAAAAATATAAACAGGTCATGGCAGCACTTCTGGCAATGAATTTAACGGTATATGTAATGCCGACAGGTGTAGTAAAGATCAGTGCCAGTGTTGAAAGCCAGAGTAATGAAGATACAACAGAAAAAACACAGACAGAGCCCACCACGGAATCTGTTGGTGAATCGGATACGGCAGAGAATATTAGTGTAACTGCGGCAGATTCTGCAGGTGCAGAGGCTGATGCTGTCTCAGATGCAGACGATTCTTCTGAGACAGAGCCTACAGAAACTCCGGCATCGGACAGTGCAGATACAGATGTAGAAATTACAGATGAAGATACGGAGGACAGTGAAGATATCCCAGATATAGAAATTTCTGATGAGGCAGATGCAGATGCGTTAGAAGGTCAGGGAGAGAATGAGCTGTTTTCGGATGGTGTACAGGAAGAGGAAAATGTAACAACAGATGTACAGGCAGATGAATCAGACGCTCCAATTAAAGCTGATGGTACAGTTGAACTTGAGCAGCTTTTAAATTATGATTCAACTACCAAAACAATGAAAATAACGGCTAGTCAGGATTTGATTTTGCTGTCGCACTGTGACCCGAAAAAAATTCAGAAGATTAATATATATTTTTATAATTCAGGTGATATTAATGTTTCAGAAAGTAACACGAATAAGATAACCAGTGGAAAGAATATTTCTGAGTGGTTTAAAAGTACGTCAACAGCTTCAGTAAATGAAGCAGAAAATACTGAGCCGGATATGGAAATATCTGAACAGAATGAAGAAGAGGAAAGTTCTGTTATAGAGGATAATTCAGAAAGCGGGGAAGAAACTGCTGCAGCAGACAATTCACAGGATATTGCAGTACAAAGCACGATAACAGCACCTCAGGATTATACATATCAGGGAATTGGAAATGCGGATTTTCCGTTTCAGGGATATATATATGGAGAGACCAAAAGTGTAACAGTGGACCAGACATTTTTTGGGGGATTGTCTTCAAGTGTAACATATCCGGATAACTGGAAATTATCTGTTATATGGCGAGGTAATGGAACTATACCAATGGCAGCTGATGTATATCAGTTTGATGCTGCATCTGAGGAGGGGTTTTCACTTCCAATTACGATATCAGGTGATTCGTCAGGAACGATGGGAAGCCTGATTGGAACTGTCAGAGAAACAACAGAGGATGCTGGGCATATATTAAATATTGGAGATACAGTTACTTATTATGATAAAGATACAAAGGTAGCTAGAAAAGTAGGGGTAACTCCTAAAGCGGGAGATGCAGGTTTTATATGTAATACATTAAGTGGTGGAACAATTCGTATTCAAAGTGGTTACCAGTATCCAACAGGTACAAGTGAAAATAAAGTAAAAATACAATCAGCGGATGGAAATGCCGGTGGTTTAGTTGGCGTACTGGGAAATAAGGCCTGCCTTAGAATAGAAACAGATCTGACACTTGCATTTGATGATGTGAAGTCTTCGTCTACTTCGACTGATAAAAAAGGAAATGTTGGCGGCTTAGTCGGAATGTTGGGGGAAAATGCCAAAATCCAGGTGCAAAGCAAGATTACATTTAATTCTTTAACTATTTCAGGAACAGCAAATGCCGGTGGATTGGTTGGATTGATGCAGAAAAGTGCAACGATTTCAACCGAAGGAGCAGTAGAACTGACTTCACCAGATATAAATGGAGCTGTTTCAGCAGGTGGTGTAGCCGGTACAGCAGAAAATGCAAACATCACAGGTGTAAAAGACTCATTAGAGATAACGACACCAATAGCAAAAGGAACTACAGCAGATTCAAATGCTGGTGGATTTATTGGACATTGTATACTTACTGCTTCAAATCAAGAAGAAAGTACATATGTTTTGCCTGAGTGTCTTAACCTTACCTCTCCGACTGCATCAGCAAGTGGAAATTATGGCGATACTGGTGGAGACAATATTGAGAATAAAGATGTTGCTAATACAGGAGGATATTTTGGATATTTAGAGCTTTCTGGAAAATGGAACTGTACATTCGGAAATACAGATGCTGCTAAAGTTGAGTTTACGGCAACACATGGTGATAGTGGCAATCGTGATAGATCTTATGGTGCAATTGCAGGAAAAGTAACCAGTAGTACTATAGAAAGCACGATAAAAGTGCAAAATATGGATATTACATCTATATACAAGAATAAAACGGTCTACCATGGCGGCCTGATAGGAGAACTGGGAACAAAGGGAAAGTCAGAAAAATCTGTATATATGAAAACCAGTAATGTTGGGGTTACAGTAACAAATCCGTATGCAGATGGCACTGAGCGTGGCTTCGGAGGGCTTGTGGGCTGTCTTGGTCAGGGAAGTATTCTTAGAGTAGAGGGGAATACTACAATCAGCACAAACGGAAGTGATCCAAAAATTTGGGAAGGTGGCGGAATCGTAGGTCATGCTGATAAAAGAAGTGTACTGGAACTTTCTGGAAATACAGACCTTTCAGGCGTAAAGTATGTTGGAAGCAGAAAAGAAGTCGGCTGGCTGGTTGGATATCAGGATTGTGCTCTGATTTATGCAAGGGGAGACGGGAATAGAAAAGGCTGGACTTATAAACGTGGATATGCAAAAAACCAGTTTGATGTAAGAAAATATGTTGCAAATGATATTGCCAATTATGGACAGATTATTCGACTTCAGGCAGATGGCAGTGAATCTAGGCTGAGTAGCAGTCTTATTACAATTAATGATACAAATCATGCCGTGACTCTTGGAAGTCTGTCTTTGTCGGAAAGCGAGGGCATTACTCTTGGTTCTGCAGATGATTTTGCATTACTTTCGATTGCGTGGAATTCTCGTGGATATTTTAGTCCGGATTCCAATATTGGGCCGAACGAATGGGGAAATCTCAAAGGGAAAACTATAAAAATGTCCCAGTCTATAGATCTTACTGGTAGCGGTATCACTGGATTAAGCCGTGATAACAATAATGATAGCAATGATATTTATAAAGGCATATTTGATGGACAGGGAAATACGCTAACACTGGACATAGGAGAAATTTTCGGATCCAGAGACGATGGAAAGAACACGGATGGTTGTGGAACGGTGTATGCAATTGATAATTATCATGCGGCACTTGGTATATTTGCCAAAACTCAGGGGGCAACGATAACAAATGTTGTACTTGACGGTAATATTAATTTAAGTAATAAAGGAAGTAATCCGATTGTAGCAGGAGGTATTGCGGGATATACATTAGGAAAAACGACAATAAATAAAGTAACTGCAAAAGAAACAATTACAGCAGACTGTTCTGGTGCAACAGGAACAGACAAAGTAACTCAGAATCTGTCTGTTGGTGGATTTTATGGTGAAGGAAGCGGAGGAGATGTTACATTACAAAATGATACAAAAGCTTCTGCGAATATCAGTCTCGTTAATACAGGAGATAAAGGCTCCTATGCGTATGCAGGAGAGATTTTGGGACAAATTACATCGGACGGTTTCACATTGGCGGTTAATGGGCTTACGGTAGGAGGCAGTACTGAATCGGAAAACGCCTTGATCAGTACAGATGCAACAGATTATGCTTATGTGGGCGGTCTGATAGGCATCATAAAGCCAATAACGAAAGATGGAACAGTAACAAATACAATAGAAGAAAATCGTTGGATAGAGATTCGTAATTTGACATTTAACAATTTTGCAATTACGGCAAATGAGGTTACGGAAGCATGCGGTGGCTTATTTGGCAGTATCTGGGCAAATGTTGGTGTCTACTTTATGGGAGAAAAAGATGCGGATGAAGGAGCGTACGCAGGGAAAACCAAAATGACTGTAAAAAATTCTTCTATCAGTGCACAGAAGGCATCTGGTGTTGGTGGTCTTGCTTACCGGTCAAGTGGAATCTGGGAAATTCGCGATAAAGGAATTGATATTCAAAGTATAGATATTAAAGCAAAAGGCGATGTTGGTCTACTGATCTGCAGAGGAGAAAAGGGGGAAGAAGGAGAAGATAAAACAGCAGAAAATGTCTTTGACCTTGGTGCTGTGTATGTGAGACTGACAGAGAACTGGGCAGATGTTTATAATCTGGCAACAGATAATAAGATTTCAGTTGAGAATATTGGTATATTTGATGAATTTGTTGCACATACAGCTGCTAATAGTGCGGAGATTACTTACAATGGAGACAATGGAGTGATATCACTGGCAACAGCAGAATCTGGGAATGAGCGCGCAGGAGTAGAGGAAGATACCCCGGATAATTGCACAACATACCAGAATCGTACGGCTTATGGCCAGACACACAACACAAATGCATGCAGTCGATATTATTATGACCTCGATCAGTGTTGGAACTACCTGAATAGTAATCGCGAGAAGGGAACGGATAATATAATTGACGATCCGCGAGAATTAATGCTGTGGAGTGTATATCGATATGCGAGCGATAATATTAAACATTTCTTTATAGATGCTAAGAATGCCAACGGCAATGTTGTTTCAGGTGTTTTTTCAGATCTTAAAGATTGTAATACTATTGGTGCAAATTCAGGCACTGCTATTTTTAATATGAAAAAATACAGTTACTATCCAATTGACATCAGCAATGATGTTACTGTGAAAAATGCGGAGATTACATTTTATAATGAACAGATAGAAACAGCTGAAAGTAATAATAAATCCACACAGGCTAAAAATCAAATAACCCAGCATTATACTATGCATTGTGGGTTATTCCTAAATCAGTTACAAGTAAAAAGAAATACAACTGTAACTGTAGATACTGTTACTTTTAAGGGAAGTATTGGAAAAATAAGCAGTAATGGTAATTCAGGAGTGTTATTTGCCGGAAATGTTTCTGGAACAGCAGATACACAGTTATACATTGCAACGGTAATATTGAAAGAAATTACATTTGCTGGATTAAAAGTTAATGAATGTGAGACAGGATATGCACCGCTTTTAATTAATAGTATTGGAAGCTATGCAACATTAGATGTAAATGGAATTAAAACACAGGATTATACGGAACAAACGGCTGTGGCATCCAGCTTGATTGGAAATGTAGGTTCAAATGATGGAAAGCAGATCAATCTTTCATTTTTAAATATTACGTTGCCGGATATGCCAGCGGGTGGAAATGATGGGATTTTTTCGCATGCTACTTTGCTGGAATCATTTAAACATGATGGTACATCTTCTGTAGCAACCTATAACTTTTATATGGATGATGAATGGAAGAATGGATCATATACGCATGGTGTAACTTATGGACGGGAAATTACTGAATCAGTCGAGTATAGAGAAAATGGCGAATCGAAACAGCTGTGGTATTACGATGAGGAAAATTATGGAAGTAATACTAACCGAGTACACACAGATGCAGATGATCTGACAGGTTTTTCCTCAGTATCATATCTTCCTTATGTATGTGAGGGATTTAATGAATCTAACAGAACTCACGAGATTAAAGTAAATCAACGTGTAATTGATATTACGCATGGCTGTGGCACGTACAGTCATCCATATAAAATTACTTCTGAGAGAGAAATGAACATTCTTTCTGAGTATATGGCAACAGGTACAGCGAGAACTGACTGGCGAGTTACAATCACCAATTCACAGTCTTCCTACCATGTGAGTGGTGATACAGATAAATATAGTTATTCAGGAGATAAAACATATCAGTTTGATGGTACGGAATGGATACAGGTAACGAAGAAAACAGTAAGTGGCAAAGAAGTTTGGGAAAGCGTAAAAAATTCAAGTGGTGATAAAATTACATTGAGCAGAGAGTTTATGCTGCAATATCTTCTGAATGCTTATTATGATTTACAGGGAAGTGGTACAGAAAAACAACTGAAGTTAGATAATTTTGGCGGCTTTGGTATTTCCACCCGTCCATTCCGTGGTGTGCTCACCAGCAGCAATGGAACAACAGTTGTTCTGAGTGGTACAAGTACCAGCAATGGTCTGATTCCTTATAGCTACGGAAGCGTGGTAAAGGACCTTGTTATTTCTTATGAAAAAGGCGAAAATACCGGTAAGACATTGACTTATGATGATACAAAAACTTCAGAGTATTATCAGGATGAATGCTTTGGAGGAGTGATTGGCTGTGTACTGGGTGGAGATAATATTATTGACAATGTAACTGTACAGATGGAGAGTGGATGGCTGACCCTTGCAGGGGATAAGGCACATCTGATTCAGGTAGGCGGTTATGTTGGATCTGTCAGTGGTGGCGGAGTGATTTTTCGTGATATGCCGAAAGGAACTGGTCTGGCAGATGGAGCAGTTTCCGGTATAACAGGAATTGCTGTTAATGACAAATATGATCATATGTATGTGAATCCGTACGTAGGTCGTGTGTTGGATGGATTTGCATTTTATGAAGTCAGCGATACGAATAAGTATGAGGAGAAACTGGAAAATTCAAATAAAAATTACGAAATCAATACACTGAATACATCAAAGACAGATAGTGTAACCGTGGATGAAAATAATACAGTTACAGTAAAGGATGCACAAGGACTGTTAATATTATCTGCAATTGTAAATAGTGGAGCTGCATCTGGTGGAGCTAATAATGCTTATAGTAATATGACAGATAACACAACGCAGTATTCAACAACTGGTGATAGTGTAACGTATAGTTTTGCGGGAAAGTATGGTAAAGTACGAAATGCATCTTATGGCAGCATCAAAGGTACAGCAGAAGATACAGAAAAGACACTGTCCATGGCAGATGATCAGACAAAACCAGGAACTGGCAGTATGCCGTATTTGATTAAAAAATATTGTAAGGAAAATGCATCAATATTCAGTCTTTGCAGTTCAGGAATCAAAATTAAACTGTCAGGCGAAAGTTACGATATGACAGGTTATGGAAAAGGATTTCAGGGATTTGGCGTTCGTTATGTATCCAATGCTATTTTGAGTGGAAATAACGTTAATGCAAAAGGAATTTTACCGGAACTTTCCAGCTTTGAGGGAAAAAGCACTAACAGTATTGTAACGATTGATACGCAGGTAAACGAGTATGTGGATGATGATTTTAAGACTGCATCGGTGGGCGGCTTATTTAATCTGCTTCGAGTAGGCAGTGATGGTACGGTTAGTGAAATCAAGAATCTGACAATTTGTGGAAAGAAGAACGAAGAGACAAATTCATACAGCGGAGTTGTTCTGCAATATTATAATTCCAATGGAAGTACAGCTACAGTTGAGAATTGTAATGTAGATGTAGGCGCTTTCGCGGGAGCGGTATCTGGGTTATCTGCTACATCAGGAAAAACAACAGGAAAAGCAACGTTCGAGTCTGTAACACTTCAGAATCTGAATATAGATGGTCCGCAAAATGCAGGTGGTCTGTTAGGAAGTTCGAAAAGAACTGATAAATTAGAAAAAAATACAAATGGAACTCTACGCGAAACGGGAACAGCACTTCTTTTTAAGAGTTTAGATGCTGTATTTTCTGTTGGAATCACAGCAAAAAATACAGAGCACGATAATATTACTGTTACAGCAGCGAATGCAACTGGTGGATTTGTAGGATATATAGATAATGATGCTGACAGTTCACTTATTGTGACAACAAAAGATAACACTTATCGAACAGGCAAGGATTCCAAAATTGGAAAGAGTGATAATAATACGACTGCTTATGCCGGAGGAGCATTTGGCTATGTAAAACGCTCAGATGATAATGTGGGATCATCAGTAAATTTAAATACAGGTGGAACAGAAGAGTATCAGTATGCAGTGATGCAGAATGTTACAGTAAAAGCAACAGAATGTGCCGGAGGTTTTTTCGGAAAAATCGACGGAAAAACATATCAGATTAACAAGGCTGAATTTACAGGAAACAGTGCAAAAGCAATGGCAGTTATTTCAGCAGATTCAGCGGCTAAGTACGCTGGTGGAATTATAGGTTTGGCAGATGGAAGAGGATCTGACTGTACACTTCAAAGCTGTAAGGCAACTTGGGCAGAGATAACAGAGAAGAATACGGCTTCTACAGATAGCGGTGTAACATCCGGACATGGTGGAATTGCAGGTAGAATTCAGACTGCACAGATTACTGTCAGTGACTGTACTGTACAGGAAACTTCAGTAACAGGAGGAAAAGCTGGTGGAATTATTGGCAATACCGCGGTCAGAACAGTGATTAAAGGTTGCAAGGTACTGGGGGCAGATAATAAGAAATATGAGTTGACCGGATCTGAAACAGCAGGAGGAATTATTGGGCTTTCGAATGCAGGAAGTGCCAAGATTCAGATGGAACAATGCAAAGTCCGTAATATGACGATGCTTGCTAAAAACTGGGGCTGCGGTGGAATGCTGGGAGATGTTGACTGGAATGCTGTGCTCGACACACTGTATTTGTTTGACTGTGCAGTAGAAAATTCAGAGGTAAGTGGCAATAATAACTCAGGAACAACTGCCGGTGGATTTGTAGGTGATATACGAGGAAAACTGAAAGCGGCGGATTTATTATTATCTGGTGTAACAATCCATACAAAGAGTGAAAACAAGGTAGGTATGGTTATTGGTATGGCTGACAGCAGAACAGGTGGGACTGCGACTGATAAAGAACCGGGCATTGTGTCCGTGGCTGGCCTGAGTATACAGAATGTGCATGCGTATTGTGATGCCGACTCAGAGAAGAAGTCGCTGACACAGTTGTATGGAGTAATTGCTGATGCTACAAAAGATACGACTGAAGATAATATGAAAAAGTACAGCTATTTTGCTTTTGCGGATTATACCGGCACAGCATCTGCTCATCAAGAGAACGATGATAAGACACTTGTAGGTGAGACAAAGGAAATTTCTCCTTATGTTGTAACCAGTCCTAAGAGTCTAATGGCAGTATATGAAAGTGAGGACGTGGATGCAGCATCTGGATACCTTTATGGCGATGGTTCGTCATGGGGAACAGATAATAAACTTGTGGCAGAGACAATTTGGGGAGAAAGCAAGAATGGAGCAACGGCGGGTCATTATGCATATAATAATATTACTGACAGTAAAAATGCAGGTTATGTGAAAGATTTTGACTTCTCAACAGCATTTTCTACATATAATGAAAATCAGTCCGTCAAGGCGTCAACAGATTTTCCAGTATTACAGATTAGTGGTGGAGATACTACCAAGGTGACAGATTATCTTAATATTGTGACAAATGGAGCATTTTCTATCGCAAGTAATACAAGTACTACATCGGTAACAGTTACAGAAGATGTGTATAAATATGTAATGGACGCAGACAGTGAGAAGGGAAAATTTATAAAAGATTCTACAATGGAGTCGCCGTTGAAAATAGAAACCAGAGATGGAAAAATCGCTTTTTCAACCACGACAGATTATGATAATGATAAGAATCGTTTTACTCTTTTAACAGTGACATTCACAGAAATGGATATAGATGGGGAAACGGAACATAAATATAATGTAATGGTTCCTGTTATTGTCCGTCGTATGCTGGAGGTGGATTTTTCGGCTACATTGAGTTATGGAACCAATTTCAGAGAAAGTGATTATGAGAACTTAAGTGCACATGTTCTGGAAAGTTTTGGAAGTTCTATAACAGGTTATCTGAAGTATACTTATAACAGTGAAATGGGAACATTCAGAGACTACGGATGGCAGAGTTATATCAATGCCGGAGGAGATGTGGCTGCTTCATTAAATAAATCTATCTGGTTTGACCAGAATGTGCCACTTCCAGAGGGAACACAATTATCATTGGTAGATTCCCAAAATGGTAAAGTATATTATTATACAGCTACTGGTGAGGAAAATAATAAAATTGCATTTAGTGCTTTTGTGAATTCTGATGGAGATGCATATGAGGCTCCAAGCATTGCTGAATTGATGAAAGCGAAGGTTGAAAAAAATTCGGCAGGTATCTTTGTTAAAGTTGAAGAAGACGGAAGACCGGCAGGAACAGAGATTTCCAGTGACAAAACATATCCTAAACCAACTGTTCGGATTGGAGATGATTACTATAGGCTGGCAGGATCAGATGATACTGGAGGAGATCGTTATAGCGTTACGGTTACAGATACAAATTTGAAGGATGGTGATGTGAGTGATGTTACAGAATCGTTTTATCTGGTAATTACGGTTCCTAAAGACAGTAAGAGTAGTGGCTTGAATGGAATATTAAAGACAGAAATAGAAAAAACGGTTCCGAATCATATTAATTATATGCTGATAAATGGAGTGGGGGAAGAGGGAATAGATCCGCAGGGTAATTCTCCTAGTACTTATGTCATTTCCAGTGGATATAATCAGGTTCTTAATGAGTCGTCAGAAGTAACGTTACTATCTAAAAAAATGAGTGCAGCAGAAACGGCTTTGAATGTAGATGTAATAGATACCATTACATTTCCAAACAAGCAGATTTATCAGGACACAGGAACGGTAAAAGATGAGTTATACCAGAGATTTGTAGGAAGTTTACAGAAGACAGTCAATGGTAAAACTTCTGCTGCACAGTTTCCAAGTGGAACGACAGGAAATGCACAGTTTTATGTATATACAGAAATTGACGGGACAAGAGTTTATTATATATACAGGAATGGAGTATGGAAACCAGCAGATGAGTCAGGAGACGACGTTGCAGTAAGTTATACATGGACTTCTGACGGTAGAAATATGGAATTACCGTTAGCAGATGGAACAATTGATAATATAATCAGCCTTCAGGGTGCTCGTAAGTTGGTAAAGGATGCTACTCAAAGTAAAAATAAAGATGCGGAGACAAGCACTTTTTATGTGGAAGTAAAAATGGAGGCTTCCATACCCGCAACGGGACTTGATGTGATTCCGGAATCAGAGGAGAAAAATAATTTACCGGTAGATTACGCTAAATTGACATATTCTTCGCAGCTTTCCACAGAAACGCAAAGTCTGACATACAGTACAAACCGTGCATCTGAGATGAATACACTGACTAAATATTACCGCGAAGAACCAACAGGTGCAAAACTCACATACGAAGCGGATCTGGACAAGATCGGACAGCTGGGAATCAACCTTCTGGATTTGCAGTATCAGGATGAGATTGAAACGCAATATTCGATGATTGATACAAATGCTACATATGATCTGACAAATATGAAGAATTTGGATACTGCACTGAAAGATTCCAACGGAATCAGGTTTACTTTGAATTTGCTGCCGAAGAATACAATTGCAAGCGGAACTTCATCATTGGAAGATTATCAGGAAGCAGTAAAAGATGCAAAGCAGTATCTGGAGATAAATTTAAGATCTAAAGCATCAGGTGAGGTAAAATATAGTAACGGTACGTGGTCATGGACTGTGCCTAAGACGACTTATTGGGACGACACAAAAAAGACTGTGAATACGACAAATGATGTTTTTAACGGAACAGTTTTGACACAGGATATTCAGCTCAAAGTCAGGATAGATAATGTGGAAGCTGCAAATGTAGGACACTATTATTCAAACTACAGAGTTGTACTTACAGCAGAGATTCTGAAAAACGATGGTACAGTTATGGCTAATACACATTTAGATGACAATATCATCTATACTCTTGCAAAGATTAAGCCAGAATTTATAGATTAGACCACAAATTAATAGCGTTCAACGAATCTGAACAAAAGAAATCCCCGGTCAGGAGAATGTCATTATGACAGACTTTTCTGAGCGGGGATTTTGTATACTCAAAATTTAAAATTTCTTTATGATTACACTCTTTGATTTCTTCCGCAGCAATTTTTTATAAGCACTATATTTTTTCTTTGGAACGCGTACAGTCATTTTCTTTACGGACTGATCAATCCGGGAAGAGACGGTTTTGAGTTTCTGGCTTTTGATGGTAATGGTGCATCCGCTCTTTACACTGCGAAACGCATTGCTGTCGATTTTGGTAAGTCCGGTGCCAATCGTCACCTTCTTCAGATTTTTGCATTTATAAAAAGCATTTTTTCCAATCACTGATACGTTGTTTCCAATCGACACGGAAGTAAGTTTTGTCTTGCTCTGAAAGGCTTTGCTTTCGACAGAAGTTACGCGGTATGTGATGCCATTGTATTTGATCGTAGAAGGAATGCTGACGGTTTTGATTTTGCTGTTCGTTGTGCCATAACAGGAGACCGTATTTTTTCCGGTTACGCGGTATTTCAGTTTGGAAGAAGCGGTATAACTGCTTCGCCATTGTGCATACAGAGTAACATTCTGTTTTATACGAATTGTTTTTCCAGGCTGGTACATGGTGCCTTTTCCATCTGACTGTGTGTTCCAGCCAACAAAAAATCTGGATGTGCAGAATGGAGCACTGCTGATTTTTACGGATTGACCGGCCGTGCAGGTAGTGCTGTTCTTAGGCATGTTTCCGACAGAAAGTCCCGTATTGACCTTGTAACTGACTCGATAAGTGACCGGAGTTGGAGTCGCGGTTGGAGTTGGAGTCGCAGTTGGAGTTGGAGTCGCGGTTGGAGCAGGTGTTGCAGTAGGTGTAGGTGTCGCGGTTACGGCTGTGCCGGAGGTATCGAGAGTTTTTGTATGTGCTTTGAGTGAAAAACAATAACTCAGATCACTCTGACCGACATCAACCCATTTGCGTCCATTCAGAGAATAAAAACTCTGATCGAGGGCGATTCCGGCGATGGTCGTAAACCAGGAATTATTGCTGGTTGATTTTTCCAGATAATACCGGTCATGTCCGTTCATTACCTTGATCACGACAGAATAAAGGCTGCCAGGCTGCAGGGTAACGGGACTGCTCAGAGAAATCGTATCAATGCCGGCGTAACTCTGGGTATAAGTGAGTGGCTGTGCATAGGCAGGAGTGCCGCTTGTCGGATCGGAAGAATCCGTCAGATTCGTATAGATCTGTATCTGGAATTCAGTACTGTCCTGAGGTGCGGCAGTGACGATCTCGCCAAGCTGTTCAGTCTTTCCGTTTCCGGCACTGGCTTTGAAAATATTGGAAAGATAATAACTGTTGCCGCTGCTGGTTCCGGGGAAAGTTACACTGCCTGTGGAGGCACCATCATAAAAATAATTGTTGGCATACTCAGGGGAGGTGGTAGCAGTATTACATACCATATTTGCGATAGAATTATCTTCATAGGAAAGATAAAAATATCCGTCGTCCCCCCAGTCGGGACCATAGCTGTTTTTGACGATCCATGCTCCGTCATTTTCTACATTGGAAGCGGCAGAAAAATTATTTCGGGAATAGCTGTCATCCCATCCTATGAGTGTGACTGCGTGATTGACAAGACCGGAGGCCGGGTAACAGGAAGCAGCAGTATCGGCATTGTAATAGGTTCCGGTTCCGTCCATATAGATCATTGCAGAAACCGAATGATATTCTTCCAGGAGCTGCTTGGTCCGGTCAACACTGTATTTGGAAAATACAGCATCTTCCATATAGGCAGATGTATCGTAAGCAAGACTGTCCGGCCAGGTAGTGGCAGTATAGGAAAGTGGGACTTTGGCTTCGGTGGTCATACCCGACCAGGTGCTCAGGAAAAAGGAAGCGACCTGTCCGTTTCCGGTTCCGTGATAGTCATTTTTCGGACGGATGATCTGATCACCGGCAGTATTTCCAAGCGGATCATTTACTCGATGAGCCCAGAAATAAGCAAGATGTTCTTCGGAAAGATCCCAGGTTCCAAGGTTCCTGGAAAGCAAAGAAGTTTCAAGGTTGGAAGCAAGGCTGAAAGCCCAGCATAAATTAAGACTGCCCTGGTCTTTGACAGAGGTGATCAGGCCGTCTTTGCGCGCATCGTAAGAGGCAGGATAAAGTGCATAAGTAGCAATATCCAGATTGCTTTCAACAATCTCTTCAGGAACACTGTCGGTAAGTTTCAGGAGAGGAGCAAGCTGTGCCTGTCGTTCTGCATCTGTAAGTGGACGTCCGAGGATATAAGCCGGTTCGTCGGAAGTTTCAGAAGAATATCCAGAAGTAAAAGTGTCGCTGATTTCTCCGGAAGAAAAGGAATCCGATGCGGAATCCAGACTGTCAGAGGCAGGTGCTGTGTCGGAATCCTCCGTTTCTATGGTAAAATCTACGGAATCTTCTGTATCAGTGCCGGGATTTTCCTCTGGCTGATCAGTTTCCTCGTCAGAGGAAAACGTGATATCAATGTTGGCAGGTTCTGCGGCATAGATGGAAATATTTCCAAGCATAAGGCTTCCTGCCAGAAAGAGGGAAAGTCCATGTATAAGTTTGTTGCGTTTTTTCATTGAAATCCTCCAGATCTCTTTGGTGCAAAATGTAATAGCTCACTTTTATCATAGCATATACGACAAAAAATGCCAATAAAAAGCCCCGAAGATCCAAAAGACCTCCGGGGCAGCTTAGGAAAAATCTGATTTTTGATTAGTTGTTGATGACAACACCTTTCTGCAGCATAACGTTTGCGTACAGAGCTTTTTCGCTTGTAGAAATGATGCAGTAAGCTGTTTTTGCTTCATCATAAAATGCGAATCGTTCGATATTTCCGACAACGGCATCGCCTCTGTCATCGTATTTGCGGATGATTTCTTTGTAGGTATCCCAGATTGGTGTTTCTACATCATCCCCAGGCATTACTTCCATCAGATTTACCGGATGTTCTACGTATGTATCCAGTGGGAAAACTTTCAGGATTGCTTCCAGAATTTCCGGAACACCATGTCCGTCGCAGCGAATTGTGATTGCATTTTTACCCATGGATTCTACAGGGAAGTTTCCGTCAGCGATTACAAGGCGGTCGCTGTGACCCATCTCGCACAGTACTTTTAATAATTCTGGTGATAAAATTTCAGGAATTCCTTTTAACATATCTTTATGCCTCCGTTTAAATATTTACTGATTTGTGGCATATCCCGCACAGGGATGACCTTTATATAAAGAATGTACCTGCATTCCATATACTTTGCAAGGGAATATTTTCCGATAAAAGATGAATATTTTACGGTTGACAGAATAGAGGTTAAGATGTATGATTAGCTCAAACGGAAACGTTTCGGTTTTGGAATCGGATCCGGGAAAATGATACAGTAAAAACCAAAAACATACATATACCATGAGGAGGAAAATCATTATGCCACTTGTTACATCAAAAGAAATGCTGTTAAAAGCTCAGGAAGGCGGTTACGCAGTAGGTGCATTTAATGCAGAGAATATGGAGATGGTCAAAGCAATCATCCAGGCAGCAGAGGAACTCAAAGCACCGGTTATGATCCAGACAACACCATCCACTGTAAAATACGGAACCGTAGATACCTATGCAGCAATCGTTGCAGCAGAAGCAAAGAAAGCATCTGTTCCGGTATGCCTCCATCTGGATCACGGCAGCAGTTTTGAGCTGGCTATGCAGGCAATGCATGCAGGATATACTTCTGTTATGATCGACGGATCCAAACTGGATTTCGAGGCAAACATTGCAGAGACAAAGCGTGTGGCTGATGTGGCAAGAGCACTGGACATTCCATGCGAAGCAGAACTTGGAAAAGTCGGCGGCAAAGAGGATGATCTGGAAGCTGAGGCAGATACCAATACAGATCCGCAGGAAGCAAAAGAATTTGTAGAGCGTACAGGTGTTACTTCTCTTGCAGTTGCGATCGGAACAGCACATGGATTCTATGTAGGAACACCGGTACTTGACAAAGAACGTCTCAGCGAGATTCGCGAAGTTGTTGATATTCCGCTGGTTCTTCACGGAGCATCCGGCCTTAGTGATGAAGATGTTATGGATTGCGTAAAACGCGGTATCTGCAAGGTAAACTTTGCAACAGAGCTTCGTGCGGCTTATTCCAGGGCAGTCAAAGAACTTCTTGCAGAAAAACCAGATACTATCGATCCAAAAGCATATGGCAAGACAGCTATTGCTGCAGTCAAAGAACTTGTTATGGCAAGAATGAAAGTCTGCGGATGCGACGGCAAGGCTGAATAATCAATAATAGAAGGCAGTGAAGCAAAATGGCAGCGACGATGAAGGACATTGCCAGACGGACAGGACTTGGTCTGGCAACAATTTCTTCCTATTTTAATGGAGGGAATGTCAGAGAGAAAAACAGAATAAAGATCGAAGAAGCCATTGAGGAACTTCACTACGAAGTCAATGAGGTTGCAAGAGGGCTTAAGACCAATGCGACGAAAACAATCGGTGTTGTGATACCGGAACTGAACAACACGTTTTGTGCCGAGATCATCACCGGCATGGAAGACGTCCTGCGTAGTCATGGGTATGCAACGATTGTATGCGATTGTCGTACAGATAAGAAGCTGGAACGCGAAGCGGTAGAATTTCTGATTCGCAGGCGTGTGGATGGAATTATCAATATGCCGGTGGATGAAGAAGGTGCACATTTAAAGAAATTTCAAAAAACAGGAAAACCGATCGTTCTGATTGACCGCAGGATTCAGGGAATCAATTGTGACAGTGTGCTTGTGGACAATGAAAAGGCGGCCGAAGATGCAGTGCGGCAGTTTATAGAAAGAGGGCACAGATATATTGGTATCATCGGTGGCCCGAAGGGGATTTTTACAGCGCAGGAACGTTTGGCCGGATACTACAGGGCAATGCAAAAAGCCGGGATTCCGGTCAGAGAATCTCTGATCTGTCATGGAGATTATACCATTCAGGGTGGGGCCAGAAGTCTGGAAGAGCTGGTTCAGAAGAATCCGGACATGACAGCAGTATTTGTTACAAATTACGAGATGACAATGGGTGCCATGATCGGAGTTAATGAACTGGGAATACAGATTCCGGAGCAGCTTTCGATGATCGGTTTTGACAATCTGCAGTTTGCCAGAGCCTGCAATCCGAAGCTGACGATCGTGTCACAACCGACGGATGGAATCGCAAGGGAAGTGGCACGGATCATGCTGGAACATCTGGAAAATGGCAGTCAGGAATCCGGGGAGCTTTTCACAGAAAAGCTTCAGACAGAAATCATCGAAGGCAAATCAGTAAGTGCAATTACAGATTGAGCGAGTCAGATAAGAAAACTGAGCGAAAAGATGCAGAGTACTGCAAACAGTAAGATATTTGCAAAAAAGAAGGTATCCGGATTTTCCGGAGAAATGGGAGCAGCAAAATGAAAAAATCATATTTACTTGGAATCGATATCGGAACAAGTGCCTGCAAAGTTGCTGTGTTTGACAGAACCGGAAAGGTTCTGGCAGCAGCAAATGGCGATTATCCGGTATATTATCCGCACGAGGGATGGGCGGAGCAGAATCCGGAAGAATGGTGGACCGCAGTTTGTGGTGCCACAAAAGAGACTGTTCAAAAAGCCGGGATCGCACCGGAAGAGATTGCCGGTGTAGGGATTGATGGACAGAGCTGGTCAGCAATTGCTATTGACAAAGAAGGAAATGTTCTTACAAACACACCAATCTGGATGGATACCAGAGCACAGTCAATCTGCGACCGGCTGAATCAGGAGATCGGAGCAGATAAGATTTTTGAGGTGGCAGGAAACTCTCTTCAGCCGTCTTATACAACTGCCAAAATCATCTGGTACAAAGAAAATCTGCCGGAAGTTTATGCGAATATCTACAAGATCCTTCAGTCAAACAGTTACATTGCATTCAAACTGACAGATGCTATTACGCAGGATGTATCTCAGGGATATGGAGTACACTGTTTCGATATGAAAAAAGGCTGTTGGGATGAAGAAATGTGCGAACGTCTTGGTATTCCGATGGATTTCCTGCCGGAGATCTGCAACTGTGATCATGTAGTTGGCACAGTTACGGCAAAGGCAGCACAGGAGTGTGGTCTGGCAGAAGGTACTCCGGTTGTTGCCGGCGGACTGGATGCAGCCTGTGGAACCCTTGGTGCAGGAGTTATCCATCCGGGCGAAACCCAGGAACAGGGTGGACAGGCGGGCGGAATGAGCATCTGCATGGACGAATACAAAGCCGATCCAAGACTGATCCTCGGCTATCACGTTATCCCGGACAAGTGGCTTCTCCAGGGCGGAACTACCGGAGGCGGTGGAGTCATGCGCTGGTTTGAACACGAATTCGCAGACTACGAACGAATAATGAAAGAGCAGACTGGTGTTTCTTCTTTGAATCAGCTCAATGAGATTGCAGAAAAGGTTGCTCCGGGCTGTGACGGAATGGTATTCCTTCCATACATGTCCGGTGAACGTTCCCCGATCTGGAATCCATACGCAAAAGGCGTTTTCTATGGACTGGATTTTGCCAAGACAAAAGGTCATATGGTACGTGCATGCATGGAAGGTGTAGCACTTTCTTTGAAGCATAACCTTGAGATTGCCGAAGAAGCCGGAGCAAAAGTCGAAGTTTTAAGAGCTATGGGAGGCTCTGCAAACTCTCTTCTCTGGACACAGATCAAATCTGATATCACAGGAAAACCAATCGTTGTACCGGCATCTGATACTGCGACAACCCTTGGTGCAGCACTTCTGGCCGGAGTAGGTGTGGGCTTTTATAAAGACTACGATGAGGCAGTTTCCCTCACCGTCAAAGAAACCCGCCACCATGAGCCAAATCCGGAGAACAGGGCAGTTTATGATCAGACCTATCAGACTTACCTTGAACTCTATAAGTCTCTTGCCCATATGATGACCGCGAAATAAAAACATGTTACCAATAGAATGTCCCCATACAGGAGTTCTTCTATTTTGGAACAATTGAGATTATATAATCAATAGAATGTCCCCATACAGGACATCTGACCTACATAAACAACCAGGAGAGAATACCCTCACCACAACCTTCTGCATGGAACAACCAAGAGAATTTTGGCTTTTAATGCAGGGGGAGTCTGAGGGGGCGACACTCGCCCCCTCGGATACGTCTCCATTTTTGAATGGAAGAAAAAGGGCTTTCCCTCCTTTCACGAAAGGAGATTACATATCATGAAAGCAGCAGTAGTAGTTGCAAACGAAGATGTACAGTATCAGGAAATTGAAGAACCAAAGGTAACCAAAGGCGCAGTTAAAATCCGTGTCAGATATTCAGGTATCTGCGGATCTGATATTCCGCGAGTTCTCAATAACGGAGTTCATTTTTATCCGATCGTTCTCGGACATGAATTTTCTGGTGATGTTGTAGAAGTTGGCGAAGGCGTGACCAAGGTAAAAGTTGGCGACCGTGTATCCGGAGCACCGCTTCTTCCATGTATGAAATGCGATGACTGTCAGCAGGGCAACTTCTCTCTTTGCAAACATTACAGCTTTATTGGTTCCAGACAGCAGGGAAGCAACGCAGATTATGTAGTTGTTCCGGAACAGAATGCAGTTCCGTTTGACAAAAGTGTTTCCTACGAACAGGGTGCAATGTTCGAGCCTGCAACAGTAGCAATCCATGGTGTATTCCAGAATGATTATCATGGTGGAGAATATGTGGCAATCCTCGGAGGTGGTACTGTCGGAATGTTCACTATGCAGTGGACAAAGATCTTCGGATCCAAAAAGGTAGTTGTATTCGATATCAGCGATGAACGTCTGGAACTTGCAAAACGTCTTGGCGCAGACGAAGTCATTAATACAACAGAAGAAGATTACATGGAAAAAGCTATGGCAATCACAGGTGGCAAGGGATATGGATTTGTATTTGAGACAGCAGGACAGGTGCCGACCATGCATATGGCATTTGAGCTGGCAGCAAACAAAGCACATGTATGCTTCATCGGAACACCACATGAGAATCTGACCTTTACACCAAAACAGTGGGAGAACATGAACCGTAAAGAGTTCAAACTGACTGGTTCCTGGATGTCCTACAGTGCACCATATCCGGGACGTGAATGGGATCTGACTGCACATTATTTTGCAACTGGTCAGCTGAAATTTGACCCGGGATTCATTTACAAAAAGATTCCGATGAGTCAGACTCAGGAAGCATTCCAGTTATTCAAGACACCAGGACTTGTAAAGGGCAAAATCCTTTTATCAAACGAGGAAGAATAAAATGATACTGACAGTTACATTAAATGCCGCAATTGACAAACGATATGTGGTAGATGATTATAAAGTAGGCGAAGTAAACCGCGTCCGAGAATGTTCTTATGTTCCCGGAGGCAAGGGTCTTAACGTATCCAAACCGGCATCCATCTATGGTGCGGAGGTAGTGGCTACCGGATTTGTTGGTGGTCATGCAGGAAATTACATCGAGGATGCCCTCAAACCGTTTGGAATCAAAGGTGAATTTTATCATGTAGATGCAGAGAGCAGATCCTGCATCAATATCTGGGATGAGGTGAATCACGTGCAGACAGAATTTCTGGAGCCGGGATTTACTCTGACAGAAGAAGATTTCCAGGGATTTGAAAAGAAATTTACAGAACTGGTCAAAGGCGCAGATGTTGTATCTATGTCTGGCAGTGTACCGAAAGGTCTTGACGGAACGGCATATCAGAGACTGGTCAGGATTGCAAAAGAGGCTGGTAAGCCGGTGATTCTTGATACCAGCGGAAAACTTCTGGAAATGGGAATTGAGGCATGCCCGACACTGATCAAACCTAATATTGATGAGATCCGTATGCTGACAGGAAAGCATTGTGATAATATACAGGATATCATTGATGCGGCAAAAGCGATTCATGAAAAGGGTGTGGAGATCGTAGCGGTTTCACTTGGTGCGGATGGTTCACTTGCAGTTGGGGAAGAGGGTATCTTCCGGGCAATCGTTCCGAAGATTGATGCAGTGAATACAGTGGGATGCGGAGACTCTATGATTGCAGGCTTTGCACTTGGATTAAGTGAGGGACTTTCTCTGGAAGAAACCCTGAGAAGAGCAAGTGCAATCTCGGCAGCGGCAGCGATGCGTGAAGAGACAGGATTTTTCGTAATGGAAGATATGGAGAAACTGTTACCACAGATCAAGATTGAAAAATTACAGTAAGTATTCTAAGCAATGTAAGTTGAGTCAGGCAGGAATAATTAGAATTTTGCGGTTTTCAAATTCGTCAGATTGTCCATGCTTGTATGATAATGTAACTAACAAAGCGAAAACTATATAATAATTTCAAAATCAGGAGGAAACAAAAATGGCAGAATTTATCAATCCGGCAATCGTGCCGAAAGTAACACTTCCGTCAGGAGAAGAAGTTCCGTGTATGGGAATGGGAACCTTTGGTTCTGACAGAGTAAGTCCGGAGGATGTATCTGTAGCAGTTGCAGGTGCGATTCGCAGTGGTTATCGTATGTTTGACTGTGCTGCATGCTATGGAAACGAAGATCAGATCGGAAAAGTTTTCAAAGAAGCAATGGATGAAGGCGTTGTAGAGAGAAAAGAACTCTTCATCATGACAAAAGTATGGAACGACATGCACAGAAAAGTAGAAGAAGCCTGCACAAAGAGTATTCAGGATCTCCAGTGTGATTATGTGGATCTCTATTTCATCCACTGGCCATTCCCGAACTATCATGCACCATTCTGTGATGTAGATTCCAGAAATCCAGATTCCAGACCGTTCAGTGTGGAAGAATTCATGGATACCTATCGTCAGTGTGAAGAACTGGTAGAAAAAGGTAAAATCCGTTATATCGGAATCTCAAATATGACTATTCCGAAACTGGAAGCTGTTCTGCCACTGATGAAAATCAAACCGGCAGCTTGTGAGCTGGAACTTCATCCATGCTTCCAGCAGCAGGAGCAGTTTGACTATCTGGTAGCTCACAACATTCAGCCAGTAGGCTACATGCCACTTGGTTCACCAAGACGACCAGAGAGAGATATCTGCCCGGAAGATGTTGCTGATATGCAGACACCGGAAATGCAGGAAATCGCTAAAGCACATGATGTACATCCGGCACTGATCGCTCTGAAATGGGCACATCAGAGAGGTGAGATTTCCATTCCATTCTCTGTACATAACTATACAAGTAACCTGAAATGCGTGACAGAAGATCCGCTGACAGAGGAAGAAATGGCTAAGATCGGCACACTCGAAAAAGGAAACCGTCTGGTAAAAGGACAGGTATTCCTGTGGGAAGGCGCAAAAGACTGGCATGATCTGTGGGATGAAGAGGGATTTATCGTAAAATAAGGGAACTGCCCTTAAACCGGTCAATCATCCAATTTGACAATTGAAAACTCTGCGAGGGGAGGCGCTCACAGTTGCGAAGGCCGCTCTCCCCTCGAACTCCCCACCGGGCCACGCGGTTAAGGTGCCGGTAGTTTGCTGGAGAAGAACTAAAGGGGAGTTTCTATGAATATGTAATAGTTTGATTTACCCCACCGGGCCACGCTGCCTGTGTGGGGCTTTTTATTGGAAAAATATCAGTTTTTTGAATTGTAGATGGCTGAGATTAAAGCAAGTATTAAACAAGTCCACGAAATTTCCGACCGCGGATGACCAGAAGAAGAGAAAGTATTGAGTAGGCCCACGAAATTCCCTGGTCTTGGATGGTCAGGAAGGGAGTAAGTACTTTGGAGGTCAATAAAGTGCTTGAAATTTGATGACTCTCATGAGACTTACTATAATAAGAGTCCATAAAAGGGGAAAATTTAGATGGTTTCCATAGCACTTACTGTAGATCGAGTCAATCACGGACCATTTTCTATACTATCTGACAGCAAGCCGCAACATTTCCTTATGATTTCCACAGTTCAGCGGGTGGAGAGAAGTAACTCTGTCCAGTGACTCAGCGAGGCTTTCGAGATTTTCTGAGTGCTAGCTTCCCCTTCCTGTGTTCTGTCTGAGCGAAGCGAGTTAACGAAAGGAAGGGGATAATAAGCGCACGAAGAAAATCCGAAAACATAGCGTGTCACAGGACAGAGTTACTTCTACTCATGCCCGCGTATCATAGGAAATTCACTTGTATAACTCATGCCCGCGTATCTATGAAATTTATACTATAAATCTTCACATCCCCCCACTACGCGTGCCAGAGGAATCATAATCACCCATATATAAATCCCTCGCCTGGCATGAAGATATGATACCTCTGTGCAGGATTGATCCGTTGCTGACAATCCACAAAATATGCCGGGTTCACCGCATTTACGTCATACAGATCAAAATGCGTCGGAATCAGCATCTTACAATGTGCCTCTTTTGCAAGAGTAAGGGCTTCAACACTGTCAAAGCATCCGATAATATCCCCGCGATTTCTGTAATAATCCCGCCCGTTAATTGGAAGCATCAGAATATCCGTATCCATGATTCGCTCTGTCAGTCCATCATACATACAGCAATCCCCGGAATGATACAACGTGACATCTCCAAATGCAAAACGATAGCCGACTTCTTCATATCCCCCGTTTCCGTCCGGATGCAGTTCCTCATGTGCAGACGGAATTGCCGTAAAAGAGATATCCTCATCCAAAACATATTCCTTATCGGTACAAACTCCCTGAATACGGTTTCCTGCAATATCATATTTTTCAATAACCGGGACAATTGCCTGTGGTACAACAAACCGTGCTTTTGGATTTACGCGGGCAATCGCAGAGAGGGTATCAGGATCCGCATGATCATAATGTGCATGCGTGCAGAAGACGTAATCAACAAAATCCAGTTCGTCGCCTGTAATCGGTGCAGGGTAGCGGCGGACCCACTGAACCAGTTCACTGCAGCAGTTCTGGTCTACATAATCAGAGAGATATCCATCAATCAGAACATATTTTTCACGAAACTTCATAAGAAAGCCAACCTGTCCGAGATAAAAGATTCCAATCTGGTCTTCTGTAAGATGTTTATTTAATATTTCATTTTTTAATCCCATAAGTAACCTCCTGAAAAAATATAAGTTTGCTTATTGACAATTTTATCACTGCGTGATATAAATGTCAATGAAAGATGAAACAAGAAAACAAAACAGATAACAGGAATGAATCAGACAATAAAAATAGATAAGACGATGAAAAAATAACAATGATAAAGGAGCCCGATACATGGAAAATAAAGTAATTAATCAATTGCATATGCGAGAGATGAATCTGAATGAAGTTCTGAAGATTATCCGTGAGCAGGGTCCTCTGACCAGGCGAAAACTTCAGGATCTTACGGGACTGAGCTGGGGTGGTGTTTCTCAGATTGTTACAAGATTGCTGAACCAGAATCTGATCATAGAAGAGAAAGATATGACTCAGACAGCCGGAAGAAAACCAACCTGTCTCAAAATTAACGGACAACAGAATCTTATTCTTGGAATTGATATCAACAGCAGCGGAATCACAGCAGTGATCCAGAACCTGCAAAATGAAGTCCTTGAGCAGATAACAGGAACGGCGGACTGCACTTCAAAGGAAGGGCTTCTGACGAGCGTATATCAGTTGGCGGATGAACTCTATCAGAAATACAAAGACAGAACAATTCTTGCAATGGGAATTTCCATGCAGAGTGCAGTTGATGAGCAAAAAGGTCTTTCCCTTTATCTGAAAGAATGTCCGGGCTGGAAAGACGTGCCGCTTTGTGAAATTTTTACAGAGCGATACGAAGTACCGGTATATCTGGCACATGACCCGGACTGCCTTGTTGCTTCGAATGTATCCATGTTTGGAGAAGATGTGATTTTGTTTCGTATAGATTACGGAATTGGTATGTCAGTATTCAAAAACGGCGATTTTATTAAAGCACCGGGGATGCTGGAAATCGGAAATACTCTGATTCAGGCAAAAGACCGGAAAATACAGACATTGAACAGTCTTGCAACGATTTCTGCAATTGAAAAAAAGACCGGCCGGAAAATACAGGATTTTGCACAGGATATGCCTGGAAAATCCGGGATTCTGCAGGACGCAGCAGGATATCTTGCAATGGCAATTACAAATTCTGCTGTCCTTTTTGATATATCAACGGTTTTGTTGAGTGGAAAATTGATTGAGCAGGTACCGGAAATTTTTACAGAACTGCAGAAAAATTTAAAAACATATCTTCCGGAACAGACGAGGATTTTTAAATATGACGAGAAACGTGCAGCAGCAGGAGCTGCCTGGATTGCAGCAGAAAGACAACTTACGGCATTCTGACAGAAGCAGTAGAAAGACAGCTTACAGAATTCTGACAGAGGCGGCAGAAAGACAGATTTTACAACATTCTGCCAGAATCAAAAACGCATAGAGTGGAATGGATAACAAGCAAAAACAGAGGCAGTATGTATAAGAAATGCAGACAAAAATAAAACGAAAAAATATACAGAAACAACGGTAAAAACCGGGAAAGAGAGGATTTTATGAAAGCAGTAGTAATTGAGAAACCAGGGACCATGGTCCTTAAGGACATGCCGGTTCCGGAACCGCCAAAAGGGTTTGTTCGAGTGAAAGTAAAACGTGCCGCGATCTGTGCAACAGATCTGGAAGTACTGGATGGAAATATTGCAGCAAAGTATCCGTTGATTCCTGGTCATGAATGGAGTGGAATTGTTGATGCACTGGGTGAAAACGTTGATCCGAAATGGTTAGGTGAGCGTGTGACAGGAAGTAATGATGTTGTCTGCCTGACCTGTCCTGCATGCCGGAGAGGCGAATGGCGCTACTGTAAGTCCTTTAAGGAAATTGGTTTCAAAATGGATGGGGCTTACGCAGAATACGTGATCGTTCCAGCCTACGGGCTCTGTAAACTTCCGGAAAATGTTTCCTTTGCACATGCAGCACTGGCAGAACCTCTTGGAGTAGCACTTGGAACCATGAAAAAATCCCATGCAAAACTTGGCGATACCTGCCTGATCATGGGAGCAGGTTCTATCGGGCTTTGCACTCTGGTTGTTGCGAGAGCCATGGGACTTCGTGATATCGTAGTCTGCGCATCCAGCCGTGGCAGAGAAGAACTTGCCAGAAAACACGGTGCAGATCATTTTATAGCAACAAAAGAACAGGACCTTGAAGAAGAAATGAAAAAACTTCATCCGGATGGAACAGACGTGATCATTGATGCAACCGGAATGGAAGAATGCATTCAGAAAGCACTTCGTCTCTGCAAAAAAGGAGGCACAGTGGTTCTTGAAGGATACGGAAGAGGCAAGACTATGCAGATCCGAATTGATGATATTCACATCAATAATCTTCATCTGATCGGGGCCGGAAACAACTGGAACATGCATCAGAAAGCGATTGACCTGATGGCATCAGGTGTAATAAATATCGAAGATTTTGTATCAGAAACGATGCCGCTGGATGAGTTTGAAAAAGGCATTTCCATGGTGCGCATGCGTCCGAGAGGCTTTGTCAAAGCGGAGTTTCAGCCATGATCGCCGGAATTGATCTGGGAACGTCGTCCGTAAAAATTGTCTGTGTGGATCAGGCAGGAAACATTCAGAAAGCAAGCTGTCGTTATCAGGAAAACACTGTAGAAGAATGGATGCATGCGATCCGGGAGGCTTTTTGCCAGCTTGATACACAGAAAATTACAGCAATTTCTCTTTCTTCGCAGGTGGGAACTTATATCATGGATGGAAAGGTTCTTTCCTGGAGAGACAGCGGGGGAGAAGAGGAACTGAAAGAATTACGGAAAGTGTTTACTTCGGAAGAATTTGTAACAGAGATTTCAATGATTCATCCGTCACTGGTATCTTACCCGATACCAAGAATCCATTATCTGCAGAAACGGACGGAGCCGGATCATATACCACAAAACATCTGTCAACCAAAAGAATGTATCTGTCGTTACCTGACAGGAAAAAACGGCAGCGATCAGTATTCCTGGCGAGGGCTGGCAAATCAGCAAACTGGGAAGTACAGTCAGAAATTTCTTACATATCTTGGAATTTCCGACAAAATTTTACCGTCTCTGCAGTCTCCGTTTGAACAGGTTGGGACACTGCTTGAAGCAACAGCAGTGGAATGTGGATTAAAAACAGGGATTCCGGTTTACACAGGATGTAATGATTTTTATGCGTCTCTTCTTGGAATGGGAATCGTGAAGCCGGGAGACTGTTTTGATGTAACGGGAACCAGTGAACATGTAGGCATGATCACAGAAGCACTTGTACAGGATGAAAAAGTGATTGCATCACCGTATCTCAATGGTTGTGTGGCTTACGGAGTGACGGCTTCGAGTGGTGGTTCACTGGATTTTGGTCTCAGAGAACTGGAACTGGCAAATGTCAGTTACGAAAAATATCGAAATAAAAAGAAAATGCCGCTTTTTCTTCCGTATGTAAACGGGGAACGAGCACCAATCTATGATGCACAGGCACGTGGCGTTTTCTTCGGAATCGAAGCTGATACGACAAGAGAAGATATGGCATATGCGGTTATGGAGGGGGTAGCCTTTTCCACATGGCACATTATGGAAGCACTTCCGAAAGAAAATATCCGGCAGATGATCTGCGCAGGTGGTGCAACAAGAAACAGAGAATTATTACAGCTAAAAGCGGATCTGTTCGGAATTCCATTTGTGCGTGCGGAGGAAGAAGATACGTCAGCATATGGCGCATGTATGATTGGAGCGGTCGGAGAAAAATGGTATCCGGATGTCCAGACTGCAGTCACAGATATGTGCAGCTACGCTTCTGCAATACAGCCGCAGGAAAATAAAAGATTAAAGGAAAGATTTCAGTTATACAAAAAAATATACAGAGATTTAAAACAGGAATTTCAGGAATTCAGGAGGATAAGTCAATGAGTTGTGTGATTTTTGGAGCAGGAAAAATAGCAAGAGGTTTTATCGCTCATCTTTTGAGCCTTTCCGATATTGATTTTGTATTTGTAGAAAAAGTAGATGCACTGGCAGATCTGATCAATGAGCGGGGACAGTACACCATTAATATTCTGGGTGCACCGGAAAAAAATTATGTTGTAAAAAATGCCCGTGCTCTTAAATTCAGTCAGGTAGATGAGATAACAGAAGCAATTGCAGAGGCCGATGTTGTTTTTGATGCAGTCGGCGGAAAAAATCTTCAGGAGATCGTACCATTTTATATCAAAGGTATCGAAGCAAAAGCCAAAAAAGGTGGATATCTTAACTTTGTTACCTGTGAAAACTGGAAGCAGCCGGCAAAAATCCTTCAGGATGGTGTAGAAGCTGGCATTTCCGAAGATACAAAAGAATACCTTGACAAATATGTTGGATTTACAGAGTCTGTCATTATGCGTTCCGGAATTGAAGCACCAAAGGAACTTCTGGAAAAAGATCCGCTGATCGTCAATGTACAGGATTACTGGTATCTTCCGGTAGATGCAGACCGTGTCAAAGGCAAGCTTCCGGAAATTAAATATATGGATGCCCTGACCGGATTTTCCGGATTCCTGGAAAGAAAATTTTATACATACAATGCTGCAAACGGAAGCACTTCTTTCCTGGGAGCACTGCTTGGATATGAAGTACTGGCAGAGGCTGCACATGATGAGAGAATCCTGAAGATCCTGGATGGTGTATATCATGAAACAGGCAAAGCCCTTTCTGAGAAGCATGGAATCCCGCTGGAAGATCAGATGGCGTTTACTCAGACATCCCTGCACAAATTACAGGATTATACAATTGTAGATTCGATTGAAAGAAATGCCCGTGATCCACTCAGAAAACTTGGCAAAGACGATCGTCTGGTAGGATCTGCAAGAATGGTACTCGCCTGTGGCATCAAACCGGAAAATCTTTGCACAGCGATCGCAGCAGCCATTTATTACAGAAATCTGGAGGATCCAAGTGCAGTTGAGCTTGAAAGAATCGTCAAAGAAGAAGGAATTGATGCAGTTCTTGAAAAAGTATGCGGAATTGATCCAAATGGAGAACTTGGCTTAATGATCAAAGAAAAAATTGAGAAAATCAAAGAATGGGGATGGCTTAAAAATGAATAAGATCATGATCATCGGAGCAGGAAAGACCGGAAGAGGATATCTTGCCAGACTGTTGAAAGAATCCGATAAAGAAATCTGTTTTGTGGATAAAGATGCAGCACTGATCCAGAAGTTGCAGGAAAAGAAAAGTTTCCTCATTCACTTCTTTGGAAAAGTGAGAGAAGATTTTGAAGTAAAAGATTACTCCGCAGTTACATGGGAAGATGCAGATTTTGCGGATACGTCACTGATCCTTGTTTCTGTAGGCGGCACAAATCTTACAGATGTAGGTGTCAAATTGAAAGAAAAACTTTCGAAAGGTCATCATTACGATATTATTACCTGCGAAAACTCTTCACATCCGGCACAGGTGCTCGAAGATGCGATCGGAGAAGGATTTGATCTTTCCATCAGCGAATCTACTGTATTTTGTACAACAATTGAGACAGAGGGAACAGAGCTTGACATCAACTCCGAAAACTATCCGTATCTGCAGTGCAATGCAGATCTTCTTCCGGGATTTGTAAGTGATATGCCGGGAATCCGCCCACTGAAAGATTTTGGAGATTTTCTTACCAGAAAACTGTATACTTACAATGCTGCAAGCTGTGTGCTGGCATATCTGGGAGCTGTAAAAGGATACACGGATTACAGAGATGCAGGAAAAGATCCGGAGATTCTGAAAAAACTGGATCAAAATTACGAAGTGACCAACAAGGTTCTCTGTGAAGTTTACGGATATGATCCAAAAGATCAGGAAGAATTTGCAGCACTTTCCCGGGCAAAATTCACAAGTCAGGTAATTGTAGATACAGTTGATCGAAATGCAAGAGAGCCACAGCGGAAGCTTCAGGATAAAGAACGAATCATCGGACCAATGAAACTGATCTATGAACATGGAGTCGTGCCGGAAGTGCTGATTGAGACCGCTGCGGCTGCACTCCTTTACGACAAAGGCGATGCATGGCTGGAAATTAAGAAAAGCCACACACCGGGCAAGATTCTGGAGGAAATCTGCAATTTGCATCCGGGGGAATTTCTTTATGAAGAAGTTCTGAAGAAATATGAAGAACTGAGTTCTTTGTAAAAATCTGCGAGGGGAGGGCGCTCATAGTTGCGAAGGCCGCTCTCCCCTCGCACACCCCACCGGGCCACGCGGTCAAATAGCCGGTAGTGCATTGGAAATGGATTTAGAAGCTGAATGATAATTGTTTTGTCAAATAATTTAGATTATTTTAATTCACCCCACCGGGCCACACGTCTGTGTGGGGCATTTTATTGGGAAAAATGTCAGTATATTGCATATGAATGACTGAGATTAAAGCAAGTGCTGAGCAGGTCCACAAAATTACGGGCTGTGAATGACCAGTAGAAGAGTAAGTACTGAGCAGGTCCACGAAATTATGGGCCGTGAATGACCTGTAAAAGAGTAAGTACTGAACGGACCAACAAAAATGGCCGAGCTTGGATGGCTTGGAAGTAAATAAGTATGATAAAGGTCAGTGAAGTGCCGGAAATTGGATGACTTCTACAAGACTTAGTATAATGCAAGTCTATTATGTGCGGAAAATCAGATGGTCCCCGAAGTACTTACAGGAATCTGAGTCAATAGCCAGATGATTAGTGAAGCATTTACAGGAATCTGAGTCAATAGCTTGATGATTTTTATAGTATTTTATTAATGAGAGTCACCTTCTTATATGCTTTCCTCTGGAATTTGGAATGATTTCCCTATGATTTCAATAGTACAGCGGTGGAGGGGTACTTCTTTTCCCACCGCGTACGCAGGAAAACAACTACATACTTTCCCTCCTTTACTGCGTTTCGATAGAGTTCATAATAAATCTCATTGCAATCATTTCCCAACAACTTCCACAAAAAATCCCATCTTCTTATACAAAAATCCCTCAAATCATGCTACAATAAAATACTGACAAAAAATAGTCAGGGGCAATCTGACTTAACAAGACACATGAATTTGAAAATGGGGGAGTAAATACATGTATCGAATACTACTGGTGGATGACGAGATCCTCGTCCGGGATGCCATCAAAGAAAATATCGACTGGAAAGCAATCGACTGTGAACTCGTCGGCGATTGCGAAAACGGCAAACAGGCTGCCGAATTTGTAAAAGAGCATCCGGTTGATATCGTACTTACAGATATCCTCATGCCATATATGGATGGCATGGAACTAAGTCATTTCCTGCATGATAATTATCCGGATATTGTCATTGTGATCTTCAGTGGCTTCGGAGAATTTGAATATGCAAAAAAAGCAATTCAATATGGAGTCAGTGAATATCTCCTCAAGCCGGTAACGGCTATGGAACTCACCGGAGTGATCGAAAAAATGAAGAAAAAAGTAGATCAGCTCCGTATCGAAAAATACAAAATGGACAGGCTGACCAAGACATCCGAAAAATATCACAAAAATGAACAGATCATTCGTTCCAAAAATATGGAAGCACTTGTGAACTGTACCACGGATGTTAACAAAAGCATTCAGAGACTTGCAGAAATGGGAATCGATATTTCAGCGATCAGTTATCGTGTGGCACTTTTTGATATAGATCTTTATTCCGGAATGTACCAGCTGGATACCGAAAAACGCCAGGAAAGTGCCCTTATGGCATTTGTTCTGTTTAATATCAGCGATGAGATCGTCACCAGAGAAGATGCCGGAATCGCATATCAGGAAGGCAATAACCGTGTATGCGTTCTGTTTCAGGAAAAATGGAGCCGCAATTTTACTGCCAGAACCAAAGAAATCTGCCGAGAGATCCAGGAAAAAACAAAAGAAGTGATGGGATTTGATGTTTCTATGGGAATCGGAAAATGGGTAAAAAATCCAGAAGAACTGATTCAGTCACATGATATGGCAGAGCAGACCCTTCAGTATCGTTATCTTTTGGGTGGAAATCTTCTTATTGATATGGAAGAACAGCATCCGGCACAGGAAATCGGACTGGATGAATCACTGGCAGAACTTAAGGAGGGCATGAAGACTGGACAAAAAGCGCAGGTTGATCAGATACTGGCAACGATTGAAGAGTCCATTCGACATGCATTGATGGAAAAGAGCCGTGCATGTATGTATCTGCAGCAGGTTATTCGAACTATGGACAATGCCTGCGAGGATGTTTCAGCAAACATGGATGAAGTTCGCGAAGACAGAGATGAACTGCTCCGACAGGTTACAGAACAGAAATCCTTTGAAGATGCCTGCAAAGTTGTACAGAAACATATGGATCGGGTATTTGGTATCCTGTCTGAGATGAATACATCCAGCAGTGAGCGGCAGGCCCGTCTGGCAATCGATTACATACAGAAAAATTACATGGACCCAGATCTCAGCCTGAACAGCATCTGTTCTTATCTGAATATCAGCACAAGCTATTTCAGTACTATTTTCAAAGATGAGACAGGAGAGACCTTTACAGAAGTACTGATCCGTACCCGCATGGAAAAGGCAAAAGAACTGCTTGAGAATACCACCATGAAGAACTATGAGATTGCCGAAAAAGTCGGGTTCTCTGATCCTCATTATTTCGGAATCTCATTCAAAAAGATGACAGGCTGTACACCTACCGAATATGCAAGGGAGAAGCGCAGATGAAAAAGAAAAATCTGTCCGCAAGATTTATTGGGAAATTCAGCAGTATCCAGAGTGTCATTTTTGCAACAGTTGCAGTACTGGTCTTAAGTGCTGTGGTGATCGTAACCGGTGTTTCCATGCGATTTACAAACAATTCCATTTTTGAGAATTCATCAGAATACACACATACGATCATACAGCAGATGAATCAGAATATCGATTCATACATCGATTATATGGAAAATATCGCATATCTGATCTCGAGCAATGAAGACGTGCAGGACTATCTTTTTGCAGATGAGATTGATAACGAAGGAAGATACCGTATTCTGAATCAGTTTCAGACGATTCTGGACAGCCGAAGTGATATTCGAAATGTCGGTATTATCAGCAAAAATGGCAGGATGCTGATTAATGACGGAAGCAAATCTGTAAATCAGGATCTTGACCTTAATACACAGGAGTGGTATGCCAAGGCACTCAAAAGTCCAAATGGTCCGATGCTGACTTCCTCTCATGTGCAGCATATTATCAGCGGAGAACGTCCGTGGGTGATCACATTAAGCAGAGGAATCCGTGACCGGAGCGGCAGCGGTCAAAAAGAAGGCGTCTTTTTTATCGACCTGAATTACAGTGCGATCAGTGAACTCTGTGATCAGAGTACCGTTGGAACAAAAGGCTATGCCTTTATCCTCGACGCAAAGGGAAATATTGTCTATCATCCGCAGCAACAGCAGCTTTACAACGAACTGCAGACCGAAAACATCAGTCTGATCATGGATACAGATGAAGATACCGTGCTGACCGGTACGGGCAACAATGGTAAACTGTATTCCATCTCCAGATCTGACAAGACAGGATGGACGGTTGTAGACTGTACCAGTGTGCGGGAGCTTCTGAGCAAAAGCCGGCAGGCGCAGAGCGTTTACGTGCTGACTGCGATCGTACTGGTCATTGTGGCACTTCTTTTTTCAAGATTTATGGCAAGGAGTATCACGCTTCCGATTCAGAAACTGCGCGATTCTATGAAAAAAGTCCAGGAGGGCGATTTCAGTGTTTCTGATGTTGTCGTAGATTCCAAGAATGAGATCGGCAGTCTGACCAAATCTTTTGATGTGATGACACACCGGATACAGGAACTGATGGAACAGAATGTCCATGAACAGGAAGAAAAACGTAAGAGTGAACTGAAGGCACTGCAGTCCCAGATCAATCCACATTTCCTTTATAATACACTGGATTCTATTATCTGGATGGCAGAGGGCAAGAAGAACGAAGAGGTTGTACTGATGACGGCATCTCTGGCAAGACTTCTTCGTCAGAGTATCAGCAACGAAGATGAAGTTGTACCGATCGCAAATGAAGTGGAGTATGCGAGAGGGTATCTGACGATCCAGAAAATGCGCTATAAAGACAAACTGGAATTCCAGATTGATGTAGATTCTTCTATATTATATATACCACTGATCAAACTGGTTCTTCAGCCGATCATCGAAAATGCCATTTACCATGGACTGAAGTACAAAGAGAGCAAAGGACTTCTTATTGTAAAGGGATTTATGAGAAACGGAAATGCTGTGCTTCAGGTCATAGATGACGGGGTAGGCATGGATGAAGAGACGCTTGCACATATTTATGATAAACATAAAGTGAATTACCATTCCAATGGAGTTGGAGTCTATAATGTACAGAAACGACTGAAGCTCTACTATGGAGACGACTACGGCATTACCTACGAGAGTGAAAAAGGCAAGGGAACAACCGCGACGATCACGATTCCGGGCAGACAGGAGGGACAGTTATGAAAAAACAGAAAAAATGGCTGAGCATCCTCCTGGTGGTCTGTCTGGTCGCCGGCATCGGTGGAGGAGTCTGGTATCGGCAAAAGAAGATTGAAGAACGAAAACTCTCTCTTATCTATATTCCCAAAGTTGTAGATAAGACCAATGATTTCTGGAAGTCACTGATTCTTGGCAGTAAAATGGCGGCACAGGAGTACAATGCGGCAATCGAGGTTAAAGCCCCGTCTGAGGAAAACGATGTGGAGAGACAGAATGAACTTCTGAGAGAAGCCATAGAGGAAAATCCGGATGCGATCCTTTTTTCGCCTTCCAGTTTTACAGAGTCAAATGCACTTCTGGAAGAGGCAAAAAAGAAAGGAATCCGGATAAGCTTTATCGATTCTTATACAGAAGAGCCGGTACAGGATCTGACTGTTGCGACGGACAACCTGGAGGCCGGAGAGAGACTGGGCAGATTTGCAGCCTCTCTTCTTGAGCCGGATGACCAGATCGCAATCGTGGCACATGTCAAAGGCGTATCTACGGCAGTAGAACGAGAGGAAGGCTTCCGCAAAGGTCTTGGTGATCTGGCTGATAACATCGTAGAAGTTGTTTACTGTGATTCTCAGTACGAGAAGTCACGAAAACTTACATTGGAGTTGATGGACAAATATCCAAATCTCAAGATGGTAGCCGGAATGAATGAATATTCTTCCGTCGGAGCAGCACGTGCTGTAAAATCAGCCGGCGCAAAAGACCGCATTCAGGTAGTTGGCATAGACAGCTCGCAGGAAGCCGTTCAACTGATGGAAAATGGAGTATTCAAGGGACTTGTTGTTCAGAAAGCTTTCAAGATGGGCTATATGGGAGTAAAGGAAACAGTCCTTATGCTTCGGGGCAAGAGCTATGAGAAAAATGTAAATTCAGGTTGTGAGCTTGTAACTCCGGAAAATATGTATACAAGTGAGATCGAGAAACTGCTGTTTCCGTTCAATACGCTCAAACTTTCCTGAGTGGAATGGTTAAAAAAAGAATATAATAGTGAAAAAACTCTAAAAAAGGTTAAATATTTATGTACGAACCGTAAATATTTAACCTTTTTTTGGAAGATATTCCATTACATTTGTGCACAATTAACGGTATTATATAGAAAACGCAAGATGTGTGTGTAAAACTTTTAAGGAGGGCGAAAAATTGGAAAAGCTGAAACAAAATCCAATCGTGAAAAAACTCGGCCTGAACAGGATCTTACTTGTCTGTATCCTGATTCTGATGTTCGTAGTTTTCAAGGTGGTTCTCGGAAGTAAATTCCCTGTTGGAGACAGTATCAAGTCCACACTGAACTATGTATACTTCCTGGGCTTCCTGTCACTTGGCGTTACATTTGTAATCGCAACAGGAGGAATCGATTTCTCCATTGGACCGGTTATGTTCTGTTGTGCACTGGTATCCGGTTACTGCATGACAAGCTACAAAGTTCCATGTGTAGCAGCAATGGTAATCTGTGTACTGATCGGTCTTGCATTTGGTATCTTTAACGGATGGCTGGTATCTTACTTATCAGTTCCGCCATTCATCGTATCCATGGCTTCCATGAATATCGCAAAAGGTATTGCATCTGTATTTACAAAAACTCAGTCCGTAAGTTGGCCACTGGCAAGTGATCCGACAAACGGCTGGTTCCGTAACATCGTATCTTACAAAGGATTTCCGGTAGGTCTGGTGATCTTCCTGGTAATGGCAGTTATCTGTGGTATCGTTCTTTACAACACCAAACCTGGACGTTACATTCTTTGCCTGGGATCTAACACAGAAGCAGTAAGACTTTCCGGTGTAGATACAAAGAAATGGAACATGCTTGCATATATCATCTGTGGATTCCTTGTAGGAATTGCAGCACTGTTCTTCGTAGCTACATATACAACTGTTCAGCCTGGATACGGCGATCAGTACAACAACGAAGCAATCGCTGGTTGCGTAATGGGTGGTACATCCATGGTTGGTGGACTTGCATCCATCGGCGGTACAGTAATCGGTGTATTTATTATCTCTCTTCTGCAGCAGGGAATCATGGCATTTGGTCTTGGTAAAGGACAGCAGATGATCATCACAGGTATCATCGTAATCGTAGCTGTATATGCCGACGTTTCTGCAAGACGTAGAAAGAACTGATCGAAAGGGAGGATGAAACAATGGGTGACGTTATTTTAACAATGAAGGATATTGATAAGTCCTTTCCTGGTGTTCATGCCCTGGATCACGTTAATTTCGAAGTAAGACGCGGCGAAGTACATGCACTTATGGGAGAGAACGGTGCCGGTAAATCAACACTGATGAAAGTTCTTACCGGTATTTATCAGAAAGATTCCGGTTCTATTACATACAAAGGTCAGGAAGTTGCTTTCCACAATACACGTGAAGCACAGGACAATGGTATCGTAATCGTACATCAGGAATTAAACATGGTCGGTGACCTGACTGTTGCGCAGAATATCTTTATCGGACGTGAGCCGAAAAAAGGTATCCGTGTAGACGATAAGAAAATGATTGAAGATTCCAAGAAGTTATTCCAGGATCTGAACATTGAGATTGACCCAAGAGAAAAGATGAGCAACTTGACAGTTGGTAAACAGCAGATGTGCGAGATTGCAAAAGCGATTTCCCACAAGGCAGAAGTTATCATCTTTGATGAGCCGTCAGCAGCTCTGACAGAAAAAGAAATCGCTGACCTGTTCGTAATCATCAGAGATCTTCGTGAGAAAAATTACGGTATTGTATATATCTCACATCGTATGGATGAGATCAAGATGATTACAGACCGTGTAACTGTCATGCGAGATGGTGGCTATGTAGGAACACTGATTACAAAAGACAGTACAAAAGAAGATATCATCAACATGATGGTTGGACGTGTTATTTATGAAGATCCGAAGGATCACAGCATGGTTGCACCAGATGCACCGGTAGTTCTGAAAGTTGAACATCTGAACGCAGGTAAGATGGTTCAGGATGTAAGCTTTGAACTGAGAAAAGGTGAGATCCTTGGTTTCTCCGGACTGATGGGTGCAGGACGTACCGAAACTGCAAGAGCACTGTTTGGAGCTGACCCGAAACAGAGTGGTAAGATCTCCATTATGGACAAACAGAGCGGACAGCTCAAAGAAGTAACCATCAACAGCCCACAGGATGCTGTTAAATATGGTATCGGTTATCTGTCAGAGGACAGAAGAAGATATGGTGTTGTTGTTCAGAAATCTGTCAATGAAAACACAACACTGGCAACAATGGAAGAATTCACAAACGGAATCTTCATCAACAAAGCAAAAGAAAAACAGGTTTCTGAGAAATATATCAAAGAACTTGCTACCAAGACACCGAGTGGTGATCAGCTGGTTGTAAACCTTTCCGGTGGTAACCAGCAGAAAGTCGTAATCGCGAAATGGCTGACAAGAGACAGTGACATCCTGATCTTCGATGAGCCGACCAGAGGTATCGACGTTGGTGCCAAGAACGAAATTTACAAGTTAATGAGTAAACTGGCAGCAGAAGGTAAATCCATCATCATGATTTCTTCTGAAATGACAGAAATTCTCCGTATGAGTGACCGAATCATCATCATGTGTGAAGGTAAAGTGACAGGAAATATCGATATTTCCGAAGCAACACAGGAACGCATCATGGATAAGGCTACAAGAAATATCGATTAAGGGGAGGACAGTCATGACTAAGAAGAAAAAAAGTATTATAAGTGATCAGAGATTTATTGTATTACTGGTTATTATCGCACTGACTGCGGTATTCTCCATTATGAGTAAGGAGTTCAGACAGTATACAACACTTTTAAGTATGTTAGATTTTTCTTACTATGATCTTCTGATGGCAATTGGTGTTACATTCCCTCTTATCACTGGAGGTGTAGACCTGTCAATCGGAACCGGTATGGTGTGTTACGCACTGATCGCCGGAACAATGGTAAGAAGCCACGGATGGCCGGTAGCAGCAGCTATGGTACTTTGCCTGGTATTAGGTCTTGTGATCGGAGCACTGAATGGTGTTCTGATCGGAATCATGAACCTGCCGCCATTCCTTGCAACTCTTTGTACCTGTATGATTACCCGTGGTGCTGGTTCTCTCTGCAGTGCAACACCTTGGCCGGGACTTACACAGGACGGTGGATGGTTCCATTCAATCTTTAAGATTACCGTTGGTACAGGAAGAAGTGCTTCCCGTTACCCGATCGGTTTCCTGTGGATGGTTCTTCTGGTACTGCTGATGGAATTCGTTCTGAATCACACAAAATTCGGACGTTACACCATCGCAATCGGATCAAACAAAGAAGCAGCAGCTCTTTCTGGAATCAATGTTAAATTCTACCATGTAATGGTATATGTAGTATGTGGCCTGTTTGTAGGTCTTGCAGCAATCGCTTATGCAGCAGTTACACCTACTGTACAGCCTGGTACCGGTGCCGGACTTGAAATGGATGCGATCGGCGGTGTATTCGTCGGTGGTGTTGCAGCAACCGGTGGTTACGGTTCCGTAATCGGTACATTTGTTGGTATCTTCGTTATCATGCTTCTGAAGACTGGTCTTCCATATGTAGGACTTCAGGCTAACTGGCAGCAGATCATCACAGGTCTTGTTCTTATCGTAGCAGTCCTGATCGATATCATCAAAGAAAAGAAAAAAGCAGCAATGTAAAGAAAAATTGTTTTACAATTTTTCTTTATGAGCAAGTAGCGAAGCGGATTGCGAATTTCCCGTTTGGCTGAAAAAAATTAAATAACGTAGAATATTTATTAAAACTTCATAAGGATGTGGGGCGTCAGAAATTCCTACTGACGTATCATCATAAAAACTATATAATTTATAAGGAGGAAGTAAATTATGAATTTCAAGAAAGTAGTAGCATTAAGCATCTGTGCAGCAATGGTAGCAGGTATGTCAGCTTCAACAGTTATGGCAGCAGATCTTCCGGATCAGTTCAAAGATCTGAAAGCTAACGAAGCTTACGAATTCCCGATGATGGTTAAATCTTTCCAGTCTACATACTGGGATGCAGCTCAGGAAGGTATGAAACAGGCTGCTGAAGAACTTGGTGTTACTTATACAGCACAGGGACCGAACAGTGAGTCCGATATCGCTGACCAGGTTAACATGGTAAACACAGCAATCGCTTCTAACCCGGCTGGATTAGGACTTGCAGCTTGTGATACATCTTCTGTTCTTGACGCTCTTCAGGACTGCGTTGACAAAGGAATTCCGGTTGTAACATTCGATACAGGTATCGCTGATGCTCCGGAAGGATCTATCGCTTGCGAAGTCTGCACAGACAACGTACAGGCTGGTGCAGTAGCAGCAGAAAACATGTATCCGGCAATCAAAGATGTAGTAGCTAACGCAGAAGGACAGGTTGTTATCGGTGAAGTTAACCAGGATGCTACAGCTCAGAACATCCAGCAGCGTGGTGGCGGATTCATCGACAAGATGATCGAACTCCTTCAGGCAGATGGCAAAACAGTAGCAGTAGCTGGTAACGAATTCTATGTAAACGCAGCTCAGGGTGCAGACGCTACAGAAGCTGACGCAGACGTTGTTATCCAGGTAGCTGTTCCGGCACAGACAACTGTAGAGCTTTGCTCCAATGAAGCTCAGGCAATCCTTTCCAAAGAAAACTGCATCGCTATCTTCGGTTCCAACCAGACAGCAGCAGAAGGTGTTCTTGCAGCTAACGCAAACCTGAACGTTCTTGGATCTGATGCAGCTAACGGCGACGTTATCGGTGTTGGTTTCGATGCTGGTTCTATCATTAAAGCAGCTGTTCAGGATGGAACATTCCTTGGTGCAGTTACACAGTCTCCTCTGATGATGGGATACTATGCAATCTACGCTCTGACAGCAGCAGCAAACGGACAGGAACTTGAAGATGTTCCTACAGACGGATACTGGTATGATTCCACAAACATGGATGACGACAGCATCGCTCCAAACCTGTACGACTAAAACGAACGCAATTTCTAAAAAGAAATGCGTAGACTGCTTGCAGACTTAAGCATTTCTTGAGGAAATTATGTGAGCACAGCGAGCACTGAGGAATCGTAAGATTCCGAAGTGGCGTTCGATAATACTATACTTACGGGTTAGATCCCCCAGGGCAAATGCCTTGGGGGACTTTTTTTAACAAACGCTAAGCATCGAATCTGATAATTAATTTATTTTTGATGTTAATTTTGTTCTTAGGAGTTTTGAGAAAAACAAAACTTGCAAATCAGGACCTTTTTTTTGACAAACGAGGTTCTTATATATTGAAGAAATATGTGTTAATATGCTATTATGAAATATGAAAGAACACGTTTGACTACAGCACTTTGCACAATTACAGATGCTGTACACATCTTACATATTTAGGAGGATTTTACAATGGCAACATATTATGCAGCAGTAGATATGGGTGCATCCAGTGGACGTCTGATCCTTGGACACATGGAAAACGGAAAGATGGAGCTCGAAGAAATCCATCGTTTCGAAAATGGAATGGTTAAGAAAGACGGCGAACTCTGCTGGGAATTTGACCGTATTTTTAAAGAAATCGTGACCGCTCTCAAGAAATGCAAAGAGATTGGCAAAGTTCCGGTAAGCATGGGCGTGGATACCTGGGGCGTTGACTTCGTACTTCTTGACAAAGATGACAAGGTACTGGGAAACACCGTTGGATATCGTGACCACCGTACAGATGGAATGGATGAAGAAGTTTACAAATACATTCCGCTTGATGAACTGTATGCAAGAACCGGTATTCAGAAAGCAATCTTCAATACAGTATATCAGCTGATGGCAGTTAAGACCAAACATCCGGAATATCTGGAACAGGCAGAAACACTGCTTCACGTACCGGATTATTTCCACTTCCTGCTGACAGGACAGAAGACCTGTGAATACACAGAAGCTACAACAGGTCAGCTGGTTAACGCAGAGACAAAAGACTGGGATTATGAGATTATCGACAAACTGGGATATCCAAGAAAAATTTTCCAGAAACTGATCATGCCTGGTACTGTTGTCGGACATTTGACAGAAGAACTTCAGAAAGAAGTTGGATTTGACTTAGAGGTTGTTGCACCGGCAACACATGACACAGGATCAGCAGTTCTGGCTGTACCGGCAAACGATGATGACTTTATCTATATCAGTTCCGGAACATGGTCCCTGATGGGAATCGAAAGACAGACTCCGGACTGCTCACCAAAGAGCTGTGAACTGAACTTCACAAACGAAGGCGGATATGCAGGACGTTTCCGTTACCTCAAGAACATCATGGGTCTGTGGATGATTCAGTCTGTACGTCATGAAGTAAACGACAAATACAGCTTTGCTGAGATCTGTGCTATGGCAGAAGAAGCAAAAGACTTCCCGTCCAGAGTAGATGCAAATGACGAATGTTTCCTTTCACCTGAAAATATGACAGAAGAAGTAAAAGATTACTGCCGCAGAACAGGACAGAAAGTTCCGGAAACTATGGGCGAGATCGCAACAGTTATCTACACCAGCCTTGCTGAATGCTATGCAAAGACAGCAAAAGAACTGGAAGAGAGCACAGGAAGAACTTACAGCCGTATCCACGTAGTAGGCGGTGGTTCCAATGCAGGATATCTGAATGAACTGACAGCAAAAGCAACAGGCAAAGAAGTTCATGCGGGTCCTGGAGAAGCAACTGCAATCGGTAACATTACCGCACAGATGCTCAAAGCCGGAGATTTCAAATCCATTGAAGAGGCTCGTACAACTATCCATGAGTCCTTTGGAATCAAAATCTACAAGGCATAATTAAGATAAGAAACCATTTTGGTTGCACGTTAAGGTGCGTTTACATATCTACAAAACAAAATTGGAGGTTTTATTATGTTAGTAAACACAAAGGCAAAAGTCGGCGTATTTTCTATTGCTTTAGGAGCATATCTTCCTCAGTTCCCGTCACTGGTACCTGAATTTGAAGCTCAGTATGAAGCATTCAAGAAGACAATTCCGGATACAGTAGAGATCATCGACGGAGGAATGGTAACAACAAAAGAACAGTCTATGGAAGCCGGAGATAAATTCCGTGCAGCAGATGTAGACCTTGTATTCCTTCAGATGCTGACATATGCTACATCTTACAATATGCTTCCTGCAATTCGTGACCTGGATGTGCCGGTTGTTCTGGTTAACGTTCAGAAACTGAAAGCACTGGATTACGATCATACAGATATCGCTGCATGGCTTGGTGAAGGATATGCCTGCGGTGCTGTTGGAGAAGCAGTTGCTGACCTTGAGAGAGCTGGTAAGAGACACGCTGTTATCACAGGTGTTGTTGAAGGCGGAGACCCGGCCGTTCAGGCTGAAATCGAAGACTGGTGCAAAGCTGCTCAGGTAAGAAGAAGATTCCGTGATACTAACATTGCTCAGATCGGAAGACCTTATCCGGGTATGATGGATCTTTACATCGACGAGACAAACCTGTACAACAGAATGTTCCTGTATACCAAACAGTTTGACTGGGAAAAAATGTGGGCAATCGCTGATGATATCACAGATGAAGAAGCAATCCGTGCAAAGGCACAGGATATCCTTGATACATTTGATATCGAAGGCGGCGGCACGATCGAAAAAGTATGGGATATGGCCAAATACGTTGTTGCATTCGAAAAATGGGTTAAAGACGAACATCTTGGAATGGTTGCTTCCCATTATGACGGATTTGCACAGGGCAAAGCCGGTGTCCTTGACAGTATGCTGATCCCGGCATTCTCCATGCTGATCAAACAGGGTACTGCATGCGCAGTTGAGGGTGACATGAAAGTTGCTATGGCAATGAGCATCCTGAAAACAATTTCCGGTACAGGCCAGCTGTCCGAAATGTACTCCATCGACTTCAATGATGACATCTGCATCATCGGACATTCCGGAAGTGGAGATGCTGATATTTCCGATAAGAAACCTACCATGAAGATCGTACCGGTATTCCACGGCAAAACAGGCGGCGGATACCTGACACAGTTCTATCCATACACAGGTCCGGTTACCTATCTTGCAATCACACAGGATGCTGACGGACACTTCAAATTTGTTGTTGCAGAAGGTGTAAACGAAGAAGGACCGATCCTTTCCTTCGGTGATACAAACATGAGAACACGTTTCACATGTGGAGCAAGAGAGTTTGTAAACCGCTGGAGCGAAGCCGGCCCGACACATCATATGGCAGCAGCTACAGGAAGACATATCGATACCATTCTGAAGGTTGCAAAAATCTTCAATGTGCCGGTTGATATCGTTACAAGATAATTTAACCATCTATCCATACACATATTCATATTCAAAAAAGGAGATCGCGAAAGCGGTCTCCTTTTTGCTGTACTGCAATGATAAACAAATACAGTGTTTTATTATTTATTATTTCCTTGCCGGAATCCTTATCTCAACTTCTGTTCCTTCCTCTGGTTTACTCGAATACTTAAGCCCATAATCCGGACCATACAGAATCTGCAGTCTTCGATGCGTATTATATACAGCGATATTGGTGCCTCCGGAAGGACTGATGCCTTCGCCGGAGAGAATCGTAGAAAGTTTTTCGGAGGAAATTCCAACACCATCATCAGAAATCAGGAGAACGATATCGGAATCCTCCATCCAGCCGGTAAGAACGATGGTTCCGGTTTTATCTGATTTTTCCAGAATACCGTGGAGAACAGAGTTTTCAATGATTGGCTGCAGAGTCAGTTTCGGAATCTGATAGTCCAGCAGTTCATCCGGAATATCCAGGATAAATGTAATGCTGTCGTGATAGCGCATATTCTGAATCTGCAGATAAATATCGACATGTTCTGCCTCACGGGAAATCGTACTGATGCTCTGCTTGCGGCTTAGCGTCAGTTTGTAGAAGCGGGAAAGACTCTGGACAGCCTGAGAAACTTCTTCAGTCCTTCCCTGTTGGGCCAGCCAGTTGATCATGTCCATCGTATTGTAGAGAAAATGTGGATTGATCTGTGCCTGCAGAGAATGAAATTCAGCAATTCGAAGCTCTTCGGCTGCTTTTGCCTGCTCGGTCATAAGTTGATCCATTTTTCTGGTCATATAATTGTATGTATCGATCAGATCACCGATCTCATCATGATATTCCGGGCTTTCCATAGGACTCAGAGTACCTTTTCGTACCTTGCTCATCTGATGGATGACAGAGGAAATACGGTTGGTAATGGAATGCGACATAAAGTGAGCCAGAACAAGAGCGAATACCAGAAATCCAAGATACATCAGAATATACTGGATCATGATGGTATTACTCTGGGTGATCAGCGGACCGGATGGAAGTACAGTGACCATGAACCATCCCGGCTGTTTGATATTATAAAATCCGGCATAAACTCTGGTATCCAGGATGTCTCTTTCAATAAAATTATTGGAAGACATGAAAGAATCTTCAATGGCATTGTAATCCAGAAGATAAATTCCGGAAAGGGAATCGTTTGAGGAAGCAACAATCGCATTTCGCTCATTGATGATATAGGAAACACTTCCGTCGATCGTCAGGTTGGCTTTCAGCATGCCGGTCAGATGTTCTGAAGAACTGTAAACAGCGATATATGCCTGCCGTGCATTTCCCTGATAATAGAACGTTGTGGAAGTGATATATGCCAGATCTCCGTAGTTCTCTTTTTCACGTTCACCCAGATAAAAGGCAGGACAGAACAGAGAAGACTGTTGCGTGCCCTGAAAAATACCGTACCAGTAAGTTCCACGTGCCTTACTCATGGGAGAAAAATAATCTTTCGTCAGAGAATCATTAAAAAGACGCACAGACTGAGGAGGGAAATCCATAAAGATCTGAATTCCGGTGATCATGTCGGAAGCAATCATATTTTCGGCACAGGCATGAAAATCCTGTGCACTGTCCGTGTCAAGAAACATCTGAAACGGAGAATTGACCGGCTGATGAAAGAGGGTCTGGAAAAACTCCTGATCGGTGATTTCATCATGCGCATCAATGATCTGCTGGACAAGGTCTTCAATATAGGGAGCAGTCTGAGCAGAAGTATCCTGTTCCTGACGGATCGTGTAGGATACGACCATGTCATAGAGCTTTCCGTAAAAGAAGCAGGCCATCATAATAACAGGTACAGTTGCTGCAAGCAAAAGTACCAGTGTAAATTTGGATTCCAGTTTCATATCACCGTAGGAATGGCGAATGCGTGAAAATAAATGACTCATTGTAAATTTTGCTCCCTGTATTCGGATGGGGAAAGGCCACTGTACTTCTTGAAACTTTTTCCGAAATAATTTCCGTCACTGTAACCCACACGGGAAGAAATATCGGAGATCTTGAAGCGTGCATCTTTCAGAAGCTGTTTGGCTTTTTCCATACGGTATTCGGTAAGGTACTGATTCAGTGTCTGGCCGGTCTCACTTTTGAAAAAGGTACATACATAGGAGGTGGAGAGAAATACATGAGTGCTGATATCTTTTACAGAAAGCGTTTCGTTCATGTAATTCTTGCTGATATAATCCTTGATCAGAAAAATCGTGGGATTCTCCTGAGAAGTACTTTCTGCTTTTTCAAAATATTCTGCAGTCTTGTCCAGCAGTGTCTGGTGAAGTTCAGGAAAAGTGAAGCAGTCATCGATTGTCTCTGCAATACTTTCCACGTTTCCGGATCCTGCAATCTTTTGCTGATGTCGTGCATCCTCCAGACAGAGAAAAAGTTTGTAATAGAGATCTTTGACCGGATTCTGAAGGAATCGATGGTTTTTATAAAAAGTATCATAAAGTCGTTGAAGAACGGTCTGAGCGGCGGCATTATCCAGATGGGAGAGCGCGTCAGCAAAATCAGCAGCCGGAGTGTCGGCAAAAATATTATTCTGCACATCCGGTGTTTCGTTCAGTTCTACAGTGGTCAGCAGTGTATTTTCCGGGAAGAAATAGCTGCTCTGCAGCAGAATAACAGCAGAAGTATATGTCTGATAAGCTTTTGAAATTCCGCAGGCTGTATCTCCGCATGCCATGGAATAGCGGCCGAATTCAGCAAAATGTTCGCAGAGAAAATTGCTGACAGACTGCAGCTGCCGTGCAGTTGGCTCATTCTGTGAAAAAAGAAAATAGACCAGATACTGCATTTTCTTTTCCAGATAGATGCATTTCATATGGAAAGGCTCCAGGAAATCCTGAAACTGCTGATAAAAGTCGGTCATAGGAGGTGCTGCGCTTTCCAGAAAAAGACTGGTCTTTGCGATAAAAGCAGTGAAATAAGTGCCACCGTTCAGCGTGAGATTCAGATCCCGGGCAAGCTGCTCGATCGTAGAAGCATTCATACCGTATGGCATAGTGAGCTGGAGGGCCAGACGAGATGCTGTCTCCATGGAATGCAGGGTTTCACCACGGCGGGAGTGGACTTTCTGGATATAGAGTTCTCTTGCCTCACGGATCGCAGCTTCAATCTCTGCCAGAGAAAAAGGCTTTTCAATGTAGTTGACAGCTTTTAGTTTGATCGCAGCTTTCAGATACTCTTTGTCAGAATAGCCGCTCATAAAAATAGGGACAGTGTCAGGAAGAAACTTTTCCAGACGTTCCAGCATGGTGATTCCGTCCATACGTGGCATACGGACATCACACAGAACAATCTCCGGTTTGCACAGGCGTGCGGTCTCCAGACCGTGCACACCGTCATCTGCCTGAAGAACCTCGGTAATTCCAAGGGAATTCCAGTCGAGGGAGGAGATTACGCCGGTACGTGTAAGCTCTTCATCGTCTACAATCAGTAATTTCATGTTGTTCTCCTTTGTGTCAATACAGGAACGTAACTATCACAGGTGCTTGATTTGCTGGAGGATTCGATCACAGATATCTCCAGAACAGGGTTTCCGTATCTCATTAAAGAGATGGTTGACTCGTTCACGTTCTTTCTGCCAGGACTCACCGTTGTCCAGAAGGACCGGAAGAAACTGTTTGAAGCTTTTCGGTTTGGGACCAGGGGTAACTGTATCATAGTCAAAATTCATTCCCCGCCCGTCAAGATATTGCTGTCGGTCATAAGGTAGAAAAATCATTGGCTTGTCAGTAAGCAGATAGTCAATATAGATACTGGAGTAATCCGTGATCAGACAGTCAAAGATATTCAGAATGCCGGTAACATCCTCGGCTTCCTGATTGCCAAGAAAACGAATCCTTTTTCCAAGATAAGGAGCAGCAGAGCCCTGTTCTGCTACGTGGGTACGTATCAGAAGGAGCAGATGATTTTCTTCAAGGAAGTTCTCCAGTTGTTTCTGATCAAAATCTTCAAATGGAAAAAGTTGTACCTGTCCGTAATCACGGAAAGTAGGCGCATAAAGAATCGCTCTGGAATATTCCGGAAGGTCCGGATAAAAACCGTTCAGGATTTTGTCGCGGTCATTTGTCTGAAACATGCCATCGTTTCTTGGCTGTCCCCACACTTTGATCTTATCCTCGGAAATAGCAAAGCTTCTGGCCATGAGAGAAATCAGTTCATGAGAAGTTGTAAGTACGCAGGTATAATTCTCTGAAAAGATTTTTCGGAAATAGATGCGTGCAGCTTTTTTCAGATTCGGATCCAGAAGTGCAATCTTTTTAAGAGGAACACCGTGCCAGAGATTGATGATCAGTCGGCTGCGATTGAGATGTGTGCCATAGGCAGGCAGTCCGGCAGAAGTAAACCAGACACCGGACTGCAACGCAGTGCGGATGCCGGAAGGAGTCTCTGTTTCGATAAAATACCGACTTCCGTACTGTCTGGAAAGGCTGTCTCTCAGTTCTGGATCATTGATCACAAAAAGAGGTGTGACTTCCGGAACATGTTCTTTTACATATTCAAAAAGATAGCGGGAATTGTAATTGTAATGGCAATTGTCGGTAGAAGAAAAAAGCCATATATATGGATCCGGATGGATTCCGCCAAACAGTTTCAGCCAGCCTGTATATAAAAGATTTTTTGCTTTTCCCATGTGTGTTTAAGTCCTTTCATGATGTGAGATGCGTACGGTGTCACTGAAAAGCTGTTCAGTCAGAGAAGAAGAAACGGCATTGATCTGGTCAAAATCAACCTGAAGCGGCAGGACTTTTCCTTCTGCAAAAAGGTTCATGCCCTGCAGAATGCCTTCTTCAGAGCTTTCAACGAGGGTTCCGTGGTATTCTGTCATAAATCCATGACATCCGTTGACGTCACATGTTACGACTGGAATTCCCAGAGTAGCAGCTTCCATCAGAACGATCGGGCGGCCTTCATAAAAAGAAGACAGCAGGAACAGATCACAGCACCGTAAGACCGGCATTGGATTCTGCATGGAGTAGATCAGAACAATGTGATCAGCAGCTGCAAGGGAACGGGCATAGGAGACCTCTTCGTCGTAAAGGGTTCCGACGCCGCCGATGAGAATCAGCCAGGTATCCGGATGGCTGGTCCAGTAGGTATTAAAAGCATTCAGAAGCCGGGTATGTCCCTTTTCCGGAGAATAGCGTCCGATACTGATGAATTTATGCCCCTGGCCGTTGAGAATCTGCGAAAGCTTTTCTGGAGAAACCGTGGATCTGGTCGTTTCCTGGAAAGAAAAAGATTCCAGACTGCGCTTCAGGACGGTCTGATGATCATGGCAGTTATTGATGACCATGACCCTGGCCGGATCTGCACCAATGCCGTGAATCGTGGAATCCAGAATGTCATTGCTGACAGTGACGATATGGTCATAAGTCTGGTAAGCCTCATGAAGCAGCGGAAGATTCTGATTTCCTTTGGTACGGATTTCATCCGCCATATCGTTGTGAACCCAGATGACCCTGCCACAGGGAGATTCTTCAAAAAGGGAAGTGATATATGCTTCGTAACCATTATAATGAACTACAGCAGAAAACTCAGTACTGCCAAAATGTTTCTGCCATTCACGCCGGTAGGCAGTGTGCACACGCCGGTCTGCCAGAGAAGAATTTTTGCCGCGCATTTTGTACATCAATGCAAGACCGGTCAGAATATCCATGTTCATTTCGCTTGCAAGAGGATAAATCCCGACATGTTCCGGAATGCGGTTCATTCTTTCCGGATGTTCTTTGACAGAGATCAGACGGAAAGACAGGAAATAATTGTATTTGTCAAGATCCAGTTCATGAAGCATGGCATAGAGGGCACTGGTGATGCCATTCTGATCCAGATCACCGCCATAGAGCAGGATATTTTGCTTGCCGTTTCCGCAGTAAGTTCTGGTGCGGCAGCAGTTCTCACCAAGAAAGACCTGACGACAGATCTTTTCAGCACCATGTCCGTCTTCATAGGTAGCATAGGTTTCCATAAAAGCATCGGTAGGAGTGCCGCCATTTTGGTGAACGAACGGAATGACATCTTCAGCTTTTTCTGTATAGTGGAACGGATAAGATTCCAGATTTTCATACATGCCGCGGGTACTCTCGTATTCCAGACGGTCATAAGCATAAAAGATGATTTTTTTGCCACTGTTGGCATAGTCATAAAAAACGCTGGAATAATCGGTGATCAGTGTATCGCAAAGGCTAAGACCCTCATACGTATCCCAATCTGAGGGGAAGGCACGGATATGACGATAATGATCGAAGTTTTCAGAACCATGCAGAAACGGATGGAGCTTGACAAGAAGTATTTCATTGTCGTTTAACTGCTGGTCCCAGAGAGAAAGACTGTCTGATAAAGTCTGCATATATTCCTGCTGTTCCACCTGATTGAAGATTCCGCGATAAGTAGGAAAATAAGTGATCAGGAATTTGTCCCTGAGTCCGGCACGTTCTTTCAGAGCAGAATCTGGTTTGTGCCGGAAGATATCATTGCGCGGATAGCCTTCATGCAGAACAGTTCCGCGATACAGTTTATCCAGCATGTAGGCTCCGGACATTTTTTCCTCCATAAAACGGTTTGGAAATACCAGATAGTCAGAATCCAGAAGATTGCGAAGCACATTTCCCATCGTGACCATCTCCGGACGATTGTCACGTCCCATTTTTTTGAGCGGAGTACCATGCCAGGTGTTCAGATAGATCTGTCCGTCTTTTTTTATGAAACGTCCAGGAAAGGAAGAATCATTTACGAGATAACCGGCACGGCTGAGTGCTCTGTAGTAAGCAACCGAACCTGTGCGCACAAAATGAACTCCCTGGATGGAGTTCTTGTGGAGTTTCTCTTTGATTTCGTTTTCGACGCTCTTGTGGACAGACAGGACAAGCGTGAATTTGTGATAAGGCTCTTTACAGAGCTCTTTTAATAAGGAAAGAATATTACTTTCCAGTGCCTTGCCACTTCTGGATTCCAGAAGGATCATATGTGGATCAAGACTGTTTCTTTCATAAAAAGAGTTGTAAAAAGGATACCAGCTCCCGCTTTTTAATTTATTTTTCACTTTGCCAAGAAAGCTCATTTCCGGATTTCCTTCCATATAAATATACTTTAATCGAATATATTTACTATATCAAATGCAAAATCCCATGTCAATGTCGTGTAAAAGGAAGAAACACTGTGAACAGTGAACAATGCAGGGGAGGAATTTTTTGCGATAGCTGTAAAATATTACCCATTAACAGGAAAATATTTTACCCTGATTCCAAATATTTTCCTGTTTTGGGAAAAAGATTTTACTGTTATAATGATTTCAGACTTAAGAAAAGGGAGGAAAGAGCCGTGTCTGAATATGTTCTTGAACTTAAAGGCATAACAAAGATTTTCCCGGGCGTTAAGGCACTGAACAATGTGCAGTTCCAGTTAAAACCTGGCGAAGTTCACGCACTTATGGGTGAAAACGGTGCTGGTAAATCAACATTTATTAAGGTTATTACCGGTGTACATAAGGCAGAAGAAGGCGAGATGTTCTTAAATGGACAGAAGGTGGATTTCAAAGGACCGAAAGATGCACAGGCAGCAGGTATTGCAGCCGTATATCAGCATCCGACATCTTATCCGCATCTGACCGTTGCAGAAAATATTTTCATGGGTCACGAGATCATCAAAAACAGAATGATCCAGTGGAAAGCCATGAACACAGAAGCGAACAAACTTCTGAAACAGCTGGATGCAGACTTTGATGCAACAGCAGAAATGGGTACTTTGAGTGTTGCTCAGCAGCAGATGGTTGAGATTGCAAAGGCAATGTCCACCAACGCAAGAATCATCATTCTTGATGAGCCTACTGCAGCACTGACAAGATCTGAATCCGAAAAACTTTACACACTGGTTGATAAATTAAAAGCTGACGGAGTTTCCATCATCTTCATTTCTCATCGTTTTGAAGATATGTACCGTCTGGCAAGCAGAGTTACTGTATTCCGTGATTCTCAGTACATCGGAACTTATGATGTAGACGGAATTACAAATGCAGATCTGATCAAGGCAATGGTTGGTCGTGAGATCAAAGACCTGTTCCCGAAACCGGAAGTAAAACTGGGAGATGAGATGCTCAAGATTGAGAATCTTTCCAGAACAGGTTATTTCAAAGACGTATCCTTCAGTGTTCGTGCAGGTGAGATCCTCGGACTTACCGGTCTGGTAGGTGCAGGACGTACCGAAACTGTAGAAGCTGTCTGTGGTATTACACAGCCGGATTCCGGTAAGGTTTACCTGGAAGGCAAAGAAGTTCACATCAAACAGCCGTCCGATGCAATGGAAAAAGGTATCATCCTTCTTCCGGAAGACCGTCAGAAAGAAGGTCTGATCATGAGCTGGGGACTTGGAAGAAACGTAACACTTCCTACCATCAGCAAATATGCAAAGAGCGGTATCAATGATGAGAAGACAGAGCGTGATCTTGCAAAGAAACTTCTTGAAGAGGTTGATACAAAAGCAGTTGATATCTTCCAGCCGGCAAGCTCTCTTTCCGGTGGTAACCAGCAGAAAGTTGTTGTTGCCAAGGCTCTTAGCCAGGAAATGAAAGTTGTTATCATGGATGAGCCTACCAAAGGTGTAGACGTAGGTGCAAAAGCTGAGATCTATGCGATCATGGGTGACCTTGCAAAGAAAGGATATGCAATTATCCTGATTTCTTCCGAAATGCCGGAGATCCTTGGTATGGCAGACCGTATCGTCGTTATGTGTAACGGACGTAAGACCGGTGAGCTGAACCGTGGCGAAGCTACACAGGAGAGAATCCTTGAACTCGCAATGGAAAAAGGACATACAGGGGGTGCTGAATAATGGAAAAGAAGTCAGTCATGAAAAAGATCACAGGCTCCCGTGAAGCACTGCTCGCAGTTGTCCTGATCGTTCTTTTTGTAGTCATTACAGCAATCAACCCATCATTCCTGACACCTAAGTCACTGATGGATATGCTGAAAAATAACGCAGTAACAATGGTAATGTCACTTGGTATGCTTTGTGTAATGCTTGTTGGCGGTATTGATATTTCTATCATGTCAACACTTGCACTTTCCGGTATGAGCATTGGTATGCTTCTGAAATACGGACATATCTCCAGCACACCGCTTGCATTCCTGATCGCAATTGTGATCGGTATCGCATGTGGAGCAGTTGTAGGTCTGATCATTTCAAGAGCAGATGTTCCTCCGATCATCGCAACCATGGGCTTCATGTACATCTACCGTGCACTTGGTTATCAGGTATCCCACGGTGGTGAATGGGCAAGTGCAGCAGCACTTGGTAACTTCAAGAATTTTGCAACAACAAAATTCCTTGGACTGAATGCAGTCATCTGGGTAATCATTGTATGCTATATCTTCTTCTTCTGGTTCATGAAATGGACGAGAACAGGACGTATGATCTATGCAGTCGGAAGTAACCCGAGTGCAGCAGAAGTATCCGGTATCAACGTAAAGAATATCAAACTTCTTGTTTATACCATCATGGGTCTTCTTGCAGGTCTTGGCGGAGCTCTTCAGGTTTCTGTATATGCATCCGCAATGCCTGATATGCAGTACGGCGGTGAGATGGACGTTATCGCAGCCTGCGTTATCGGTGGTGTAAGCATGAGCGGTGGACGTGGTACAGTAATTGGTGCTTTACTTGGATCCCTGATCCTTGCAACAATCGCAAAAGCACTTCCGCTGATCCCATTCTTCAACCAGTTATGGCTGAACACAATCAAGGGTATTATCATCCTTGTCGTAGTAGTAATGAACGTAATCCTGCAGCGTATCGCTGATAAGAATGCACTGAAAGGAAGGGAGATGTAATCATGGCTGGAAAATCTGGAAGAAGTATTAATAATGTACCGGAAAGCCCAGTGAAGAAAATGATCTTCTCCTGGGAGGGAATATTGGTTTTACTGTTCATCGCAGTCAATATTTTCTGTGCAATGTTTTCTGAATATTATAACCTGAGCAGTCTGCTCCGTCAGATGCCGGTTTACCTGGCAGAAGTATTCATGATGCTGCCGATGGCATACATCCTGGTACTTGGCGAGATCGATATCTCCGTAGGTGCGATCGTTTGCCTCTCTGCAACAATGAGCTGTATCGTGTGCAATACAAATGCACCATTTATCGTAGTTGTTATCACAGCACTTGGTGTTGGTACGATCTGCGGTGCGATCAATGGTTTCATCCTGACAAAATTCCAGGAACTGCCTCCAATGATCGTAACACTGGCAACACAGATCATCTTCCGTGGTATCTCCGAGATCGTTCTTGGAAGCGGCGGTAGTATTTCCGCAAGCAACACAGATGGTTTCCGTGCAATCGGCGGAAAAGTTGGAAGTGTTCCATACATCCTGTTCCTCGTAGTGATCCTTTCAGTGATCTTTGCCGTAATCTTAGGCAAGAGTACATTTGGACGCCGTGTATATGCAATCGGTACAAACCGTCTGACAGCATATTACTCAGGTGTACATGTACAGAAGATCCGTTTCATCATCTACACCATCATGGGTACAGTTTCCGGACTGTGTGCACTGTTCCTGGTATCTTCTTCATACGGTGCAAATACAACAACCGGTAACGGATTTGAAATGGATGCCATCGCAATGGCAGTATTCGGAGGTATCTCCTCTACAGGTGGTAAAGGTAATATTGCAGGTGGATTTATTTCCGCATTCATTATCGTTTGCCTTCGTGTAGGTCTTGGTCAGAGAAACGTCAATGCACAGGTTATCCTGCTGATCATCGGTGTTCTCCTGATCGCAGCAGTAGCTCTTCCGAACATCATCGGAAATGTAAAAAAAGCAGTAAGCATGAAGAAAAACTAAATATAATACTAGGGTTAAAAATTCCGGATCCGTATATGAGCTTGCTCATATGTGGATAAAGGTAGTATACTAATTAAGTAAGTGGCTGCTCTCTTGTAGCAGGGGAGCAGTTGCAAATAAAAAACTATATTTCCAAGGGAGGAAAACAAAATGAACAAAAAAGTTATTAGCGCACTTCTTTGTGGAGCAATGGTACTCGGCTGTGCAGCACCTGTAATGGCAGCTGACAAAGCAGGAGACGGACAGAAAATCGCACTGGTTGGTAAATCCGCAGGTAACGCATTCTTCGAAATCGCTGCAAAAGCATTCAAAGAAACAGCAGAAGCTGAAGGTGCAACTGTAGATGTTGTTTATCCAGAAGCTGCAACAGCTGATGCTCAGATCAAAGTTCTTGACAACCTGATCTCCCAGCAGCCAGATGCAATCTGCATCTCCGCAAACGACGTTAACGCTCTTCAGGCTAAACTGGAAGAAGCTATGGACGCTGGAATCAAAGTATCTTCCTTCGACTCCGCTCCAAATAAAGACAGCCGTCAGGTATTCGTAAACCAGGCTGGTACACAGGCAGTTGGACAGGCTCTTATGGATGCAGTTCTTGACATCTCCGGTGGAGAAGGACAGTTCGCTATCCTTTCTGCAACATCTCAGTCTGCAAACCAGAACGCTTGGATCGACGCTATGAAATCCATCATGGAAGGCGATGAGAAATACAGCAAACTGGAACTTGTAGAAGTAGCTTATGGTGATGACGAACCTCAGAAATCTACAGACCAGACAGCAGCTCTTCTTCAGAACTACCCAGATCTGAAAGTTATCTGCGCACCTACAACAGTTGGTATCGCTGCAGCTGCTAAATACCTTCAGGACAACGAATCTGCTTGCAAACTGACAGGTCTTGGACTTCCATCTGAAATGGTTGAGTACACAGGCGATGACGATGCACATTCCTGCCCATACTTCTATCTGTGGGATATGGAAGGCCTTGGAAAACTTTCCGCATATGCAACAATGGCACTTGTAAAAGGTGACATCACTGGTGCAGTTGACGAAACATTCACAGCTGGCGATATGGGTGAATACACAATCACAACAGCTGATGACGAAGGAACAGAAATCGTTCTTGGTGAGCCACTTCAGTTCACACCAGAAAACGTTGAAGAGTACGCAGCACTGTACTAATCAGTACGCTTAAAAAGCTAAAGTTTTTCTGAATATGATAAATCCTTAAAAGACAGGGCGGAGCCGTAAGGCTTCGCTCTGTTTTTGTGATTATGGGGATGTCGGCATCGGATTGGATAAATCTCTTGTTTCTCGATGTTGGGGATCTATTGCTTTATAATGTCCGGGCATGGTAGAATAAAGAAAGTAAATTACTGTGCTTAGAATATCGGCAGCAAAGAAAGCGGGAGTAGCAGATGCGGCAGGCTTTATTGGATCATTTAAGAGTTATTACAAAAGAAGAACAGCGTATTCTGGACGGCGTGGCAGAGGTGGATAAGGATTTGTACACCTCCGGTAAGGATTTCACCGTGGACAGTGCCAAGATGCTCAGCGAAGGAAAACTGATCGCAGTGCGCACACATACGCGATTCGTCCATTTTCCATCTCATCGGCACAATTTTATCGAGGTGCTTTATGTCTGTCAGGGGCAGCTTACAAACATCATTGGTGGTAAAGAAGTCGTGATTCGTGAGGGAGAACTGCTTTTTCTGAACCAGTTTACCAGACATGAAATCCTTCCGGCAGGAGAGGGTGATATCGCAATCAACTTTATGATTCTTCCGGAGTTTTTTGATGTGGCATATACGATGGCGGGGAATAATAATGTGCTTGCAGATTTTCTGGTCAATGTGCTCAGACAGGATGAGGAGCGTGGAGAATATTTGCATTTTAAGGTTGCAGAAGTGTTGCAGATTCAGAATCTTCTGGAAAACATGATTTACTCTCTCGTAACCGGCAAAGGCGATCAGAACCGGATCAACCAGACAACGATGGGGCTTATTTTCCTCTATCTGCTGGAATCTGTACAGTATGCGGAGATGCGTCTCCCAAACCAGTATGAAAATATGATCGCAATGACGACACTCGATTATATCGAACAGCAGTACAGGACTGCTACACTGACCGAACTTTGTGAGAAACTGCATCTTCCAATGCACATGCTGAGCAAGATGATCAAGAAAAATACAGGATTTAATTTCAAGGAATTGCTCCAGCGTAAACGACTGAACAAAGCGGTGGAGCTGATGTGTGAGACAGACCTTCCGATCAGCGACATCATTGCAGCGGTTGGCTACGAGAACGGAAGTTATTTCCACCGTGTGTTCAAAGAACGGTATCACACCACACCGAGGGCTTTTCGCGTGGCAAATGGCAAAGAAGAGCGCGTGAGATTGTGAGACAGTTGGGTGGTAGCGAAAAATTGATTGTGCTTTATAAAGAATAAAAAAGGGACATGTAGATGTAATGAAATACATTTGCACGTCCCTTAGATTTTATTTTATCATTTGTATCAGACAAGAACTGTCCACAGATTATGTAGAACATGAATGCAGAGAAGCTGCTGTTCTGAATAATTGGAAAAGTTCTCTTTTGTGTCCTGCTCTTTTGTACATATCTTAAAATCTGTGGTCAGTATATCACATGGCAAGGTTTTTGACAAGCTCGATATCTGACGCTTTTACTTTGAGGTTTGTCTCGATGACTTTTCCTTCAGCGGTCGTGATCTTAATTTCGATTAAAGTGTCTTCTTTGACAGCGGTGCTGGCTGCCTGAAGAAATTTCGGGAATTTCGGGTGATTCCGGGTAAAGGTTGCCCAGGAACTTTTAAGCTGCATTAAATTACCAAGATTCATGTAAAGTACCTCCTAGTTCTGGTAATGAATCTGTTCGCCCTGGATCACAGGATAACAGATCAAAGTATTGCCATCCAGATTTTCTCTGTGCATATCGACTGCACTGATCTGATGATTTTCGTAAGTTGTATAATAGTAGATTCCCTTTGTCGCGTTGCAGCAGGATGTATAGAGCGTGATCTCGTATTTTCCCTCAGCAACTTCGCAGCAACCCCTCTGCTGATCGACAGAACCAAGGATATGGAAAAACTGGCTGACGCTTTCTGTTTCGGAGTCGCCGGAAAAAGAATTCATCTTTGTGAAAGCGACGCGTGCGAAACGGGAAGCAGAAGACAGATCTCCCGGAAGTCCAAGCGCACCCATTCCGCGGCTGTAGGCAGTAAGTGCCAGATTATCCGCAAAAGTATTCACCGGCTGTTTCGGAGAAAGGTGCATATAGTTGTTCAGCTGGAACATCTGTTGTGGAAAAGGTGGGTTATTTGTGAGCACACCAACCGGATTATCATAGAGGTGCAGGCCATCTGTCATGGACTCCACTGTGATGGATCCGGTTTCATCAGAGATGATCCAGTGAAGCTGTGCCAGAGGAAACTGCTCACTGAACGGTGTATTGGCGAGATTCATGTGAGCAAGAAGTTCGCGTGCTTCTGCAACAGAAGCACACTGGCTTAAGATCCACGGGATAAATTCAAACTGAGCGACATTGTCCGCATCCGGTTTTACATCGGCATAAGCAGCGTTTCCGACAAAATTCAGACCTGCCATGCCGACACCTTTTTCATTAATGGCATCGTAGTATAAAGGATAATCTCCGGCTACATGTGCCATGCCGATGATTGCATAATGCGTTTCTTTTGTACCGGCGTGACGGAAATGGAATGGATAATTCCGCGGGGTGATCGTGACCTGATCGCCGTAGGAAAATTCGTAATCGAGTGTTCTGCCAAAATAAAAGTCTTTGGTCTTATAAGTTGCGGCTGTACACATAAACGTTCCTCCTTAGAAATCGAAGTCTGCGTAATCTTCCGGAAGAAAACGGTGATAAATAATATGGCAGCCTTCGTCTTTGAAACAATAGTAGTAAGTATCTTCCGGTTTGTCAGCGAAACGGATCAGGCGGTCAAATTCACCGTTGTTCATTTCCTCTGTGATAACATCCTGTGAATAAGTATGGAACAGATCCAGAATTTCATTCATGGTGCAGCCGTGTTTTGCAACTAATTCTACAAGCTGCCGGATGAATTCATTCGGAGCTGTGTTGTCGTGCACATAGACCGTACCTTCTTCCGGGATGTGAAAACAGAAACGTTCGCCTTTGTGAGAGACTTCGATCTGTCCAAGTTTTTCTGTGATGGAAGCAGGCAGTGTGTTCAGTCGTTCCTGCATTTCATCAGCACTGTCCCTGGCAGAAAAGAAATGATTCAGGGAAGAGAGCGGATAGTACAGACGGATATCTTCTTTAAAGAAGCCAAGTTTTGCCTGTTCTTCCTTGATGATGTCGATCAGGTTTCGTTCAAGTTTATCGTAACCCATGCCGGGAAACCTCCTTTATATAAGATGGATTAGTTTACAATATGTATTCGACCAGAAGCGCAATGGTCGTAAGCAGTAAGTTAAATTACTGCAACATATTGTAGCAGATTCATACATAAAATACCAGAGCCGTTCGGAAAAATCCTTCGCCCGTTTGGAAATTTATGTTATTGTTTGCACCATTCATGGGGATATATTTTTCGACAAAATATTACAAAAAAAGCTCGTTGACAGTACCAGAGTGGTAGGGTATCATAGAACAAAAGAGACTTGATGCATCTACAGACAGATCTTTATACAAAATCTTGGCACATCGCCGATATTTTTCATTGAGGATAAAATTTATATGGCAGTGCTGAGAAATAAAAATCTTGCCTGCCATTAAGAAGGGAGAAATCGCTATGTTAGTTTTGGTATATCGTAAATGCAGCACCTGTCAGAGAGCACTTAAATGGCTTGACGAACACAAAATCTTTTTTGAGGAGCGTGCGATCGTAGAAGAAAATCCTACATATGAAGAACTCAAAGAATGGTATGGAAGGAGCGGAATGCCACTTAAAAAATTCTTCAATACCAGCGGAATGCTTTACAAGCAGATGAATCTTAAGGATAAGCTTCCGGAGATGACAGAAGACGAACAGTTAAAACTTCTTGCGACGAATGGTATGCTTGTCAAACGCCCGCTTGTGGTCGGCGAAGATTTTATTCTGACAGGATTCCGTGAGAAAGAGTGGGAAGAAAAGATTCGGGGGTAGGTATGATTCCTTTAAAATTGGAAACATTGCTTGCAGGCAAAACTGTTGAACAGAATCGAGTGGAATATAAAGAGAGATGGAATCCCAATGATATTATCCATACAATCTGTGCCTTTTGATGATCGTGTTAATCGTAAAGCTACAATAGAAGACCTCCGTCGTGGATATCTGGAAGACTTTTTGAGAGACAGTAAGAGCTCACTTGTTGATGAAATTAATAAAAGTTCCATGGAAGATCTCCTGGTTTCACTGGAAGTGGCTGATGAAACAGATACGGAATTAAATATACGAAATATTGGCGTGCTTATGTTTACGGAAAGACCGGACAAATTTATCCCGGGAGCACAGATTGATCTGGTGAAATTTAATACAGAGGAAGCTGAAGGATCGGATGATTTTTTTGAAAAGACATTTTACGGACCAATCTGGAAGCAGGTTCGAGACGTTCTTGATTATATCAATACGAATATCATAGAGGAAAAAGTTGTCAAAATCCAGGGGCAGGCGGAGTCAGAACGTTATGTAAATTATCCGTATAATGCACTGGAAGAAGCTATCGTGAATGCTGTGTTCCATAAATCTTATCGGGAACCAGAACCGGTGGAAGTTCGAATTTATGTGGATTGTATTATGATCATTAATTATCCGGGCGTAGATAAATATATCAGTCAGGAAAAATTTAAGTCTGGAAAAGCAAAGGCACGTAAATATCGCAACAGAAGAATTGGAGAGCTTTTTAAAGAAATTGATCTGTCCGAAAAACAGGGAACCGGAATTACAAAGATTCTCAGAGAATTAAAAAAGAACGGATCTCCAGAACCGCTTTTTGATATGGATGAGGATCGAAACTATCTCGAGACTACTATTTTTATAAGAGACGGATTTAATCAGGGTATAATGTCCGAAAAAATGTCCGAAAAGATGTCCGAAAAAAACAGCAGGGACAGTTGGAAAAATAATTTAGATCATAGGGTGATAATAGACCAGAAATCTTTTTGGATAGAGGGAAAGTATTCAACAATGTCAGAACTGGAATTAGAAAGGTTGCACCGGCTACTGGTGTATATGGAACATACAAAAGGATTTAATGCGATAACCAGTGCCAAAGCAGCAAAGATTCTGGATATCCAGCCTAAAACAGCAGCGAGACTTCTCTCAAAAGCAGAAAAAAATAACATTTTCGAAAGTGAAGGTAAGACAAAGAACAAAATCTACAGATTAAAACGTATTTCCTGATAGAAATATACGGATAAGGATGCCACATTAAGCATCAGGAGGAAAGGTACAAATGAAAGCAATTATTTTTGACAAGGATGGTGTTCTGATCAATACAGAACCTCTCCATTACAAATGCTGGAGAGAAATATTGAAAGAAGATGGGATCGATCTGGAATACGATATTTATAAGGAATGTATTGGTGCGACGAGAGCGGTTCTCCTGGATATTCTGAAGGAACATTATGACAAAACATACGAAGATATTGATGAAGTTATGAATCGTATGAAAGATAAAAAACTTGAATTTATCAAGGCAGAAGGCTTTCCAATGCTTGATGGGATTAAAGATTCAATTGAAACTCTGCACAGAGCCGGATATCATCTTGCAGTGGCATCGTCGTCACCGAGAGAGTCCATAGAGATGGAACTGGATGCCATCGGTATACGTAAATATTTTGAAGACATAACAAGCGGCCTTGAAGTAGAGCATTCCAAACCTGCTCCGGATATCTTCCTGTGTGCTATGAAGAAACTTCATCTGACACCGGCAGAATGTCTTGTCGTAGAAGATTCTACGAATGGAGGTAAGGCGGCAGAGGCAGCAGGTATGAAGTGTGTATGGTATCACAATCCGGATTCAGGAGATCAGCTGATTCCGCAGGCAGAACTCGAGATCAGTGCGTGGACTCCGGAAAATGTAAACAAGATTCTGGGGATTCTGGAAAAATATTAAGAATGACAAGAGGAATATCGGCGGGTACAGACACCAGTCGATATTTTTTATACTGTAAAATTTTCACTTGTGAAAGTTTTATCCATTTATCTATTGTATTTTAGGGTATATTCGTGTAAAATAGATTACAATTTAGTCTAGTAAAGCATGAATGCGTGGATCAAATTGCCGGGTAGAAATTGTTCGGCATCTGATAACACGACAGAAATAGAGCAGAGATGGAGGAAGAGAGAAAAATGGCAGATCATGAAATGTTAAATCTTGACGAGATGGGCACTCTGAAAGAAAGTATGGAGCTTCTTGGGGAAGAGTTGATGAATGGCCATCGGATCAACCCAAATCTATATGTAGAATACGATGTAAAGAGAGGATTGCGTGACTCCGCAGGTAAAGGTGTTCTGACAGGACTTACTGAGATTTCCGATGTTACAGGTTACGACCTGATCAACGGACGCAAGATCCCTGCACACGGCAGACTGTACTATCAGGGATATAATGTAAACGATATCGTAGACGGTCTCAAAGGACGTAAATTCGGTTTCGAGGAAACCATTTACCTCCTTCTGTTCGGCAGACTTCCATCCGACAAGGATATGGAAATCTTCAAAAACATCATGGCAAACTTCGAGACTCTGTCCGGCCGTTTTGTCCGTGACGTTGTTATGAAAGCCTCTAATGGCGATATCATGAACGCAATGCAGAGATGTATCCTCACTCTGTACACTTACGATTCCAAACCAGAGGATACCTCTGCAGAAAATGTTCTCCGTCAGAGCATCGAAATGATCGCGAAACTGCCTCTGATCGCAGTATATTCCTATCATTCCTACAGACATTTCCGTAAAGATGAGACCCTGTTCATCCGCAATCCGCAAAAGGGACTTTCTCTTGCAGAAAACATCCTTCTGATGCTCCGTCCGGATGGAAAGTATACAGAACTGGAAGCCAAAGTTCTCGATATCGCACTGATTCTTCACGCAGAGCACGGCGGTGGTAACAACTCCACATTCACCACACACGTAGTTACCTCATCAGGAACAGACACGTATTCTTCCGTTGCAGCATCCATCGGTTCCCTCAAAGGACCTCGTCATGGTGGTGCAAACCTCAAAGTTCAGAACATGTTCGAGGACATCAAGGCAAACGTCAAAGACTGGACCGATGAGAAAGAAGTAGAAGCTTACCTCCGCAAGATCCTGAATAAAGAAGCATTTGATCACAGCGGCCTGATCTATGGTATGGGACACGCCGTCTATACTCTTTCCGACCCGCGTGAAGTCATCCTCAAGAGATTTGCAAAAGACCTTGCAATGGAGAAGGGCATGATGAAAGAATTTGCCCTCTACGAACTTGTAGAACGCCTTGCCGGAAGACTGGTCATGGAACAGAGAAGACTTTTCAAAAATGTCTGTGCAAACGTAGACTTTTACAGTGGTTTCGTATATACTATGCTTGGAATCCCGAAAGAGCTGTTCACGCCGATTTTCGCAATCGCACGTATCCCGGGATGGAGCGCGCATCGTCTTGAGGAGATCCTCAATGCAAGCAAGATCATCCGTCCGGCATACAAATATGTAGGACATCATGCAAGCTTTGTTCCGTTTGACGAGAGAGAGCCGGAGGAGGGCTGCGAGGAAGTACTGAGAGACTTAGAAAAGGAAGAAGCAGGACAGCTGGAAGAAAAGGCAGAAACTATAGAAAAAGAGGCACCACAGGATTCGAAGAAGTGCCCTGAGGAGAAGAAGAATAAATGAAACAGGTTATTTTAACAGGTGACCGTCCTACCGGAAGACTTCATGTAGGACATTATGTAGGATCACTGAAGGAGCGTGTCAAACTCCAGAATTCCGGTGATTACGATGAAGTTTATATTATGATCGCAGATGCACAGGCACTGACAGACAATGCCGAGCATCCGGAGAAAGTACGTCAGAATATCATCCAGGTTGCACTGGATTATCTCGCATGCGGTATCGACCCGGAGAAATCCACGATCTTCATCCAGTCTATGGTACCGGAACTGACAGAACTGACATTTTATTATATGAATCTTGTTACTGTTGCACGTGTGCAGCGTAACCCTACCGTTAAATCTGAGATCCAGATGCGTAACTTCGAGGCGAGCATCCCGGTTGGATTCTTCTGCTATCCGATCAGTCAGGCAGCAGATATCACTGCTTTCCGTGCAACACATGTACCGGTTGGAGAGGACCAGATGCCGATGATCGAGCAGTGCAAGGAGATCGTGCATAAATTCAACACCGTATACGGTGAGACCCTGACCGATCCTAAGATCGTTCTGCCGTCCAACAAGGCATGCTTACGTCTGCCAGGTATCGACGGCAAGGCCAAAATGAGCAAGTCCCTTGGCAACTGCATCTACCTCTCTGACGAAGAAGCAGACGTCAAGAAAAAGATCATGTCCATGTTTACAGATCCGAACCATCTCCGTGTACAGGATCCGGGTCGTGTAGAGGGCAACCCGGTATTCATCTACCTGGAAGCATTCTGTAAGGATGAGTACTTCCCGGAGTTCCTGCCGGAATACCAGAACCTCGAAGAACTCGAAGATCACTACCGCAGAGGCGGTCTCGGCGATGTCAAGGTTAAGAAATTCCTGAACAACGTTATGCAGGCAGAACTTTCACCGATCCGTGCAAGAAGAAAAGAATGGGAACAGCGTATCCCGGATGTCATGGATATCCTGAGAGAAGGCAGCAAGGTGGCTGAAGCCAAAGCAGCCGAGACACTGAATGACGTCAAGGCATCCATGAGAATCAACTACTTTGACAGCGACCAGTCTGATATGTATCAGAAATAAGCAGCCTGTAACGGTTATATGTAATAATCACAACTGCAAGCGGTATGACCAATAATGCAAAATAGTATTGACAATTGTCAAAAATCAATGCTATAATACCGCATATTCCGAGAGGAACTAAGCAGACAAAGAAGTCTAGAGAGATTTCTTTGCCTGCTTTTTTTGTATTACGGGAATTGCGCAGCAATGGAGCAATTCGTATGTAATATTTTATTTTCTAAATACCCATAAAGGAGGAAATGTAATGCGTTTAAATCCAAAGGAACAGGAAAAGCTTATGCTCCATATGGCAGGGAATCTGGCAAAAGAGCGGAAGGAACGAGGCGTGAAACTGAATTATGTGGAAGCAGTTGCCTATATCAGTTCAGAACTTCTTGAACTTGCAAGAGATGGCAAAGAAGTAGTTGAACTGATGCAGCTCGGTACCAAAATGCTGACAAAAGACGACGTTATGGACGGTGTCGCAGACATGGTACATGAAGTACAGGTAGAGGCAACTTTTCCAGATGGAACCAAACTTGTAACAGTACACAATCCGATTCAGTAAAGGAGGACAACTATGAAAATTGGCGAAATCATTCCATTGGACAGAGAGATTACATTAAACGAGGGCAAACCTACCGTCACAGTCAAAGTGGCAAACACCGGCGATCGTCCGATCCAGGTTGGCTCACATTTCCATTTTTTTGAGGTAAACCGTTACCTTAAATTCGACAGAGAAAAAGCATATGGTTTTCATCTGGACATCCCTTCCGGAACTTCTGTCCGCTTTGAACCAGGTGAAGAAAAAGAAGTCCAGCTTACCGCGATCGGCGGAACAAAGAGAGTCTTCGGTCTGAACGACCTGACCTGCGCACAGATCTCAGAAGTCAACAAAGAAGCAGCTCTTAATAACGCCCGCACCAAAGGCTTCATGCCAAAAGAGTAAGTAGATTCTGACAGAAAAAAGGAGGAAACAGATTCATGAGTGTAAAAATTTCCGGTGAAAAATATGCGATGATGTATGGCCCGACAACTGGAGATAAAGTACGTCTGGCAGATACAGATCTGATCATTGAGGTAGAAAAAGACTACACCACCTATGGTGATGAAATTAAATTCGGCGGCGGCAAGACGATCCGTGACGGTATGGGACAGTCTGTCAAGACAACAAGCGCAGACGGAGACCTGGATCTTGTTATCACAAACGCCCTGATCGTAGACAGCACAGGAATCATCAAAGCCGATATCGGAATCAAGGACGGCAAGATCAAAGGAATCGGTAAAGCAGGAAACCCAAGCGTGATGGACGGTGTGACACCGGGCATGACCGTAGGTGCTTCCACCGAGGCTCTTGCAGGCGAAGGAATGATCGTGACAGCAGGCGGTATTGATACGCATATCCACTTCATCTGCCCGCAGCAGATCGACTGTGCACTGTACTCCGGCGTAACAACCATGATCGGCGGTGGAACTGGCCCGGCAGACGGAACAAACGCAACGACCTGTACACCAGGACCATGGAACATGGAAATGATGCTCAAGGCAGCAGAAGAATATCCGATGAACTTAGGTTTCCTCGGAAAAGGAAACTGCTCCGATGAGAAACCTCTGATCGAGCAGGTCAAAGCAGGTGCGATGGGTCTCAAGATCCATGAGGACTGGGGCGCAACTCCGGCAGTCATCGACCATTGCCTGAATGTGGCAGATGAATATGATGTACAGGTTGCCATCCATACAGATACCCTGAACGAAGGCGGATGCGTAGAAGATACCATCAATGCCATCGGAGGAAGAACCATCCATACATACCATACAGAAGGTGCCGGCGGCGGACATGCACCGGACATCATCAAAGCAGCAGCAACCCCGAACATCCTTCCTTCTTCCACAAACCCGACCATGCCATTCACGGTAAATACTCTGGATGAGCATCTGGATATGCTGATGGTATGCCACCATCTGGACAAAAAGATCCCGGAAGATGTCGCTTTTGCAGATTCCCGTATCCGTCCGGAAACGATCGCAGCAGAGGATGTTCTTCATGACATGGGTGTGTTCAGCATGATGAGCTCCGATTCCCAGGCAATGGGACGTATCGGTGAGGTTATCACCCGTACCTGGCAGACAGCAAGCAAGATGAAAGGCGAGAGAGGACCGCTTCCGGAAGACGAAGGTCACGGAAACGACAACTTCCGCGTAAAACGATATGTTTCCAAATATACCATCAACCCGGCGATCACACACGGTATTTCCAAGTATGTAGGATCTGTGGAGCCAGGAAAATTTGCCGATCTTGTTCTCTGGAACCCGGCATTCTTCGGAGCAAAACCGGATATGGTCATCAAAGGCGGTATGATCATCGCATCCAAGATGGGTGATGCCAATGCCTCCATCCCGACCACACAGCCGGTATTCTACCAGCCGATGTTTGCAGCACATGGAAAAGCAAAATATGCTTCCTGCCTGACCTTCGTATCCAAGGCAGCCATGGAAGAAAATATCAAAGAGAAATACGGTCTGGAAAAAACGGTCGTGCCTGTAGAAAACTGCCGGAACATCGGAAAGAAAGACATGGTATTCAACGACAAGACACCGGAAATCACGGTAGATCCGGAAACATACGAAGTAAAAGCCGACGGAGTCAGCATCACATCCAAACCGGCGAAGAAACTTCCGCTGACACAGCTGTACAATCTGTTTTGATAACTTTCTGAGGAGGGCATAAATGTTAGGTGTTTGTTTATTATTTGTAGGAATTGTCCTGATCAATAACGGTATCTGCAACTTTTATAAAGTAGATGGAAAATCCCTCGCAGTGATGAATATTTTTACAGGCGGGCTGTCTCTGTTCATCAACTTTGTAAATCTTGTGCAGGGAAATTATTACGCGGCAGGAACGGGACTTCTGTTCTGCTTCACTTACTTATTTGTGGCAGTCAACAATATCTTTAAACTGAGTGGCATTCCGTTCGCATGGTTTTCCACATTTGTGGCAATCAACGCAGTGGTATTTGGAACACTGGAAGGATTTACAGGAAGCACAGCACTTGGCATCCAGCCGGACATCCGCTGGGCTGCGATCTGGTATCTCTGGGCGATCCTCTGGGGAACATCCTTCGTTGAGGACATCATGGGTAAAAAACTCGGCAAGTTTGTGCCGGCCCTGCAGGTATTTGAGGGCATCGTGACCGCCTGGATTCCTGGCGTACTGATGCTGATCGGAAAGTGGTAAAAAGGTAATTCCGCGAGGAGGAACATACAATGATTTGTGAAAAAATTCTGGGAAAACTGACAGATGGAGAGTTCTCCGGAAAAAAGGTGGATTACGTGGACATTCACTGGGATGAAGCATTCAAAAAACTTCACAGAAAAACAAGTCAGGGAGGCACAGAACTCGGCATCCGTCTGGATGACTCTGTGCTGACCAGAGGGCTGAATCAGGATGATGTTCTCGCAGTGGAGGGTGATACCGTGTATGCGGTAAACATCCCTCCCTGCGAGGTGATCGTGGTCACTGTCGACGAACATCATCCACATATGGTGGCAAAGGTGTGCTACGAGATCGGAAACCGTCATGCACCATTGTTTTGGGGTGCGAAAGAGGGAACTTTCATCACACCATATAACGAACCGATGCGGGTAATGCTGGATAAACTTCACGGCGTTTCCACAGAGGTAAAAGAATCCAAACTGGATTTTGACAGAAGGATTTCTGCTTCCGTACATTCCCATACCCATTAGGAGGCAGGTCTATGACAGAAGGAACAGCGAAATTTTTTCTGCTTCAGGTAAATGATGCACTGTTTCCGATCGGTGGATATTCCCACTCCTACGGGCTGGAAACTTATATCCAGAAGGGAATTGTCCATGATGAGGACAGTGCAGAAGAATTTATCCACAAGCGGCTCGAATATAATTTTTTGTATAATGAATTTCTGGCAGTGAGACTTGGATGGGAATATGCGGTCAGCGGAGATCTGGCGGCAATTTCCCGTCTGGAAGAGATCATGGAAGCCGGAAAGATCCCGCGCGAAACAAGAGAAGCAAGCCGGAAACTGGGTTCCCGTTTTATCAAAACTCTGTCGGCGCTTGAGATTCCGCGCGAGAACCGTGTTTTTGAGGAATACAGAGAGGCACGGAAGGGAAAAAGCGTGCATCACGCAGTGGCTTACGGTGTTTTCTGCGGGGCAGCGGGAATCACCAGAGAAGAGGCACTGGAACATTTTCTGTATGCGCAGACCTCTGCGATGGTCACAAACTGTGTAAAAACAATCCCGTTAAGCCAGTCATCCGGGCAGAAACTCCTGAGTGGATGTTACCCGCTTCTCCAGAAACTGACCGAGGAAGTGACAGAGCTCGGAGAAGAATGGCTCGGACTTTCCGGCCCGGGATTTGACCTTCGGTGTATGCAGCATGAAGGACTGTATTCACGTATATATATGTCCTGATACCAGGGAGAAAAGTTCAAAAAGCCGTTCGTGCCTGCACGATAAGGATTTTGAATGATTATGAGAAAATAATGAGAAAATAATGAGAGGATGAGGAACAATGTCATACGTAAAAATTGGTGTGGCAGGACCGGTTGGTTCCGGCAAGACTGCCCTGATCGAATGTCTTACAAGACAGATGGCTTCTGAATACAGCATTGGTGTCATCACCAATGATATCTATACAAAGGAAGATGCAGAATTCCTGAGCAAAAACTCTGTTCTTCCACGCGAGCGGATCACAGGCGTAGAGACCGGCGGCTGCCCGCACACCGCAATCCGTGAAGACGCCTCCATGAACCTGGAAGCAGTAGAAGAGATGATGGAAAAATTCCCTGACATTCAGCTCCTGTTCATCGAGAGCGGCGGCGACAACCTTTCCGCAACCTTCAGCCCGGAACTCGTAGATGCGACAATCTTCGTCATTGATGTGGCAGAGGGCGACAAGATCCCGCGAAAAGGCGGCCCTGGAATCACCAAGTCAGACCTTCTCGTTATCAACAAGATCGACCTGGCTCCATATGTTGGTGCGGACCTTTCTGTTATGGAAAGAGACTCAAAGAAGATGCGCGGCGAGAGGCCGTTCCTTTTTACAAATATCCGCGGACTGGACGGCACGGATGCCGTGATAGACTGGATCAAGAAAAATGTACTTCTGGAAGGATGTTAAAGCGTGACGACAGAAAATAAATTTGGAAAGACATCGGAGGTAAGACTGGAAACAGAACTGAGAGATGGAAAAGCCGTGCTGAGTGATGTGTTTTTTACAGCGCCTTTCAAGGTGATGCTTCCATTTTATCTTCGGGAAGATTTTATGCAGGTGATGGTGCTTTCTGCATCGGCTGGTATCATGGAAGGGGATGTGCAGAAATTTGACATCCACGTAAATCCGGGAACCAGCCTGGAATATCTGTCGCAGGCATATGAGAAGATCCACAAAATGAAAGAGGGCATGGCGAGGCGGGAGACCAGGATTATCGTGGAGCCAGATGCATACCTCAAATATGCACCGCTTCCAACCATCCCGTTCAAAGATTCTGCCTTTGAGAATCATCTGGAGATCGAGCTGAAAGAAAAAACTTCCCGGCTTCTGTTCCAGGAGATCCTGTCCTGTGGAAGAGCCGCCTGCGGCGAGGCATTTGCCTATCGCTTTTATCATAACCATGTGGCAGTCAGAGAAGAGGGGAATCTCATTTATCTTGACAACACCCGGTATGACCCGAAGCTCTTTGAAATGAGCGGAACCGGGATGTACGAAGGATTTACCCATCTTCTGAATCTGGTGTTTTTTAACATTGAGAAATCAGAATCCTGGATGAGTGAAGTGAGAGAACTCCTCGATGAAACGCCGGAGATCGAAGGTGGTGTGACAAGGATCGCAAGCGGCGACGCGGCTGTGCGTATCCTCGGAAGAGGCTCAGAACCCCTTCTTAAGATATCAGAAAAGATCCAGAGCATGGATTAAAGGATGGAAAGACGCTTAAAAACTTATATTTATGATTCAGAAAAACAGCTGTTTTTGGGAAAATCCGGAGCAGTTGTTTTTTTGTGCATTTTAAATCCGATAGAAAAAACAGAATGTTGTTTTGTGTGGATTTCTTTTTATAAAACAGTTGTTTTTTGCTGACTTGACGGAAAATCGCCTTGACATTATGTATACAAAATAGTACAATTAATACTATTAGATAGATAGTATTTTGCACTAATATACATAGTGAACAGTCATATTGAAAGTGAGGCAGCTATTAATGGCAGATGAACATAGAGATCAGATCAGAATCGTGCAGGAGACTGTAGCAGGTAAGGAGATTACTTTTGCGCATGTAATGGGCGGCCCGGCTCCGATCATATATCAGAAACTCGGACTGAACCCGCAGGTGGATTACCGTTCATCCGCGATCGGGATCATGAACATGACTCCGTCAGAATCCGCAGTCATCGCATCCGACATCGCAGTCAAGAGCGGCAATGTCTATCTTGGATTTGCAGACCGTTTTACAGGAACCATGATCATTACAGGAGAGATTTCAGACGTTATGTCCGCAATGACAGAGGTTGTCGATTATTTCCGTGATACTCTGGGATACGTAGTCTGCAAGATCACCAAGAGATAGGACGTAGGACATGGAAGAACGAATAACGAGAGAAGAACTTCTCGAGAAGCTGTTTAATGATGATTATGAGCATCTGAAGGGGAAGAAACTCCGTATGACACGTGTACGGGTTCCGGGTAAATCTATTGATTTTGCACATGTTTTTACACCTTCAGATCCGTCGGTGTATCAGAATCTTGCACTTCATATTGGCGTACATGAGGGCGAGGATCATACAGGAGAGTCCATCGGCATCATCCGTATCACGCCGTGGGAGGCAATCGTAGTTGCGACAGATGTTGCAGTCAAAGCAGCTGATGTTGAGGTTGGTTTTATGGACAGATTCAGTGGTGCATTGATCATACTCGGCGGTTTATCACAGGTGCTGACCGCGATCGAGGAAGTCGTCAGATTTTTCCGCGATGAGCTGAACTTTAACGTATGCGAGATTCACAAAAGCTGAAACAGGACAGGATAAATAATGAAGAAAGTTTTTTTGATGGGGCGAAGTGAAGCAGGTAAGACCTCTCTGACCCAGGCATTGAAGGGTGAGGAACTCCACTATCACAAGACCCAGTATACAAATTCAAATGAAGATACGATTGATTCTCCGGGAGAATACGCAGAATCCAAGCATTTCAGCGTCGGTCTGGCATGTTTTTCCTTCGAGGCAGACGTGATCGCAATCGTGCAGGCGGCAAACGAGCCGTTTAACCTGTTCAGCGACGGAAGCAGGAACTTTCTCCTTCGCCCGCTGATCGGCATTATCACAAAAGTAGACTCCCCCTATGCGAACCTTCCAATGGTCCGTCAGTGGATGGAGAATATGGGCTGCGAGCGGATCTTCGAGGTCAACAACGTAACAAGAGAGGGAATCTCAGAACTGATGGATTACCTCAAGGACGACCTTCCGAAACTCACCCTCGAGCAGGCAAAGTTCAAGCAGAGCCTTGGCCTGAACGAATGGCAGCCGTTGCCGGAGGGCGTGGAGTATCCGGAGAATATCAGATAAAAAATTAATAAATATGAGGAATATTATTAGAGAAGATCAGAGATGGTCTTCTTTTTTTTTCATATCAAGTAGATATCAATGACACATTTGGTAATTGTTCTTTTTTTAGTTCAGTGTCGTTACCTGCTCATAACGGATTGACAATTGACGGCGTAACAGGTAAAAAGAAAAAAGAATTAAGGGAAAGTCTGTCAGGAGGAGATCTCATGGATAAAAATATACAATATATTCTGGAAGTTGCCCGTCAGGGCGGTATTACGAAAGCTGCCAATAAGCTTTACATCACTCCTTCAGCACTGAGCAGATTTGTGCAGGCAAGAGAAAGTGAGCTGAATGTTCTTTTGTTTCATCGTGTCGGGAAACGTTTTGTTCCGACAGAAGCCGGAAAATATTATATTCAGAAATGTCAGGAAATAGAACAGCTCCAACTGGAACTGAAGCAGCAGATGCAGCATTTTGCCAATATCAGTAATAAAGTAATTCAGATAGGTGTACAGCCTTCATTTTCTACAGTAGTCCTGGATAAAGTCCTTCCTGCGTTCAGAAAGACTTATCCGGATATGAAAATAGTTCTTCAGGAATATTCGGCAGCAAATCTTATGGAAATGCTCCGCAGGCAGGAAGTGGATGTGATTCTTGCTACGACGGATAAGAGAGATTCTGACTATGAATATCAGCTTGTAAAATCCTGCGAAACGGTTATCGCGGTGGAAAAAACTCATCCACTCATAACACAGGCTATATTACGTGAAGGATTTCGATATCCATGGATCGACCTGTCGAAATGTGCAGGAGAAGAAAACGTAATGCAGCTCCCAGGTACGACGTTTCGTCAGGAAGCAGATGAACTTTATGCCCGTAATGAGTTGATACCAAATATCGGTTACCAGATCAGTGGAACCCGTACGGGACTTGCCTGTGTTGCATGTAATCAGGCGGTTATGATCACACTGGATCATATGATCTTCAACAGTCTTTTTTCAGACAGGATTCTTCCACTTTCTGTTGGCGAGGAGCCTTTGCATACAGAACTGAATCTGGTTTTTATGAAAGATACGGTTTTCCGAAAAGAAATTCAGAAATTGTATAAGATTATCTGTAAACAGGTCAGATAATCTTGAATGAAACGAAAGATATATTGAAAAAAGCGAACTGTACTTTGCGTGAACCCTGAGATATGATTGTATTCATTGTTAAAATATTATCATATGCAAAGGAGAAAAGTATGACACCCTTACAAATTACCTTAGTGATCCTGCTGGTAACGATCATTGCTTTTGCATCAGGCAAAATTCCGATTGCAGTTATTTCATCTGGAATTATGATCGCCCTTATTCTGACAGGAGTCAGAACCCCCGAAGAAGCATTTAGTGGATTTGTTAATACAAATGTTGTTATGTTTGTTGCAATGTTTGTGATCGGTGCGGGACTTACCAAAACAAAGCTGATCGATCATGCACAGAATCTTGTTATCCGTTATAAAGAGAATCCCCGTATGCTGATCTTATTATCCTGTCTGGCTGCATCTCTTATGGCGTGTATCACAAATGCAACAGCAACTGCTGCTATTATGATTCCACTTCTTGTTGGAATTGCCAATGATATCGGAACCAGCCGCAGTAAACTTCTTTTTCCGGCTATGGCATGTGCAAATGTTGCTACTTCTATGACTTTTCTGGGACAGGGTGCCAGCAACATGACATGGAACGATATCATGATGGAAGGCGGTGCGCCGCATGCTCTGCATGTATGGGATTTTACCATTGCGCGAATTCCACTGCTTATTGTTGCAATTGCTTACATGGTTTTTATTGGTCATAAACTGATGCCGGACATTGACAACAACAAATTTGACGATAGTGCACACGGGACAGAAGCGTCTGAAAAGCTGAGTCCTTTTAAAGAAAAACTTGCTCTGATCATTGTGCTTGGCACGATCGTTCTGATGCTTTTTGAAAATGTGATCGGTATAAAAATGTACCTTATTGCGTGTGTTGGTGCAGTTCTTTTAGTACTTACCGGTGTTCTTTCCGAAAAGGAAGCACTGAATTCGATTCACCAGCCGACGATCTTTCTGTTTGCAGGTGTATTGTCTCTTTCAGATGCAATCAAAGTAACCGGAGCCGGTGACCTTGTGGCTGATCTGATGATCCGGATCCTTGGTGATACAGCAAATCCATATATTATGATGGCTGTATTCTTTATGATCCCGTTCCTGCTTACACAGGTAATGTCAAATCTTGCAACGCTGACGATTTTTATTCCGTTGGTTACATCGGCCTGCCTTAAAATTGGTGTGGATCCGCGTGCAGCAGTTGTCGGTGTCCTTACTGCAAGCTGTATCTCAATTATGACTCCGATGGCAGCACCGTGTCAGATCATGATCATTGAACCAGGCGGATATACGTTTAAGGACTATTTGAAATGCGGAACGCCGCTGGCACTGATCCTTGCATTAATGACAATCTTTCTGATGCCACTGATGTTTCCGTTTTATTAAAACACAGATTGTTCGTTTAAAAGTCCATAAGTTTTTCCTATAGTACCATACATATCATTAATTTGTTATTAGCACAGATCTTTGGATATAATAAGCACAACAAAGGAAACGCAAAGCAAAGAAGGAGGATGCAGGCAATGCCAATGACAAAACCTGGAAAGTTTGACAGCAAAGGAGCATGGGATGGCTTCCGCGGAGAAATCTGGCAGGAAGAGATCAATGTTCGTGATTTCATTCAGAAAAACTACACACCATATGATGGAGATGAAAGTTTTCTGGCAGGTCCGACTGAGAGAACTGAGAAATTATGGAACCATGTACAGAAGCTGCAGAAAGAAGAAAGAGAAAAGGGCGGTGTTCTGGAGTGTGAAACAGAAGTTGTTTCCGGTCTGACCGCTTACGGACCTGGATATATCAGCGAAGACCTCAAAGATATGGAGCAGATCGTAGGCTTACAGACAGACAAACCGCTGAAACGTGCATTCATGCCTTATGGCGGTATCCGTATGGCAGTTCAGGCTGCTGAGACTTACGGATATGAGATCAATCCGGAACTCAAAAAAATCTTCACAACTTATGTGACAACGCACAACGATGCTGTTTTTGGTGCCTACACTCCGGAAATGCGTCTTGCAAGAAAGACACACGTTGTAACAGGTCTTCCGGATACTTACGGACGTGGACGTATCGTAGGTGACTACCGTCGTGTGGCTCTTTACGGAATCGACCGTCTGATCGAGGCAAAAAAAGTAGCTCATTATCGCGCAGGATGTGGAAACATGTACGACGATGTTATCCGTATGCGTGAGGAGATCAGCCAGCAGCTCAAAGCTCTCAACGAGATGAAGAAGATGGCTGAGATCTATGGATATGATATTTCCAGACCGGCAAGAAATGCCCACGAAGCAGTTCAGTGGCTGTACTTCGGATATCTGGCAGCAGTCAAGACACAGAACGGTGCTGCAATGAGCGTCGGACGTATTTCTACATTCCTGGATATCTACATTCAGCGTGATATCGAAAAAGGAATCCTCACAGAAGACGAGGCACAGGAACTGATCGACCACATGACCATGAAATTCAGAATGGTAAAATTCGCACGTATTCCGGAATACAATCAGTTATTCTCCGGTGACCCGACATGGGTAACTCTGGAAGTCGGCGGAACAAGCCTTGACGGACGTCACATGGTTACAAAGACAGACTATCGTTTCCTTCATACTCTGGAAAACATGGGACCGAGCCCGGAACCGAATCTCACTGTTCTTTACAGCCCGAGCCTTCCGAGAGCTTTCAAAGAATATGCAGCTAAGATTTCTGTTGATACAAGCTCCATCCAGTACGAGAACGACGAAGTCATGAAACCGGAATGGGGAGATGACTACTCTATCTGCTGCTGCGTTTCCGCAACAAAGACAGGTAAAGAGATCCAGCTCTTCGGTGCCCGTGCAAACCTTGCAAAAACACTGCTGTACGCATTCAACGGTGGCTTCGATGAGAAACACAGAATCCAGTGCGGACCGGCAATGGCAAGGATCACTTCTGAATATGCGGATTATGACGAAGTTATCGAGAAATTTGACTGGTGGATGGACTGGCTCGCAGACATCTATGTAAACGTGCTCAACCTGATCCACTACATGCATGACAAATACTACTATGAAGCAGCAGAGATGGCCCTGATCGACAACGACTGTGAGCGTTCTTTTGCAACTGGTATCGCAGGATTTTCACATGTTGTAGATTCCCTCAGTGCGATCAAATACGCCAAAGTCAAGATCATCCGTGACGAAGAAGGCATTACAAAAGATTTCGAGATCGAAGGAGACTTCCCACGCTACGGAAATGACGATCCTCGTGCAGATGAGATCGCAACCTGGCTTCTGCGTACTTTCTTTGACAAGATCCGCCGTCGCCACACCTATCGTGACTCCAAACCGAGTACTTCTATCCTGACCATTACTTCCAACGTAGTATATGGAGAGGCTACAGGAGCTACACCGGACGGACGTAAAGCATATACTTCCTTTGCACCAGGTGCTTCACCGTCTTACGGCGCAGAGCAGAACGGACTTCTTGCTTCCCTGAACTCTGTTGCAAAGATTCCGTATCACTGGGCACTGGATGGTATTTCCAATACACAGACTATCAATCCGGATGCACTTGGACATGAAGAAAAAGAGCGCAAAGAAAATCTGGTAAACATCCTTGACGGATACTTCTCACAGGATGCGCATCACCTGAATGTCAATGTATTTGGCACTGAGAAACTGATCGATGCAATGGAACATCCGGAAAAAGAAGAATATCAGAACTTTACCATCCGTGTTTCCGGATACGCTGTTAAGTTCATTTCCCTGACAAAGAAACAGCAGCTTGACGTTATCGCACGTACCTGCCATAAGAGACTGTAATAAGGGACTGATATTGTTATGGCATTTGGATTTGGACCGCAGGAAATGCTGGACAGAGCACAGGTGCCGGACAAATGGCAGCTTACGCCACTCAAGAATTTCAAATCTCCCCGGATCCGGGCGAGGATGTGGCGTACTGCTCTGGCAGTATTGATCACTGCCGTAGTTTATGAATACCTCCTAAGCAAAAGAAATCCGTGTTTTGCACTGATCGGTGCAGTTTATGCGGTTGGAAGCCAGTTTGAAGAAGGCTTCCACAACGGAATCAACCGGGTGATCGGCACTCTGGTTGGCGGTCTTCTGGTGATTCCTTTTTATGAATTGTATACCAGTCAGCCCTTTGGGATCCCTGATTGGATATGGCTTGTTTCCGGTCTGTGTCTTGTGATCTGGTGTAATTTTGCACTGGGTGCAGACTCAGCGATTCAGCCTGGAAGCGTGATTTACTTTGTCGTGATCTACACGGTTGGTACGGAGCGGGTACTCCCATACACAATCGCCCGCATCCTTGATACAGGAGGAGGTGTGCTGATCGCACTTCTTTTGTATGTGCTGTTTCCCTCAAAGCACGACAGAGAAAAAGGTGTTTCTTTACTGACCTTCTGGGCTGAAACAAAAGATGCCTTTAAATCTTACATAAACAAAAACCGCACATCCCGAAAAAAAGAGCGTGAAAATTTCGGAGCGGAAGATGAAAAGTTTTACGAATTTCTTTCAAAAATAAAAGATAGACAAAAATAATGGTTGAGGGCACCCGCAGAGATGGCGGGTGTTCTTTTTGTGCGCAGAAAAGCCTGGAAAAATATTTCAGAATAAGACTGGCACTTAGATTTAAAAATTGTTAAAATCATAAATAACAACAGATTCGAAAATGACGATACATAAAATGAAACAGGAGAAAAGAATGAAAAGTACAGGATTTGCAACAATCGGAACGAGTAAGATCACAAAGAAATTCTTAAGCGCAGCAAAAGAATGCCAGGATTTTAGACTTGTGGCAGTGTATTCCCGTGATATTAAAAAAGCAGAACAGTTTGCCAGCGAGCAGGGGGCAGAGAAGTATTATGACAGTCTGGATGCACTTGCATCAGATAAGGATGTGGAGGCGGTCTATGTCGCCAGTCCGAACCACATGCATTATGAACATGCAATGAAGCTTCTGAAAGCTGGTAAACACATACTCTGCGAGAAAGCAATTGCATCCAATCATGCAGAGGCAGAAGAAATGTTCCGCATGGCACAGGAACAGGGCGTGCTCCTTTTGGAGGCTATGCGAACGGTATTCCATCCGGGAATGAGAGTGATCAGAGAAAATCTGCCCAAACTCGGGGCAATCCGCAAGGCTGCCTTCAGTTACTGTCAGTATTCGAGCCGTTATGACAGTTTCAAAGAAGGGCAGGAACATAATATTTTCAGGAGAGAATGTTCCGCCGGAGCGCTGATGGATATTGGTGTGTACAGCGTGCATGCAATGCTTTATCTCCTGGGAATGCCGGAGAAAATTACCGGATTTTCTGTCATGCTCCGCGGTGACATTGACGGAGCCGGAAATATCCTCGCGAAGTATCCGGATAAAATCGCAGAAGTATCTTATTCCAAGATCACAGATTCTTCATTACCAGGTGAGGTACAGGGAGAAAACGGAACCCTGTTATTTGGTGGAGAGAGCAACAGCCCGGAAAACGTCAGGATCGTTTACCGGGATGGAAGCGAAGAAATCCTCTGGCAGCAGGAAACAGAAAACAGCATGAAATACGAGCTGGAACATTTCCTGAAAATGATCCACGACGAGGAAGATGTGCAGCCACATACGGAACGATCCTTAAATGCCATGAAACTTATGGATGAAATGAGGAGACAGTGCGGAATCATATTTCCCGCGGATGAGAGATAATCAGATAGAAAAGCACGAGAAAAGATTCTATGATTGAAAAATTATAGGATCTTTTTTTGTACAATTATTGCAGATGAAAGAAATGAAAAGTTTTCAGAAATGAAACGAAAAATATAGCAATATATATCAAAAATGAATAATAAAAAGATGCAATACATAGAATAAATATACGAATAGCACAAAAATATTGACCGTGAAAGTGAAAAATGATATGTTTTAGATGAAAAATGAAACAAAAAATGAAAAAATCATAGAGGAGGGAGAAAATTGGTAAGAGTTGGAATCATAGGCTGTGGAAAAATCGCACAGGTTCGCCATATTCCAGAATATCTGGACAATCCGGATGTAAAACTGACAGGCCTTTATGATCTGAATCTGCAGCGTGCGAAAGAACTGGCAGATAAATATCACTGCAAGTCATATGAAAGTGTGGAAGAACTGCTTGCGGATTCGGAAATCGATGCAGTCAGTGTATGCGTAGCTAATCATGTGCATGCTGAGATCACGATTGCGGCATTGAAAGCCGGAAAACATGTGTTATGTGAAAAGCCGATGGCGACAAATCTGAAAGATTGCCAGATGATGGTAGAAACAGCTGAAAAGATGGGCAAAAAGCTGATGATCGGACAGAATCAGAGATTTGCCAAAGCACATGCGGAAGCGAAGAAACTGATTGAAAGAGGCGATATTGGAAAAGTCCTTACTTTCAAAACGACCTTTGGTCATGGTGGTCCGGAGACATGGAGCGTAGATGCAGGTCCGCATAACTGGTTTTTTGATAAGAAACGGGCAGCTATGGGAGCTATGGCAGACCTTGGAGTGCATAAGACAGATTTAATCCAGTATCTCCTTGATGATACAGTAGAAGAAACTACGGCAAAAGTAACGACGCTGGATAAAAGAGACAGTGACGGAAATCTGATCGGTGTAGACGACAATGCAATCTGCATTTACAAAATGAAAAGTGGTATCATCGGAACGATGACAGCCAGCTGGACTTATTATGGAGAGGAAGATAATTCCACAATTATTTATGGAACAGAAGGAATGCTCAAGATCTATCATGATCCGGAGTACTGCATCGAACTGATCCGTAAAGATGGCGGGAAAGTATTCTATGATATTGATCAGATTCAGACAAATGATAATCAGACAAAATCAGGAATTATTGATGCTTTTGTGGAATCTGTAGAAAACAATACAGAACCGGCTGTTCCGGGAAAAAGCGTACTCAGTGCAATGAAGGCTATTTTCGGAAGTCTGAAATCAAGCGAACTGGGCAGAACAGTTCGGATAGATGAGGAGGAATTGCTGTGAAGATAGGGTTAGTCAGTGCGATTCTTGAAAATTATGATTTCAAAAAGATGATCGATACTATCTCGGAGATGGGATATGAATGTGTAGAAGTAGCCTGCTGGCCGAATGCAAAAGCAGAAAGACGCTATGCAGGTGTCTGCCACATTGATGTATCTACACTGGATGATGCGAAAGCAGCCGAGATCCTTTCCTATTGCAAGAGCAAAAACGTTGAGATTTCTTCTCTTGCATTTTATCCGAATACCATGGATGGAAATCTGGAAAAAAGAGCTGCGAACATAGAACATCTGTACAAAGTGATCGATGCAAGTCAGAAACTCGGAATTAATCTGGTAACAACATTTATCGGTCGTGACCAGACAAAGACTGTAGAAGAAAATCTGGAACTGGTAAAAGAGATCTGGATTCCGATCGTGCGTTATGCAGAAGAAAAGAAAGTACGCATTGCGATTGAAAACTGTCCGATGCTTTTTGACGGTGACCAGTGGCCGGGTGGACAGAACCTGATGACCACACCGGTAATCTGGAGAAAAGTATTTGAGATTCTTGACAGTGATTATATCGGAATCAATTATGATCCGTCTCATTTTGTATGGCAAATGATTGATTACATCCAGCCGCTTTATGAGTTTAAAGATAAGATCTTCCATGTACATTATAAAGATATCAAACTTTTCAGAGAAAAACTGAAAGAATGCGGTACGATGGCATATCCGCTTCAGTATATGATGCCAAAACTTCCGGGACTCGGAGATGTAAATTGGGGAAAATACGTATCTGCACTGACCGATATCGGTTATAAAGGATATACCTGTATCGAAGTAGAAGACAAAGCGTTCGAGGATTCAGAAGAGAGAATTCTGGACAGCCTAAGACTTTCTCTCAGATACATGAGACAGTTTGTGATCTGAGAAAACAGAAAATATCAGAGAAAGAAATAACGCGGCAGAGAGACCGCTTATTAAAACTTAAATTCCAAAAAGGAGGAAATGAATTATGAAGAAAACAGTAGTTTGCATGCTGATCGCAGCTATGACAATGGGAAGTATGGTAACTCCTGTATTTGCAGACGGAGGAGATGCTACACATATTTATGTACTGACAGCACCGGAAGACCATGGCTGGACTGGTTCCGTAGCAACATTTGCAAAAGAAAAGATTGAAGAAGTAAATGGTGCCGGAACTTACAGCGCAGAACTGATCACATCTGCAGATGCAGCAGAACAGATCGTTAATATTGAAGATATTATTGCAGCAGGCGAAGACAATATCGCAGTTGTTATTCAGCCGATCGATGACACTGTTCAGTCTGCAATCCAGCAGCTGGTTGATGCTGAGATCCCATACGTAGCATTTGACCGTATCATTGATGGTGTGGCTGACAGCGCAGTATCCAATGTAAAAGGCGATAACGAAGGTATCGGTGCAGCAAGTGCAGCTTATTTTGTAGATGAAGGTCTGAAACCGGGCGATGCAGTTTATGTTTATGAAGGAGATACTTCTTCTGTAACAACTCTCCGTGACGGTGGATTTACCAAGTACCTGACCGGTGAACTGGAATACGATGGAAAGACAATTGCAGACGATGCAAAATGGTCAGAAGATGATCTGGATTCTATCACCTATTCAGGAGCTATGAACTGGAGCCGTTCCGATACAAAGACATCTTTTGAATCTCTTCTTGGTGATGCATCCAATGCGGACATCAAATGGTTCTATGCAGAAGATGATGAGCTGGCAATGGGAATCCTGGAAGCACTTCAGGGTGGTGGAATTGACGATGCAACAAAAGAAAAATTCCTCGGAAATGCACCTTATCTGACAGGATGCGGCGGACTGGATGAGCTTTATGCAGTACTTCGCGGCGAATCCTTCACAGATATCGCAGATCAGTTCGGTGGTATCGTATCCGTAACATACAGCCCGGCAATGATCCAGACAGCGATCCAGGATATGGTAGATTATCTGGATGGCAACGATGTAGAGCAGGATCACGTGATTGCTTGTGAGATCGTTAATAAGGACAACGTAAAAGATTATCCTTCTTTCTAAGATTGAACAGGAAACCTATAAAAGCATACTAAATACGGTAAAGGGAACTTTTTATAAAGTTCCCTTTAGCCGATAGAGGAGTAAGGAGCATCAGCCGGAAAAATCAGACAGGGAGGCGAGAATTATGAGTTTGCTGCAGATGAGAGACATCTGTAAGTCCTTCAGCGGAGTTCCTGTACTGAAAAACGTACAGCTTACAGTAGAAAAAGGAGAAGTACATGCGCTTCTCGGTGAAAATGGTGCCGGTAAGTCAACACTTATGAATGTGCTGACTGGTGTATTTCCGCGAGATAAAGGCGAAATCGAATTTGATGGGAACGAACTGAAAAATATCACGATCAGACAATCTGAGAGTCTTGGAATTGCCTTTGTACATCAGGAACTGAATCTGTTTAATGATCTGAAGGTTTATGAAAATATTTTCCTTCAAAAAGAATATACAACAAAACTGGGTCGACTGGATAAGAAAAAAATGATTCAGGAGGCGGAGAGACTGTTTCAGGAGCTGGGTGTGGACATAGATCCGACATTGCAGGTCTCAAAATTAAAAACAAGTCAGAAACAGCTGCTTGAGATATCAAAAGCATTATTTTTTAAAGCGAAGCTTCTGATTCTGGATGAGCCGACAACATCATTAAATAATGATGAAGTAGCGCATCTTTTTGAAATCGTCAATAATTTAAAGAAAAAGGGAACTTCCTTTATCTTTATTTCACATAAAATGCCGGAGATCTTCCGGCTGTCCGACCGATATACGGTATTTCGAAACGGAGAATTTATCGGAACCGGAAATATAAAAGATACGACACCGGAAGAAGTTACCCGGATGATGGTTGGTGAGAAATATTCCGATCAGGATGTGTATGAAGAGAGAAAACTGGGCGATACCATTCTGGAACTGAAAAATTTCAGTGGGGAAGGATTTCATGATATCAACCTGACTGTCAGAAAGGGCAGCATTGTAGGCCTGACCGGACTTCAGGGAGCCGGGAGCAGTGAACTGATGCAGTGTATGTTTGGTGTTACCAGGGCATATGGTGGAGAGATGCGTGTTGAGGGAGATATCATGCACGATCATACGATCCACAAAGCCATGAAGGACCGGATCGCAATGCTGGCATCCAACAGAAAAGAAAATTCGGTAATTCCGGATATGAATATTCTGGAAAATGTATATCTGTCAGAACACACACTTTCTGCATGGAAACCGATCATATCCAGAAAGCGTGAAAAGCAAAGGTATCAGAAATACAAAGATATGCTGAATATCAAAGCAAATTCCAGTGAAGATCTGATCACATCCTTAAGTGGCGGCAATCAGCAGAAAGTTTTCCTGGCACGCTGGCTGAACACAGATGCGGAAATACTTCTTCTGGATAATCCGACACAGGGAATTGATGTAGGGGCAAAAGCAGAAATCTATAAGCTGATCCTGGAGCTTGCAAAGCAGGGGAAAACGATCCTGATCAATACGCTGGAGATACCGGAGATCCAGAAAGTGGCAGATTACTGTGCGGTATTTTATAATGGAGAGATCATAAAGATTTTGAAACATCAGGAAATTGACGAGATGACAGTTATGATGTATTCAACGAATGCAGCACAGGCAGAGGAGGGAAAACAACATGAATAAAAAGAAGACAACGGTTCCTGGACGCATTGCAGGATTTTTGGGAGAAAACAGTTACATAGTTGTGTTTGTTGCTATTTTTATTGTATATGCACTGACAACAAACGGACTGACATGGAGTGGCATGATGAATGTTTTCCGTCATTCTGCTGTGATCGGTATTATCGGACTTGGAATGGGGCTGATCTGTATTACCGGAGAGATCGATCTTTCAGTAGGTTCTATGCTGGCACTGGACGGCGGTTTTTCGGTTATCATCTTTAACATGACAAACAGTATTTTGCTTACATTTTTATTTGCAGTTCTGTTTGGCGCATTCTGCGGACTTCTCAATGGGGTGATGGTAGGATGGATCCAGATGCCTGCATTTATCGTTACACTTGCAACCATGCTGATCTATCGTTCTTTTGCACAGTATTTCTGTCAGCATGTGGATAAAGCACTGATCGGAGGCGGCAGTTCGGTATATAAGATGGCAAACAGCCAGTCTTCTTATCAGACGCTTTATAATTTCGGAAATGGCAAGGTTTCTACGATTCCGATCGTTGGTCTGATCCTGATCATTATGACACTTGTTTTTGTTTATATTACGACAAGCACCAAATACGGAAAAAAAGTCTATGCAGTAGGAAGTAACATGAAAGGTGCACAGATGGCGGGAATCAATACGGCAATGGTGAAAATATCTGTATTTGTGATCGCGGGTGCACTTGTTGGAATCGGTGCTTTTCTCTGGATCGCGATGAATGCTTCCGCAGACCCGGCAACCACAGGAAACAGTTATGAAATGTACGCAATTGCAGCGGCGGTTCTCGGCGGAATCAGTATGTCCGGTGGCAGGGGAAAATGCCTGGGAATTCTGTTCGGTGCAATGTCCTATACGATTATCGATAAGATTATTGTGTCCCTTAAGATGGACTCTCTTATCAACAATGCGATCAAAGGAATCATTTTGCTTCTGGTGATCATGGTGCAGATCGTGGGACCGCAGATCAAACAGAAATTTAAGAAAGCGGAATAATATCTCTGTTAAACAGGCAGAAAATACTTTATAATTTAAGAAAACCCTGAAAAAGAGAGTATGTATGAAGAAGATAACAGTTTCTGCAATTGCCGAGAAAGCGCAGGTCTCTCCGGCAACTGTATCAAGAGTATTGAATCACAGAGAACTGGTCAAAGAGCCGACGATACGGCGGGTTGAGGAAGCCATGAGGACACTGGGATGTCAGATGGAGAATACGGTAACTGTCTCAAAAGAGACACAGCCGCTGATCGTTTTGAATATTCCCGGAATCGAGAATGTTTTTTATCAGGAAATTATTCGTGGAGCCAGAGTCTCTGCAAAAGCACATGGATGCCATCTGCTCATTCATGAATCACATCTGAATAAAGGCAATATGCTGGATTTCTGTAATCTTTTGCGAAGAGTGGATGCAGCAGGTGTAATACTTCTGAACCGGATTTCAGAAGATTCTCTGAATCAGATCCGGGCGATCGCACCATTGGTGCAGTGTTGTGAATATAATGAACATGCAGATTATCCGTATGTCAGTATTGATGACGTGCGTGCTGCGGAAAATGCCACAGAATATCTGATCGCAAATGGTGGGAATAAGGTAGCACTGATCAATGGACCGGGGAACTTCAAGTATGCCAGGAGACGTCAGGAGGGATTTATGAATGCACTGCAGAAAGCAGAGATCATGGTACCGAAGCAGTGGATCGTTCAGCTTCCGGAGGTAAACTATGAGATGGCATATGCGGCGGTCTGCAGACTGCTGAATTCTGACAGCAGACCGAATGCATTTTTTACCATATCCGATGTCTTTGCAGCGGCAGTGATCCGGGCGGCGAAGCGTTTTCACCTTCATGTACCGCGGGATATTCTGGTGGTCGGTTTTGATAACATTGAGTTATCCTCTATGACATCACCTTCGATCACAACCGTCAATCAGCCGAAATTCCAGATGGGTTATACAGCCTGTGAAATGCTTCTGGAGCTGATTGAAGATCCACAGGAAGAGATGAAGTCGCTTCTGCTTGATACAGAACTGGTGATCAGAGAATCAACATAAAAACAGAGAAATTATGAACAGAATATGCGACATTACAGAAGAAAAACACCGGAGCAGGTTATGAAATCTGTTCCGGTGTTTTCTTGAATATGTGTGCAATATTAAGGTATCACAAATGATTCTCGTATGCAGTAGCACATATTATAGAAATATTGCACATTTTATAGGATTTTAAGATCACATGCCATCTTTCAGTACATCATAGTCTCTCAATACTTTCTCGATCACAGTTCCCTTGATGAAATGAAGTACTGGTTTCAGGATAAGGTTTGCTCCAGGAATGTCGATTTCTAGTGGAGATTTACCATCCATCAGTTTGACACTGCTGCTTAAGAGTTCACGGATATCATAAACACTTCCCCATACTTCCGGCACGCCACGGTCAACGCCGAGGAGTCCGTAAACAGCTTCCATAGCAGTTCTGACAGAGTATTCTGTGGTGAATACAGTATCACGCGGAGTATCTGCGAACTGGCCGAGGAATGCGAAGTTTACACAGCCATCCGGGATAACGTCCGGGCGGTCGCCCTTGGTTCTCGGCATGAAGAATGCGGTGATATAAGGCATCATGGTCGGTACACATACAGCACTGTTTTCTGCGAGGTCCTCGATCTGATCTTCCGGAACACCAAGATGGTACAGCCATTCTTCGGTGATTTCTTTACCGGTACAGTCTTTCATTGGTTTCTTGATATAGTCGCCAGGTACGTCTGTGAACAGACCGTAAACCCATACGCAGACTTTGTCTTTGTCCTGATCCTTGAACTGTCCCTGACGGTTGATAGTCCAGCTTAAAAGCCACTTGGAATCCTGGCAGCTTACGATACCGCCTGTAACAACTTTGCCGGTACGTGGATCACGTTTGCAGATGTCCGTGATATAAGGAATGATCTTGTCATCCAGAGTTGTGACCGTTGCAGACTCCCAGTTGGTCTTGCTGATATCGGAGCAGAATTTTTCCGGATGTCCGAAGGACGGATCCTGCGCTGCGATATTTTTCCAGAGGGACCAGCAGCCGCTTGTACGAACTTCCGCATCACCATTCGGTGCATGGTTCTGATCACCGTAGATCGTACCTTCTGTACAGCTTCCGTTGGTGACGAATACGAGATCATTTTCGGTAAGGACAATGCCTTTTTCCACGCCGTTTACCTTGCATTCGATTGCAGATGCGATCTTCTTGTCGTCCTTGAATTCAAAGATCACGTTGGTAACTTCTGTGTTGAACTGGAAGTCAACGCCTGCTTCCTCCAGATATTTCTGCATAGGAAGGATCAGGGATTCGTACTGGTTGTATTTGGTGAATTTCAGGGCACTGAAATCCGGAAGTCCTGCGATATGATGGATGAAACGCTGGAAGTAGAGTTTCATTTCCAGGGCACTGTGCCAGTTTTCGAATGCGAACATGGTTCTCCAGTACAGCCAGAAGGTGGAGTTGAATACTTCATCGTCGAAAACATCTTCGATGGTCTTATCGTAGAGGTCTTCGTCCTTTGTCATGAAGAGTTTCATGATCTCCATGCAGCCCTTCTGGCTGAGGTTGAACTTGCCGTCTGTATGAGCATCTTCGCCACGGTTTACGGTTGCACGGCAGAGAGAGTAGTTCGGGTCATGTTTGTTCAGCCAGTAGTATTCGTCCAGAACAGAAACGCCAGGTGTCTCAATGGAAGGAATGCTGCGGAACAGATCCCAGAGGCATTCGAAGTGGTTTTCCATCTCACGGCCGCCTCTCATGATGTAGCCGCGTGTCGGATCAAAGATACCGTCGCAGGCACCACCGGCAATGTCCATAGCTTCGAGGATATGGATATGGGAACCAGGCATCTGTGCGTCACGGACAAGGAAGCAGGCAGCAGCGAGAGATGCCAGACCACTTCCGACGATGTAAGCGTGTTTGTCATCTACGCCTTCCGGTTTCTCCGGGCGGGCAAATGCTTCGTAGTTACCATTTGTATAGTAGATGCCTTTGCTGTTTTTTTCATATTTGCCACGTTCTGTATTTCGGTAGTCAGAGCGGGAAGCTTCGGCTTTTTTTGCCTTTGTAGCTTTGATCTCTTTATTTTCCTGAGAGTTTTTTGCGAGCATTGCGGCTGCTCCGGCTCCTGCTGCAAGTGCGACACCAAGTTTTAATCCTTTTTTAGACATATAAAAAACCACCTTTCATTTATTTGTGATGATGTGTTTCTTTGTTCTTTGTGTCTTTTATAGTATTGCCATTTGCAGATGAATTCAATTGACAAAAAATCTGGAATGAGTAAAAACTTATCATTTGTCGTGTTTTGTAAAGTTCTGGATAGAATTTGTGATGTTTCCATGTAGTGTGATGCACATATTTTCACAGATAGAAGTATAATCGGATTTCATTCCATGGCAGATCCAGTCGAGCATGATGCCGACAAAACTGTATTTATAAAAATCAGCAATGAAACTTTTTTGTTCTTTTGCAAGCGAAGTGCCTTCTGCCTGTTCTTCAACAACACCCATGATCAGGTCGTGGGTGAGCTGAAAAAGAAAGTTTTCAATCTGTTCACGGTGAACGGAACTGTAGGCATTCATAATAAAGGGTTTGTTTTCGTAGACGGCCTCAAAAATCTGAAGGAGTCCCTCCTGCCAGGTATCATACGTCTTTTTACCCTGGAGGGCCTTACGTGATTCTTCGAGGCATGTCCATTCGACGAGATCATAGATATCTTTAAAATGATAATAAAATGCCATGCGGCTGATTCCGCAGTCAGTGGTAAGGTCGTTGATCGTGATCTTGGTAAGCGGTTTCTTTAAAAGCAGTTTTTTCAGAGATTCGGCAAGGGCACGTTTGGTGATATTGGACATGACAGTTCCTCCACAGTAGCGTTTTTTTGTTGATATTTGTATTATACAAAAGGCGTCTGAATCGGGCAAGAGTTGTTAAGGGGAATATTGATAACAGCGTATAAATCGGTTATAATCATAAATAAAATGACAATTTTAAGTATAATATTGTTGTTCAGGAGAAGGGTATGAATAAAAAAAGTATGACGTCGAGGGATTTTGCGAAACTGATCGGGGTATCACAGTCAACTGTTTCAAGAGCATTAAATAACAGTGATCTGGTGACTCCGGAGAAAAAGGAATACATTCTGCGCAAGGCCAGGGAGTACAATTTTCAGCTTAACAGTCAGGCTCAGAGCTTGAGGACGAGCAAAACGGGAACAATAGGAATTATGTTTCCCAAGCATTTTGTCGGTATGACAGAAAACAGTATGCTTGCTTATATTTATGATGAGATCCAGAGAGAATTAAGCCATTTCGATTATGATATAATGGTTATCTATTATGACCGTGATGCAGATGATTTTTCTAGCTTTGAGAGAATTGTCCGTAAGAAAAAAGTAGACGGATTTCTTGTATTGAGAATGGAACTTTCTGACAATGAAATTGAGCTCATAGAGGAATTTCATGTTCCGTGCGTGTTCATGATGAATGCGGGCAGTAAGATACGTGAAAATCTGAATTACTATTTTTCAGACAGTTACTATGGCGGCTATCTTGCCGGAAAGTATTATGGGGGATTTCCGGAGTACAGAAAGATACATATAACAGTAAGCGACGAAAAATCGGATGCCAGGAGACGTATGGAAGGATACCGGGCAGGACTGGCAGAATGTGGATACACTCTTGATGAAAATGATATTTTTGACTGCAAGATCGGAATTGGCAGTGCATATGAATGTGCCGTCAGAAATATAGAGGAGTTTACAAAAGAAAAAACAGCTATTTTTACTTACAGCGATATTGTAGGACTTGGTGTTGTGCAGGCACTGAGAAACCATAATATAAAAATTCCGGAGCTGGTTCAGGTGCTGGGGATGGATGATGTACCGTTGTCCTCTGTACTGATACCGAAGATGAGCACGATACATGTTGAAGTTGATACAATGGTGAGCAAGGCATGTGGACTTCTGCTGAAGCTGATCAGTGGAGAGAGCATAAGTGCACATGAATGGATCAGACCGCATCTTGAGATCCGGGATACAACGGTCAGATAAGAAATATAAGAAAACAGTGTCATTTTTTGATACTGTTTTTTTTGTTTGACTAAAATATACAAAACGGACAAAAAACAATATGTTATAAACAAAATAAAGGGTGAAATATGTATATCTTACAAAAATAATAAAAAAATATTATTGAATATAACCAAAAAAGGAGAAGGTAACAGGAAACTTATTGACAAAAATTATTATTCATGATATAAATAAAACATCAAATGAATACGTATTCAAAAACAAGGCAGGCAGCTAACACAAATGAATAACAGGAGGTTTTTATATGAAGAGAAGATTGGCATTAGCAGTAGCAGCATGTATGCTTGCAGGAACAATTGCTGTTCCGGTAAGTGCAGATGAACTGAAAGGTTCCGGAGAAAAACTGATCGTTGGAACAATGGCAAACTCACTGGGACTTCCGGTACACTGGGCTCAGGAAAAAGGATATTTTGAAGATGCAGGACTGGACGTAGATATTGAAATCTTTGCAACAGGTGCACCGATCAATGAAGCAATGGCAGCAGGAGAACTTGATGTGGCTGTCAGCGGAATGGCTTCCATTTATGCACTGGGAACAGGAATGTATACATATATTGGTGATGGTGTTATCACAACAGGCGGTGAAGCAATTTATGTAAGAGAAGACAGCGACATAGCAAAAGCAGGTGCGGATGAAGATGGAATCATTGGAAGTGCAGAGACATTAAAGGGAACTTCCATTCTTGGACCTCTGGCAACAACAGCTCATTATCAGGCAATCAAATATATGGAACATTTTGGATTGACAGCGGATGATTTCAGCATGGTTTCCATGGATTATCCACAGGCATATCAGGCATTTGTTACAGGAGAAGGAGACCTGATTGCCAACAAGATGCCATATACAAATCAGCTTGAAGAAGCAGGTTACGTAAAAGTATGTGACATGAATATGGTTTCTGACAGCCCGATCATTGATACCATTTTCACACAGAACGATGTGGCAGAAGAGAGAAAAGATGATCTGACACTGTTCCTGGAATGCTACTATAAGGCATGTGAAGATATCATGGCAAATGAAGATGAACGAAAAGAAGTTGCAATGCAGTGGTATGCAGACGAAGGAATCACATACAGCGATACGGATATGAATACTGAAGTAGAAGTAAAAGACTACTTCACGCGAGACACTGTAGATACAGATGAAAATCAGTTAGGTGCATTTATGTTGAATATCGGCGAGTTCTATGTAGATCAGGAAATGCTCACAGAAGACGATATCAAAAATGTAGAAAACAGCATTGATAAATCTTTTATTGAGACAGTAAAAAGCAGAAATACAGAATCCTGATAGAAAATAGCCGAATTATTTGTGGGACGATTTTGATTCAACAGAATTGAAAATCAGTCCCACAAGTAATATGAGAGGAAATATGGAGGAAATTATGAAGCAAAAGAATAATAATACGAAATATTTTTGTATTTCCGTTGCCTCGGTTTGTACGGTGATCATAATCTGGTATCTGTGCATCAATGTATTTCATATGAAATCAGAAACCGTATTTCCGGGACCGGTAAAGGTTTTTAATACGTTTTTGGACAAGCTGCATACGAAAGCACCGGATGGGGCAACTTTGCAGGCACATCTGTGGTCCAGTATCAAGGTGGCACTGTTGGGATATGCATTGGGCGCGATCGTAGGAGTTCCGCTTGGAATAGCGATGGCATGGAACAAATGGGTAGACAGATTTGTAAGACCATTGTTTGACTTGATCCGTCCGATTCCGGGACTTGCATGGATTCCAATGTTTATTTTGCTGTTTGGTATTGGAATTACTTCAAAAGCACTGGTTATCTTTCTGGGGGCACTGATCGCTTGTATTGTAAACAGCTACACAGGAATACGTCAGACAAAAGAGACACATTTGTGGGTTGGAGATGTTTTTGGAGCATCAGACAGTCAGAAACTCTTTAAAATTGCAATTCCGACAGCACTTCCAATGATCTTTACCGGACTTCGTGTAGCTCTTGGAACATCCTGGACAGCACTGGTTGCGGCTGAACTTCTTGCATCTACAAAAGGACTTGGATATATGATCCAGCAGGCAAGAGCGATTTCCAGACCGGATATCATTATTGTAGGAATGTTGGCGATAGGCGCAGTAGGAGCAGTATTTGATGCATTGCTGCATCTGGTGGAAATTCATGTTGCGAAAGGAATGAATGCAAAATGACAAACGGAAAAAAACTATCTGAAAAATCAATAGGTGCTGTCTGTGCTGTGATTTCCATAGGTGCATTTGTCATTTTATGGTACTGGGGAACACAGGCTACACAGCTTGGGTTACTCATTCCGGGACCTGTTGATGTATTAAAAGCTGTAGGCGCAGGCATTGTAGGAAAAGTCGGACGTCATAGTATTCTGGCACATGCGGGATACAGTCTGATGCGAGTAATGATCGGATTTATCATTGGTTCGGTAGTTGGTGTGGTACTTGGACTTTTGATGGGCTGGTATCGGGTTGCGGAAGCGATTTTTAATCCGCTGTTCAGAATTATCCGCCCGATTCCTCCGATCGCGTGGATTCCGATTTCCATTATCTGGTTCGGACTTGGAGAAGATGCGAAGATCTTCCTGATTTTCCTGGCATCATTTTCCAATACAACATTAAACTCTATGGCAGGAGCCAGAAGTGTTGATCCGGAAATTGTCAATGCAGCGAGAATGCTTGGCGCAAGTGAACGTAAAATCTTTACTACGATCGTGCTTCCTGCTTCTGTACCAAATATTTTTGCAGGATTACAGGTTGCGATTTCAAGCAGCTGGGCAACCGTACTGGCAGCAGAGATGGTAAGATCTTCAGAAGGTCTTGGTTGGATGATTGTAGCCGGAATGAATAACAATGACATGATACAGATCCTTTCCGGAATCGTGATGATCGGTGTTGTTGGTTATATTCTGGCGATTATAATGCGAAGAGCGGAGGATGTATTATGCCGATGGAACAAGAGCGGAAAATAAATCACAATATTATTGTAGAATGTAAAGATGTGAGCAAAACCTTTATTACTCCGGAGGGAGAACATCCGGTAGTTAAAAATTTTGAACTGGAAGCAAGAGAAAACGAATTTCTGGTTCTTTTCGGACCTGGACAGTGCGGTAAGACAACGATCATTAATATGATTGCCGGATTTGAAAAAGCAACGGTCGGAAGCATGAAATTTATGGGAAAAGAAATTACAAAACCGGATCCTTCCAGAGGAGTTGTATTTCAGTCGACAGCACTTTTTCCATGGATGACTACAATGGGAAACGTGGAATATGGCTTAAAAATGGCGGGAGTTCCCAAAGCAGAAAGACAGAAGCGCGCACAGAAATACATTGATCTTGTTGGCCTGAATGGATTTGAGAAGTCTTTCCCGGTGCAGCTGTCAGGAGGTATGAGACAGCGAGTTGGTATTGCACGGGCTTACTGCAATGAACCAAAATTAATGCTTATGGACGAACCGTTCGGAGCACTGGATGCGCAGACAAGATATTTGATGCAGGAGGAGTTGCAGAGAATCTGGGAAGCAGAAAAACGAACCGTCATTTTTGTAACAAATAATATTGAAGAGGCTCTTTATCTGGCAGACAGAATTCTGGTGCTTACGAATTGCCCGGCAACCGTAAAAAAAGAATATATTATTGATCTGCCAAGACCGAGAAATCTGGTTTCCCCGGAATTCCTGGCTCTCCGTAAAGAGATAACCAGTGTTCTGGACAGTACATTATAGGGAGATGGTATACAATGAGTGAAAAAAAGGCGAAAGTAAAAGTAAATCATCTGACAAAGAAATTTGGAGACCTACTTGTATTAAATGATATGTCTTTTGATGTAGAGGACGGAGATCTTTTGTGTGTAGTTGGTCCTACAGGCTGTGGAAAAACAACGTTCCTGAACAGTCTTACAAAGATTTATGACATTACAGAGGGAGAAATTCTTTTAAATGGAGAACAGGTAGATCCGAAAAAACAGAATATTGCGTATATCTTTCAGGGAGATTCCACCATGCCATGGCTTACGGTAGAAGAAAATGTCCGTTTTGGCCTTGATATCAAGAAAATTCCTGAAGCAAGAAAAAAAGAACAGGTAGACAAATATCTGGAAATCGTAGGTCTTACAAAATACAGAAAATATTATCCGAAACAGCTTTCGGCAAGTATGCTTCAGCGAGTGAGTATTGCAAGAGCATTTGCAACGGAGCCAGAGCTCCTTTTGATGGACGAACCATATGGACAGCTGGATATCGAACTTCGTTTTAAGCTGGAAGATGAACTGGTAAAACTCTGGCAGATGACAGGGACAACGGTTCTGTTTATTACCCATAATATTGAAGAAGCAGTTTATCTTGGAAATAAGATTATGATTCTTACCAACAAACCGACTACGGTAAAGAAAACACTGATCAATGATCTTCCAAGACCGAGAGACATTGCGGCACCGGAGTTTGTTAAACTGAGAAATGAAGTTACAGAATTGATTAAATGGTGGTAGAGAGGTGAACCTATGAGGGCAATTACTGTTATGTATGATTCGCTGAACAGAAAATACCTTCCAAATTATGGAGATAATCTGTCGATCATGCCGAATTTTCGCCGACTGGCGGAAAGAACCGTTACGTTTGATAATTTTTATGTAGGAAGTCTGCCCTGTATTCCTGCACGAAGAGAACTTCATACAGGCAGATACAATTTCCTGCACAGATGCTGGGGACCACTGGAACCTTTTGATGATTCTATTGCATCTATGCTGGGAAAAAACGGAATATATACGCATTGTGTGACAGATCACGCGCATTACTGGCAGGAAGGTGGAAGTACTTATCATACCAAGTTTGCATCATGTGAGATGATAAGAGGCCAGGAAGGAGACTTCTGGAAAGGCGAAGCAAAAGGATTTAAAGAAAACATAGATCTTCATCGTCAGGATGAAGTAAACAGAAAGTACATGCAGGGAGAAGAAAACCATCCGCATGTGAAAACGTGTCAGGCAGGACTTGAATTTCTTGAAAAAAACTATCAGGAAGATAACTGGTATTTACATATAGAATATTTTGATCCTCATGAACCTTATTTTGTGCCGGATAAATACAAAAAAATGTATACGGATAAAGAGCAGCCGTTTGACTGGCCTTTTTATGGAGAAGTGAGTGAAGATTCAGAAGAAGTAAATGAAGCAAGAACAAATTACAGGGCAGTTCTTTCGATGATAGATGCATACTTTGGAAAAATCCTGGATTTTATGGATGAACATGATATGTGGAAAGATACCATGCTGATCGTCAATACAGATCATGGATACATGCTGGGTGAACATGGCTTCTTCGGGAAAAACTATATGCCTAATTATGATCAGATCGTTCATACACCATTTTTTATCTGGAATCCTGCAATTGGCTGTGCGGGTGAGAGACGTTCGCAGCTTTGCCAGACGATTGACATTGCACCTACGATCCTGGATTACTTTGGAATTGCACCGACATCTGATATGAAAGGAAGATCACTTTTCCCTGTATTAAAGAATGAAGAGACAATTCACGATTACATTCTGTTTGGTTACTTCGGAAAGCATGTCAATATTACAGATGGAAGATATGTATACATGCGTGCCGGACGAGAAGAGAAGGACTGTCTGAATAACTATACGATTGTTCCATTACATATGTTTGAACCGTTTTCTGTAGAAGAACTTCAGGCAGCAGATGTTGAAATGGTAAAAGACTTTGGATTTACAAAAGGAATACCGGTTATGAAGATACCGGCATCCGGGGCAACATCTCCGAACAATTCGTGCTATCAGTATGAAGAACACATGAAATATGGAGATCTGTTGTTTGACCTGAAGAATGATCCGGATCAGAATACCTCTGTTACAGATAAGGAAGTGGAAGAAAGAATGCTACAGGCTATGCAGGAACTTATGGAGGAAAATGAAGCACCACAGGAACTGTATGACCGCATAGGACTGAAAATGAGGTAGACAAATGATTTTTCTGTTATTTGGTCTGATCTGTTTTGGGGCTTCCGTTGTCGGTGCGATCTGCGGCATTGGCGGTGGTGTGATCATAAAACCTGTGCTGGATGCATTCGGGATCCTCGATGTTGAGACCATCAGCTTTCTGTCTGGGTGTACAGTGCTTTCGATGACCACATACTCGGTCCTCAAAAGCAAATGCAGCAAAAAGTCCTGCATAGATCAGAAAATAGGGTTTCCTCTGGCTGTTGGAGCCTCGGCAGGCGGGATTATCGGAAAATGGCTGTTTTCATTTGCAACGGCCTTAAGTCCTGATAAAAACAAAATAGGTGCAGTGCAGGCTGGATGCCTTTTACTTGTTACAGTGGGCACTTTATTGTACACCGTGTACAAGAAAAAAATTGCAACCAGAAATATAAGGGCTGCAGGAGTCTGCATCATTATCGGACTGCTTTTGGGAATCATGTCTTCATTTCTTGGCATTGGAGGCGGTCCGGTCAATCTGGTAGTGCTGTTTTACTTTTTTTCCATGGATACAAAGACAGCAGCCGAAAATTCACTGTATATCATTTTCTTTTCACAGATAACAAGTCTGCTGCTGTCACTTTTTACAGGCAGAATACCGGAATTTTCTATTGGAATTCTGATACTTATGGCTGGTGGCGGTATTCTGGGAGGAATCGTGGGAAGAGCATTGAATCAGAAAATCTCAGAAAAGACAGTAGAGAAACTTTTCATCATTTTAATGATCGTGATTATTTTTATAAATGTATTCAATATATTCAAATTTATGAATTAGGAGGATGATGCTATGGCACAGAAGAAGCCATTGAATATTGTCTGGTTCTGTACGGATCAGCAGAGATGGGATACGATCGGTTGTCTGGGGAATCCATACATTAAGACACCGAATATTGATAAATTTGTCAGTGAGGGTGTTGCATTTACGAGAGCGTATACGCAGGCACCTGTGTGTACCCCAAGTCGTTCGTGTTTTCTGACAGGACGTTATCCGAGAACCACAAAAGCTTTTTATAATGGAAATGATAATTATTCAAAGGATGAAAAACTGGTTACAAAGCTTCTGGCAGATGAAGGGTATGTATGTGGTTTGTCAGGAAAACTGCATCTGACATCCGCACAGGGCAGAATGGAAAACCGAACAGACGATGGATATACTTATGTACAGTGGAGTGAACATCCGAATGATGACTGGCTGCACGGAGAAAACTGCTATCAGAACTGGCTGAAAGAAAAAGGGCTGAAATGGGCAGATATCTATGGTGGAAAATATACCAGTATGGCAACCTGGCCGCCGACTCCGAATCCGAACTTTACCGGAAAGACAGTCGGGGTTCCGGCTGAGTACCATCAGACCACCTGGTGCGTGGAAAAAGCAATAGAATTTATTGAAGAAAATAAAGGAAAAGACAGACCGTGGCTGATAAGTCTGAATCCGTATGACCCGCATCCGCCGCTCGATCCACCGCAGGAATACAAGGATAAACTCAAAGTAGAAGATATGCCGCTGCCGCTCTGGAAAGAAGGCGAACTGGAAAACAAACCGCCTCATCAGCAGAGAGATTTCTATATTGGCGGACAGGAGGGACAGGCAGAGCCGTTCCCGGAACTGACAGATTATGAAAAGAGAGAACATTTTCGTGATTACTATGCAGAAATAGAACTTGTAGATGATCAGTTCGGCAGATTGATGGATTACCTGGACAAGACCGGAGAAAGAGAAAATACAGTTGTGATCTACATGAGTGATCACGGTGAGATGAATGGAGATCATGGTTTATATTGGAAAGGTGCTTATTTTTATGAAGCACTTACACATGTGCCACTGATTATTTCATGCCCGTCAAGAATCCTTCAGAACGTAAAATCTAACGCACTGGTGGAACTGGTTGACCTGGCTCCGACACTGATGGAACTTGCCGGTTATGAAGTACCTTATTTTATGCAGGGAAAGAGTCTGGTTCCTATTCTGACAGGAGCAGCAGACAAAGATTATCATAAGGATTCCGTTTATTCCGAATTTTATCATTGTCTGAAAGGAACACATGAAGACATTTATGCTACAATGTATTTTGATGGAAGATACAAGATCGTGAATTACCATGGCAAAGACTTCGGAGAACTGTATGATCTGGAGAAGGATCCATGTGAATTCGACAATCTCTGGAACAAAGAATCTTATCAGGTATTGAAGCATGAACTGATCAAGAAAAATTTTGACAGTGCGATCATGAAAAATATGGATTTTTCTATGCATCTGATAAATGAGTACTAAAAAAGAAAAGGAATGAGAGAATGCCACCAGTCAGTATTTTGATGAAACCAGCATCCGGAAGCTGCAATATGACCTGTGAGTACTGTTTTTACTGTGATGAACAGGAAAACAGAACACAGAAATTTTATGGAATGATGGAAGAAAAAACGGCCCGGAATATTATCCGCAAAGCACTTGCGCATGCAGAAGGCGGTTGTGCGATTGCATTTCAGGGTGGCGAGCCGACACTGAGAGGAATTGATTTCTACTACAAAGTAGTGGAGTATGTGGCGAAATATAATAAAAAGAACATTCCTGTAACTTACGCATTTCAGACGAATGGGACAAATATAAACGAAGAATGGTGCAGACTTTTTAAAAACTGTGGATTTCTTGTTGGGATTTCATTGGACGGGATATGGAAAACACATAATTGTTACCGGCATTTTCATGATGGAAAAGATACGTTTGAGCGCATTCTTGAAACTTGCAAAATGCTGCAGCAGTATGAAGTGCCGTACAACATTCTTACGGTCGTACATGACCAGACAGCCCGGTACCTCAATGAAATATATAGTTTTTATAATAAGAAGGGATTTGAATATCAACAGTATATTCCATGTATAGATCCATTGCAGCAGAAAAAAGGGAAAATGCACTATTCGCTGGATCCGACAGAATATGGAAGGTTTCTGATCCGGCTGTTTGAAAAATGGAACGAAGATATTCATACAGGCAGGGCAATTTATATCAGGCAGTTTGACAATTACATAGGAATTCTCAAAGGGTATGAACCGGAAGCCTGTGACCAGAGAGGGTGCTGTGGGATACAGTATGTGCTGGAAGCAGACGGCAGTGTATATCCATGTGATTTTTATATGATGGATGAGTATTGTCTGGGAAATGCCAATACAGATACGTTCAGAGAGATGGATGAAAACAGAAAAAAAATCCGCTTTCAGGAAGAATCTTTGAAAATCTCTGAGGAGTGTAAAAACTGCAGATATTTGAAGCTGTGCAGGTGTGGATGTCAGAGAAACAGAAACAGGCTGGAAGATGGCACCTGGAAGAACTATTTCTGTGAGGGGTATCGTTTATTCTTTGATGCCTGTTTTGATAAAATGACGGAAATTGCACGAGATTTTTAACAAAATAAAGTAAGTCCCCTGCTTTAATTGCGAAAAGCAATAAGCAGTGGGTGGGGACTTGCATAAAAGTAGAAAGGTGGTTGAATGATATGATACAGCAGGTAATGACAGCACCGAAAAAAATTGAATTTCGAGAAGTTCCTGTACCGGAGATTAAGGCAGATCAGGTTCTTGTGAAGATTATGAAGATTGGTATTTGCGGAAGTGATATCCACGTATATCATGGAACACATCCGTTTACTTCCTACCCGGTAACACAGGGACATGAGGTATCCGCAAAAGTTGTCAAATTAGGTTCAGAAGTTCAGGGACTGGAAGTTGGACAGAAAGTAACGATTGAGCCACAGGTATACTGTGGAGAGTGTTATCCATGCAGACACGGCAAATACAATCTGTGCGAGAAACTGAAGGTTATGGGATTCCAGACAACGGGAACAGCAAGCGAATATTTTGCGGTAGATGCGTCAAAAGTGACACCGATTCCGGAAAGCATGACTTACAGTGAAGGCACCATGCTCGAACCCCTTGCGGTAACTGTCCATGCAGCGAAGAGATTTCCAGAAATAAAAGGAGCTAAAGTAGCAATCTTAGGATGTGGTCCGATAGGAATACTTCTGGCTCAGTCATGCAAAGCACTTGGGGCTGACAAAGTCATGATTACAGATGTTTCCGATTATCGTCTGGAGCTCGCGAAAAAATGTGGTGTGGATTTTGCAGTAAACACCAAAGAAAAGGATTTTGGTGAGGCATTAACAGAATGTCTGGGCGAAGACAAAGCAGATGTGATTTATGATTGTGCAGGCAATGATATCACCATGGGACAGGCAATAAAATATGCCAGAAAAGGAAGTACGATCATCCTGGTTGCAGTCTTTGGAAAAATGGCAACGGTGGATCTTGCCGTATTGAATGATCATGAACTGGATCTTAATACAACCATGATGTATCGTCATGAGGATTATGTAGATGCGATCCGTCTGGTAAACGAAGGAAAAATACAGTTAAAACCGCTTATGAGCAAAGAGTATGCATTTAAAGATTACCTGGAAGCGTACCAGTACATCGATGATAACAAAGAAACAACCATGAAAGTGCTGATTGACGTGGACTCTTCTGAGGAAAATATCTGAGACTTGATAGCCCCCTGATTTTGGGGGCTATTTTTGACGCGGACTTCAGATATGATGGCTTTTCTGAGTTTGTCGAGAGATGAAAAAATATAATTAAAAAATTGCAAAAATCCGGAAAAAACTGTTGACATATGGAAGGGGTTATAGTAGAATTACCCAATGTGACGTAGTGCGATGACTCCTGAGCCAAAGCCCCGGCAAAGGTGTTTTTATCAGCGGTTTCGGACATTTCCGCAGTATAGATTTGCACTGATCACCAGGAATTATATATGATATCACGACAATTCGTGATTAAACAAACTATCGTTGATAAATAACAGGAGGTAAAACCATGCAGACTTATATGGCTAATCCAGATAAAATCGAAAGAAAATGGTATGTAGTTGACGCTGAAGGCTGTACACTGGGCCGTCTGGCATCTGGTGTTGCTAGCGTATTAAGAGGAAAGAACAAACCTCAGTTTACACCACACATTGATACAGGTGATTATGTGATCATCGTTAACGCTGAAAAAGTTAAAGTAACTGGTAAGAAAATGGACCAGAAGATTTACTATCATCACTCCGATTATGTTGGTGGAATGAAAGAAACCACATTAAAAGAAATGATGGCTAAGAAACCGGAGAAGGTTATCGAGCTGGCAGTTAAAGGTATGCTTCCAAAAGGACCTCTGGGAAGAACCATGTACAAGAAACTTTTCGTTTATGCCGGACCAGAGCACAAACATGAAGCTCAGAAACCGGAAACCTTAACATTTTAATAGGAGGTAGGAGACATTGGCTAGCGCAAAATTCTACGGAACAGGAAGAAGAAAGAAATCAATCGCAAGAGTTTACCTTACACCTGGTACAGGCAAAATCACAATCAATAAAAGAGACATCGACGAATACTTCGGATTAGAGACTCTGAAAGTTATCGTTCGTCAGCCACTGGCTGCAACAGAAACAGAAGGCAAATTTGACGTTCTCGTTAACGTTAAAGGCGGCGGATACACAGGACAGGCTGGTGCCATCAGACATGGTGTTGCAAGAGCCCTTCTTGAGGCAGACGCAGAATACAGACCAGTTCTCAAAGCTGCTGGATTCCTTACACGTGATCCACGTATGAAAGAACGTAAGAAATACGGTCTCAAAGCAGCTCGTAGAGCACCGCAGTTCTCTAAACGATAATCTGGAGCGAAGCTTTTTCGAATACAGATGTATATCCAACCCCGGAATCTTTGGTTCCGGGGTTTTTATATTAATATCTAAATGGAATAATAAAGTAAATGAACAAGAAGCAGGACAATGGGAGATGAGACCTATGTCCTGCTTCTTGGCTATTTGGTATGAATGGTAATGTATTTTTGGTTACGGCTTTTGGGTTTATCGGGAATGGTCATTTTAAGTGTATTGGAATCAAGTAAAGGCCGTAGATATTTATTGGTGAAGTTTTTGGTGTTCTTATATCCACAATGTTCTGCAATTTCAGCTTTTGAATGAGGCGTTGAACAAAATGTAAGGATTTTATCGGAAATGGTAACTTGGGTCCTGACTTGGGTCCTGACTTGGGTCCTAACTTGGGTTGTATCCATGATGGGGCGACTATGATGGTAATTTACATTCTTCAAAATCACCCTGAAATCTGTTGCCGTAGAGGAAAACTTAGGTTTATATGCCTCTGTATATCCAGGCAGCTTTTTGGTTTCACTGACGATTTTACGCAGACCGCTTCCACGGCGTTCCATGTATTTCATACGGTGAAATAAATCAGCAATCACAGGATTTCGCCGCATTGAACGAATGCTGTAAATATCATATTCCTGAATTGATCCACCGCCAAACATACCGCCTGGAGATGTGATTTCCACACGATCATCAAACATATCAATATGAACTTCGCTGCCAAGCACAATGTAATCACGATGGATAAGGGCATTGACAAGAGCTTCTGTCACAGCTCGTTCAGCGTAATCTGGCTTGTCTACGCGATACTGAGCTTCTTTGACAAAACGGACTTTGGAATTATTGCGAATAAATTCACTGCCGCTTTTTAACAGATAAATCAGATTTCCCTCGTATTCCTTATCGTCCAGAGCATCATCAAAGATGGATCCTTTTTCTAAGCCGTTCCACCTGGTACAAAACATACGGGAGTTGTAAACCGTGTGCTGGTCGGTCATGAGTTTTCCGGCGTTGGTCAGGAATCCATTTTTATCAATCAGACCAAAAGAACCATAGTCGGATGGTTCAAAATAAAGACCGGTCCGCTCCAGATAAGTTGCCTCCAGAAGAGTAAAACTATAATCCTTTTTGGGAGAGTCAGTTATTAAGGTGTCAAAGGACTGATTGGTTCCCTTTAAGATCAGTTCATTTACAATATAGTCTGGAGCAATTACACTTTCATTTCCAATGCGGATATATGCCTCCATCACTCCATCTGCTTTGTAATAATATGGGGTGCTGCGTCCAGGAGAAACCTCCAGTGCCAACAGGTTTTTACCATCTTCCTGCAATGGTTTTAAGATAAACTGCGGTAATGGTGTGATACGTTCTTTGATTAAGCGGCTGATCGCTTCAGCATCCTTTTGAACATCGGATAAGCCGATAGGTTTCCTGTCATCAGAGATTCCGAAAAACAGAGTCCCGCCGATTCCATTGGAAAAGGCACTGACACTTTTTAACCAGCTTTCTCGTTTCGAGAGCAACTTTGAAATCACATTCCGTTGCTTCGGCAATGAGCTGTTCTATCATATGAAATCTCTCCTTTGAGGTATATAATGTCTTTTTTTATTATACCCAGCGGAGAAAATTATTGCAACGATAGAAGCAAAGAGTTCAGTTGAAAAATATATTGCGTATATTATAAACAAGAAGTACAGGTGAAAGTAATGCTTGCGAAAATACAGAAATCGTTTTGAACGCACGATTTTTTGCTTATTTGAAAATTGAGAGATGCTATACTCGAAATAGAAGCATTATAACTTTAGCGTCACTAAAGAAACAGGAAGTTGTTTATCCAGATTCAAGTAATCAGTAGCGAGCATCGTGGATTCTTAAGTAAAAATTATTCAAGGTTACTCAATGTTTTATGCAAGCTATAGTCACTAAATAGTGATATTAAAGAATTTTTGCTTGAGTAAATTTTTTATAATTTACGCAAGACTACTGGGATTTTACGCAAGAAAACGTATTTTTATAAAGGACTTAAGGAATAGGTGATATCATGGGAGGAAAAGTTCTGGAACTGGAATCTGAAAAACTTAAGGCAGAAGGACAGGCAATTCTATAAAGAATATAATCTTTAAGAAGGATGTCGTTAAGAAACACTTTTATACGGGAAAAATAATATGGCCGTTCAAGCCAAAGGAATCTGTAAATATTGTGGAAAAGAATATGCAGATATTTTCAGATTATAATTACTGAGAAATATGAATTATCGTTTAAAAGATGTTGTAAATGTTGGCGACGATATATTTTATGAATATGATTTTTATTTTCCAGATTTGTGGTTACCAATATGTAATTCGCCGGGAATGGGCGTATGTGGTTATGAAGGCAGTAAGATTTATCCAAATCAATTTGAAACAGATAAGGATCGAACGGGAGCGGTGTATATTTCAAATAACCCTTGACCCTCCGCCAGATTTGCGGTATAGTTCTCTACACTTTGTAAAAAAAGCAATTTGGTAAATAGTCAAGAGTTATTTGAAAAAGATTTTGATACAAAAGGGTAACTTTAATAAACCTACGGCTTATTTTCTAAAAAAGACGTAAGTTAGGAACTCGATATGGAT
>NZ_JAHLQA010000034.1 GCF_018918125.1 Blautia sp. MSJ-19
CAATATAGTTCCTACCGAGGGATATGCCACAGTTACAAATGTTTTATCTGATCACACGGCAATTCAATTTGCTGTACCTTCCCGCGAGTGGAATGAACTTGAAAAATCAGAGGAGTGGAGGGATTTTCAAGCTCTTCTGGAGAAAATTCAAGAAGCATTTTGCCAGCAGAAGCTCCCAACTGCTGAATAGCAATGGGAAATTCAAGATTATAGAGAAACTTACGATCAACAACTTCCTTTCTATGAAAATGAGAATATTCTTCTACACACAAAGGGTATTTTTTTACCGTTAATTCATGATTGTTTAGAAAAACATGCACATCAGTTATTGCAATGGGAAGCTGAGAACGGTTCTCAAAGGTAATATCTAGTAGCATTTGCTTTTGGTCTTTTTTGTAAGCAACATTGCTGACTTGGATTTTTAGATTTTTTCGTTTGGTATAGAGGGTAATAAGAGTACCAAATGAGCCGATGATAGAAAGTAAAAGCGTGATGTTCGCTTTTGTGAAGAAGTGACTTATTAAAGAAATGGAAGATTCGTTCATATTGTTCTCCTTAGTCTAAGTATTCAGGCATGGCAGTGCCTGTAATTACAGTATAGGAGGATACAACATAAAACACAATATGTACAACTAGAATAGACAGAAATCGAAAAAATAAGAAAGAGGTGAACGTGATGACAGAAGAAAGAAAAACTCTCTTGAGCGAAATTACAGAAAACCTGCAGCATCTGGATCAGAAATCCCTAGAGCTGATGCGTACAGGAGTAAAACTTCTCATAAGCAGAGACGCAATTGAAAATATGGAAAAGAAAGCGGGGTGAGAAAAAGCAGTTCGACAAATATCGACTAAAAAGGAAAGAGAGGTGAGAGATGTGGCAATTCAGTACACATCAGAAGAAAAAAAGTACGTTCTCCTTAAAGGAAACATCCTGAAGCGCATGGAAGCTGAAAGAGTATCGGATGCTCAGATGGCTGCTGCTACTGGAATGGCAGTGAGAACATACAGAGAGAAAAAATTATATCCAGAGAAATTCACTTATCCAGAACTCAGAAAATTGTTTATCCGATTGAAGTTTCCAGAGAGTGAGATATTGGAGGCACTGACATGAGAGATTTAATTGATTCCATCCTGATTGGAGCTTCTGCGAGCTTTCTTCCATTCTGGATCTGGAACAATGTTGGTGATCAGCTTGCCGGAGCACTGGCACTGATTGGAATAGTGTGCATAGCCAAAAGGTGGCGTGTATGGAATGCGTAACGAAAAAGGATCCTCAGAGCGGCAACTCAGGAGGACCCACTAACAATAGTTTATCACCCTTTCATTGTATGAGGGTAGAAAGGAAAAGTCAATGATTAAAGTTGAGAAAATTGAGAATGGAATGAAACTGGAAATGGCGGGAGATTCACATAATCTGATTCGTGAATTTAACGAGATTCTGAAAGCAATGTACAAAGTACTGGATGAAAGCCTTGTAAAGTCAGTTCCATTTACTACAGAAGATATCTTACACACAATGGTACATAATGCAGCGGCTAAAAAAGAGGAGGAAGAGGAAAGATGAGCATGAAGATCAATAAGCTGGAGATTGAGAATGTCAAACGTATCAAGGCTGTAAAAGTAGAACCAAAAGCAAATGGTCTCACTGTGATTGGTGGAAATAACAATCAGGGAAAGACTTCTGTTCTTGATTCCATTGCATGGGCTCTTGGAGGAGAACGCTACAAACCATCACAGGCAACACGAGAAGGTTCTGTAATTCCACCTACATTACATATCGTAATGAATAATGGTCTTGTTGTGGAGCGTAAAGGAAAAAACAGTGCCTTGAAAGTCACTGATCCAAATGGACAGAAGGCAGGACAGCAGCTCCTTAATGAATTTGTGGAACAGCTTGCATTAGATCTTCCTAAATTTATGGAAGCTTCTGGCGCGGAAAAAGCAAAGATCCTTTTACAGATCATTGGTGTTGGTCCGCAGCTTACTCAGTTTGAACAGCAGGAAAAAGAGCTTTATCAGGAACGCTTATATATTGGCCGAACTGCAGACCAGAAAGAGAAGTTTGCGAAGGAACAGCCATATTTCGCAGATGCACCCAAAGACCTTGTATCTGCCTCTGAGTTGATCCGGCAACAGCAGGAAATCCTTGCAAGAAATGGAGAAAATCAGAGAAAGCGTGAGCATCTGCACCAGTTGGAGCAGAAGTATCAGCGTATCAATGAACAGATGACGGTTCTTCTGGCAGAGCAGAACCAGGTGGAAAATGATCTGGAAATCGCCAGAAAATCTGCACTGGATTTGCATGATGAGTCTACAGAAGAGCTGGAACAGAACATTTCCAATATCGAAGAGATCAACCGGAAAGTCAGGGCAAATCTGGACAAGGAAAAAGCAGAAGACGATGCAAAAACATATCGTGATCAGTACAATTCACTGACAAAGGATCTTGAAGCTGTCAGAGATAAAAAAGCACAGCTTTTGGATTCGGCAGAACTTCCACTTCCAGAACTGTCTGTTAAGGAAGGTGAACTAATCTACAAAGGCCAGAAATGGGACAACATGTCTGGTTCTGACCGGTTAAAGGTGTCAACTGCAATCGTAAGAAAACTGAATCCGAACTGTGGTTTTGTGCTTCTGGACAAGCTGGAACAAATGGATATGAAGTCTTTGAAGGAGTTTGGTGAATGGCTGGAAGCAGAAGGTCTTCAGGCAATCGCAACAAGAGTAAGTACAGGTGATGAATGTTCGATCATTATCGAAGATGGATACGTGGTTGGACAGGATATTCCGGAAACACCGAAAAAGAAAGAATGGAAGGCAGGTGCATTTTAAATGGAGATTACGAGAGGTAAGATCCCATGTGCAAAAAAGGTAGTTATTTATGGACCGGAGGGAATCGGCAAGTCGACATTTGCCAGCCAGTTCCCGGATCCGGTGTTCATCGATACAGAAGGAAGCACGAATTCCATGGATGTGGCAAGACTGCCAAAGCCTACAAGCTGGCAGATGCTTTTGGATGAGATTCAGTATGTGAAGTCTCATCCGGATGTATGCAAAACATTGGTCATTGATACCATTGACTGGGCGGAATCCATGTGTATCCAGAGTATCTGTGATAAACATCAGAAATCAGGCATTGAAGACTTTGGTTATGGTAATGGTTACGTCTATACAAAGGAAGAAATGGGACGTTTTCTGAACAGGCTTTCAGAAGTTGTTGAAGCAGGTGTAAATGTCGTGTTGACTGCGCATGCCCAGATCCGTAAGTTTGAACAGCCGGATGAACTGGGAGCTTATGACCGCTGGGAACTGAAACTTGGAAAGAAAACATCATCCCAGACATCCCCACTCATTAAAGAATGGGCGGATATGCTTCTGTTTGCAAACTATAAGACGTTTTCCATTGCTGTTGATGATAAGGGGCAGAAAAGAAAAGCACAGGGCGGGGAACGTGTGATGTATACATCACATCATGCCTGCTGGGATGCAAAGAACCGCTATGGACTTTCGGAGCAGGTACCGTTCAGCTTTTCATCAATCGCACATATCATTGATGACAGCAGACCAGCTGAACAGCCAAAAGTTGAACCACAGCCTGCATATCAGGTAGAGAAGCCAAAAGCAACACAGCCTGCGCAGGCACCGGTTCAGCAGACATATACTGCAGGTGAGCAGGTGAACCTTCCATTGAATGGACCAACTAAAACGGAAGAACAGAAAACATTCCCTGCACAGGATCCGGCAATCCCTAAAGCACTGCGTGATCTGATGGAAGCCAATCACGTAGATGAATGGGACATCCAGAATGTAGTGGCTGCCAGAGGATACTATCCTGCAGATGTGAAGATCAGAGACTATGATAAAGAGTTTATCGATGGATGCCTGATCGGGGCATGGCAGCAGGTTTATCAAATGATCAAGGAAATGAAAGAAAAACAGGAAGTACCGTTTAATTAAGGAGGATATGAGATATGGCAACAGAAGGAAGAGAATTTGGATGGGATGACACTATTAAAGAAGATGCTCAGGAGTTCGAGCCGCTTCCGGAAGGTGACTACAATGTAACGATTGAGAAATTTGACAGAAGCAGATCTTCTGGAAGTGGAAAGCTTCCGGCATGCAATATGGCAGTTGTGTACTTTCATGTACATGCTCCGAATAGAGAGATAACTATCCGTGAGAACTATGTGCTGCACAGCAGTCTGGAGTGGAAACTGTCAGAGCTGTTCCGCGGTGTTGGACTCAAAAAAGAGGGCGAGGAGCTTCGAATGGACTGGAGTGCACTGCCGGGTAAGACTGCCCGTGCAAAGATCGGACTGAGAGCAGGTACCAAGGATCCGACAAAGAAGTATAATTTTATCGACAAGCTTTATCCGAAAGAAGCATCAAAGCCGGCATTTACACCAGGGGGATTTTAAAAAATGGAGCTGAGACCATACCAGCAGGAAGCAAAAGACGCGATCTTTGAGCAGTGGGACAGCGGAGTGTTAAAGACTCTGCTGGTCCTTCCCACAGGATGCGGAAAAACAGTGGTATTTGCGAAGGTTACAGAAGATTGTGTTCGTCAGGGAAGCAGAGTGCTTATACTTGCTCACCGTGGAGAGTTACTGGATCAGGCTGCTGACAAACTGAAAAAGACAACGGGACTTGGCTGTGCAGTGGAAAAAGCAGAATCCTCATGCCAGGGCACATGGTTCCGTGTGGTTGTTGGCTCTGTGCAGACTCTCATGAGAGAAAAACGGCTGAACAGTTTTGCATCTGATTACTTTGACACGATCATCATAGATGAAGCACATCACTGTATTTCTGACAGCTACCAGAGAGTGCTGCAGCATTTTTCAGGAGCACACGTGCTGGGTGTTACGGCTACACCAGACAGAGGGGACATGAAAAATCTTGGAGCATATTTCGAATCCCTTGCTTATGAATATACACTGCCGAAAGCAATCAAAGAAGGATATCTGTCACCAATAAAAGCACTGACGATTCCATTGAAGATTGATATGGGCGGTGTATCCGTACAGGCAGGTGATTTCAAAGCAAGTGACATCGGCACAGCACTGGATCCGTATCTGCAGGGGATTGCAGAAGAAATGAAGAACTACTGCCAGGATAAGAAAACAGTCGTATTTCTTCCGTTGGTAAAGACCAGTCAGAAATTTCGTGATCTGCTGAATGAAAATGGCTTTCGTGCTGCAGAAGTAAACGGGGACAGTCAAGACAGGGCTGAGATCTTAAAAGATTTTGATTCTGGGAAATATAATGTCCTTTGTAATTCTATGCTCCTGACGGAAGGATGGGATTGCCCGTCTGTTGACTGTATCGTAGTCCTCAGACCGACGAAGGTCAGAAGCCTTTACTGTCAGATGGTTGGACGGGGAACCAGATTGTCTCCGGAAACGGGAAAAGACCATTTATTGCTGTTAGATTTTCTCTGGCATATAGAGAGACATGAGCTGTGTCATCCGGCGAGTCTGATTTGCGAGAGTACAGAAGTCGCCCAGAAGATGACAGAGAACCTGGAAAAGGAAGCGGGCAGGCCTGTCGATATTGAAATGGCAGAGAAAAAAGCTTCTGAAGATGTTGTGGCGCAAAGAGAAGAAGCTTTGGCAAAGCAGCTTGCGGAAATGAAACGGCGAAAGAAGAAACTTGTGGATCCATTGCAGTTCGAAATGTCGATCCAGGCAGAAGATCTGTCGAGCTACGTGCCATCATTTGGCTGGGAGATGGAACCGCCATCTGATAAACAAAAGAAACGACTTGAAAAACTCGGGATACTGCCTGATCAGATCGATAACGCAGGGAAAGCTTCCAAGATTCTCGATCATTTGGAAAAAAGAGAGAAAGAAGGACTCAGCACTCCAAAACAGATACGTTATCTGGAGGGAAAAGGTTTCCGGCATGTAGGGACATGGCAGTTTGAAACAGCTAAGAACCTGATTGACCGTATAGCCGGAAATGGCTGGAGAATACCGGAAGATATTGTACCACAGGAGTATAAAGGAGCATAAACATGGAGCAGAGGACAAGCCTTGCAGAAATAATTGAATACATCGATCCCGGTTCCCTGAGTTATCAGGACTGGGTGAATGTCGGAATGGCACTGAAGCTGGAAGGCTATCCGATCAGCGTCTGGGATCAGTGGAGCCAGAAAGATTTCAGCAGGTATCATTCTGGAGAGTGCGAAAGGAAGTGGAGGACCTTTTCAGGATCCTCTTCCCCGGTAACTGGTGGAACTATCGTGCAGATGGCGATGGAACATGGATGGGTGCCTGAAAGAGGACATGAACTGGACTGGAACGACAGCATTCAGGTTGACAGTGACCGTGTTGTAGTAGATAAGAACTGGCTGGAAGGAAAAGAGGTCCATGAACCTAAGAAATGGAACCCGGCAGAGCAGCTGATCACATACCTGGAAACACTGTTTGAAGCAGGCGAGAATGTAGGGTATGTGACGGGTAGCTGGGAAAAGACGGATGAGAAAGGTACACGCTGGCTGCCTCAGAAGGGTTCATGGGACCGTACTGCAGGACAGCTTATTGAACAGCTCAACAGCTGTGATGGAGACATTGGTGCAGTACTTGGCGATTACAATCCAGAAGCAGGAGCCTGGATCCGTTTCAATCCATTAGACGGAAATGGTTGTAAGAATGAAAATGTAACGGAATATAGATATGCACTGGTTGAGTCAGATCATATGGATATCGAGCAACAGAATGCTATCCTTCGTGAGCTGGAACTTCCTATTGCATGCCTGGTGTATTCAGGAAAGAAAAGTCTTCATGCGATTGTACGTGTGGATGCTGCAGATTACAACGAATACAGAAAGCGTGTGGATTACCTTTATGAGGTGTGCCAGAAGAATGGCATTGATGTAGATACACAGAACAGGAATCCTTCCAGATTGTCCAGAATGCCTGGTGTGCAGCGTGGAGAAAAGAAACAGTTCATTGTAGATACCAATCTGGGAAAAGCATCCTGGAATGAATGGTATGAGTGGATCGAAGGTGTGAACGATGATCTTCCGGAACCAGAAGGATTGGAAACAGTGTGGGATAATCTGCCGGAGCTGTCACCATGCCTGATAGAGGGGGTCCTCAGAAAAGGGCATAAGATGCTGATCGCTGGGCCTTCCAAAGCTGGTAAGTCATTCCTGCAGATAGAACTGTGTATTGCCATTGCAGAGGGCAAGAAGTGGATGCAGTGGCATTGTGCACAGGGACGTGTGATGTATGTCAATCTGGAGCTTGACAGAGCAAGCTGCCTGCATCGATTTAAAGATGTTTATACATCTATGGGAATCGCTCCGGAGAACCTTCAGAACATTGATATCTGGAATTTACGAGGCAAATCAGTACCAATGGATAAGCTGGCACCTAAGCTGATCAGAAGGGCAGCCAAAAAGGATTATGTAGCGATCATCATAGATCCGATCTATAAGGTTATTACCGGTGATGAAAACAGTGCTGATCAGATGGCAAACTTCTGTAATCAGTTTGATAAAGTATGTACAGAGCTGGGCTGTGCCGTAATTTACTGCCATCACCACAGCAAAGGCAGCCAGGGCGGTAAGAAATCCATGGACCGTGCTTCTGGTTCTGGTGTATTTGCCCGTGATCCGGATGCACTCCTGGATCTGATCGAGCTGGAACCGACAGAAGCTTTGATGAAACAGGAAGAGAATAAGGCTATCTGTGGAGCCTGCAAGAGTTATCTGGATGCCCATTTCAAGTGGCAGGATGATCTTTCACGGGATGATCTGCTAAGCAGTATACAGATGATGGATTATTGCAGAGCACATCTGGATAAGTGGCAGATGATAGCCTTGGAGAGGCAGGTAGAAGCCGCAAAGAACGTTGCAAAGTCAAAAACAGCATGGAGAATTGAGGGTACGCTCAGAGAGTTTCCGAAGTTCGAACCGGTCAATCTGTGGTTTGATTATCCGGTACATCGTATTGATCAGATTGGAAGCCTTAGAGATCTGCAGTTGGAAGCAGAAAAACCGATGTGGGAAAAAGCAGCTCAAAAAAGGAAAGAAAATGCTCAGAAAACTCGTGAGCGTAAGCTGAATGAATTTGAGATTGCATTTCAGAATATTGAGTTTGATGGCAGGGAAATATCGGCTACGGAGTTGGCCGAAGCTCTTGATACAAATTCAAGAGAACTGCTTTCGTGGCTGGGAGAAACCAAAAGACAGAAGAAAGAATTAAGAAGAAAATTCGAAAAATATATGGGTGATGATGGTAAAGCCTACATCAGAAGAAGGAGTGCACAAGACTGAGCACAACCTAGATTGCGAACAGTACGCATAACTATAATTTTTATGGTTATGTGCATACATGCTCAAAATCATAAATTTCTGGTTATGTGCAGAGCACAAAAGGGTGCGTGCACAACTATATACTACGTATATATGTATGTGCGTACCCCCACCTAGCGGGGGTAGGTAGTCGTGCGACAAGCTTACGCACGACGACCACCCACCCCGCACTCAGGTGGGCACCATACCTTGAGCACCAAAAGAAGGAGTTGAAAAATTTTGGAGACTGAATTTTTTTTAGCAATGAATCCTCCGACAGTAACTCATCAGGAACACAAGGTTACGGTCGTAAAGGGGAAGCCGATATTTTATGATCCACCAGAGCTGAAAGCTGCCAGACAGAAACTGATGGCATATCTTGGCAAGGAAGTTCCGGAAGAACCATATCGAAACGGTGTTCGATTGGTAACGAAGTGGTGTTTTCCTGATGATGGTAAACATGGCAATGGATCATACCGGATCACGAAACCAGACACAGATAATTTGCAGAAGCTGTTGAAGGACTGCATGACCAGAGTTGGTTTCTGGGAGGATGACGCGCTTGTGGCATCGGAGATCGTAGAAAAATTCTGGTCACAGGTACCGGGAATTTATATCAGGATTGAAGAATTATGACAGGACAGGAATTAATAAAGCTCTGGGAGTTATACCCGGAAGCAAGAAATCTATATGAACAGTATAACAGTATTCTGGTTGAAGATGACAGAGCCTGGAAGGAACTTACAGGTACAGCAGAAGAGCTGATCAGGAAGAGTAACACAGAATTATACACAACAGTGATTTTGGAAACGGTACGTCAGCTGGAATATTTGGCAAAGAGGAGAAAAGCCGGATGAACAAGATGCGTGAATATGAGCGAGGCCGTGAAGATGGTCTTGACCTTGCTCTCAGGATAGTGAAGCAGGGGGGGATTGAAGCACTGGAGAAGGAAATAAAGTTCCGAAATATCACCGGTGTACATACATCTCTTGCAACAAAGGATCTGGACAAGGCATCCCAGAAGATTAAAGAGATGACCTTAGACACATTTACGATTCTTGGAATCGCGGTATTGCATGATACTTTTGGTTTCGGTCAGATACGCTGTCAGAGATTTATGGACGGCATGGACAAGGGAGCTGAGTATCTTGCGGATGATCTGGCGACATGGCCGGACTATATCAACAGTATCAAGGAACAGTTGGGAATTGATCTGGAGATCAGATGGAATAATTGAGGAGGAAATAAGATGCTAATCAGAAGTCAGGACAGAGAAACATTAATCAATTTGGACAATTCGATTGTGATCGGTATTATGGATATTGAAGGAGCTATCAAAGTTATATGTTCGTATTCGTGTGAAGATTATATTATCGGGCACTATTCCACCGAAGAAAAAGCTCTCAAGGTGCTGGATATGATTGAGAGGGCTTATGCAGATGCAGAGTTAATTCCAATGACTGTGCCAAATATTGGAAAAATGTTTGCGGAAGGATCAGCATCAAAAGAGAAAGAACTTTTGGCTAAAGCTATTGGAGAAGTGCTTATGAAGAAAATGGTATTTCAGATGCCAGCAGATAACGAAGTAGAAGTATAAAAACAGAAAGGAGCCAGCCTCCGGCCGGGGCAAGGGTATACCGGGCTTCTTGAAGAAATGAAAAATGAATTATCTACAGAAGAGTGGAAACAGCAGAAAAAGGAACAGCGGGCAAGGTTTACAGCATTGCAGAATCTGCCTTATGAGATAAAACTGAAACGACAGGCACGAAGAGCCTGGCTGTTTTATGAGGAACTTTTAAGCAGAGATATGAATTGTCATGTCAGTGTTGGAGGCTTAGATAGTATCACACTGTATATCTGGCTGCTGAGCATTGGAATCGAAGTTCCAGCTATTTCAGTAACACATGTAGAAGATGTCAGTATCCAGAGAGTACATAAGGCACTGGGGATTGAGATTGTTCGATCATACAAAAGCAAGGTTCAGGTTCTCAATGAGGTTGGATTTCCGGTTATAAGTAAAAAGATCGCCGGCAGGATCAACCTTCTCCAGAATCCTACACCGGATAATAAAACAGTGCGACATGCGATCATTACAGGAGAGTGCGGAGCACAGGGACATTTTGCCAAAAACAGCAGAATGCAGCTCCCTAAGAAATGGCTCAATAAATTTGGCGGCTATGAGAACGAGAATGAGGGTACTCACTACGGAAAGCCTGATCCGGAGATTAAGGTATCAAAGGAATGCTGCTATTGGCTCAAGGAAAAACCTTGTGATGACTGGGCGAAGCAGCACAACAGCGCACCGTATCTTGGAATGATGGCCAGTGAAGGCGGTCAGAGAGAGGAAGCACTGATCGAGCATGGCTGTAACTATTATGGCAAGACAGTAATCAGATCTGCACCATTCGCGATTTTTTTGAGGCAGGATATATTGTTGCTTGCCTTGGCGATGGACCAATGGTATCACGAGCATTTGGATTACTTCGAAAGAAAATTCCATGAACAGCCTTATGGAAGAAACAAAAATGGAAGTCTTAAGGAATACGTACCAGTAGATTCAATTATTCCGGCGATATATGGAGTGATCGAAGAAAATGACATTGGAGTGTTGAGGACGACAGGTGCTCAGAGAACCGGTTGTGAAATGTGTGGATTCGGAATTCATTTGGAACAGCGTCCACATAGATTCGACCGACTGAGGGAAAGAAATCCGAAAGCCTGGGAGTTTTGGATGTATCGTTGTTGTACAGATCCGAAGACTGGCGAGAAATATGGCTGGGGTAGAGTACTTGATTACATTGGAGTTGAGTGGGAAGACATTCCACCAGTACAAATGACAATATTTGATTATCCGGAGGTATTGCCGGAAAAGAAGGGAGAAAACGAACAATGTTTAACTTTACATTAGGCTTTTTAGTCGGTATTGTAACCGGAGCTGCTGGGCTTATATGCGTTGCACTCGCATATAGCAAGAATCATCCGGACAAATAAGAGAGGAGAAGATCATGCTGACAAGGCACAAGCACTTGAGAGATTACGGGATCCCAGCAGACGACATTGAAAAACTGAATAACATGCTCAAGGATTTCCCGGAAGAATACACAGACATCCTCTATAGTGCCGCCCTGTCAGCCTGCCCTAAAGGGCTTGCGGAGCTGATAAGTTACGGCATCCTACACCAGAAGGGGTACGACAGTATGACACTCGAGAGATATGTTCCGATCAACCGCAGAGATTTCTATGCATACAAGAGAAAGACGCTTGCGGAGATGTATGATCAGATGCGGTTGCTGGGACTGTGGAAAGGGGAATGAAAATGAGAGACATACTTTTCAGAGGAAAGAAACTGGGCAACGGCGAATGGGTAGAGGGAAATCTGATTTTCTCGGTAGATGCAGATAAAGAGTTTGAAGCAATTATTATTCCAGTTGAGAATAGCGATATGTTTACTTTAACCAATGATAAAGATTTAGGCTTTGAGAATTGGCACAAAGTAGATAAAGAAACCATTTGCCAGTATACAGGACTGACCGATAAGAACGGAAAGAGAATCTGGGAGAATGATATCGTCCAGTATGGCACAGTTGCAGCTACCGTGGAATTTGGAGAATACGGGAATGGAAGTTTAGGATTTTGCGTAGATTTTCCAGAAGAAACCAATTATCGAAAAGATTTTTCGTATTGGTCGAAGAAAGTGGTCGTTATTGGAAATGTTTTCGACAATTCAGAATTATTGCAGGAGGTGCCGGAATGAGTAAAGCGATAAGTGATAATTCATATGTAGTAAAAGCAGAAGATTGGTGTCCGCTGATGGAACTGTCAGAGAAAGATACAGGAGATTATCCGGTAAATACATTTGACGCCGGACATGCGGAAGGCTGGAATGCTTGTATTGATAAGATTACGGGAGAATCATGAACGGTCAAATAACAATCTTTGAATGGATGGAACATCGGGAACATCCTAAAATGGCAATGGGATGTGAAGAATGTTATTGTAAAAACTGCCTGTTCTGGTGGTCTTCCAGATGCCCCTATGGTGACTGTTGGGACGATCATCGGGCAAAGGTGAAACCGTTTTGCAAATTATTTCCCGACCAAACACCGCGAACATTGTGGAGCGACTGGAAGAAGCCTGGAGAGCAGGAACATTGGTGCAGAGGCGGTACATTTTATCCCGAGCGAAAATGCGAACATTATGTAAAATACGAAGGGCAGACTGTAGAATGGTGTGTCAGGGCAAATATAAGTATTTTTCAGGATGGATATACAATGTGCACTCTCAAAGAATCTATTGGATGTGATGCTTGCATAGCGGAATCCGAGGGCAGAAAAATCAACGAATATGCCTGTGAGTACATGAGAGATACTGGATGCGAGCGGATGTTTGAAACAAAAAGTCTGATACTAGACGCGATACAAGAGGGCGATGATATAGAGCCGTGCATGGAACAGTGCTGCATTGGATGCACAAGAACTTGTGGTTTCCGGTGCGGGCGGAAATTGAAGTGGAATTAAAAAAGGACGGCATCCAGAAATGGGTGTCGCCCTTGTACTATAATAAAGTTATGAATGTGCCTGGATTTTGGCGATCAATGCATCCTGTAAAACTTTTGAATAGTTGATACCATATTTTTCACACGCGGTATTAAGCCATGCAGGAATGCTTAAAGTCTTTTTGACAGCTTTGTCGCTGTATGCACGGGCGAATTCATCCAGGTTAACACAGATTAGGTTGACAAGTGCAGCATCTTCATCTTTTTTGACTTTATCAATCGGAGTTGGATCAGGAAGAACATCGCCGTCGCGCAAGGATGTGAATAAATACTGACCACAAGCTTCCTGAGCCATTGCGAAAGCATCTGCAAGGTCATCTCCAAAAGTTGCCAGATCGTTGAGGTCCGGGAAGATGACAGAGTAACGTCCGTCTTCTTCTGGATAAAAAACAGCAGGATAAATATAATTCATGGTAACGCTCCTTTCTTTATGGGGAGCAGGTCTCATTTGAGACCCGCCTGTTTGAGTATGGAGTTGACAACCCTTTGAGGTATGTCGCCTCGATGAAACGGGATTGTAACTCTTCCCGGTTTGGTTGGATGTTTATATTGATGATGTGAACCACTCACATCCACCAGTTTCCAACCATCATTGAGGACTACTTTTTCAATTTCTCGAAATCTCATTTGTATTGTTTCCTCCTTACAAGTATATAGTAACACGTAAAATACGTAATGTCAATAGAAAATACGTAAAATACGTAAAAAATAATGATTTCAAAGGACTGGATTAAACCGGTTCTCTTTTTTTACGTCAACATGTCACCTCAGAAATCCCATTCTGCATGATATGATATTGTGAGAAGTGATATTATAGCAATATTTTACCTACAGAGGTGATAATGTGGCGAACTTAAAAGCAATCTCAAAGAAATTACAGAAAGCTATATTGTCTACTGGACTGGTTATAAAGATTGGAACATCACAGTTTTACAGCAAGGAGCAGGAGCGACTTATTACAGTTACGATTGTATCAACGCCAGTATTTTATCAGAATAAGTGGGGGAATTGGAAGACCTGTGATCATGAGATTATGCGGACTGCATCCCAGTATGATGTGGTGATGTGCTTAAAGGAGATATGGGAGGCGTGCAGAGAATGGAAATAGACAGGGGTGATTAGATGGGATTAACGCCTAAGCAGAAAGCGTTTGCTGACGAGTATATAAAGAATGGCGGGAATGCCACTGATGCCGCAATAAAAGCTGGATACGCTGAGAAAAATGCAAGAATAACAGGAGCAAAGAATCTAACAAAAGCTAACATTTTAGAGTATATAGCCGAAAAACAGTCCCTTATCGAAAAGCAAAAAGGCACTGACATCATGTCACTGGCAGAGATTCAGCAACGCCGTTCTATGATCGCAAGGGGAGAACTGACTGATTCCTTTGGCTTTGCCCCTGACTTCTCCGATCAGCTTAAGTCCATGAATGATCTGGAAAAGGCACTCGCTATCAAAGAAGCAAAGGAAGAACAGCAGAGGATAGCAGAGAAAGCTCGACTGCAAGAAGTCTATCACCTTGATCTGAGTGTCGTCCCGGATGTGTTTCACAGAATGATCCGGGATATCCGGGCAAAGAAACATTCAGAGTATATTCTTCCGGGTGGTCGTGGATCCATGAAATCATCTACAGTATCTCTGGTTATTCCGGAACTGATTAAGAATAATCCGAACATGCACGCGCTGATTCTGAGAAAAGTAGGCAACACTATCAAAGATTCTGTTTATGCCCAGATGAAGTGGGCACTGGATAAGCTGAATCTGTCACAGGAATTTGCCTGCAAAGTATCTCCTATGGAGATTACATACAAGGCAACCGGTCAGAAAATCTATTTTCGTGGTGCCGATGACCCGTTAAAGATTAAATCTATCAAGCCAGAGTTTGGGTATATTGGCATTGTCTGGTTTGAGGAACTGGATCAGTTCGCCGGTCCTGAGGAAATCCGAAACATTCAGCAGTCTGCTATCCGTGGCGGTAATGAAGCATATAAGTTTAAGTCTTTCAACCCGCCAAGAAGCAAGAATAACTGGGCGAATGAGTACACAACACAGGCGAAAGAAAAAGACGAGAGTGCAATGGTTCAGCATAGTACATACCTTGATCTGGGAATAGAGCAGGAATGGCTTGGTGATATGTTCCTGAAAGATGCGGAACATCTGAAAGAAACGAACCCGGATGCATATGACAATGAGTACCTGGGACATGCCAATGGTAATGGCGGCAACGTTTTTGAGTATATCGAAGAAAGAACGATCACAGATGAAGAAATCAGCCACTTTGACAGAATCTATCAGGGTGTAGACTGGGGTTGGATGCCTGATAAATATGCTTTTATTCGCCTTTACTACGATGCGGCGCGGGAAACGATCTATTTCATTGATGAGATGTACGAAAACAAGAAATCAAATGAATGGACGGCAGGGGAAATCAAACGCCGGAAATATAACGATTATGAGATTACCTGTGACAGTGCAGAGCCGAAATCCGTAAATGATTACAGAGATTTCGGACTTCCTGCCAGAGCTGCTATAAAGGGGCCAGGCAGTATTGAGTACTCAATGAAGTGGTGGCAGAGAAGAAAACTTGTTATTGATCCTGCCAGAACACCGAACGCGCGGGATGAGTTCAAAAAGTATGAGTATGAGCGGGACAAAGAAGGGAATATCATCAGCGGTTATCCGGACAAAGATAATCACCTGATCGATGCCGCGCGATATGCTACAGAGAGATTATGGACGAGAAGGGGGCACAGTGCATGATGCAGGAATGTGATTTTTGCAAGAAAGTGAAATTTTGGAAAGAAAATTCTGAATGCTGTCGGTTTGGTTGTATGCTGCATATACGTCCGGAAAATGCAAGCGGAAGTGTTACCACCAGTCCGTACAAGATTAACTATTGTCCGGTATGCGGAAAGAAGATAACAGCAGGTGACTAAATGGGAATCATATCAACGATAAAAAGGTGGATAGGGATGTTTTTCAAGAATCAGGCAGAACAGGACTTCCGGACAGAGGTGATCGAATCCCCTGTGATGGAAGCGATGATACAGAAATGTGCGAATATATACAGAGGTACACCGTACTGGGTGGATGAGGACGACAGGATCAAGACGATCAACTTTGCAAAGTCTGTTTGTTCTGAAACTGCCCGGCTTGCCACTCTTGCGATCGGCATCCAGATTGATGGATCCGCAAGGGCGACATGGCTCCAGGAACAGATTGACAGGATGTACTCTGAAATCCGGCACTGGGTAGAATACGGATGTGCTTATGGGACAGCGTTTATTAAGCCGAACGGTGAGGGATTCGATGTGTTTACGCCGTTGGACGTACTTCTGACAGACTGTGATAATCAGGAAGTAAGAGGGATCATCTTCAAGGATCAGTACGCAGAGGGCGACAAGTATTATACGCGACTGGAATACCACAGGTTTGTAGACAGCGTGGTTGATGGAGTAAACGTATCGCCTTATTACATCAGCAACCGTACCTATGTATCATCCAGTGCTGACAGCATCGGAAATCCTATAGAGATGAGCAAGACCAAGTGGGCGGGACTGCTGCCAGATACGCCTCCGATTATGAAAGCCAGCGGCGAGAGCCTTGACGGTCCGATATTTGGAGTATTCCGCACCCCACAGGCGAATAATGTTGACTTGAATACCGTTCTGGGGCTGCCTATCTTTGCAGAAGCTATCGAGGAGCTGAAAGACCTTGATATAGCATATAGCAGGAACGCAAAAGAAATATTGGATTCTAAGAAAGTTGTCCTTGCAGACGACAGACTTCTTATACCGGATGGTATGCCGATTTCTTCGCGATCTTCGGAGGGATTTGAAAGAAAACGACAGCAGATGAAACTTCCGGACTATATCAAGAATATATTTGGTGAGGGACCGGATGCTTTCTATCAGGAAATCAACCCACAGCTTAACACAGACACCCGTATCACAGGCATAAACGCTCTTTTAAGCCAGTTGGGCTACAAGATTGGATTCTCTAATGGGTATTTCGTATTCAACGAATCTAGCGGCATTCAGACGGCTACAGGGGTGGAAGCGGAGCAGCAGAGAACAGTCCAGTTTATTAAGGATGTAAGAGATAAACTAGAATCCTGCCTTGATGGAGCTATCTATGCAATGAACGTCTATGCAGATCTGTATGGTTTAGCACCGGTGGGGACTTATAAAGTAAACTATGATTTTGGTGATATCCTGTATTCCTATCAGGAAGACAAAACAAGATGGTGGCAGTATGTTTCTACTGGAAAAGTGCCATTCTGGTACTACCTTATGAAATTTGAGGGGATGACAGAAAAAGAAGCAAAAGCCCTTGCAAACGAAGCAAAGCAACAGAACAAAGACAGCGGATTATTTGGAGAGGAGTAAAGATGGCAGATACATTTAAAGGTTTTATTACGTCAGATGGAAGAAAGCTAAGAATATCTCATAATGATCTTGTGGATCTACCAGAAAAAGGAACAGAGATATCCTATAATGATTTGAAAGATTTGCCGGAAGCAGATGCTACATTAACGAAAACAGGAGCGTTTGCCGATGCAAAGACAGTTGGGGATAAATTCACGAAAAGTGAAGAAAGGATACAGGAATTAAAGAAAGCAATTGATGATGCTGATCAGACAGGCGCAGAGATTCCGGATAATGTAGTTCTGTTTGAAGAAGTAGAAGATGAAGAGAATCCCATGGATATAGAGAGCTTTGTTAAAGAAAAAATCAAAGAAAATCTGACACTGGATGCAGATGGAGAATACATTCGTCTGCTGTATGGAGAAGATGAACTTGGAAAAGTTCCTATGGGTAATAGCGGGGTGGAAGTGGTACCGTGCACTGGTGTCACGATTAATGAGTCAGATATGAATATTGATATCAGTAGTGCTAAAAGTTACAAATTTACAGCAACGGTAACACCTGCAGACTGCACACAGACGCTTCGATGGATATCTTCAGTTCCTACTGTAGCAACAATTTCATCTACTGGCGAGCTTACAGTTGTGGGAGAAGGGGCAACGGTGATAACTGCGAGATGTGGAAATTATACGGATACTGTCAATATTTCTATTGTGGATTCAAATGTATCAGTAGGTGTTGATAAAAATGGTGGATGGTTTATATCGAGCGGCGCAGCACAGCTCGACAGCAATACTATGCGTGCACACACATATTATGGAGACACACCACCAGCACAGTACTATACAGATACGAATTATGATTATGGCGTACCTTTGAAAAAAGGTGTAACATACGTTGTCAACCTGGAGAACACAGTTTCCGAAGCATTTTATGGAGCACAAATATACGATGCGTCCACAGCATCAAGATTAGTTGATGCAGGATGGAAAAATGCAGGAACGAAATATATGTATACTCCAGAAAAAGATGATTTGTATCTTTATGTCAATTTTAAGTATACTGCAGGTGGAACAACGATTACTGATAATATTCTGCAACAAATACAAGCAGCTTTTTCTGTAAGTACGGAGGTATCATAAATGGGTTACATTCTGACAGACAAAAATGGAAATAGAATAGTTTCGCCAGCTAATTATGCTGCTACAGATGAGCAGGTATATGAGCAGCTTGAAAGGTTACTTGAAGAAGGAAAAATATCTGGATCAAATAATTCCAGAGATACGCTTATCAGAGGGATATCTATTGAATATGGCAGGCTTAATGGCAGCAGTTTTTATTTTGCACGGATTCCGCAGTTTGATTTAGAAGGAAAAAAGGTTACACCTAAGGTAGCTATCACAAGTGCAGATGGACTGGTTGATGGAGCTAAAATATCAGCATTAGATTATGCAAAGCGTGAAAAGACTGCTTTTTGTGTGAATGCATCTTTGTTTAATACCAATACATCTAAACCGGAGGGACAGCTTGTTATTAATGGTGTTGATAAGACTGCATATAAGACTGATAGTTCCGGGAAAAAATATGCATGGATGGATAGCGATATGGGAACAGCGATATCTGATACAGAATGTTATCCTTTGTGTATCGATGCAAATGGAAAACTTTCAACACCGTATACAGATCGAAAGACAGATGCGGCCCAGCCATCTGCATTAATTGAAGCAGGATATAAATATGCTGTAACAGCCTGGGGGACTATTATCGATAACTATAAAAGTACGACAGCCGATACATGGGATGAAATCGTGCATAAAGATAAAAAAGTAGTGCGACAGGTTATTGGACAATTCCAGAACGGCGATTATTTTGTATGTAGCTTTGATGGGATAAAGGGGGCAGTTACTGTAAATGAAGCAGGAATGGACTATGATACGATAGCTACTTTTCTCATTTCCAAGGGGGTAAGATTTGCATATAGTTTAGATGGTGGCGGATCCTGTGAGACAACTATTGGAGACCGACAGATAAATCCTATTTTTGAAGGCAGTACTGGGAGAAAAGTGGCAACAGTTATTTACTTTTCGGCAGATTAAAGGTGCGGGGATTATGAAAATTAATAGCCATGTCGGCAGCGTACATATAAAACTTGATACCAAACGGATTGATGGCAATCTTAAAAAAGCCCAGAAAAAACTGAATATGCAGATTGTAGCAGATTGCAAGCCTTATGTACCATTCCGACAGGGGGCATTGAGGAGTAGCGTCCGGTTCCCGCAGGGCATAGATGGCGGTGAAATCCAGTACAACACACCGTATGCACACTATCTCTATGTTGGAAAGGTGTATGGGCCCAATATCCCCATTAAGGATGCACAAGGTAATATTATCGGTTGGCAATCACCACCGAAGAAATCACCGACTGGTAGAGATTTACAATATCATACTCCGGGAACAACAAGCAAGTGGTTCGAGGAGGCAAAACGGCATAATTTACCGGATTGGACAAGACTGGTGAAGAGAACGGTAGGTGAAAAATAGTGCTATATCCAGAGTATTTTTTGGGAAAAGAACAAAGGATCCTTTCTCTCTATCAGGAATTAGAGGACTTCATCCTGACTGATATTTCTCGGCGACTTCTACAGGCAGGCAGCATGACTGCAACAGCTGATCGGCTTATCTGGAGACTTACACAGATGGGCGAAAGCCGGGCGGCGATCGAGCAGAAATTACAGAGTCTTACCAAGCTGTCACAGCAGGAGTTGAGAAAGGTCTTGCAGAACACTGTACTGACTTCCTGGGACAATGACAAGGACATCCTGCTTGGCATCAATGAGAATATCAGCCCGCCACTGGAAAATCCAGAAGTTATTGCGGTGATGGATGTGGAATTCAAGAAAACGCTTGGTGAATTATCGAACCTGACAAGGACAACTTTGAATCAGTCCCAGAAAGACCTTATTAATCTGCTTGACGAGGTGGATATGCGGATTGTATCTGGAGTGCAGCCTTACACCGCCGCTGTAAGTGATGTTCTGGACAATTATGCCGGTAAGGGACTTATGATAGATTATCCAACAGGAACAAGGCGAACACTGGAAGCGGCTGTAAGGTGTTGTGTAGTGACATCTATGAACCAGACATCGGCACAGGTGACAAATCAGTACATTGCGCAGGCTCAGACCAATTATGTCCTTATATCGGCACATCTGGGTGCGAGAACCGGGAAAGATGAACACTCCAATCATGCAGGATGGCAAGGGAAAGCGTACCGCCTGAGAGGATCAGAGCCGGGTTATCCAAATTTGGCAGAACATACGGGCTATGATATTGACCCGACAACGGGACAGGGAACTGTTCTGGATCCAATGGGATTGCATGGCTATAATTGTCGTCACAGTCACCAGCCATGGGCGAAAGGGCTACGGAATCCGTGGGAGAGTGAACACAAGGTTGATTCTGAGGAGAACAAGAAAGTGTACGAGAACACCCAGAAGCAGAGAGCGATGGAGCGAGCTATCAGGAAGACCAAGCGGCGTCTGATCGAGAAGCAGCAGATTTTGAGTTCTGACAATATCCCCGATGAGGTCAAGAAAGATATCCAGGAAAAATATGACCGTTTGGCGTATCGACTGACTGAACAGAACGGGGCTTATAATTCTTTCTGCAAGGATAACAACCTCACTGCACAGTATGATCGCAACAAAGTAGCAGATTTCGGCTACAGCCAGCAGTCAAAAACAAATGCCGGAGCAAAACGGTATATGAAAGGACATTAACCAATGAATGCAGCAGAATTTATTCAATTTTTTCTTACTATCTGTGGCGGTATCTCCATTGTAGGCGGTGCGGCGGCAGTGATCGTGAAGTGGATCGCCCCGGCGTTCCGCTTGAACCGAAGAGTGGAAGTGCTGGAAGACCATGATCGCCGCGATTTTGAAACGCTCAAGCGGATTGCCGACCGGGATTCCCTGATTCTTGAGGTCTTGTCAACTATGCTGGACAGCCAGATCTCCGGGAATAATGTCGAGGAATTAAAAAAAATGAAGCAAAAGCTAACGGAGTATCTGACGGCGAATCAGCGTTGAGATAGGGCAAACATGTCACCTCGCTTTTGGCTGCATTCTGATAGAATAAAGTTGTACAGCAGGTGAGGTGTAACCCGCAAGGGTTGTCGATAGTCATTTTATCTCCTCCTTTTCTGGTACGTGTCCTTAATAGAAACAGATATAGTGCAAATCCGGAGGTTGAAAAGCGGGTGCAATTTCCGACACGTATCATCGCCGTTCACACGCAGGCGGCGAGATCTCCTTGATTTTATAGGTTTGTGAAAAGTGAATAGTGTAATCCAACCCAGTGCAGAGGTGAGCTGACCGTTACAGGCGGCATTGACGTTAGTCTGAAACGACACGTGGCAGGCATGACACGTAAAATACCTTGCTAACCCGGATATCCGGGTTAATGGCAGGATAGAGAAATGGAATCTCGCAAGGTTCATGCCCTTGAGACTGGCGGTTCGAATCCGTCTCCTGCAATTACCCGCTTAGAACTACGCTGTCTGCTTGCAGGCGGTCTATAGTTTGGGTGGATTGCCCTCCCATGGGGAAAGGTTATTGCTTATCCTGATGGCTGCTGTGTGGTCCGAAAAGCAACGTTTACGACGAGTGAAAGACCGGCTTACCTTGCACGATATCAAGGGAAAAACCATCTTGGAATATAGCTCAGTTGGTAGAGCATCTGACTGTTAATCAGAGTGTCACAGGTTCGATTCCTGTTATTCCAGCTACCTTGCCAGTGGTTTAACTGGCTTAATCCATTACCGCTGACGGGCGGTTAATAATCACGTTTAGGAGGATAGTATGCAGAATTACGAACAGATTTTACAGGAACTCGGCATTGAGGTTCCAGAGGACAAGAAAAGTAATCTGAAAAAGAAGATGGATGAAAATTATCGTACAAAATCAGATTACGACAAAGTTGTCCAGAAAAGAGACGAATATAAGACCTCTCTTGATGATGTCCAGACTAAACTGGATGGATTCAAAGACGTTGATGTGAATGATCTGAAAACTCAGATTACAACACTTACCACGCAGCTTAATGACGAGAAAGCAGCGCGTGCGGCTGATGCCCGGAAAGTTGAACTTGAGAAAACAGTGAATGAATTCTTTGCGTCTACGGATGACAAGGGAGAAAAACTGTATGAGTTCCTTAATGACATCACTGAGAATCATTACCGAGAAGAACTGACAAAAGCATTGGATTCTGATTCTGCAAAAGGAAAATCCATTGCGGATATTTTCAAAGGCATGATTGTTGACAAAGACGGAAAAACAAAAGCAGGAATTTTTGTCGACAAGCAGCAGACACAGGCACAGCAGAATGCAGCCAGATTTACAACTTCTATTCAGAAAGGCAGTGGAACCGGCGGCACAATGACAAAAGAAGACTTCAAGAAGATGAACCTGGACGAACGTCTGAAACTCAAGCAGTCAGATCCGGATCTCTTCGCAGCACTTAGTAAATAATCAGTAACCGGCTATGCATTTGGAACATAGCTGCTGACCTGAACCCAACAATTACAGGTAGATGGGATTTTTCTATTTCAATTCTGAAAATAGTCCCATTCTACGGAAAGGACTATATCTATGGCAAGAACTGGAACATTTGGCGGCTTTTCCTTTGATCCGGAAGTATTCTCCGGTTACATGGCAGAGCAGTCAACATGGAACGATGCAATTATCAATTCTGGCATTCTCGTAGAAGATTCCACAATTATGGATCTGATCGGAACAAAAGGCAATGTTGCGACACTTCCTTTCTACGTTCCGATTGATGAAAACGATGATCCGGCACTCAACAACGATGGTGAAACCAACAATACACCGTCTGAGATCAGCGGAAAGAAACAGACAGCTATGCTCATTCAGAGAATGAAAGCATGGAAAGCGCAGGACTTCACGAAGGAGCTCACCGGAGCAGATCCGATGACCCACGTTGCAAACTCTGTGGCAGGGTATTACAGACAGGTACGTGTTCGTGATCTTATGGCAATTGTCGATGCGGTACTGTCACTCAAAGGCATGGAAAATCATATCACTGATCTGTCCGAAGAGACCGGAACAGGGGCCGTGACCGATGCGAACAAGGTGGACGAAACCACACTAATCTTCGCGCAGCAGAAAGCACTTGGAGATTCCGCGGAGAAGATGGGGCTTCTATTCCTGCACAGCTATATGTATGCGAAATACAAAGCACTGGGTCTGGTAGACTACAACAAGTACACAGTGACCAACGCGCTTGCGGGAGACGTGAATCTTCCATCTATCGGAGGCTTTATTCCGGTTGTATCAGATAGATTTACCGTGGATACAAGCAAACAGAACGCAGTGTACAAGACGTACATGATCGGTGCAGGATCCATTCTGACTTGTCCGAAAACTAACTATGAAGATCCGTACTATGCAGATTACGATCCAGAGACAAAAGCCGGTATCAGAAAACTGTACACCAAGCAGGGCTATGTGCTCCATCCGAACGGATTTTCCATTGATGCAAACAAGATCACGAAAGAATCTCCGACCAATGCAGAACTTGGAAACAAGGCAAACTGGTCGCTGGCATACAAAGAGAAGAATATCCGTATGGGTATGATTAAATCCAACGGTTAATGAAAGGAGCTATCTGGCATGGCTTATGCAGATTATGATTTTTACACAACTTCATACTTCGGCAATGTCGTGCCAGAAACCGACTTTCCACGAATGGCAGAGAGAGCCAGTGATTTCGTGGACAATATGACTTTTGACAGATTGATGGATGGTATGCCGAACAATGAACGTTACCAAAAACGTATCAAAAGAGCAGTCTGTTCGTTGACTGATCTGATGTATCAGTTGGAGCTTGCTGAAAAGAATGCTATTTCCGTATCTGTTTTTAGCAGTAAATCAGAGACAACAGGTGCAGAAGAGGTCGAGAAATGCACAGCTTTGCTGGATAAAGAGGGTTTTCTGTATTTAGACTGTGATGGAAAAGCTTTGTTGGATGAAGAAGGGTATGTGCATTTGGTAGGAACAGGCAGTACGTTTTCGTTGGATGAAGAAGAATACATACAACTTAATGAAAAAAAAGTGAGCGATCAAACCCAAATAGTATATCATTCATCTGATGAAATAGTTCTAAGCAGATCTTCGGGGAGTGAATCTATATCCTATGCAAATCCACAGCAAAAAGCAGCGAGCGCAAAAGAGTGGAGTGCAGTATATGCCGCCGCTGGAGACGCAAAGAAAACTAACGACTTACTTCTCAAGACAGCTTTACCGCTTTTGATGGGAGTAAGGACGGATGAAGGGATACCGATTTTATATGCAGGATTTCAAGGTTAATATCTTAGGCTCTGAATGGAACGTGAAGTTCGGAAGTGAGGAAGAATATCCGAACTTGGCAGAAATGGACGGTTATTCAGATTTCTCAACACGGGAAATTGTGGTCGATGATATGGAAGCGTCGCAGGGGCAGATCGGAGCGAAAGCAGACCTTGGACACTACCAGAAGCAGGTTGTCCGGCATGAGATCATCCATGCATTTCTGCTTGAATCCGGTCTCGATTCCAATTCGAACAATGCCGAAAGTTGGGCTACGAATGAAGAAATGGTTGACTGGTTCGCTATTCAGTTACCGAAAATTTTTAAAGTGTTCAATGAACTTGAATTAATGTGAGGTGAAAATAATGGACATTTCAACACTTGGTTCATGTGTGGCAATCGTTATGATCTGCTACATTGTAGGAATGGGCTGTAAGGCATCAAACAAAATTTCCGATGAATGGATTCCGGTAATCATGGCAGTAATCGGTGGTGTTCTCGGTGCTGTCGGAATGGGAGTTATCCCAGATTTTCCGGCAACGGATTACATCACGGCAGTTGCAGTCGGTATGTTTAATGGATTGTCGGCGACCGGAGTGAATCAGCTTATTAAGCAGAATATTATGAAAGAGTGAATTCATGGGCGGTCGAGGATCGTCAAGCGGTATGAGCGATAAAGGGAAGTCTTATGGCAGTCAATATCATACCGTTTTAAAAAGCGGAAACATAAAGTTTGTAGAAGCAAATGACAGGCATTCAGAAAGCCTGTTCGAAACTCAGACGAAAGGTCGTGTATATGTAACTGTAGGTGGAAATGATCTTCTGAAAATTACATATTACGATCAGCAAAATAAAAGAGCAAAACAAATTGATCTTGACCATAAACACAAGGGGATGCAACCGCATATCCATCATGGATATTATCATAACGAGAAGGATAGCGCGAAGGGAGCCAGTCATCTGACTCCTCCTGAAAAGAAAATGGTTGAGAGGGTAAAACAGATATGGTACAATCATATGAACAAAAAGCATTAGTTTAAGTCAAAAACGGCGTTATCAGCGCATAGTTCCCACAAAGGGATGCTTTTGCCAGCAAGTGTCGTATACCCTGGTGATTACGCCTTGATGGAGGAGAGTTCGGTTCAACTCCGAACGCTTGCCGAATGAGAGATATCATATCAGAAATGATGTGGTGTCTCTTTTTTGTTACATGGAGGTTAGTATGGGCGGACGTGGTGGAAGTAGCGGATTATCTCCGAGTTCAGAACAACAGCGGCTTATGGATGGCCTGAAAAGACGTAACGAACATTATGGATGGTCGGTACCGAAATTTGGTAAGAACAAAGATGGCTCTGTTTCTTATGAGTATACGAGAGAAAAAATCGTCCATCATGTTCATGGCGGAAAAATGCAAGGCCCAGAAAAGAACGATATTTACCGCCGTACAGAAGTTGTAACTGGAAAAATCATGAAAGATGGATTACGTCGGGAAAATAAGCCTGTCAAAACAGAAACTCTTATAAAAAGAGGAAAACGGTAAATTATGGCAAGTAAAGCAACCAGTATTGCATACGAAAATTTAAATCGCCGCATATTCTCCGGTACCGGCGAATATGGCATACCACAAATAGAACCGGAGACATTTGAGGGTAACTGTGAATTTACTGGTTTTAATTATGCCAGAGGAAAATGCAGTAATCCAGAAGAAAAAGCCGTTCATTTCTTCTTAGATGATTACCAGTTTGACGCACTATGGAGAAATCCAGACAGATACGTGGACAAGTTGAGCAGATTTCGGTATGTTTTGACACCGGATTTCAGCACCTACACGGATTTCCCTAAGGCTATCCAGATTTATAACCATTACCGCAAACACTGGATTGGTGCATATCTCCAAGAGTACGGTTGCCGTGTAATCCCGACAATCTCATGGAGTACACCGGATTCTTACGAATGGTGCTTTGATGGAGAACCGGAGGGCAGTACAGTGGCAGTATCTTCTGTTGGGTGCATGAATAGTAAGAAAAAGAAAGAGCTATTTCTATCCGGTTACAATGCCATGATTGAACGGTTACACCCGGAAAGCATTATCTTTTACGGCAAAGTACCGGAAGAGTGCAAGGGTAATATAGTTAGGGTCAAGGCATTCTCTGATAGATTTTCGAAAGCAATATGCGACGGATAGGAGAGTATTATGTACGACAGAAAAATCACGCTTTTTAACTATTGTGAAAATCCAGAAGCTGAGGATGCGTACTGGTATCCTCACGTGCTTTCCAACGTTGATCTGAACACCGACAGAGGTGCGATCATCAAAAAATACGGTCCGGACACCGCCGACAATGCACAGCTTCATATCCTGTACGGAGTTAATCAGTACGGCCAGAAAGTAATTGCCGACAAGGATAGTAACGCTGTTCCGTGGCTTCCACCAAAAGAATGGCAGAAACAGGCGGGCGACCGATTGTCTGAAACCCTTACATTTTCTCCGGAATCAGATTTCTTCTGGGAGGGCGAATGGGAGGGCGGTGTGGTAGCCGACAGTGATTATCGCGGCGGCTTCTACCAGTACATGAACCAGAACGAAGACAATGTATTTAAGATTACCAGTGTGGGCGGACCGTACAGTCTGATACCACATTTTGAAATCCTGGCAAAGTAAGGAGCAGTTATGGCAGATCTTGAAAAGCCCATCGGCAAGGATGTGAGCGGACATGAGATTCTGATAGAAGCAATGAAAGCACTTCTTAATCAGTACCCGGGTCTGGAAAAGGGTGAAAGAATCAAATACGAGGAACTTGGCGCAGATGGCGGTATTTCCTTCTATACCGATGCCGGTGCACTGGTTTATTCAGAGAAGGAAGATATTTGCGGGGTGATGCACCAGGTATGCCAGTTTCCTTTTATTGTGGTGTACCGTACCGCAGCAGATAAAGAATGGCAGAAGTTATCTGTTCAGAAGTTTTTGGACAGTCTTGGCAAGTGGATATGCCATGAGCCGGTCACTATAAACGGTGTTGAGACACGCTTATCCACTTTTCCGGAGCTTTCACAGGGGCGAACAATCAAACGCATTACCCGTGATAATTCCTATGGCACACAGCCGCAGGAGAACGGTGTACAAGACTGGTTACTCCCTATTACAGTCAAATACGAATACAACTGGGAGAAATAGCACATGTCTGAGGTGGTAAATTTCGTTGCAACCACGCACCATTTCGGTAATGTCACCGCTATGGTTAAAAGAGATGAAGGAGCCGCGACGCCTGCCCGACAAATTAAATATAACAACTAACCGACTATCGCTTGATGATAGCCGCTAACCTACAGGCCTTTTAAAAGTTATAGGCAGAAAGGACATTTCTATGATTGAAAGAAAATATCTTGCGCACTATCTGGATGCCAATTTTGGAAAAACAACAACATCTTATGTGCGTCTTGGAAAAAATCTCGAAGAATACAACGAAGAACTGAATCCTGACGTTTCCGTCAATAAGAACATCATTGGAGAACAGTACGTTCAGCACAATGGATACGAAGTGCAGGCAGATGTTGACCCATATTACTACGAATATGACGACACCCTGTCAGAAAAAATTGCTAAGATTGCAAATGAGCGTATCAAAGATGATAACGCAAAAACCACTATGGTTGATGTGCTTCTGAAGCCAGGTGCAGACTCAAGTGCTACTCCAACAGTAGTTTGGGCTTACCGCGAGGACGTTTATATTGTTCCGAACAGTGTAGGTGGGGACACATCCGGCGTGCAGATTCCATTTACAGTCTACAAGGCAGGAAACCGTGTAAAAGGTACATGGGACGTATCTAAGAAGACATTTACGCCAGCGGCAAGTAGCTTATCTGACTGATGGAGGAATAGAACATGGCAAAACAGATTAAAACATCGGTCAAGGCCGGTGAAGAATATGAATTTCTCGACACAGAGGGGAAACACCTTTTTTCTATCTGGATTAATCCGTCAGATGTTGGAATGGTAGAGAGGGCACAGAATCTCGTTGATTATCTAAACAACCTCGATTTATCTATTGATCACTCCACAGAAGATTCCGAAAAAGAACCTACTCTTGAAGAGGTATCTGCTGTTCTGAAAGAAAACACAGAGGTTCTCGGTGAAAAACTGGATGGACTTTTTAATGCAGAAATTTCTGTGGCTATCTTTTCTGTAATGTCCCCGTTTACTCCTCTTGCTTCTGGCAAGTTGTATATCGAGGAAGTTGTTGAAAAGATGCTTGATGCGATTACCGCAGAAACAAATGCACGATTCAAAAAGGTACAGAGCCGTCAGAGCAAATATACGGCAAAGTACCATAACTGATGAGTGCATGGGAGCTTCCCACTTCGATAACCGTTGACAGGACGGTATATGCAATAAGAACGGATTTCCGGGCTGTTCTGGACGTATTGGCGGCCATGAATGACCCGGATTTATTTTTACCGGATGCTTCTGATCAAGAAAAGGCATGGGTGCAGATTGATACGGCACTTCAAATTCTGATTGAAGATTATAACAAACTTCCCACAGAGAACTTCTTTGATGCTTATAACCAGCTGATCGATTTCATTGATTGTGGTATGAAAGAAGATTCGAACAAACCTCCAGTTCATTTGATGGACTGGGAGCAGGATGCACAGGTTATAATTCCGGCGATTAATCGCGTACAAGGGAAAGAAATCAGATCGTTACCGTATCTTCATTGGTGGACTTTTCTTGGGGCTTATATGGAAATCGGGGATTGCCTTTTCTCTCAAATTATCAATATCCGTCAGAAAAAGCAGAAACATCAGAAGCTTGAGAAGTGGGAACAAGAATTTTACAGAAACAATAAAGCAATAATTGATTTGCACAGAAAACTCAGTATGGAAGAAAAAACTGAGAAAGATGCGATTGAGAAGTGGCTGTAGGAGGTGATCTGCGAACATGGCTGACGGAAGCGTCATTATTGATACAAAAATGGATACGTCTGGTGTTGAAGCTGGTGCAAAGGACATAAGCAGTTCGCTAAATAGAATTGTTTCACTTCTGGAGACAATGTCCAGAGGCATAGACAATATTTTTTCACAGATGTCTTCTGGTGCAAATTCAGCCGCGCAATCTACATCAAATCTCAGAAAAGAGATTGAAGAGACAACAAAAGCACAAGATAAGTGGCAACCGCAAGATATGTCTACTGTGCCCATTCATAGAAGCAGCGAGGATGTTGATTACAGCTATGAAGGTCCATTACATGAGCCAGTTCAGCTTGATTCGCGAGTTATGGAAGACTATGCGAAGAAAGCCGAAGAAGCTAAGCAGATTATGGACGAAATGAGCGGAAGCACACAGGAAGCAGAAACTCATACAAATGAATTAAAGCAGGCTATTGATGATACTGTAGCAAGCCTCAAAGAAATGGAAAAAAATGGATTCTATTTTGGAGATGCTGAATACGATACTGCTTATCAGAAGCTTGTTGGTCTTACAGCGGAAGCAAAAGAGTATAAGAAGAACCTTGCAGTTGCTACAGTTGTCGGAGAGAACAACCAGGAACTTGATGAGCAGAATAAAAAGCTATCCATTGCTCAGAATCTTGTAAATAAAATTAAAGCTACTTTTTCTGGAATTGGAAAAAACCTTTCCAGTGGTGCAATTAAGAATAGCGGAAAATCAATGGCTGACGGATTCGGGAGTGCATTAAAAACACTTTTGAAGTATTCAATAGGTATACGAAGCCTGTTTGTACTCATGAACAAACTCCGTTCAGCGGTCGTTGATGGATTTAAAAATCTTGCACAGTATAGTGGATCAACAGATAGCAGTATTTCCATGCTGACATCTGCTCTGACAAGGTTAAAGAATTCTCTTGCAACAGCTTTTAATCCCATCTTGCAAGCTATTGCGCCAGCTTTGACCAGTTTGATTAATCTGCTGTCAAAAGCGGCGACCTATGTCGGTATGTTTTTTGCGGCGTTTACCGGACAGAAGACTTTTACCAAAGCAATAACTGCTCAGGAAGACTGGGCGGCAAGTTTGGACAAGTCTTCAAAAAATACCAAAAAAGCATCGAAGCAGACAAAAGATTATCTGTCCTCATTAGACGAAGTACATAAAGCAACCACAAACGGAACAGATGGGAATGATGGTGCCGGAGGTTACAAAGGTCCGTCTCCTTCAGAAATGTTTGAAACGGTTCCGATTGAAAATCGGTTCAAGAAACTTGCGGACAAAATCAAAAAGATACTTTCTGAAATCTTCAAGCCTTTTAAGGAAGCATGGGCTAAAGAGGGTGCGAATACAATCAAGGCAGCTAAATATGCACTTAAAAGTCTTGGAACACTTGCCAAGAGTGTAAGCAAAAGCATCGCTGAAGTCTGGACAAACGGAACCGGCACAACGATGTTGGAGACTATGCTCCGGATCGCTCAGAATGTCCTTACGACTATTGGAAATATTGCATCTGGGCTTGCCGAAGCATGGAATAAAAATAGTGTTGGTACGGCAATTATTCAGAATATTGCAAACGCATTACAAACAGTACTCAGCTTTATAGAGCGAATTGCTGCAGATACAGCAACATGGGCAGCGAATCTGGATTTCTATCCACTATTAGAATCTATCAGCAATCTGACGGCGACCTTTGCACCTATTCTGGAATCTATCGGGAATGTTCTTGAGTGGATTTATAACAATATTGTCCTTCCGATGCTTAAATGGGCGATTGAGACAGGGATTCCGACATTGATCAACCTGGTGGCTGATCTGCTTGGATTCTTCGCGGATCATCAGTCAATTATCGAAGCTTTTGGTGCGGCTCTGATTGGAGCTTTTGCAGCAGTTAAGATTGCAGGACTGGCAAAGAGTATTGGTGGAAGCATAACCGGCATTATAGGTTTTGGAAAGGGACTTGTATCACTAATGACAGGATCCGGCGGTATTCTTGGTGGTGTTAAAGCTATTGCAACAGCTATTGGAGGAGGTGGCGTATTTGCCATTGCTGTTGGTGCAGCTATCGCGATTGGAGTACTTCTATACAAAAACTGGGACAAAATCAAAGAAGTTGCCGGTGCAGTATGGAAGTGGATTTCTGAAAAAACAGTTAGTTTTGTTAATGGTATCGGAACAAAACTCAGTAATTTGGCAACAAAAATGTCCGCAATCTGGGGCAACATTAAATCTACTGCAAAAGAAAAATGGGATTCTATTTGGTCAACAATAGGTGGAGTTGTTGGAAAAATTGCAAATGGAATTGTAAATAAATTCACGTCAGTCAAGGATAGAGTGGTGGAAATTTTCGGAGGCATCCGCGATACCATCCGAGATATCCTCAACAAAGTTATCGGCATCGTCAACGGTGCGATTGGAACTGTCAACAGCGCGATCGGCGGTATCGAATCTGCATTTTCGTTCGGACCGTGGGAAGTGCCAACACCGTTTGGTCACAAGACTATTGGATTCAACGCAAGTTTTCCACGTGTTCCAACGATTCCGTATCTGGCAAAAGGTGCGGTTATCCCGCCAAGAAGTGAATTCCTTGCAGTGCTTGGAGATCAGAAGAATGGACGTAACCTGGAAGCACCAGAAGGAGTTATTAAGGAGATTATTGACGATGCATTTACAAGACATCAGCAGAGCAGCGGCGGTGGAAGTTACCGCTTTGTAGCTCAGATGAACCGCAGAACGGTCTTTGATGAAATGATTGAGGAAGCAAAGCTGAGACAGAGCACAAGTGGCAGAAACCCATTTGAACTGGCATAGGAGGTGGAGACGTGGCAACTATTCCAAAAAACATAACTGAACGATACAAGATGAACGGCGTTTCCATCTATCAGCCAGACAAGGACATGGGGTATAACTTCGAAACAACGTATTCAGAAGGTAGCAATCGTACACAGTTTGGAAAAGCTTTACTTACGCCATTGTTTACGGTTGAACAGTACAGCTATGAGGCAACCGATGTACCAGTAAAAGAAGCGAATAAAATCTTTAAAATTGTTGCAAAAGGAGAAAAATTCAATTTGTATCATTGGTCATTGTATCACATGGCATGGAGGACTGATCCATTTTATGTAGGAAAAGGAAGTCTTACTTTTGGAGAAGTATCGCCGGATCTGAAAACAATATCGAAATTATCATTTAACATGCAGGGGGTGAACCCACTTGATTAATGTATCAGATGCATTTAAAAAGAAATTAGAAGATGGAGAGAGAGTCTGGCAGATAGTGGATATTACTTTTGCGGATGGGACTACCAAGACTGGTGTGCAGAATGAGATCATGAGCGGAAATAACTCATTTTCTGATTGTGCAGAAAGCAGTAGTTTTCCGATAGGTTGTGTCATCTGTAAAACTATGACACTTGAATTGGATAATACTTCTGATCAGTGGAAAAATTACAATTTTTATCAGGCAAAAGTTCATGCATATTTGAAAATGCAGACTTCCGTAGCTTCTCCGTCCGTAACAGACGAACTATTGGACGAAAATTATGATCCAATTCTTGACCAGAGTGGCAATCCGATTCTTGCAACAAAAGCAGCGACAGAAGATAGAATTGAAACCATTGATAAAGGTGTCTATACGATCACAACACCGGAACAGTACGGTGAAATCCTTAATTTCACGGCACTGGATGATATGTACAAAACAAATGCTGCATACACATCAAATCTGGTGCTGCCACAGACGGTTATGAATCTTGTCAGAGATGCATGTGAGACACTGGATATTCCGATGGGATTCTCTTCAATGACTCATGGGAATCTGATTGTAAACGAATTTCCGGATAATATGACATTTCGTCAGTTGTTTGGATGGGCGGCGATGCTTGAGACAGCGAATGCAAGACTGGATAGCAGAGGATATCTGCAGTTCTGTAAGTGGGACTTTTCAGCCACTCCGATAGAGCTTAAAGATTATATCAACATGCCCACAGTGTCCAGTGACGATATTGTGATTACCGGAATCAGAGTAAAAAGTGGCGACAATTCTGAACTGTACGGAGAATTGGGATACGTTCTGGAACTCGAAAACAGCCTTATTGGAGAAGATGATCTTGCAACTGTAGCGGCACAGATAGGTGACTCGATTATCGGAGCGAAATTTAGAAGCCTCCAAGGCGATATGGCTTTTAATCCTCTTTTAGAATTTGGCGATATGACCTGCACCTATGACAGGAACATGAACAAGTATCTTACTCCACTGACAGATGTGTCATATACCATCAACGGAAAGACCGCTGTAAAGACTCAGGCAGATGATCCAATTAGGGGAATGAGCAAGTTCGTTTCTGATGGAATAAAAGCCATTGTCGAAGCAAGACGACTTGTCAAAATCGAAAAGACTGCGCGAGAGAAAGCTATACAACGTTTGGCAGACACTCTTGCATCTTCGGGCGGTCTGTATGAAACTGACGAAAAACAGGAAGACGGAAGCACAATCATATACTTACATAACAAACCGACGTTGGCAGAATCGAAAACAATTATAAAGTTTACTGCTGAAGCTATTGGTGTCTCAAATGATGGCGGTAAAACGTACCCTTATGGCTTTATTTTGACCGGCGAAATGATAACCAGATTGCTCTATGCAGAAGGAATAGATGCGACTTATATCAATGCAGGTACTTTCACAGTCAGAGATAAAAATGGGAAAGTCATATTTATGGCTGATATGGAAAACGGAACGGTCAGAATAGATGCGAGCTATATCCAAATTGGTGGATCTGCACTTGACACAACATTGGAAAACATACAAGGGCAGATTGATGGGAGTATCAATAAATGGACCGGAACAGATGCACCTACACTTGATAACTATCCTGCAAAAAATTGGCTGACTGATGAAGAACGAAGCAAGCATGTTGGTGATGTGTATTATGATTCGAAGAATCAGGGCTACCGTTTCAGAAATGATGGGAAGGGATACAGCTGGCAGATAGTCAGCGATACTGATATTGCGAAAGCATTACAAGATGCTGCGGAAGCAAAAGAAAAAGCTGAGAATGCTGAAAAGATGGCTGCCCTTGCCAAGAATATGACCCTGCAGCTGTCGAATGACATGCAGACGATCACATCTGATTCAGACGGTAACATTCCGGTATTTCCGTCGTCAGTATCTACAAGAGCGACCGTAATGTATGGCACGCAGGACATTACTGGAGATTGCAGTTTTACAGTCACAGTATCCGAAAGCATTTCTGGCTCCTGGAATATTTCAACTCATACATACACAGTCACGGGGTTGGCTGCTGATAATGGCTGGGTGGATATCAAGGCAACGTATTTGAATAATCTGTCCATTACGAAGAGATTTACCGTTTCTAAGCAGAAACAAGGTCCGCAGGGAATTCCGGGAGTGGGCGCAGATGGTAAGACAACCTATCTCCATATCCGGTATTCGCCGGTCCAGAAGCCAACGGCATCACAGATGACTACTGTACCGGACAAAAATACACAGTACATTGGTGTGTATTCGGATTTTAACGGAACTCCAAGCGCGAATCCATCTAATTATACTTGGGCAAAATTTAAGGGTGATGTCGGACAGCAAGGACCAAAGGGAGAAGATGGCAAATCATCCTACACATGGATGCGATACGCAACCAGACCAGATGGACTGGATATGTCGGACTCTCCGGATTACGTGAAACTCTTGGATAGCACCGGCAGTCCTATTCTGGACAGTGCCGGGGATCAGATATATACAATTACGCAGGCGACATATCTTGGGATTGCAACCAATAAGGATACCCCTATAGAAAGCGATAATCCGGCAGATTATATCTGGTCAAGATTTCGCGGTGTAGATGGATATGACGGTAAAGATGGAGCACAGGGAATCCCGGGACCAAAAGGAGAGGATGGACGGACACAGTACACACATCTCGCTTACGCCAATAGTGCTGACGGCAAGACTGATTTCTCAGTAGATAATTCGCACAGAGAATATATTGGTATGTATGTGGACTTCGAACAGGCAGACAGTACAGATCCGAATGATTATGCATGGACTCTTGTCAAAGGAGCCAATGGAGCTGACGGAACACCAGGAAAGCCTGGCGCGGATGGAAAGACACCGTATTTCCATATTGCTTACGCCAATTCAGCAGACGGCAAGACGGGATTTTCGGTAGACAACAGTGTGGATAAACTTTATATCGGACAATATACAGACTACGAAAAAGCTGATTCCACTGATCCGACCAAGTACAGTTGGACTCTTATCAAGGGGTCAGACGGTGCTCCCGGAAGAACTTATGAAATCGAGATGTCGGCAAATGTGCTGAAGCGTGGAGCCAACGGCATAATCACACCGGCAACATTGACAGCAAGAGCATATTACAGAGACGGTACAGAAGCAACGAGGCACGCTTATGCCGGACGGTGGAAAGTGCTGGTATCAGAGGACGGAGTAACTTATACGCAGATGGATGTTTCTACATCAGATGCCTCATCCAAGAGCTACACCGTAAGAAGTCTTAATGCGAAATATACTTACGTTCGCTTTGAATTGTACGCAGCAGGCGGAACGTCGGCAAAGCTGGATATGCAGTCCATTCCGATCACTGTTGATGTGGATGCGCTTACACAGGAACAGATTGTAAGTATCCTGAGCGACAACGGTGCATGGAAAGGAGTTTATTATCTGAACGGGCATCTGTACATCAGCCTGGACGCACTGTTGGGAAATTGTGCAGTACTTGGCGGGAAGAAAAACGGAAACGGATACCTCAAAATACAGGACGACAAGGGCACAGTCAAAGGCCTTGTTGATTACTCCGGATATACTGCTTTTACGAGTTACGAAGAAAATGCTGAGTACATGGAATACACGGGAGTCCAGTTTTCGAGTGAGGGAATATTACCCGTTGAGTTCACAAAATATTTTGGGGATAATGCTGTTGACATTGACACTTCTGCCACGGAATGGGGAATCCGCTGGAATAGTGAAGGACTGTCTATCCAGGCAACCGAGGTATCGGCTGGTACGGGCGAATTTAGAAATCTGACAGCCAAGAATTGCGATTTGGAAATTACAAATTTTTCGGCAACGGGAACAGTTGAATTTGGCGACAGCAGCAATGTGCGTTTTCATAATTCGTTCCGCGTACAAGGATACCCAACTGTAACGTCCGGATACAACGCTTATATAGACATTAATACCTACAAACTGGGGAAATATAGCTCATCATCGGAGAGGTACAAGATTCTTGGCGACGAGTTATCTGATGAATTCCTCGAAGAATTGTACAAGATCACACCGATAATGGCACGATATAAAGATGGCTATTTGGCAGAACACGATGAACGGGTAGGCATTGAATTCCCGATGTTCCGCGCGGAAGATGTAGACAAATATTTCCCTCTGGCGGTCGATCACGTAGACGGCAAGCCTGAGAACTGGAATGAGAGAATTATGATTCCAGCCATGTTTGCAATGCTCAAGCAGCAACGTCGGGAAATTGAGGAACTGAAACAAAAAATCGAAAATTTAATTTTATGAAAGGACAGAAAAAATGGGAATTTGGTCAGATTATGCAACTAAAACGCCTCCTGCAGATGCGGATGACATTATGATTTATGATGCAGCAGGAAAAGCAAATAGAAGAGTAGTACTCACAGGGCTGTGGGACTGGATAATTGTCAAATTGACAAATGCGGTAATTGGGAAGCTGGAGACCGATAATAAAACGATCGTTGGGGCAATCAACGGGCTGAATGCAGCCAGATACCCGTTTTTGTCCAAGGGCACAGTAGTTACCAGCGAAAATCTGAATACTGCAACAGCGTCAGGACTCCAGGACAAGATCTATGGGAAAGCTTGCACCAACAGTCCGGGATTCGGATGCTTTATCTTAAATGTTAAAGAGTCATCCACGAATGCAATATTCCAGATTGCACTGGGTTATCAGAATTCGAATATAGCAGTGAGAACCGGAAATAATGCAGGAACATGGACCACTTGGGTCATTATCCATAAGGATGAATAAAAAAGGAGCAATGAATGATGGAGTTAAAAGGAATTGATGTATCTGCCCATCAGGGCAAGATCAGTTGGGATAAAGTAGCTGCTTACGGTATGGATTTTGTGCTGATCCGTATTACGGAGAAAGGAAATGTTGTAGATCCATACTTTGAGATCAATTATGCAGCCTGCAATAAATATAATATTCCGGCCGGAGTATACAAATACTCTTATGCAATGACGATTACAGAGATCCAGAGCGAAGCCCGGAAGGTAGTCTCTACACTCAACGGACGCAAGATCCAGTATCCGGTATGGCTTGATTTGGAATATCACAACCAGAGAACTCTCGGATCTGAGAGTATCCACAAGATGGCTGATGCATTCCGGGAAATTGTAGAGGCAGCAGGCTATAAGTTTGGGATCTACTGTAACCTGGACTGGTACACAAACATGATCTGCAGTCACCTGAAAAAGTACGATTTCTGGATTGCACGTTATCCGACCAATGACAACGGCACTCTTCAGGAGAGATTACGGCCGGATTTCGGAGTTGGCTGGCAGTATTCCAGTAAAGCAACAATTCCGGGCATCAGTACAAAAGTAGACCGCAATATATTTTATAAGAACTATGTAGAAGAACCGAAGAAGGAGGAAACAGCAGTGGCGACAACAGACAAACTGAAAGAATTTACAGATCTTGGCGATCTTTATGCCGGTGAGGGAACAGGTAAGCCGTATCTGGAAAAGAGGACCAATGCATATCTGGATGATTTTCAGAAAAACGCAGGATACAATAACTACACGAAATTTGCTCGTGATGTCAATAGCTGGGGACAGCCGGGATGCCAAGGACAGCCGTGGTGTGCTGTATACCAGTTCTGGAAACTGGTAAAAGTATTTGGCCTGACGAAAGCCCTTCAGATCATGGGCGGTGGTTTTTATAACTGCCAGAGTGTGACCCGGCATGCAAAACAGAAAGGAACATGGAAAAAGACACCGAAGAAAGGTGCACTGATCATCTTCCGGAACGGTTCACATATTGGATCTGTGCGGACATATGATACAAAATATGTGTACACCAATGAGGGAAACACTTCCAGTGCAGCAGGTGTAGTTGCCAACGGCGGCGCATGCCGGAATAAAAAGTACAAACTTACGGATTCTGCGATTGATGGCTATGTGTGGATCGATTATGGAGCAACGGCTGATCAGACGTCGACAGAGACTGCAAAGACGTTGAATACAACTCCGAAATTCGTTGGCAAGGTCACAGCAACCGAACTCAATGTCCGCTCCTGGGCAGGAGCAGAGAATCCGAAAATTAAAAAATGGCCGCTCCTGAAGAATGGAAATCTGGTAGATGTTTGTGATACCGTCAAAGCAGCAGATGAGTCAGACTGGTATTATATCCGAATTGCTGGCAAATACTATGGATTTGTTGCGAAGAAATATTTGAAGAAAATATAAAAAATATCCCGGGGCATTTCCTTCCCCGGGGATTTTCTTTTATGTCTGTTTATTCTATTTCGTCAATATCAAGAGAGTATCCAAGTACTTCTCCGACATCTGTGCATTTTCCTTTTAATGTAACAGTATCACCTTTGGTTAATGATGCTACTTTTGCTTTCTGGTCATCATTTTTAATATAACACTGCACACCAATAATTTCGAAATCTCCATCAGCCATAAGGTCAATGTATTTTCCAGAAGCGTCAATATTTGTGAGCTTTCCGGTTATTTCAAGATACTGTCCTTTATATTTATCAGATGCACCCATGGCATTACTGTCAAGGTCGCTCATCATATCATTAACAGATACAGCAGTATATTCGATTGGAGTTGATTCTTCGGAAGCTGTGCTGGTTTTAGACGGTGTAGATGTACTGGAAGAAGATTCACCGCCGAGAGCGGCTCCAAGTATCGCAATAACAATAATTGCAATGACTATCCATTTTAATTTTCCACCTTTTAATTTCTTTCGGCATTGTGGGCATACTTTAGCATCTGCCGGGATTTCTGTTTTGCAATATTTGCATTTCTTTGTCTTTTCCATAAAAAAAATCCTCCCTGTATGGTTTGTTATTGAGTAATTTTACAATAAAAAGGAAATAAAAAATAGTAATACGAGATAATTCGACATAAATCAACATAAATCGAGAAATAATTCGATACAAAAGTTGAAAAACTGGAAAGAGTGACTCGCCATCAATTTGATTGGAGGTTAGGATTGCTCACCTCGTTTGAAAAGGACATGTGAAATTCACTCCTCGTTTGTAAAGGACGGTAGAAAATTTCCCCTCGTTTATAACAAATGTTGAATTTCAATGGTCGTGTGTAAGCAGGTGACAAAAGTCCACTTGCTTACAGAACTAGGTATTAAAATGATACCTGCTTATAAGAACTTGGTAGAAAATTTCTATCTGGTCAAAATGAGGTAGTCGTGAAATTCCGGAATGGTTGAAAGGTTGTCAAGAAATTCATGACAAGGTAAAATTTCCTCTTGACTTTTGTGTCACCATATTATAATGTTTATGTGTCACCAAAAGAAAGGAGGGAAGAAATGTCACCGAGGACAGGTAGACCTACTGATTCACCTAAAAAGCATGAAACAAGAATAAGAATGTCAGATGAAGATATTCAGATTCTTGAAGAATGTTGTAAGCTGACTGGAAAGTCGAAGGCTGATATTATCAGAAAAGGAATCAGAGAAGTATATGCAAAACTAAAAAAATAGAGATTCGCCGCACCGACCAAAGTTTGACGAATCTCTGCACCAGAAGTTTCCTTCTGTAAATATTATAATGCAGACGGGAGCTTCTTTCAAGAATCAAAATTTGAAAGGAGTTTTTTTATTATGCAGTTACCACAGACCGTAGAAATTTCCTCTTGACTTTTTGTGTACACCGTAATATATTTATTGTGTACTCGAAAAGTGAGGTGAAAAATATGAGTCCAAGAACAGGCAGACCGAAAAGTGATAATCCTAAATCAGAACAGATTAAGATTAGAGCAACAAAGCAAGATAAAGCATTGCTGGAAGCGTGCTGTGAGGTAACGGGAAAAACACAGTACGAGGTTGTTATGGAAGGAATCAACAAGGTTTATGCCGAGAACAAGAAATAAGAGCGTTACCACCCTGAGAAAGTTGTAAACGCTCTTACCCTGCGAGGAAAATCCTCTGAAAATATTATAACATTCAAAGGTTTTTCTCGCAATCAAAACTTGAAAGTGAGGAAAGAAAAATGCAGTTACCTAAGGTACTAGAAGTAAAGGGAGTTAGAGTTTTAACATCACAGCAATTGGCTGAAATGTATGGCACAACACGAAAACTGATTTCATATAACTTTCATTACAATAAAGATAAATATGTAAAAGGGAAACATTACATAGAGTTGGTTGGAGAGGAATTGAAGCAGTTTAAAAGGTGTCTTGAATTTCAAGACAGTTCAAAATTTGCTAGTACATTAAATCTCTGGACAGAAAAAGGAGCTTTGCTCCATGCGAAATCTCTCAACACAGACAAGGCATGGCAGGTATATGATTACCTGGTGGACTTCTATTTCAGAGCTAAGGAGAAAGAACCTGAGATTCCAGAGAAGAAAGAAGTAGTACCGACGAAGGTTAAAACAGAGCCGGTTAAGAAAAAGATTGTAGTTCCATATATGGAAGAACCGATATTTGTTTTTAAGAATCTGTTGGCACTTGCGGATGAGCAGGGCATTACATTGAAGCTTAAAGATATTGCAGGATATTCCAGTATTTTAAGAGGAAATCGAATAGCCGTTAGAAAACATCAGCTATTTGAAAAAGTGGTATATGAAGCAGCATACGAACTGGCACATTATTTTATTCATTATGATCAGGGCGATATGGTGAATAGTCCGTTGGAAAAAGATTATAACAAACAGGCTGAACGTGCTGCATTTATGATGATCCGGATGCTGGATATCAAAGCAAAACAGAGTTATTAAATAGGAAGAAATCCCGGCAGGTACCCACTGCCGGGAGGATATTGTATCATCGTTTCGTGTGAACTTTCGTGAGAACCAGTGTGGATTTTATATGTTTTCCTGCACTTCATCCTGTAATACAGAACATAATAAAAACATTGAATTTACAAGGGTTTCCAGACTTTCCTTGTATTTACTGGTGTTTGCGAAATTCCTCAAAAACCGGTTCGAGTCCGGCCAGCGGCACTCCAGGCTCCCTGAATATTCGGGGAGCTTTTTTGTTGTAAAAAAATATGTATTGTATAATATTGAAGATTCTTTATGAAAAGTTTATAAAAATTCATAGAATGAACATTGAATAACTGTTGAAAAAATGGTATGGTACATGACATAAATGATTTCAAAAGAATCTGGCAATACTTAATGCCAGAGATTGTTTTGAAGATATGGAGGACAGAAGATAAATGAAGTTCGGTAACAAGAAACCAGAGAAAATACCTATGTATGTGTATTATATCATCGCAGGTATTATTATCGTCCTTCTGAATATGCTTGTTGTTCCGGCAGTGCAGGAGCGAAGTGTACAGAAGACGGATTATTCTACTTTTATTCAAAATGTAGAAGATGGCAACGTGACAAAAGCTACGGTAGAAGAGAACTATATCTATTATGAAATGAAGAATACAGATTCCGGAGAGAGTACTCTGTGCAAGACCGTCAAAATGGATGATTCAGACCTTGTTAATCGTCTGTTAGATGCCGGTGTGACAATGGATGAAGTACTTCCGGAAAGCCCTTCTATTTTTATGACATTGCTTCTCAGTTATGTAGTTCCGATTGTTATTTTTATCTTTATCGGACGCTGGCTGAGCAAGAAGATGATGTCATCTATGGGTGGAGGACCTGGTGGAGCGATGTCGTTTGGGAAGAGCAATGCCAAAGTGTACGTCAAATCTTCTACAGGAATCAAATTCTCTGATGTAGCGGGAGAGGATGAAGCAAAGGATCTTTTAACAGAAATCGTTGATTATCTGCATAATCCTCAGAAATACACAGAAATCGGTGCTTCCATGCCAAAGGGAGCTCTTCTTGTAGGACCTCCTGGAACAGGAAAGACTCTTCTTGCCAAAGCCGTTGCCGGTGAGGCGGAAGTACCGTTCTTTTCTATTTCCGGTTCTGAATTCGTGGAGATGTTTGTCGGTATGGGTGCTGCCAAAGTGCGTGACCTTTTCAAACAGGCCAACGAAAAGGCCCCATGTATCGTATTTATTGATGAGATTGATACTATCGGTAAAAAACGTGATGGTGCTGGGTTCACAGGCGGTAATGATGAACGTGAACAGACATTGAATCAGCTGCTGACGGAGATGGATGGTTTTGACGGATCAAAGGGAGTTGTTATTCTGGCAGCAACCAACCGTCCGGATTCTCTTGATCCGGCGCTTCTTCGCCCGGGACGTTTTGACAGACGAATTCCTGTAGAACTTCCGGATCTTCAGGGACGTGAGGAAATTCTCAAAGTACATGCAAAGAAGATTAAGATTGCGGATTCTGTACGTTTTGATGATATTGCCAAAGCAGCGGCAGGTGCATCTGGTGCAGAACTTGCAAATATTGTCAATGAAGCAGCGCTTCGTGCAGTACGTGACGGACGTAAATTTGCGACTCAGGCTGATTTTGAAGAAAGCATTGAAGTTGTTATTGCAGGATATCAGAAAAAGAATCGTGTTCTTTCCAATAAAGAAAAGCTGATCGTATCCTATCATGAGATTGGACATGCACTGGTAGCTGCCAAGCAGACTGAATCGGCTCCGGTACACAAGATTACGATCATTCCGCGAACTTCCGGTGCACTGGGATATACCATGCAGGTGGATGATAATGAACATTATCTGATGTCCAAAGAAGAATTAGAAAACAAAATTGCAACATTTACCGGTGGACGTGCAGCAGAAGAGCTGATATTCCATTCGATTACAACAGGAGCTTCCAACGATATTGAACAGGCAACCAAAATTGCCAGAGCAATGATTTCCCGTTACGGTATGAGCGATGATTTTGATATGGTAGCAATGGAGAGTGTCAGCAATCAGTATCTTGGCGGGGATTCCAGCCTGGCTTGCTCTTTTGAAACGCAGACTCTTCTGGATAAAAAGGTTGTGGAACTCGTTCGAACGCAGCATGAGAAAGCATTGAAGATTCTTCAGGATAATATCGGAAAACTTCATGAGCTGGCACAGTATCTTTACGAACATGAGACAATTACCGGGGATGAATTCATGAAGATTCTGGAAGCACCTGCACCTGCACTTGCAGAATCACAGACTGAAAAACCTGCAGTTACAGAAATACAGGATGCGCAGTCAGAGAACGAAAAAGATAATTAAATCAAGTAAGTAAATAAAGAAGCGTTCCAGCTGAACGGTTATCTCGTATGATTTCCGACGAAACCTCAGTTGTGATACGCTTCTTTTTGTGCTATACTACAAGGAAATGGGATTTGGCAAAAGGAGGGAGAACATTGTCTGACATTGACTGCAGAATAGCAGAAAGTATGGTTACAAAATACATCAATCACACATTATCGATCAATGAACTGGAAGAATTTCTGGATCATATAGAACATTGTTCTTCCTGTTACGATGAACTTGAGACATATTTTATTGTCCATGAAGCAATTCAGCAGCTTGACGAAAAAGATGATGGTTCGGTTCTGGATTTCCGGGAACTTCTGGAGCAGGATATTCGTCGGACACGCAGACATATCCGTCAGAAACGCTGGCTACATTTTCTGTCGGTGCTTCTTTTTTCAGCAGTGTTGATTGCTGTAGCAGTATTTGCGATATTTCTGGCTATGGAAATAAAACATTTTTTATAAACCGAAACAGGAGGACGTTAATTTGAGTGACAAAATTTTGCTGATAGATGGACACAGTATTTTGAATCGTGCTTTTTATGGGCTCCCGGATCTGACGAATGCAGAGGGAAAACATACAGGGGCAGTTTATGGCTTTCTGAATATTCTTTTTCGTATTCTCGAAGAAGAAAAACCGCAGTATCTGACTGTGGCATTTGACCTGCACGAACCAACTTTTCGTCATAAGATGTTTGAGGCATACAAGGGTACTCGCAAACCGATGCCGGAAGAACTGAGAGAACAGGTGCCGCTGATTAAAGAAATGCTTACGGCAATGGGAATCAAAATTGTTTCCAAAGGCGGTTATGAAGCGGATGATTTGTTGGGTACACTGGCTGTCCGAAGTGAAAAAGCGGGAATGGATGTCACGATTCTGTCAGGTGACCGCGACCTTCTTCAGCTTGCAACAGAAAAAGTTATGATCCGTCTGCCAAAAACATCACGTGGAAAGACAACGATTGAAAATTTTCATGCTGCGGAAGTATTGGAAAAGTATCAGGTAACTCCGCCTCAGATCATTGAACTGAAAGCGCTGATGGGGGACTCAGCAGATAATATCCCGGGAATTCCGGGAGTTGGAGAAAAGACAGCGACCAAAATGATAGTTGCATTTGGTTCAATTGAAAATGCCTATGCGCATCTGGAAGAGATTAAGCCTAATAAAGCTCGTGAATCTCTTCGTGAACATTATGATATGGCAGAGCTTAGCAAGACGCTTGCCACGATTAATACAGACAGTCCGTTAGAATATTCGTATGAAGAAGCAAGACTCGGCAATCTGTATACTCCGGAAGCGTATCAGCTTTGTAAACAGCTTGAATTTAAAAATCTTCTCGGAAGATTTGATTCTTCTGCAGTTCCTGAGAGCGGAGTAGAGACAAATTTCTTTGTCTGCAGTGATTTGAGCGGAGTAGATTCACTGTTTCAAAAAGCATCTGCAAAAGACTATGTTGGTGTGGCTCTTCTTTCTGACAAAGAGGGTGTTTATGGGCTTGGTCTGGCACTTGCAGGTGAAGAAATCTATTATATTCCGGCAGAGGGGCTTCTGACCGGAGAGTATCTGTGCGGAGCACTGAAGGAGCTTGCCGGACGGACGGTTCTCTGTGCACTTGATGTAAAAGTTATGCTGAAATATGTCTGCTTGGAGGATTCCGGACATGTGTTTGATACAGGGGTCGGTGTTTACTTATTGAACCCGTTAAAATCCTCCTATAGTTTTGATGATATTGCAAGGGAATACCTCAACGGAGCCTTATTCCCGACACGTATGGACCTTCTTGGTAAGGAGTCTTTAAAAGCGGCCTGGGAAAAATCTGCGGAGGGACTGATGCCATATGCCTGCTATCTGGCATACACTGCATATGCAACCAGAGAACCAATCGAAAAAGCTTTAAAAGAGGCAGAAATGTGGCCGGTTTATACGGAAATTGAACTTCCGTTGATTTTTACCCTGAATTCCATGGAACAGTGGGGAATCTGTGTGAAAGGTGAGGAACTCAGGGCATATGGGGAAAAGTTGAGAGTCCGTATTGCGGAACTTGAAAAACTGATTTACGAAAAAGCGGGAGAAGAGTTTAATATTAATTCTCCAAAACAGCTGGGTGTGATACTTTTTGAAAAGATGGGAATTTCCGGAGGCAAAAAAACCAAGACAGGTTATTCTACCGCTGCGGATATTCTGGAAAAGCTGGCTCCGGAACAGCCAATAATAAAAGATATTCTGGAATATCGGCAGCTTACAAAACTGAAATCCACTTATGCAGATGGGCTAAGTGCGGTGATTGAGGCTGACGGAAGGATTCATTCAACTTTTAATCAGACGATTACGGCAACTGGACGTATCAGCAGTACGGAACCGAATCTGCAGAATATTCCGGTACGTATGGAACTTGGGCGTCTGATTCGTAAAGTGTTTGTGCCGGAAGATGGATACGTATTTTTGGATGCGGATTATTCCCAGATTGAGCTCCGTGTGCTTGCACATATGTCCGGTGATGAAAAACTGATTCAGGCATACCGTGAGGCAGAAGACATCCACAGGCTGACTGCATCCCAGGTTTTTCATGTGCCATTTGATGAAGTTACTGATCTGCAGCGAAGAAATGCGAAGGCTGTTAACTTCGGAATCGTGTATGGTATCAGTTCGTTTGGGTTGAGTCAGGACTTAAGTATTACGCGCAAGGAGGCAGCAGAATATATCGAAAATTATTTTGAGACATACCCAAAGATCAAAGGCTTTCTTGACGGACTTGTAGAGACAGGAAAAGAAAAAGGGTACGTTTCCACGATGTTTGGACGTCGCAGACCGATTCCGGAGTTGAAATCAGGCAATTTCATGCAACGTTCATTTGGCGAGCGTGTAGCAATGAATTCACCGATCCAGGGTACGGCAGCTGATATCATCAAGATTGCAATGAATCGTGTATACCAGCGCCTGAAACAAGAAGGATTACAGTCCAGGCTGGTCCTTCAGGTTCATGATGAGCTTCTGATCGAAACAAAGAAAGAAGAAGTAGAAATTGTATCACATATTCTTGAAGAAGAAATGAAAGGTGCAGCACATCTCTCGGTAGAACTGGATGTGGATATGCATGAGGGAAAAAGCTGGTACGAAGCAAAATGATGAGGCAGAATTGAATGAAGATTATAGGTATTACCGGTGGTGTAGGAGCCGGCAAAAGTACGGTTCTGGATTATTTAAGTCAGAAACATCATGCTTATGTGATCCAGGCTGACAAAGTAGGACATTTGGTGATGGAACCAGAGGGACTATGTTATGAACAGGTAATTGCATTATTTGGCAGACAAGTGATAAAAGATGACAAAACTATTGACCGCAGGCAGGTTTCTGATGTAGTATTTGGTAATGAGTTAATGCGTCAAAGTCTTGATGACATTATCCATCCCGCTGTTAAAACATATATATTAGATGAAATCAGACATCAGAAAGAGACAGGATGTGATCTTCTGATCGTAGAGGCAGCGCTTCTTCTGGAAGAACACTATGAAGAATTTTGTGATGCAGTCTGGTATATCCATACAGATGCGGAGGTTCGCATTCAACGCTTAATGGATAGCAGGGGATATACGAGGGCAAAAGCGAAGAGCATTATTGCCAGACAGGCTTCTGAAGAATTTTTCAAAGAACATGCAGATTATATGATTATAAATAATGGTGATCTGCAAACGACCTGGAACCAGATAGAAGAGGGGATTAAATTATTATGAGATTTTGCAGTATTGCCAGTGGCAGCAGCGGAAATTGTATATACGTAGGTTCTGATAATACTCACGTGTTGGTTGATGCAGGAATCAGCGGCAAAAAGATGGAGACTGGACTTAACAGTCTGGAACTTACCGGACGTGATCTGGACGGTATTCTGATTACGCATGAGCATTCGGATCACATCAAAGGACTTGGTGTCATTTCAAGAAAATACGGAATTCCTATCTATGCAACAGGTGGAACCGTAGATGCCATGGAACGCACCAATGCGCTTGGTAAGATTCCTGAGGGCATTTTCCATGAGATTCATGAAGATGAACCGTTTATGATTAATGATCTAAAGATAAATCCGTTTACAATTCCACATGATGCAGCTCAGCCGGTTGGTTATCGGCTCGAGCATGGCGGACACGCTGTTGGAATTGCGACAGACCTTGGTAAATACAATGACTATATTATTGAGAATCTTCAGGGCTTAGATGCACTTCTCCTGGAGGCCAATCATGATATCCGTATGCTTCAGGTTGGAAAATATCCATATTATCTGAAACAGAGAATTCTGGGGGACAGAGGACATCTGTCCAACGAAAATGCGGGCAGACTGTTGTGCAGACTTCTGCATGACAATCTCAAGGCAATTTTTCTTGGCCATTTAAGCAGGGAAAATAACTATGAAGAACTGGCCTATGAAACTGTTTGTTCAGAGGTAACACTGGGAGACAACCCTTACAAATCAAAAGATTTCAGAATTCAGGTAGCGAAACGGGACTTTGTGTCGGATGTAGTTACCGTATAACAGAAAGGAAAAAAGTCATGAAAAAAACAATCATTACAGTAGTAGGAAATGATACCGTAGGAATCATTGCAAAAGTATGTACATATCTTGCGGACAACAATGTAAACATTCTGGATATTTCCCAGACTATCGTACAGGGGTATTTTAACATGATGATGGTTGCAGATACCAGTAAATCTGCAAAAGATGCAGCAACACTCTCTAAAGAGCTTTCTGAAATCGGCGATAAGATCGGCGTAGTGATCCGTTGTCAGCACGAAGATATCTTCAATGTAATGCACCGTATTTAAGTATCGTACTGAAAAGGAGAGTTGACATGATCAATATTTTTGAGGTTAATGAGACAAACAAGATGATCGAGCAGGAAAATCTGGATGTGCGTACCATTACCATGGGAATCAGCCTTCTGGACTGTATCGACAGTGATCTGGATACCATGAATGAAAAAATTTACAACAAGATCACAACAAAGGCCAAAGATCTGGTTTCTACAGGTGACAAGATTGCCGCTGAATTTGGTATTCCGGTCGTAAATAAACGAGTTTCCGTAACTCCGATTGCATTGATAGGCGGGGTTGCATGCCACAGCACAGAAGATTTTGTGTCTGTAGCCAAGACTTTGGACAAAGCAGCCAAGACTATTGGGGTTAACTTTATTGGTGGTTATTCTGCTCTTGTAAGCAAAGGAATGACAGCGGCAGAAGAACTTCTGATTCGCTCCATTCCGCAGGCTCTGGCAGTCACAGAACGCGTCTGCAGCTCTGTTAACGTTGGCTCTACCAAGACTGGTATCAATATGGATGCAGTCAAACTGATGGGCGAAATTGTCCTTGAAACAGCAGAAGCATCTAAAGATCAGGATTCTCTTGGCTGTGCCAAACTTGTGGTATTCTGTAATGCACCGGATGATAACCCGTTTATGGCAGGTGCTTTCCACGGAGTTACAGAGGCAGATTGTATCATTAATGTAGGTGTCAGTGGTCCTGGAGTAGTAAAAACAGCTCTGGAGTCTGTTCGTGGGGCTGATTTCCAGACTTTATGTGAGATGATCAAACGTACAGCGTTTAAAGTTACACGTGTAGGACAGCTGGTAGCACAGGAAGCTTCCAAACGTCTCAATGTTCCATTTGGAATCGTTGACCTTTCTCTTGCACCGACTCCTGCAATTGGCGACAGTGTAGCGGAGATTCTGGAAGAAATCGGACTTGAAAGGGTAGGAGCTCCTGGAACAACAGCAGCCCTTGCACTTCTGAACGATCAGGTCAAAAAAGGCGGTGTCATGGCAGCTCAGGCAGTTGGTGGCTTAAGCGGTGCATTTATTCCGGTCAGTGAGGATCAGGGAATGATTGATTCTGTAAATCTTGGTGCTCTGACACTTGAAAAACTGGAAGCAATGACTTGTGTATGCTCGGTAGGCCTTGACATGATTGCCATTCCTGGTGATACGAAGGCTTCCACGATCGCTGGAATCATTGCAGATGAGTCTGCAATCGGTATGATCAATCAGAAAACAACTGCTGTCAGACTGATTCCTGTAATCGGTAAAGGAGTAGGAGAGACGGTAGAGTTTGGAGGGCTTCTTGGATATGCACCGATTATGCCGGTAAATCAGTTCTCCTGTGATGCGTTTGTAGAGCGTGGTGGGCGTATCCCGGCACCAATTCACAGTTTTAAGAACTGATGAGCTGTTGTTCTATAATGAGAAAATCAGACTTCTGATATCAGGAAATCAATGTCAAAACAGGGATTTGCTAATTTTCCCCGGAGAAGTTATTCTTCGGGGATTTTTACGTGTATTTCTGCTTGTTGCCAATTTTTTTCTGTGTGTCTGTGTAATAAAAGAATAAAATGGTTGAAATCATTGAAAATGCTTTATTTAACATGATAATTATGCTATAACATATTATATGATAAAACAGAAAAAATATGTTATATTAATGATTGGAAGGCGATCAAATGGATTTACAGGAAAAAATATATATAGAAAAAGCTCTGGGGATTTCAGTTCAATATCATCACTGGAAAGGAGAACTGGAACTGCCGTATTATATCACCGAGCGTTACGATATGCGCCTTGTTGAGCTTGCCCGTATTCGTTGTATTTTTCTGTGGCCAAGAGAAAAACTGAATCAGATCGGCTCCCTCAAAAAACAGATTCGACGTATCCAGATGGAAGAAGCACTTCCGGTTGTATTTGTATTTAAAACGATGGATCGTTATCATAGGCAGGCTTTTATTGCTGCTCAGATTCCCTTTGTGGTGGCAGATAATCAGATGTATCTTCCGTTTATGGGAATGTATCTGCAGGAAAAATATATCACGGAAATGAAAGCTTGTTACACGTTACAGCCCTTTACACAACTACTACTCTTCTACTGGTACTATCGGCAGAAAAAATGTATTTATATGAATGAAGCGGTCAAAGCACTGGGGTGTTCGGCAATGACCGTGACCAGATCATTTCGCCAGTTGGAACAGACTGGAATGTTTGAAACAGGTAAGAATGGTGTACAAAAATACCTCGAAGGAAAAGAAGCACCAGATGTGGTTCTGGAGAATCTGGAAGATCAGTTGAGTTCTCCTGTTTCTGAAATTATATATTTGAACGAGGCAGAACTGAAAAAGCAGATTCCATCGGAACAGAGATTTGTATCCGGCAGTTCAGCACTTGTCAGAATGGGAATAGAAACAGAAGAAAAAATATCCTGCTATGCAGTAAATAAAAAATCATTTCCACTTTCGGGCAGCAGAGAACTTCTTGATGCAACTTTACAGGCTAAAGTAGAATTATGGAAATATGATCCATCCATATTGGATGAAAGCGGATTGGTTGATCCGCTTTCTCTGGCCCTGTGCCTGAATAGGCCACTGATGCAATTTGTCAGAAATATTCCGAAATCCAAGCATGAGTTTCAAAAAAATGATTGACAGCAATAGTTTTCTGTGGTAAAGTATGAAACAGAAAAACCGATGAGGAAGAAGAGTAAATGATCCTGAATCATTCCAGAGAGCAGGTGTTGGTGGAAGCCTGTATGAAACAGATTATTGAATGGCCTTCCGAGGGCAGCCCGAAATTTTAATCTGAAGAGTAGGCGCTGACGGGAACCGAACCCGTTATCAATCAGGAGTGTATGTTTGTACATGAGAAAGTGGACGATACGTCAATTTGAGTGGTACCGCGATAATAAGAAATTATTACCGTCTCAAGCATAGCTTGGGACGGTTCTTTTTTTCTCATGGCACATAAAATGTAGAAAGAGAGAGGAATAAGACTATGAAAAAAAGAATGTTAGTAATCGCAGCAACAGTGGCAACCAGTATGATGATGGCTTCACCGGTAATGGCGGATGATTTCAAAGTAGGTATCTGCAATTATGTAGATGATGCTTCCCTGAACCAGATCGTAGACAACATCCAGTCCCGCCTTGAAGAGATTGGCGAAGAGAAAGGTATTACTTTTGATGTATCTTATGATAACTGTAATGCAGATGCCAGCGTTATGGAACAGATCATCTCTGATTTCCAGGCTGACAATGTAGATTTGATGGTAGGTGTCGCAACACCAGTTGCAATGCGTATGCAGTCCGCAACAGAAGGAACCGATACACCGGTCGTTTTTTCAGCAGTATCTGACCCGGTTGGATCCGGCCTTGTAGATTCTCTGGAAGCTCCTGGAGCAAACATCACAGGAACCAGTGATTATCTGGACACCTCCTCCATCATGAAACTGATCCAGGCACAGAATCCGGATGTAAAGAAAATCGGCCTTCTCTATGATGTAGGACAGGATTCCTCCACAACAGCGATCCAGGAAGCAAAGGATTATCTGGATGAAGAGGGAATCGAATATGTAGAGCGCACAGGAACTACAACAGACGAAGTTCAGCTCGCAGCAGAAGCACTGATCGCTGATGGTGTAGATGCAGTCTTCACACCAACCGACAATACCATCATGACAGCAGAGCTTTCCATCTATGAGAAATTCATTGAAGCAGGGATCCCGCACTACACAGGAGCTGACTCCTTTGCCCTGAACGGTGCATTTGTAGGATACGGTGTTGACTATGCAAACCTCGGACAGAAGACAGCAGACATGATCGCTGATATCCTGGTAGACGGTGCAAAACCAGAAGAAACAGCAGTTGAGACTTTTGACAACGGTACTGCAACAGTAAACACAGAAACCTGCGAAGCTCTCGGACTTGATTTTGAGACTATCAAAAAAGATTTCGAACCTCTCTGCACACAGGTAAATGAGATTACCACAGCAGAAAGCTTCGACGATGTAGAAGCGAAATAAAGTTACTGTGAATGGAAGGAACAGTAACAAATAAACCCAACTGGAGGAATTCATCGTGACGATTGCAACAATGCTCTCCCTCGGAGAGACTGCCCTGAAGCTCGGACTGATCTGTTCACTGACTGTCCTTGCTCTGTTTCTTAGCTATTCCATGCTGAATGTCTGCGATCTTTCCACTGACGGCTGCTTTACTTTTGGAGCAGCCGTAGGTGCTGTCGTGGCAGTCAGTGGTCATCCGTTTCTTTCCATTCTGGCGGCCATGCTCGCCGGTGTGGGTTCCGGATTTGTGACTGCGATCCTGCAGACGAAGCTTGGTGTTGACAGCCTGCTCGCAGGTATCATCGTAAATACGGCACTTTATTCTGTGAATATTGCGGTGATGGGAGGTTCTTCCCTCATCAATATGAACAGGACCGTGACCGTATTTACTATGATGAAAGATGCGCTTGCAGGTACCCCATTGAAGGGAAGAGAGGATATCCTCATTGCTGCGATCGCGGTGATCCTTGTGATCGTATTTCTGGTATTTTTCCTGAAGACAAGACTTGGCCTTGCGATCCGTGCAACCGGAAATAACTCTGACATGGTCAAATCTTCCTCGATCAACCCGGTGTTCACAACGATCATCGGACTGTGCGTAGCAAACTCCTTTACCGCACTTTCCGGATGTCTTCTGTCCCAGTCACAGAAATCTGTAGATATCAACATCGGACAGGGAATGGTCACGATCGCGCTGGCATCCCTGCTGATCGGAGGTACGATCCTCGGCCGCGGCGGAATCTTTGTAAGAGCCGTAGGAATGGTCCTTGGTTCCTTTATTTTCCGTCTGGTCTATACGATCGCGCTTCGTTTCAACATGCCGGCGTTCATGCTGAAACTCGTATCATCTGTCATCGTTGTCCTTGCAATCTCCGGTCCATATCTTAAGAAACAGTGGCCGCAGATCCGCCGCAGACTGACACACAAAAAAGGAGGCAGATGATCATGTTAAAAATCAGCCATATCTCAAAAACATTTAATCCGGGAACTGTCAATGAGAAAAAAGCAATCACAGATCTTTCGCTCGAACTAAAAAGAGGCGATTTTGCAACGATCATCGGTTCCAATGGAGCAGGAAAATCTACTCTTTTTAATGCAATCTGTGGGGACTTTATGACAGATACGGGTGCAATTGAACTGGATGGAAGGGATATTACTTTCATGCCGCAACATGCACGTGCAAGAGAAATCGGACGTCTTTATCAGGATCCGATGCGCGGAACAGCACCGGGCATGACGATTGAGGAAAATCTTGCTCTTGCAGCAGGCAAGGGCGGCTGGCTCTCCCACACGACCCGCCAGGAAAAAGAGAGATTCCGCGAGGAATTAAAGAAACTTGACATTGGTCTGGAAGAGCGCATGAGCCATCCGGTAGGACTTCTTTCCGGAGGACAGAGACAGGCTCTTACCCTTCTGATGGCGACGATGAACCCGCCGAAGTTACTCCTTCTGGACGAGCACACCGCGGCACTTGACCCGGGAACCGCCGAGAAAGTCCTGAACCTGACAAGACGTATCGTAGAGGAACATCAGCTTACCTGTCTGATGATCACACACAATATGCAGTCAGCAATCGACCTCGGAAACAGGATCCTGATGATGGATTCTGGAAATATCGTGCTTGATATCGGAGGAGAAGAAAAGAAAAATATGACTGTAGATGGTCTGCTTGAGAAATTCAGGACAGGAGCCGGCAAGGCTCTCGATAATGACCGTATTCTTCTGTCGGAATAAAAAATAAAAACCATCACTGATAAAGGAAATCTGTATGATTGCAGGACTCCAAAATCAGTGGTGGTTTTTTGCTGGTATCTATAGAATGATAAGCTGTTTCTGATATTCATGGATAAATTTTTTATCACTTTTCTGGCAAAGCAGTTTTTCGTAGAGATTGGAAGCGAAGGTTGTTTCGGCGAGCAGCTTCTGGCTGGTTTCATCGACGAGACTGTCTGTGTCTGCGAGCTTGGTGAGAAGCGAGATTGAACTGCTGCGTTTGATTTCTTTCAGCAGTGAGCTGCTTTCTCTGCGAAAGCCAAGGACACGGGCGTAGGGGACGGCAGATGGTACTTCCCGGATATCAAGGATGATATGGAGCAGCGCGCGCTGGATCCTGGTCTGGGTAAGTTCCCTCGTCTTGAGGAGAGAAGCGGCCTGGAGAAAACCATTGATCTCATTTGAGCGGTTCACGATCCTCTCAGCGAGATCTCTGGAGACATCCAGATAATTACAAAAGCTGTCTGCATTTCCTTTCAATATGCAATAAGAAAGAAGAGGATCCAGGGCATTTTCTGCCAGATATTCATTCTTCTGGAGAGAAGATGCAAGGAGCGAGCTGGCTTCATCTGGAACCTGCCTGGCGATCCGGGAAATCATTTCTGATGTGAGAACGGATGCGGAGTTCAGAAGTTCGCGAATCGCAGAAGCAGAAGCGAAAGGAACAGGATCGGCAGAAGCAGCCGCAGCCGGAAGTGTTTCGTGATATCCCATTCCCCGGCGTTTCAGGGTGACTGGCTTTATATTACTTTCAAGTCGCAGAAGTGCCTTACAGTATTCGATTCCAAGAATGTTGTTTGGAGAACCTAAGATCTGTGTGATCTGATTCAGAAGTGGAGTCAGATCACCATCAAAATCATCCCCTGTAAAATTACGGGGATTTTTGAAATATTCCATCAGCGCCTGACTTCTGGCCACAGGAAAAGACCGTCCACTACTCAGAAATCCTTTCAGAAGCCGACGGTATTCTTCTGGTTCCTTTACGAGAATTTCCGCAAGTTCCTGCAAGGCAGAAACGTCACCGTATTCACTTCCAAAACAGAGTTCATCCACAACATGCAATTCATTCAGTGTGGAAACCCCTCCCATGGCAAAGGCTTCCGCACTGGCGGTGCTCACAGATGCCGGCATCTCAAGTACGAGATCAGCACCACATCGAAGTGCCATCTCAGCCCGCGCATGCTTTGGAAGAAGTGCCGGTGTACCACGTTGTACGTAATCGCCGCTCATGGCAACGATCACATAATCCGAATGCAGTTCTTTTTTACAGTAATCAATCTGGTATTTATGCCCCCTGTGAAACGGATTATATTCCGCAATGATACCGGTTACTTTCATAAACAAATCCTTTCTGCCTGTGACAAAAGTTATCTGGTTTTCCTATTGTAGCATAAAAGATAATCACAGGATAGATGTTTTACTTTTAAACTTTTGTGATCCTGCCCGGATTGCACGTCAAAAAATACCGCTCTTTGGAAGAATCTGCATGTCAACTACTTGAAATGCACAAAATCTGGGGGTATAATGAATCTAGCTGTGAGGTCATGTTTCAGACACTCACACGGTCATATGACCGAAATAACGAAAGGAGCCATTTATAATCATGGGATTTGTTGATTTACTCAAAGAAAGAGCAAAAAAAAGCATCAAAACTATCGTACTGCCAGAGACTGAGGATATGAGAACTATCGAGGCAACAGATAAGATTCTGAAAGAGGGAGTTGCCAAGATTATCCTCATCGGTAACGAAGAAGAAATCAATAAGAAAGCTGCAGAAGGCGGATTTGATATCTCCGGAGCAACAATCGTTGATCCTGAGACATCTGACAGAACTCAGGCATACATTGATAAATTTGTAGAACTGAGAGCTAAGAAAGGTATGACACCTGAAAAAGCAAAAGAAATCCTTCATACTCAGTACCCATACTATGGTGTAATGATGGTAAAAATGGGTGATGCAGACGGTATGGTATCCGGTGCATGCCACTCTACAGCAGACACACTTCGTCCGTGTCTTCAGATTCTGAAAACAAAACCGGGAACAAAACTTGTATCTGCATTCTTCCTGATCGTAGTTCCGGACTGCGAATACGGTGCAAACGGAGCATTTGTATTTGCTGACTCTGGTCTGAACCAGAACCCGACTCCGGAAGAACTTTCTGCAATCGCAGCATCTTCAGCAGAATCCTTCCAGCTTCTTGTTGAAGAAGAGCCAATCGTTGCTATGCTTTCACACTCCACAAAGGGAAGTGCAAAACATGCAGACGTAGACAAGATGGTAGAAGCTACAAGAATCGCAAAAGAAGAACATCCGGAACTCAAACTGGACGGAGAATTCCAGCTTGATGCAGCAATCGTACCAAGTGTTGGTGCATCCAAAGCTCCGGGAAGTGAAGTTGCCGGTAAAGCAAACGTTCTTGTATTCCCTGACCTTGATGCAGGAAACATCGGATACAAACTTGCTCAGCGCCTTGGAAAAGCAGAAGCATACGGACCTGTTACACAGGGTATCGCAAAACCGGTCAACGACCTCTCAAGAGGATGCTCTGCAGATGATATCGTTGGTGTTGTTGCAATCACAGCTGTACAGTGCCAGGCTGAAGACAAATAAGAATTACATATTTTGAAACTTATTGAATAGGAGAATATTAAGATGAATGTATTGGTAATTAACTGCGGAAGTTCCTCTCTGAAATATCAGCTCATCAACTCTGATACAGAGTATGTTCTGGCAAAGGGTCTTTGCGAAAGAATCGGAATCGACGGAAGACTGGTTTATCAGAAAGCCGGCCTTGATAAAGAAATCACAGAATGTGCAATGCCTACTCATAAAGAAGCAATCCAGTTCGTACTGGACGCTCTGACAAATGATAAAACAGGCGCAATCAAGAGCCTGAAAGAAGTAGATGCAATCGGACATCGTGTTGTACACGGTGGTGAAAAATTTGCAGCTTCTGCAGTGATCACTGATGAAATGATCGCAGCAGTAAAAGAATGCAACGATCTTGCACCACTTCACAACCCGGCAAACCTGATCGGTATCGACGTTTGCTCTGAGCTTATGCCAGGTGTACCGCAGGTTGGTGTATTTGATACAGCTTTCCATCAGACAATGCCTGCAAAAGCATATCTGTACGGACTTCCGATCGAATATTACAAGAAATATAAAGTAAGAAGATATGGTTTCCACGGAACCTCTCACAGCTTCGTATCCAAACGTGCTGTTGAATTCCTCGGACTGGACAAAGATAACTCAAAAGTTATCGTTTGCCACCTTGGAAACGGATCTTCCATCAGTGCTGTTCAGAACGGCAAATGTGTAGATACAACTATGGGTCTTACACCACTTGAAGGTGTTGTTATGGGAACACGTTCCGGTAACATCGATCCGGCAATCGTTGAATATATTGCAAAGAAAGAAAATCTTGATATTACAGGTGTTATGAATGTCCTGAATAAGAAGTCCGGTCTTCAGGGTATGTCCGGTGTCGGCAGCGACATGCGTGACATCAGAGCTGCTATTGCAGATGGAAACGAAGATGCTAAGAATGCTTATGATGTGCTTTGCTATGGTATCGCTAAATTTGTCGGCGGTTATGTAGCAGCCATGAATGGTGTAGACGCAATCGTATTTACAGCTGGTATCGGTGAAAACGTAGGTCAGCTTCGTAAAGATGTCTGCAGTTATTTCGGATATCTTGGTGTTGAAATCGATGACAAAGCAAATGATACATTTAGCGAAGAGATCGTTATCTCTACTCCGAACTCTAAAGTTAAAGTTGCAGTTATTCCGACAAACGAGGAACTTGCAATCTGCAGAGATACAGTAGCACTGGTTAAATAATCAGCCATAAAACAAATTCGAAGGGGGCTTGCCGTCGGCAGGTCCTTTTCGTACTTTAAGAGGTACGCATATGAAAGTATTAAATTTTGGTTCTCTTAATCTGGATTATGTATATCAGGTGGAATCTATTCTGATTCCGGGAGAAACACAGGCATCAAAGAGCAGACAGACCTTTTGTGGCGGTAAAGGCCTGAACCAGTCAATTGCACTGGCGAAGGCCGGGATTCCTGTATACCACGCCGGACTGATTGGAGAGGGCGGGGAACCGCTTCTTGAGGTATGTAAGGAAAATGGCGTAAATACAGAGTTTATCCGGCAGATTTCCGGACCATGCGGACATACGGTCATTCAGGTTGATCAGAATGGTCAGAATTGTATCCTTCTTTTTGGAGGTTCCAACAGAAGCATGACGAAAGAATTTGTGGATTCGGTACTGGATTCTTTTGATGAGGGAGATATTATCCTTCTGCAGAATGAGATCAATGAACTGGATTATATCATTGATCGTGCATATGAAAAACATATGATGATCATTCTGAATCCTTCTCCGTTTGACAGTGCACTGCAAAAATGTGATCTGTCGAAGATCAGCCTGTTTTTGATGAATGAGATTGAAGGCTTCCAGATTACAGGAGAAAAGGACCCGGACAAAATCCTCGCGAAGGTAAAAGAACTTTATCCAAAGGCAAAAGTGGTCCTGACGCTTGGGGGAGATGGCTCCGTATATCAGGATGAAACAGGAATCTACCGACAGGGAATCTTCAAAGTAAAAGCAGTTGACACAACGGCAGCGGGGGATACGTTTACCGGATATTTTATTTCTTCCATCATTGATGGCATGCCTGTTCAGAAAGGTTTGGAGCTTGCGGCAAAAGCATCTGCAATTGCGGTTTCCAGACCGGGAGCAACCGCATCCATTCCGCTTCGCAGTGAAGTAGTAATGGAATAAAGCAACGGAAAAATATAGAAATAAAAGTAAAAATATCGTTGACAAATGGAGGCCTCCTATGTATAATTGGTAAAGTGTGAATAGGAGAGAACTATGCAGATTCATTTATCAGATATTACAGACAGCGAAGGTAAAGTTATACAGCTTCATCCGGAATTGGAATTAAATGAGATTTCATTTCAGATGGGAAATTATCCGATTTTGGATAAAGTTCCTGTAGAATTGAAGATTACTAATACTGGTAACAAGGTTCTGGAACTGACAGGAAACGGCAGTGTGACCGTCGGAATTCCATGTGACCGTTGTCTGGAAGAGGTATCCGTTGAGATTCCTTATGTAATTGATCGAAAACTGGATATGAAACAGTCTGATAAAGACCGAGTTGAGAATCTGGATGAGAATGACTATCTCACTGGTATGGACCTGGATGTGGACCGGTTGGTCTATCTTGAGGTACTGATGAACTGGCCTTTGAAAGTTCTTTGTAAAGAAGACTGCAAAGGAATCTGCAGCCAGTGTGGAAAGAATCTGAATGAAGGTCCCTGCGGTTGTATTGAAGAACCGAAGGATCCACGTATGGCAGCCATCAGTGATATATTTAGTAAATTTAAGGAGGTGTAACCTATGTCCATATGTCCAAAGAACAAATCATCTAAAGCTAGACGTGATAAAAGACGTGCAAACTGGAAAATGAGTGCTCCGAACCTGGTAAAATGCAGCAAATGCGGCGCCCTGATGATGCCTCACAGAGTTTGTAAAGAATGCGGAAGCTACAACAAGAAAGAAATCGTGAAAGTTGAAGACTAATCACAACGTATGAGAAACAGAATCCTGTATCAGGGTTCTGTTTTTTGTTTTATTATAAAACATCAGCTGCGAACAGTTGCTCTTTATGCTCGTTGCTTTTCTGACATTCCTCTGTTATACTTGTACAGATGAGGAGTTACGATTTCATGTATTATGGAGGAAAATTATGGAACAGAAGAATCAGATCACAGAAGGTGTGATCTGGAAACAACTTTTAATATTCTTTTTTCCGATTGTTATAGGTACTTTTTTTCAACAGGTATATAACACGGCCGACAGTATTGTTGTCGGTCGTTTTGTAGGTAAAGAGGCACTGGCAGCCGTCGGAGGATCGGTAAATCAGATTGTAAACCTGGTCGTGGAGGTTTTTGTCGGTCTGACATCCGGTGCATCCGTAATCGTAGCACAGTTTTATGGCGCAAAAGATAAGAAAAATTTAAACAGAACACTCCACACTTCCTATGCATTCGGTATTGTGACCGGTTTCGTGGTAGGTGTGATCGGACTTTTAGTCACAAATACTGTTCTTGAACTTATGAAGACCCCGCAAGAACTGATGGCTGATTCGAGACTATATCTTCATATTTATTTTTGCGGAATGATTTTTAATATTATATATAATATGGGGGCATCTATCCTTCGGGCTGTTGGAGATTCCAGAAGACCACTGTACGTTTTGATGGTTACGTGTGGGCTGAATATTGTCTTTGATATCCTGCTTGTAGTGATCTTTAAGCTGGGAGTCATGGGTGTGGCACTGGCAACAGTGAGCTGTCAGGGGATAAGTTCTATACTGGTTACAGCAATGTTAATGAAAAAACATCCTTTGTTCCAGTTAAAACTCAGAGAGATACGCTTCTACAGAGTTTCTCTTAATTCGGTTCTCCGGATTGGGATTCCGGCAGCACTGGAAGCGACTATGTATACCATTGCAAATCTGATTATTCAGGTGTTTGTAAATGAGTTGGGAACTGATACCGTGGCCGCCTGGGGAACGTTTGCCAAGATTGATGCGGTATACTGGATGGTTGTAAATGCTTTTGGTATTTCGATTACGACTTTTGTCGGACAGAATTATGGGGCAGGGAAAGTAAAACGTATGAGAAAGAGTGTGGGCGTCTGTCTGATAATGGCTTATGCAGGAGCTATTCTGGTAAGTGCCACACTTTACGTCCTGGCAGAACCGCTGTACAGGCTGTTTACAACAGATACAAATGTTGTCCGGATCGGTGCTGACATGATGCATTTCCTGCTTCCTTCATATTTCATGTATGTTGTGATCGGAATATTATCCGGAGCTTTGAGAGGTGCGGGAAGAGTATTGGTACCAATGATCCTGACATGCGGCGGCGTCTGTCTGATTCGAATTGTATGGATGTTTGGTGTATTCCCAGTGTATTCCAGCATTGAGACAATTATGCTGAGTTATCCGGTATCGTGGGGAATTACGGCAGTTTTATTTATTATATATTACTTCAGAAAATTTCCTAAGGCTGAAGAACACATTTTACAGTAAGGAGTATATAAATGAACGTATTGAATCTGGAACATATCAGCAAAACTTATGGCGAAAAAGTAATCTTTGACGATATCTCCTGTGGTATCCACCAGGGAGACAAAATTGGTATCATTGGTATTAATGGAACCGGGAAGACCACTTTTCTCAGGATCCTTGCAGGACTTGAGGAAGCTGACGAGGGACAGGTGATCACACAGAATGGACTTCGTATTACCTATCTTCCTCAGCATCCGGAATTTCCGAAAGGATCTACCATTCTTTCTTATGTAACACAGGGACAAAAAGAGCAGAGCTGGAATCCGGAGACGGAAGCGCATATGGTACTCAATAAACTTGGTATCGAAGATCATGAAGAAGAAATCGAACATCTTTCCGGTGGACAGAAAAAACGTGTGGCTCTTGCCGCTGTTCTTGTTAATCCGACAGATGTTCTGATCCTGGATGAACCTACCAACCATCTGGACAATGAGATGGCATCCTGGTTAGAAGACTATCTGAACCGATTTAAAGGTGTTGTGATCATGGTAACACATGACCGTTATTTTCTGGATCGTGTTACAAATAAAATTCTGGAGATCAGCCATGGCAAAATCTACAGCTATGAAGCAAAATATTCAGATTTCCTTGAAATGAAAGCACAGCGTGAAGAGATGGAAATGGCATCGGAACGCAAAAAACAGAGCATTCTTCGTATGGAGATCGAATGGGCAAAACGTGGCTGCCGTGCAAGAAGCACAAAGCAGAGAGCACGACTTGACCGTCTGGAAGCTATGAAAAATTCCACAGCACCTGTACGTGACAAAAATGTGGAAATTGATTCTGTAGAGACCCGAATGGGAAAGAAGACGATCGAACTGCACCACATTTCCAAACGTTTTGATGATCGGGTATGTATCCGTGATTTTGATTACATCGTTCTGAAAAACCAGCGTCTGGGCATTATTGGCCCGAATGGCTGCGGTAAATCCACACTGCTCAAGATCATTGCCGGAATTCTGGAACCAGACAGTGGAAGTGTGGAGATTGGAGATACGATTAAGATCGGTTATTTTTCTCAGGAAATCGAAGATATGAACTCCGGTCAGAGAGTGATCGATTATATTAAAGATGTAGCTGAGTTTATCCCTACCAGAGATGGACTGATCAGTGCATCGAAACTTCTGGAACAGTTTTTGTTTGATCCTGCAATGCAGTATGCACCGATTGAAAAGCTTTCCGGTGGTGAGAAAAAGCGTCTGTATCTTCTGAAAGTGCTTGCAGCTGCACCGAATGTACTTCTTCTGGATGAGATCACCAATGATATTGATATTCCAACCCTGACAATTCTGGAAGACTATCTGGATTCTTTTGCAGGTATTGTTATTGCGGTTTCTCATGACCGCTATTTTCTGGACAATCTGGCTGATCGGATCTTTGAATTTGACAGGGAGGGAAATCTGACTCAATATGAAGGTGGCTACACGGATTATCTCGAAGCTAAGAAGCGTCGGGAGGGTATGAGTACGGATGAAGCAGTGAATGCAAAGACTTCTTTTGCCGGAAAGAACATGCCAGAAGAAATTCAGGAAGAGAAGGCTTCGGTAAAGACATGGAAACAGAACCGTTCTTCAAAGCTGAAATTCAGTTATAAAGAACAACGAGAATACGATACCATTGATGATGATATTGCGGCACTGGAAGCAAAAATCGAAAAACTGGATGCTGATATCATGGCCAATGCGACAAATTCCGGTAAATTAAATGAGCTGACTCAGGAAAAAGCGGAAGCAGAAGCACAATTGGAAGAGAAGATGGATCGATGGGTCTATCTGAATGACCTTGCCGAGCAGATTGAGGCACAAAACAAAAATTAAAAGATTCTGCAGGAATACTATGCAGAAAACCCATATGGATTTGCACTGTTTTTATTGATTTTCATCGATTTCTTTAGTATGATAAAGTTTGAATCTTCATAAATTAAAAAACAATTTTTCAGATAAACAGAAAACAGGAGGAAAAATAATGGCAGAAATAGTAAGAGTTGTTGTAGATGCCATGGGTGGCGACCTTGCACCGGTGGAACCTGTAAAAGCAGCGGTAGAAGCCGTAAAAGAAAGAAAAGATATCATAGTTATCCTTACCGGGCAGGAAGAAGTGATCCGTACAGAACTTCGGAAATATCCGGATTATCCTGCAGACAGAATCCAGGTGGTAAATGCAACAGAAGTCATCGAAACAGCAGAACCTCCTGTATTTGCCATACGAAAGAAAAAGGATTCTTCGATTGTAGTGGGACTCAAAATGGTAAAAGAAAAAAAGGCAGATGCTTTTGTTTCTTCTGGAAGCACCGGCGCTGTACTGGTTGGCGGTCAGGTGCTTGTCGGCAGAAGTAAAGGTGTGGAGCGTCCGCCTCTGGCACCACTGATCCCGACTGCAAAGGGCGTTTCTCTCTTGATTGACTGTGGCGCCAATGTAGATGCAAGACCATCCCATCTGGTACAGTTTGCAAAAATGGGTTCTATTTATATGGAACATGTAGTAGGTGTTAAGAATCCGCGAGTGGCAATCGTTAATAATGGCGCTGAAGAAGAAAAAGGAAATGCACTGGTCAAAGAAACATTTCCGCTTCTCAAAGAAATTGAGGGAATTAATTTTATCGGAAGTATTGAGGCAAGAGATATTCCGGCCGGTTATGCGGATGTTATCGTCTGCGAGGCTTTTGTGGGAAATGTCATTCTCAAATTATATGAAGGTGTCAGCTCTGAACTGATCCACAAAATAAAAGAAGGAATGATGAGTACCCTGAAAAGCAAAATTGGCGCACTTCTTGTAAAGCCGGCACTGAAACAGACACTTAAGAGCTTTGATGCTACAGAATATGGCGGTGCCCCGCTTCTCGGTCTCAAGGGCCTGGTAGTCAAAACACATGGCAGTGCCAAATCGGTAGAGATCCGTCATGCAATTTTCCAGTGTGTTCAGTTTAAACAGCAGCAGATCAATGAAAAGATTGCAGAAAAGCTCCAACCGGTAGAGACTGAAATTTCTAAAGACAACGAACAGAAAAAAGAAAACTAAAAAGATAAAGAAGGAATAATCATGGAACAGAACATGGAACAATTAGAACAGATCATCGGATACGACTTTCAGAATAAAAGTCTGCTGAAGCAGGCTCTGACACACAGCTCTTATGCAAACGAGAAGAAACTCGGCAAACTTGGCTGTAATGAGCGGCTGGAATTTCTGGGAGATGCTGTTCTGGAACTGATCAGCAGTGATTTCCTTTATGCAAAATTCACACAGATTCCAGAAGGTGAACTGACCAAGAAGCGTGCCAGTCTGGTATGCGAGCCAAGTCTTGCCTACTGTGCAAGACAGTTTGGACTCCCGCAGTATCTGCTCCTTGGCAAAGGCGAAAATATGACAGGTGGACGTAATCGCGATTCTATCGTATCTGATGCAACAGAAGCTCTTCTGGGGGCAATCTACCTGGACGGTGGTTTTGCTAACGCAAAGGATTTCGTACTGAAATTTATCTTAAATGATATAGAACACAAACAGCTCTTTTATGATAGCAAGACCATCCTGCAGGAACTGGTTCAGGAAAAAGGAATTCAGCCGGTAGAATATATTCTGACTGATGAGACAGGACCGGATCATGACAAGCAGTTTACTGTGAATGTACAGGTCAACGGACAGGTTGTCGGAAGTGGTACCGGTCATACAAAAAAAGCAGCTGAGCAGGCAGCTGCATATCAGGCGATTCAGGAAAAGAAATTCTGAAGGATGAGCAGGCAGCAGGAAAAGAAAAACTGGCAGGTGAACTATGTATTTAAAGAATATTGAAGTGTATGGCTTCAAATCCTTTGCACAGAAAATCAATTTTGAATTTCACAATGGAATTACCGGGATTGTCGGCCCTAATGGAAGTGGAAAGAGTAACGTCGGCGATGCGGTTCGCTGGGTTCTTGGAGAACAGAGCGCCAAGCAGCTTCGAGGAGGCAACATGCAGGATGTTATTTTTTCCGGAACCGAAAGCAGAAAGCCTCTTAGTTTTGCTTCTGTATCGATTACGCTGGATAACAGCGATCATAAACTTCCGGTTGATTACAACGAAGTTACTGTTACAAGACGGCTGTATCGTTCGGGAGAGAGCGAATACCGTATTAATGGCAGTGCATGCCGTCTGAAGGACATTCAGGAAATGTTTTATGATACCGGTATCGGTAAGGAAGGCTATTCGATTATCGGCCAGGGACAGATTGATAAGATCCTGAGCGGAAAGCCGGAAGACAGACGAGAATTATTTGATGAAGCAGCAGGAATCGTCAAATTCAAGCGACGCAAGGCAACTACCTTAAAAAAACTGGATGAAGAACGGCAGAATCTGGTCCGTGTGACAGATATCCTGAGCGAACTTACCAAACAGCTCGGACCACTGGAACGGCAGTCCGAAACAGCGCGAATCTACCTTTCAAAAAGGGAAGAATTAAAAGAACTGGATGTTAATCTTTTTCTTCTGGAACATCAGCGCACAGGTGAACTTCTCAAAGAACTGGAAGGCAAACTGGGACAGGCGCAGAGAGAACTCACAGAAGCACAGGAAGCTTATGATCAGACAAAAGTAGAGTACGATCGTCTGGAGCAGGAGCTGGAAGAACTGAATCACAATCTGGATCGTGTTAAGGAAGAACAACAGCAAAATGCCCTCCAGAAACAGCAATATGAAGGGCAGATCAAGATTCTGGAAGAACAGATTTCTTCCGGAAGACAGAGCAGTGAACATTTTCAGTCTCGTCTGCATGTACTGAAGGAAGAACTGGAACGCCGATCGCAGGAAAGGGAACATCTTACAGAAGAACAGCAGGAACTGCAGAATAAACTGAGAGAAGTAAAAAAACAGTTAAAAAAAGAGACAGACGCAATGGAAAATATTGCGGCCAACGTAGAAGAGTGTACACAGGCTGTGGAAGACGGCAAAAATGAGATTATTGAGATTCTCAACAGCCGTGCGACAACAAAAGGTAAAGTCCAGCGTTTTGATGCCATGATGGAACAGCTGGATATCCGTAAAGCGGCTATCAGTCAGCGGATCCTTCGTCTGAAAAGTGAAGAAGAAGTGCTGGAAAAAGAACGTATCTCCGCTCAGAAACAGTACGATACAGTAACAGAACTGATTCAGTCTACTAATCAGGAATGTGTTCGTCTGAATGAAGAAATTCAGAAGCTGCAGGAAATTCTCAAAAAACAGAATTCTCAGATGGAAATCGGACAGACTGCATATCATCGCGAGGCTTCTCGTCTGGAATCACTCAGAAATATTACTGAACGTTACGATGGATATGGCAACAGTATCCGTCGAGTTATGGAACAAAAATCCAGAGAACCCGGTATCAAGGGCGTTGTTGCAGATATCATTCATGTACAGAAAGATTATGAAGTTGCTATCGAAACTGCTCTTGGGGGCAGTATTCAGAATATCGTTACAGATGATGAACAAACTGCCAAACGTATGATTGCGTTTCTGAAGAAAAACCGTTTTGGACGGGCAACATTTCTCCCATTATCCAATATCAGTGGAAGGGGTGGACTTAATCAGAAAGATGTACTTAAAGAAGAGGGCGTGGTCGGAACAGCAAATACACTTGTAGAAGCGGATCCGGAATACAGTGAACTGGTACAGTATCTTCTGGGACGAGTACTGGTCGTCGATCATATTGACCATGCAATCGCAATAGGCAAAAAATATCGTCATAGTTTACGTATGGTAACCATCGAAGGTGAATCCCTGAATCCTGGTGGTTCTATGACTGGAGGTGCATTCAAGAACAACAGCAATCTCCTTGGAAGACGACGTGAGATTGAAGAACTGGAACGCAGTGTCGGGCTTCTTAAAAAAGAACTGGAAGAGACTCAGAAACAGATTGGTGAAAACCGCAGCAAACGAAATGTTCTACGTGATACCATTGCCGAGTTTCAGCAGAAACTGCAACAGCAGTATGTGGAACAAAATACCGCCAAAATGAATCTTGCACAGTTTAAAGAAAAAGAGGACGAGATTCAGAAAAGCTATCGTCAGATTGAACGCGAACAGCAGGAACTGCGACAGCAGGCAGGAGAAATCCGGCAGGACCACAGCAATATTGCCAGGGAACTGGAAGATTCTCAAAAAGACGAAAAAGAACTGGAAATTTTTATTGAGACCAAACAAAAAGAACTGGAAGAATGGAAAGCAGAAGAGACTGCCAAAACACATGAACTGGAGCAGATTCGACTTGCTGAATCTTCTCTGGTACAGCAGGATCGTTTCCTTCAGGAAAATATAAGTCGTCTGTCTTCAGAAATTGATGTGTGCCAGACGGAATCCCGTGAGATTACAGACAGTCTTAATCAGAGCGCGGAGGAAATACATAAAAAGGAAGATGGCATTATAGAATTGCAGAAAGCTGCAGAATCATGTCTGACTCAGGAAACACAGCTTGAAGAACAGCGCGTGCACTGGCAGGAAGAAAAAGAAGAACGCAGTACAAAGCATAAATCATTTTTCGAAAAGAGGGATCATCTTTCTGAAAAAACTTCTCTTCTTGATAAAGAATGTTTCCGTCTGCGCAGTCAGGCAGAAAAAATCGAAGAGCAACGAGAGACACAGATCTCCTATATGTGGGAAGAATATGAGGTTACGCCAAATAATGCTCTGCAGTATCGCAGAGAAGAACTGAATGATCGTCAGGAAATACGTAAAAACGTTCTCCGTATCAAAGATGAGATCCGGAAACTTGGTTCTGTCAATGTCAATGCAATTGAAGACTATAAGGAACTTCTGGAACGTCATACTTTCCTGTCAGGACAGTATGAAGATCTTGTCAAGGCTGCCGAAACGCTGGAAGGAATCATACAGGAGCTGGATGAAGGGATGCGCCGGCAGTTTACAGAAAAATTTCGTGACATCCAGAGAGAATTTGATAAGGCATTCAAAGAGCTCTTTGGCGGTGGTAAGGGTACTTTGGAACTTGCCGAGGATGAAGATATCCTGGAAGCAGGAATCCGCATTATTTCACAGCCACCGGGCAAGAAACTGCAGAATATGATGCAGCTTTCCGGTGGAGAGAAGGCTTTGACAGCGATTGCGCTTCTTTTTGCAATCCAGAACCTTAAACCTTCTCCATTCTGTCTTCTGGATGAAATTGAAGCGGCACTGGATGATTCTAATGTCGGACGTTTTGCTTCCTATCTGCAGAAGTTGACGAAAAATACACAGTTTATTATAATAACGCATAGACGTGGCACTATGAATGCTGCGGATCGGTTATATGGTATCACTATGCAGGAAAAGGGTGTATCAACTCTTGTTTCTGTAGATCTGGTAGAAAACCAGTTGACCCAATAATAAGGAGGAACAGGTATGTCAGAAGAAAAAAAAGGTTTTTTTAAACGCCTGGTCAGTGGACTGACTAAAACAAGAGATAATATTGTAGCCGGATTTGATTCTATTTTCAGCGGCTATTCCAGTATCGATGAAGATTTTTATGAAGAACTTGAAGAAATCCTGATCATGGGAGATATTGGTATCAATGCGACCTCTTCGATCATTGAGCATCTGAAAGAACAGGTGGCCGAAAAACATATCAAAAATCCGCTGGAGTGCAAACAGCTTCTGATCGACAGTATCAAGGAGCAGATGCGTGTGGACAGTACGGAATATGAATTTGAAAACCGCAAATCCGTGATCCTTGTGATCGGTGTAAATGGTGTGGGAAAAACAACTTCCGTCGGAAAACTTGCCGGAAAATTAAAAGACCAGGGCAAGAAAGTTATTCTTGCGGCAGCAGATACATTTCGTGCGGCAGCAGGAGAGCAGCTTGCTCAGTGGGCAAATCGTGCCGGTGTTGATCTGATCGGCGGACAGGCTGGAGCAGATCCGGCATCTATCGTATACGATGCTGTAGCTGCAGCCAAGGCAAGAAATGCAGATGTACTGCTCTGCGACACTGCAGGTCGTCTGCATAACAAAAAGAATCTCATGGAAGAATTACGCAAGATCTATCGTATCCTGGAAAGAGAGTATCCAGAGGCGTATCTGGAAACACTGGTCGTTCTGGATGGTACTACCGGTCAGAATGCTCTGGCACAGGCAAAACAATTTGCAGAAGTTGCCAATGTAAACGGCATCATCCTGACAAAACTGGATGGAACTGCAAAAGGTGGAATTGCCGTTGCGATCCAGTCTGAACTGGATATTCCGGTAAAATATATCGGTGTGGGAGAAACTATTGATGATCTGCAGAAATTTGATGCCGATGCCTTTGTAAACGCACTGTTTGACATCGACGAAAAAGACTTGCATACAGAAGAATAAACAGGAGGAATACACAAAATGCTTACATTAGAGACCTTTGAACAGGCAGCAGAAATCGTAAAACAGGTAACCCAGGAAACAAAGCTGATCAAGAGCAGCTATTTTTCTGAACTGACTGGAAATAAAGTTTTCCTGAAACCAGAAAACATGCAGCGTACAGGAGCTTACAAAGTACGTGGAGCTTATTACAAGATCAGTACTCTTACAGAAGAGGAACGTGCGAAAGGTTTGATCGCAGCTTCTGCAGGAAACCATGCACAGGGCGTGGCATATGCAGCACACAAATTCGGAGCAAAAGCAGTTATCGTTATGCCGACAACCACGCCTCTGATCAAAGTAGAACGAACCAAGAGTTACGGAGCAGAGGTAATCCTGAAGGGTGACGTATACGATGAGGCATGTGCTTATGCACTGGAACTTGCTGAAAAAGAAGGATATACGTTTATCCATCCATTTGACGATCCGGCGGTTGCTACTGGTCAGGGTACGATTGCAATGGAGATTGTGCAGGAACTTCCTCTGGTAGATTATATCCTGGTTCCGATCGGAGGCGGTGGACTTGCAACTGGTGTATCTACACTTGCAAAGCTTCTGAATCCACATATTAAAGTAATCGGTGTGGAACCGTCCGGTGCGGCATGCATGAAAGCATCTCTTGAAAAAGGAGAAGTTGTGACTCTTCCACACGTAAATACAATTGCAGATGGTACTGCTGTGCAGACTCCGGGAGAACATATTTTTCCATATCTGCAGGAAAATCTGGACGATGTGATTACTATTGATGATGATGAACTGATCGTTGCTTTCCTTGATATGGTTGAAAACCATAAAATGATCGTAGAAAATTCCGGACTCCTGACTGTAGCTGCCCTTCGTCATCTCAACTTTACAGGCAAAAAAGTCGTATCTATCTTAAGTGGCGGTAATATGGACGTGATCACCATGTCTTCAGTTGTACAGCATGGACTGATCCAGAGAGACCGTATCTTTACGGTTTCTGTTCTGATTCCGGATAAACCGGGTGAACTGGTTCGCGTAGCTTCTATCATTGCAGAGAATCAGGGAAATGTCATTAAACTGGATCACAATCAGTTCGTAAGTACCAATCGTTATGCGGCAGTGGAACTTAAGGTGACTCTGGAAGCATACGGAACAGACCATAAGAAAAAAATTGTAAAAGCACTGGAAGATGCCGGATGCAGACCAAAAGTTATCCGCGCAAGCCTGTAACAAGATTCCTGAAATTCAGACTTCAGACCAAAATGAAGGAGGATGACCATGACGCCGTTTACGATGGAAGATTATCTCAAAGCCTATAAAGCCGGAAAAAAGGACTACCAGTCCAGGATGATGCGGGGAGAATTGCCTACACTGCAGGTCCTTGATGAGATTTTGCCGCCTAAAGGCTCCTATTCTGAGGTGCCTCTCGGTCTTGTGCAGATACCGATCGATCAGATCGTAGGTACTAAGAGCAGCGGAAGAAGCAGTTCTTTTGCCGGGAATTTTATGCCAATTCTTCGTGAAAATACAGAATTTGCATTCAAATGGGCTTCCTTAAGTCAGAGCCATATCGACGAAGGAATCCGTGATCCGATCAAAGCTTATGAGTATATGAATAAATTTTATATAGAAGAGGGAAACAAACGTGTCAGTGTTCTGAAATATTTTGATGCGGTTTCTGTACCTGGGTATGTGACCCGGATTCTTCCACAGCGCACAGACCAGAAAGAAAATAAAATTTATTATGAATACGTAGATTTTTATAATCTGTCGCAGATCAATTATATCTGGTTTTCAAGGCTTGGAAGTTTTGCCAGACTTCAGGCTGCTGTAGGCAAAGAACCGGAGGAGATCTGGAGTGACGAAGACAAACTGAATTTCAGTTCTGCATATTCTCGTTTCCAGGCAGAATATGAGGCGCTGGGTGGCAAAAAGCTGTCTATTACTACAGGAGATGCATTTCTTGCCTTTCTTTCTGTTTATGATTATGAGGATGTCTGCCAGAAAACAGTCAGTGAACTGAAACAGCTCGTAAACAAGAGCTGGGAGGAATTTAAGCTTCTGGAGCATGATCAGGAGATCGATCTGAAAATGGATCCGACTACAGAAAAGAAGTCTCTCCTTGACAGACTGCTTCCAATGAGTACACCAAAATTAAAGATTGCATTCCTGTATGCCAAAACACCGTCAACATCAGCGTGGACTTATGCACATGAACTGGGCAGACTTCATCTGGAACAGACCTTCCCCGAAGAAGTCACGACGGAATGTTACGAAAATCTCACACAGGATCTGGCAGAAAAAGCAATCGCAGATGCGATTCAAAAGGGGTGCAATATTATTTTTACCACAACACCGGAATTTGTACAGGCAAGCGTACAGGCGGCAATCGCCAATCCAAATGTACGGATTTTAAACTGTTCTCTGAACACATCTCACAGATATATCCGTACGTATTATGCACGTATGTATGAAGCAAAGTTTCTGATGGGAGCGATTGCCGGTGCCATGGCTGAGAACGGCCAGCTGGCTTATATTGCGGATTATCCGATTTTCGGAACGATTGCAAATATCAATGCTTTCGCATTGGGCGCCAAAATGGTCAACCCACGTGCACAGGTATATCTGGAATGGTCAACTTTAAAAGATGTAGATCTGGGAATTGCCATGGACAATGTTATCCAAAAAGGGGTAACTGTTGTTTCTGGAAGAGATATGGTGATTCCGGAGGATGCATCCCGTTATTTTGGACTTTATCATGTGGAAAACGGAGAACCTCGCAATCTTGCCATGCCATTGTGGCACTGGGGCAAATTTTACGAACAGCTGATCCGGACGATCATGGATGGAACCTGGAAATATGATGACAGCAAAGATGAGACAAAAGCCATTAATTACTGGTGGGGATTGTCGGCTGAAGTAATTGATGTAATCTATTCTCAGAACCTTCCGATCGGAACTCAGAAACTGCTTTCTATGTTGAAACGTGCGATTGCCAAGGGAGAGTACCATCCTTTTTCTGGTATCCTCTATTCACAAAAAGGAATGATCCAGTCTGATCCGGACAAGATTCTGTCGCCGGAAGAAATTATCACCATGGACTGGCTGGCAGATAATGTGATCGGCTCCATACCAAAACCAAAGGAACTTACAGAACAGGCAAAACCAGTGACTTTGCAGTCAGGTGTGGAAATACAGAAGGGATAAGCAGTTAAATGAAAATACTTGCCATAGCAGATGAGGAATCAAAGTATCTGTGGGATTATTTCGAAAAAAGTAAGCTGGAGGGAATTGATCTGATCATTTCATGTGGGGATCTGGATCCACGTTACCTTTCATTTCTGGCAACGTTTACTTCCGCACCGGTATTGTATGTACATGGAAATCATGATGACAAATATGAAAGAATCCCACCGGATGGCTGCATCTGCATTGACGACAAAATATATGTTCATGAAGGAGTCCGGATTCTGGGACTTGGTGGTTCCATGCGTTACAAACCGGGACAGTATCAGTATACCGAATGGGAGATGAAACGTCGGGTATTCAAACTCTTTCCCAAACTTTTGTGGCGGGGAGGATTTGATATCCTTGTAACACATGCTCCTGCATATCAGCTGAACGATGCACGGGATCTTCCTCATCAGGGATTTAAAGTATTTCGTACTCTGATTGAGAAATATCATCCCAAATTCTTTCTTCATGGACATGTCCATATGTCATATGGAAGACAGCATAAACGCTATGATAAATACGAAGATACACATGTGATCAATGCATTTGACCGATGTGTCTTTGAATTTGAAGCAGAAGATCCATCCAAAGGACTCTGATTCAGACATAATATAAAATCACAGAAAAACTTGTCAAGAAAAAGTACTTGACAGCAAGAAGTAAATCATGTATGATAGCCAAGGTGGTTACAAATGGAAAAATTCGTTGAACAGACATTGTTATATGATTTTTATGGGGAACTGCTTACAGAACGACAGCAGCAGGTATACGAAAGTGTGGTTCTGGAGGACTATTCCTTAAGCGAAGTGGCAGAAGATCTTGGTATCAGCCGCCAGGGCGTGCATGACATGATCAAACGCTGCAATCATACACTGGAGGATTATGAGTCCAGACTTCATCTGGTCGAAAAATTCATCTGTATCCGGAAACAGGTTCAGAAGATCAAAGATTTTGCAGACGGATATCATGCCAGTGAGATTACAGAAATTTCCAATGAAATATTAGAGGAGTTATAACGCATGGCATTTGAAAGCTTGACTGATAAATTACAGAATGTATTCAAAAAGCTGAGAGGCAAAGGTCGTCTGACAGAAGAAGATGTTAAAGTTGCTCTTAAAGAAGTCAAGATGGCACTTCTCGAAGCCGATGTTAACTTCCGGGTTGTTAAGCAGTTTACTAAGGCTGTACAGGAACGTGCAGTCGGCCAGGATGTCATGAATGGTTTGAATCCTGGACAGATGGTTATCAAGATCGTAAACGAAGAGCTTGTCAATCTGATGGGAAGTGAAACCACAGAGCTGCCGTTGAAACCAGGAAATGAGATCACCGTTCTGATGATGGCAGGTCTTCAGGGTGCAGGTAAGACAACAACGGTTGCCAAACTTGCAGGTAAGCTGAAATCCAAAGGCAAACGACCACTTCTGGTTGCCTGTGACGTATATCGTCCGGCTGCGATCACACAGCTTCAGGTCAACGGAGAAAAGCAGGGTGTCGAAGTTTTTTCCATGGGAGATAAACAGAGTCCTGTAGATATAGCAAAGGCGGCAATTGAACATGCCAGAGCCAATCAGCAGAATGTAGTCCTTCTGGATACTGCCGGTCGACTTCATGTTGACGAAGATATGATGCAGGAACTTGCAGATATCAAAGAAACTGTACATGTTGATTTTACACTTCTGACCGTTGATGCAATGACTGGTCAGGATGCGGTAAACGTTGCCAAGACTTTTGCAGAAAAAGTCGGTATAGACGGTGTGATCCTTACGAAAATGGATGGTGATACACGAGGCGGTGCTGCACTTTCAATCAAAGCAGTTACAGGAAAACCGATTTTATATGTCGGAATGGGTGAAAAGCTCTCAGATCTGGAACAGTTCTATCCGGAGCGTATGGCATCCCGTATCCTTGGTATGGGCGATGTCATGAGTCTGATCGAGAAAGCAGAAGCAGCGCTTGATCAGGATCAGGCGGCAGAGATGCAGAAAAAGCTCAAAAAAATGGATTTTGATTTCAATGATTATCTGACCAGTATGGAACAGATGAACAAAATGGGAGGCATTGGCAGTATTCTGAACATGCTCCCGGGGGTTGGAAACAAGGCCAAAGAGCTGGAAGACATGATCGATGAAAAAGCACTCGACAGAACGAAAGCAATCATTCTTTCTATGACTCCGAAGGAGAGAAGTAATCCGGGAATTCTGAATATTTCCCGCAAAAATCGAATCGCCAGAGGTGCAGGAGTAGATATTGCAGAGGTCAATCGTCTTGTTAAACAGTTTGAACAGAGCAAAAAGCTCATGAAACAGATGCCTGGAATGATGGGCGGAAAAATGGGAAAAAGAGGCGGCTTCAAGCTTCCTTTTTAAATAAAACAAATCACAAATAAACATATTATATGGAGGAAAACAAAAATGGCAGTTAAAATCAGATTAAGAAGAATGGGACAGAAGAAAGCACCTTTTTATAGAATCGTAGTTGCAGATTCCCGCAGCAAACGTGACGGAAAATGCATCGCTGAGATCGGAACATATGATCCGAACATCGAGCCAAGCGCTTACAAAGTAAATGAAGAAGAAGCTAAAAAATGGCTTGCTGCTGGTGCTCAGCCAACAGATGTTGTTGCTAGAATCTTCAAAGAAGCCGGAATCGAGAAATAAGAGATCCTTTACGAGACATACCGTCGTTTCCTACCCGGGGAACATGGATTGAAATTGTGAGGTCCTGTCAAAGACAGTACAGGGAGGTATGTAATGAAAGAATTAGTTGAAGTAATTGCAAAATCTCTTGTGGAGCATCCGGATGAGGTGGTTGTCACCGAAAACGAAAAAGAAGATGCAGTTATCATCGAACTGAAAGTGGGACCTTCCGACATGGGAAAGGTCATCGGAAGACAGGGACGAATTGCGAAGGCAATCCGTACTGTAGTTAAAGCGGCTTCTTCAAAGAGCAGCAAAAAAGTAATTGTAGATATTCTGCAATAATAAAGGAATGGAGCTGTGGAGACATAGCTCCTTTTTTAAAGGGAGTTTTTTATGGAAGATTTATTAAAAGTCGGCGTGATCACAACGACGCATGGTGTCCGTGGTGAAGTCAAAGTCTATCCTACAACAGATGAACCGGAGCGATTTCTTGACCTGGAGTATGTATTGCTGGATACAGGAAAAGAACTTCGCAGACTTGATATAAAAAATGTCCGTTTTTTCAAAAATCTCGTAATTCTGAAATTTGACGGAATTGATAATATAAATGATATTGAGAAATACAAAGGCCGTGATCTCTGGATTCCGCGCGAAGAGGCACAGGAACTGGATGAGGACGAATATTATATTGCAGATCTTCTTGGGATGAAAGTACTTCTGGAAGATGGCACAGAATTCGGAACATTAAAAAATGTCATGGAAACAGGTGCGAATGATGTCTATATCGTAGACTCTCTCGAGCATGGAGAAGTACTTCTGCCCGCGATTAAAGAATGTATTCTTGATGTGGATATCGAAGCAAACACAATGACTGTACATTTGATGAAGGGGCTTTTGTAAATGAATTTTCATGTACTAACACTGTTTCCGGAAATGATAGAGCAGGGTATGCATACCAGCATTATCGGACGTGCCATTGCCGGTGGCTATCTGTCTATTGATGCCATCAATATCCGTGACTTTGCATTTAACAAGCATCAAAAAGTAGACGATTATCCATACGGTGGCGGTGCCGGAATGCTGATGCAGGCAGAACCTGTTTATCTGGCGTATGCATCTATTGAGGAGAAACTGGGCTATCGTCCAAGAGTGGTCTATCTGACCCCGCAGGGAAAAGTTTTTAATCAGGAGATGGCAAAAGAGATGGCACAGGAAGAAAATCTTGTTTTTCTGTGCGGGCATTACGAAGGAATTGATGAACGTGTGCTGGACGAAATTGTTACAGACTATGTTTCTATTGGGGATTATGTTTTAACCGGAGGAGAGCTTCCTGCGATGGTCATGATGGATTCGATCTCTCGTATGGTTCCTGGAGTGCTGAGTAACCAGGAATCCGGGGAAACGGAATCTTTTGCAGGAAATCTTCTGGAATATCCGCAATACAGTCGTCCAGAAGAATGGCACGGAAAAAAAGTTCCATCTGTGCTTTTATCCGGACATCATGCAAATATTGAGGCCTGGCGACGCGAACAGTCCATTCTGCGTACTGCAAAAAGACGCCCGGATCTTTTGAAAAAGGCAGATCTGACTAACAAAGAATGGAGTCAGGTACGTCAGTGGAAAAAAGAATGGAAAGCCTCAGAAGCTGAGATTTCCCAAAAATAAAGGAGCAATTTATGAAAACATCAGATTTTTATTATGATCTGCCAAAAGAACTGATTGCTCAGGATCCATTGGAGGACAGAAGTTCTTCCAGACTGCTTCATCTTTCTATGGAGGACGGATCCTTTGAACACAGACATTTTACAGATATTCTGGACTATCTTCATGAGGGAGACTGTCTGGTGATCAATGATACAAGAGTCATACCGGCCCGTTTATATGGACACAAAGAAGAAACAGGTGCGGTAATAGAGATTCTTTTGCTTAAGAGAAGAGAAAATAATATCTGGGAATGCCTTGTCAAACCTGGCAAGAAGGCCCGTCCAGGAGCAAAGATCACTTTTGGCGATGGAATCCTCAAAGGAGAGATCATTGACATAGTAGACGAGGGAAACAGATTGATTCAGTTTCACTATGACGGGATTTTTGAGGAAATCCTGGATCAGCTTGGCGAAATGCCGCTTCCTCCGTACATTACACACAAGTTAAAAGATAAAAACCGTTATCAGACAGTTTATGCCAAGAATGACGGCTCTGCCGCAGCACCCACAGCCGGTCTGCATTTTACCAAAGAGCTGATGCGACAGGTGGAAGCAAAAGGTGTAAAGATCGCACATGTTACTCTGCATGTCGGACTGGGAACTTTTCGTCCTGTCAAGGTTGATGATGTAGAACAGCATCATATGCATTCTGAATTCTATATGGTAGAAGAAGATCAGGCAAAACTGATCAATGATACCAAACAGAATGGTGGAAGAGTAATTTCTGTCGGAACGACGAGTTGTCGTACCCTGGAGTCCGCTACGGATGAGAATGGAATCCTTCAGGCAGGAAGTGGATGGACAGAGATTTTTATTTATCCGGGATATAAGTTTAAGATGATTGACGGACTCATTACTAATTTTCATCTGCCTGAGTCAACCCTTCTTATGTTGGTATCTGCTCTGGCTGGAAAAGAACATATCATGGCAGCATACGAAGAGGCTGTAAAAGAACGTTACCGTTTCTTCTCTTTTGGAGATGCCATGCTGATCATTTAACATCAATTTCTAACATTTGTTGGGTGAAAGGAAAATACAGGAAATATAAGAATAACCAGGAGGTATGAACACTTCCTGGTTATTTTTGTGCCCGACATTTATGTCGGTGTCAATTTTCATAGATGAATTTGTGCGTAAGACCATTCTTAAAGACAATGGAGCTTACATGACCATCAGTGACATAAACGGAATCAAGAATTGTTTCCATGTATGTTCTGAGAATTTCAGAATCCACTGAGGTTGCAAGATTTTTGTAATAGATGTACTTTCGGTCTTTTAATTCCTTCTGTATCAGAAGATGACTAGCCTGCTTGATAAATTCTTCATCGGATAGTACAGAATCAGGTTCTTGGTTCATAAGGCCAAGTTGAGCATTGATACTTTTTAAGTAATCAGATATTTCATTTTTCTTAATGATATAATCTTTTTCAGACATTGATTCATCTGAATATAGGTATAAGCTCTGCAAACGTTGTAATGCACGTTCCTGTTTTTCTTTTTCCTTTCGGAGAGCTGCAATTTCAGGATTGACAGTCGCTTTTTTCTTGCGAGGTTTTTTTATTGCAAAAACATAGGAATTATCTGAACCATATCTGGACAGAAGATTAAAGAATTCATTTAGTCCGTTTTCATCAATGGAAGAAATATCAGAAAAGGTGGAACCTGTCAATAAACGTTTCTGCAATTCTTCCGGTGTATTGATCTTGGAAAATGTTTTCTTTGCATTAAGCATATTTAAAATATAATTTATGACAAATTCGCCAACAACCATATCGTTTACCGTAGCGTTATCACACTTATTACTTTTACGGTGTAGAGGACAACTGTAATTTGATGGACGATATCCGTCAGCGTGTTTCCTGCCAGGAGTGGAAACCATTTTATTTCCGCACTTACCACAATAGGCAATTCCCTGAAATATATGAATATTATCAGTAGTATGAGGTCTGCCGACGGGGTTATCAACATATGTAGAATTCGTTTTTAAAGAAGCTAACATTGCTGCATGTTCTTCCATGGTGAAGATGGCTGGATGGTGATTCGGAACCATTACCCAAGTTTCTTCTGGATTGAGAGTTCTGTTCTCAGTCCCTTTATATCGGTTATAGCGATAAATGCCAGCATAGAACGGACTGGATGCAATAATCCATACAGCAGTAGGTGTCCAGTCTACACCTGCCCTGGTTTTATAACCGTCTGCATTCAGAGCCCTTGCAGTATAGACGAGGGATTTATTGTCTAAATATAGGTCCTTTAGCTTGCGGCATACTACGGCCTCATCTTCTCTGATGGAGAACTGAGAAGTAGAGGAATCGTAGGAATATCCAAAAGGAACCCTACCTCCGTTCCACTGTCCATTGCTGGCTCTGGAGATCATTGTTGCAGTGACACGCTCCGAAGTTATCATTCTTTCAAGTTCAGCAAACACTAAAATGATTTTGAGTATAGCTTGACCGATGGCTGTAGAAGTATCAAATTGTTCGTTTTTGCTCACGAAGATTACCTGTAATAATTTAAGCTCTTCATACATTTTCGCAAAATCCAGAATATTTCTGGATATTCTATCGATTTTCCAAACAAGAATATGGGTGAATTCACCTTTCCTAATTTTTTCCATCATATATTGAAATGCTGGGCGAGCAGTATTTTTTCCAGAATATCCAGCATCTTCAAAAATCTCATAATTATCAGTACCAAGTATAAGCTGACAATATGCTATGAGATCTTTTCTTTGCATAGGGATAGAATCCCTGTCTGCTTGACGCACAGTAGACACTCGAATATATATAGCTACTTTGGTTGGGCGTTTAGATGCAGGTATAGCTCTAAAAGATGTTTTTCTTCTTGCCATGATATTATATTTCCTTTCAAGTGCATAAGGACAGCCCCTGTACGGGGCTGCCCTTTGATTTAAACGATATGTGGCACATATTTGTTGAGCACAGACCACACAATTTCCCTGTCCCTTTGATCTGCCAGCTGATAGCAGGCAAGGAGGCGTTGGAGTTCCAGGACAAAAGCATCTTTTTCTGGAATCAGTGGTGCTTGTGGCTGAATAGTGATCTTTTTATTCATAAGAAAACCTCCTGTTATTTGGTTTTGTTATTCCGATACCATTCAAAATAGTCAGGAGATATTATGCCCTCTTATCATCAGCGTATTTTTTTGGAGCAGCAACCATATGAGTACGCAGAAAATCCTTACAAAGTTGCTGGCGATCCTCTGGAATCTGAGATATGATGTCTCCCCATTCACTGCTCAACTCACAATTCTGAGTTTTGTTGGAATATGGAGCCTTACCTAATCCATAGACCAGCTCGTCTAAGCTGATCTGAAGATATTCTGCAATTTCCATGACAATATCCAAACGTGGAAATTTTCCTACTTTCCAACCGCCAGTATTGCCACTTGCCCTGCCTATCTCCGCTAAAACAGTGGTTATTGTGGTGCCTTCTCGCTCACAGGCAGCCTTAAAATTATCGTAGAACATAGTACCTCCTTCATAAAAACTCAATAAAATGAGCGAAAAGTATTGACCTGCTCATTTTTACGAGTTAATATAACAAATGTAAGATGATTTTAAAGTTCATTTTAAAGATAAAATCAATCTTCATTATAAAGAAAAATGCAACAAAAGTAAAGAAAAGAAAGGAGCAAAACATATGGCGGAAAAGTTGTCTCCTTGGTGCAAGAAAGCCAAGATTGCCATGATTCAGAAAGATATCGGAGTTTCTGATATGGCAGAGAAGCTCGGCAACAATCGCTCATACATTTCGTCAGTTTTAAATGGTCGTGTGGTGTCACCTCCTATCAGAAAAAGAATAAGTGATTATTTGAATATTACTGATGATGATTCTTGCTCGGATGATTGAGCATGAACTCATTATAAAAGATGAGGGGTGAAAACAGAATGGAGTTTGATTGTACGAAAGAGGGTAAGAACATTTATTTTGCCTGTAGAGAAAAAGCAGCAAAATACAATGATCTTCTAAACAGTAGAGAAAGAGCTGCTGAGTTGTTAGGAATCTCAACCTCAACTCTGGCAAATCATGAGTTGGGAGTAACCAAAAATGTACCACCAGATACAGTGGTGATGATGTCTGATCTGTACCGGACACCAGAGCTGCGGAGCTATTATTGCAAGTGCGAATGTCCGATAGGACGGAACCTGCCTCTGGCAACACAGGTGAGTGGTTTACAGGGTATCACTGTAAAAATTCTGAACAGTTTGGATGAAGATGCGGTACGAACCATGAAAAAGCAACTGTTAAGTATTGCGGAAGATGGAGAAATTACAGCAGATGAGCAGGAAGAATTTGACGGAATAGTGAAAAAGTTAGAAGTTTTGGCAACAGCAATTTCGGAACTGCGAATGCTGGCCGAGAAATTTCAGAAGTAGATGAAAGAGGCTGATACGAATGGAACTGAAAGAAAAGCTGAGACAGATTTTGAAGGAACGATACGGAATGGAGAACGATGCAGAGATTATAAAAGAGGCAGGAGCCTTGCAGGGTATTGATCTTGGCATATTTGTAAATCCGTATGAGAAAGATGAGGTAAAAAGTGCGTAGGAGTACACGAAGAAAATTGAAAGTATATGCGGTAGATGCGGCAATGATACTTTTGGCAGCTCAGGTAACAGTCGTATTAAAGGCCGACAATAAAGCGGAAGCATCTACATACACAGCAATACAGACTGTTCAGGATGAATATACAGAAACTGTATCTGATACAGAAGTGTCAGAAAATGATACAGAGGATATTTTTATATCAGAAAGTGTACAGAGCTGGAACAATAAAGATTCTGATATCCTTTTGAGAATTGCGATGGCAGAAGCAGAGGGAGAAGGAACCGAAGGAAAAGCTCTTGTAATGAAAGTAGTTTTGAACCGAGTTGCGAGCAGAGAATTTCCAAATAGCGTAGAGGACGTTGTATTTCAGTCGGGACAATTTGAACCGGTCTTAGATGATGGAAGATATTGGAATGTTGAACCGGATGCAGAATGCTACAAGGCTTTGTATATGGTCCAGTGTGAAAACTGGGATGATACAGAGGGGGCGTTATATTTCAGCAGAACTGGTAGCTCGCCTTGGATGGAGAACAACACAGAATATCTTTTCACTATGGGGAATCATTCTTTTTACAGATAGGAGGCAAGAATGCTGGAACGATGGATTGTGAAACATTGGATTGCATTAAGCGTGGGCTGCTTGTTAATGGCAGCAGCAGTGCGGATAACATATGCTCAGCGCGGATATGCAGCAATCGGCGGTGAATGGGCAATCATTCCGATTGTGTTCCTGATCGAATGGTTTATTAAAACCAGACGCAGGGAGGCACGAAGAAAATGCAGGAATACGAGAGCATAAAACAGCAATTAGAGAAAGACGGTTGCAAAATATCAAATGCAGAGTTTTCCTGTTTGGCGGAATATGCCAAAAGGAAAGCAAAGATTGCAGGAAAAGATGAAAGCTACATTCCAATATTACTTCCGGATATGGTAAAAGAATACTTTTTCCGAATGGGAGTGAATTTGGAAACCATGTCAAAAATGATGAAGAAATAATAACAAGGAGGCATAACACAATGAATGAAGTTCAGGTTAATTCACAGGGAAATGTCCAGTCGGTAGATTTTACCAGTCAGGAGCCGATGCAGCAGCAGAGATCGTCTCAAACAGAAATGATGGTAACCAGACAGGCACAGGAGGTACAGGTCGCAATGCTGGCAGCAAAGAGATTTCCACGTGATCAGGTTGTAGCATATAACAATATCTTGAGAGCGTGCCAGAGAAGAAAGCTGGCAGAGAATTCCATGTATGAGTTTCCAAGAGGAAACGAAAAGATTACTGGTCCATCCATTAGACTCGCAGAAGCCATTGCTCAGAATTGGGGCAACATTGATTTTGGTTTTATGGAGCTGGAACAGAGAAATGGAGCCAGTCAGGTTATGGCGTATGCGTGGGATCTTGAAACCAATTCCAGACAGACAAAATTATTCAGTGTACCACATATCAGACATACCAGAAAGGGCGATTATCCGCTTACAGACCCAAGAGATATTTACGAAGCAGTAGCGAACCAGGCAGCACGAAGGGTAAGGGCTTGCATTCTTGGAATTATCCCAAGTGATGTTGTAGAAGCAGCAGTGGATAGATGCAACAAAACATTGAGAGAAGGATATGAGGAGCCTTTAGTGGATCGTGTCAGAAAGATGGCAGAAGTATTTGAAAAGGAATTTTCCGTAAATATCTCAATGATTGAAAAATATCTGGGGTGTAAGAGCGATACTTTCTCAGAAAATGATTTTGTAAGATTGAAAAAGGTTTATCGTGCCTTACGCGATGGAATGGCAAAGAGAGAAGACTACTTCGAGATTGGATTACCGGTAACTGATAACAGTGAGATCAGCGATCCATTCAGTGGAGGAGAAAAGAAACAGGAGGCCAGCAAAGAGGGTGACAAGAAATGATTTTGAATAATGAAAATTATTACAGCCCAGAGGCAAATCAGGAATACATGAGCGTATCACAGTACAAAGCATTTATGAATTGTGAGGCAGCGGCTATGGCCAGTATCACCGGAAAATATGAAAGGCCAACAACCAGGGCGTTATTGGTAGGCTCATTTGTAGACAGATACTTTGAAGGCACACTTGATGAGTTCTTGAAAGAGAATCCAGCCCTTTACACAAGAAAACATGAACTGAGAGCAGAGTTCAAACGAGCAAACCAGATCATCGAAGCTGTGAAAACGGATCCGAAATTCATGGATGCCATGAGTGGAGAAAAACAGCGGATTTTCACCTTTGAATTATTCGGCGTGAAGTGGAAAGCAAAGCTGGACAGCTATAATCCAGGAAAAGCAATCACAGACTTAAAGGTTGTGGCGAAAATGGACAAGTTGCCTATGTGGAGATATGACATTCAGGGTGCTGTTTATCAGAAAGGTGTGGAAATTGTCACAGGTGAAAAATTACCGTTTTATCTTGCTGTAGTAACAAAAGAGAGGGTAATGGATAGAGACATCTGGCAGATACCGCAGTCTACCCTTGATATGGCATTGCGACAGGTCGAGGAAAACATTGGAAGATATGCAGATATTAAAGCTGGTTTGTTGGAGCCTGTTCATTGCGGTAGATGTGATTATTGCAAGAGCATAAAGCAGGCTGCTGTAAGAAATTACAATGAATTGTTGGAGGTATAAGGGCATGAAACTTGTAAAAATTTTAAGTGATAAAGTTCAAATCAGGTCCGACTACAAAGAATTTGACGATGTACGAATCAATGATCTGATTGCTGTATCGGATGGAGATGTGGAACTGGTTACTATGGTAAATACATTGACTGATATTGATACAGAGGATGAGGAGGAAATCGGAGAAAACGATTATATTTTAGAACATAGCAGTGCAAAGATGCTGGAATGCTCCATTATCGGAACCGTAAAAGACGGAACATTCCAGAAGGCAATAGACAAATATCCAACCATGAAAGTAAGTGCACATCGAATCTCCAAAGAAGAATTTGCTTCTATGCTGAGTGGGTATACAGAGGGATTTTGCATCGGAGAATATACAGCATATGAGTTCCCAGCATTTGTTGATGGAAACAAATTCTTCCAGAGGCACGCTTGTATTGTTGGAAATACCGGTGCAGGAAAGTCCGAGACAGTGGCAAAAATTTTGGAGCAGACAAGCAAATTACCTGGGGCAAATGTGATCGTATTTGACATTCATGGTGAATATAAAGAACTGTCGTATGCTAGAAATATTCAGATCGGTGGAGACAGACCATTCCCTATATGGATGTTTGGCTTTGCAGATATGATCTCCAATATCTTAAAAATCAAAGAGGAATCGGCAACCGTAGCAATGACAGCTCTCCGGAAGTGCTACTACAATGTATGCCCGAAAGGGAAAGAAAACAGACCGGTATATTTCAACTATGTAGAGTTTGTTAAATTGATGAAATTTCTTGATGAGGAAATGGTCGGAACCGGAGAGGTTTATAAATCGGGAGCACAGGCTGGAAAAGAGAAAATTGTAAAAGGCGATTACAATGGAAAGCTCACCAACATTGTAAATCTTCTTGTTGATAAGGCAAGAGACAGCAAATATCAGTTCTTATTTGAGGATATGCCGCAGCAATATTTATATGATTTTATGAAAGATGTGCTGAACAATGATGTTCCGATAAAGAACATTGATCTGTCAGAGGTACCGCACGATGTTGCTATTCCGATTATTGGAGTAATTACGAAATTGGTATACGAGATTCAGAGAACATACAAGAGCAAAGACGTAAATCCGGTCACCTTGGTATGCGATGAGGCTCATGTGTATATTCCAAATGACTTCTCATTATCTGCCTCTCAGCGGCGTATGGTAGAGATATTCGAGAATATTGCAAAGGAAGGTAGAAAGTTCGGGGTGACATTATTTCCTGCAAGCCAGAGGCCATCAGAGCTTAACAAGACAATCATGGCTCAGTGCGCGAACTTCATTGTTGGAAAAATGAATAACGAAAATGATAAGGCTATGATTAAAGGAATGATGCCAGAAGGAAGCGAAAGCGTGATTGATGAAACGTCAATGTTTTCGCCAGGTGATGTATTTGTAATCGGAGATGCAGTGCCGATCCCATTGAAAATTCATGTTGCGCTTGCAGAAGAAAGACCACAGTCCAGAACGATTGCTTTTTGGGACAGATGGAAAAATACAGGAACGATTGATGTTACCGATGCAACCACAAAATATATTACCGGATGAGGTGATAAGGATGAGACTGATACGTTGTAGAAAATGCGGAGCAGCTCTTGTAACGGAAGATGCACTTATCGAAAGAATGAATGATACGATACATGAACTGAATGAAAAGGCTAGGCATTCAAAAAATGGGAAGGTAGCGAAATCATATCTTGCAGAGGCAGCGAGCGTTACAAAGATGATGAAAGGTATTCTCCATAATACAGCACAGATGGAAGCCAGAAAAAGCGGAAGCAGTTACGAGTTGTCTGAGATCGTTCACTATATCAGAGAAAATGACCTTATTTCTGATGAAAAACTGGACGAGTTAAGAAAAACTGCAAGGGAAAGAGCGAAAATCCGTAACGAAGAGAATCAAAAAGAAATTGACAGGATATATGGCAAATATAAAGGGGGATATATTCCAAGTAACAATACAAAATCTGATAAAACAGCAGAAAAAGCCATAAAGAATGCCGGGAAGAAAGGGTGACAAAGGATGGCACAGAAAAGAATGTTTACAATGAAGATAGTCGACAGCGATGCGTTTCTGGATATGCCAATGTCAGCCCAGTGTCTGTATTTTCATTTGAATATGAGGGCTGACGATGATGGATTTATAGGGAATCCAAAAAGAATCATGCGTACAGTAGGTGCCAGGGATGATGATATGCGGATCCTGATATCCAAGAGATTTGTCCTGACATTTGATAATGGCGTGATTGTCATAAAACATTGGAGGATGCATAACTGCATTTCTCAGAACCGGTATCATGAAACTCAGTATACAGACGAAAAAAGAACGTTGCTTCTCAAAGATAATAAATCATATTCAACTACTCATGGGGTGCCTATGGATGATTCCAAAATGGTAGAGGCACAGGCTGGTACACCTGTGGCATTGGAAGATCGGGAGATGAACGTAGGAAAGCCAAAGAGAAATGACTACCCGGATGATTTTGAGGCGTTCTGGGCTGAATATCCCAAAAAAGCAGACAAAGGAATGGCATACAAGAAATATCAGGCTCGCATAAAGAGTGGATTTACACCAGAAGAATTGAGACTTGCAGCCAGAAATTACCGGATGGAATGTGAGAGAAGGCACACTGATTCTCAATATATCAAGCATGCCAAAACATTCCTGGGGGATGCGACACCATTTATGGATTACATAGAAAAAGAGAAGCCGCAGGAACCGAATTCAAATGGCAGTGCAGATTTTGATAAATACTTATAAGGAGGTGGCGAGATTATGGATGCAGCACAGTTTCTTCCTACAGAACCTTCACCGGAGGTTGCTCAGATTCATGAAGGAGATTACAAAGACGCTGACGGCTTATGGCATTGCGGAGTATGTGGAAAGGCAAGACAGAAAAAAATAGACAGTCCGTATTTCCATAAAACAGTATGGTGCATTTGCGATTGCAGGGAAAAGGAATTGGAGGAGCAGAGAAGGAAAGAGGAATACGAGGAAGAAATGCATCGTGTCCAGAGATTAAAAGATGCTTCTATGATGGCAAGTAAATTTCGAGATGCAGAGTTTTCGGTATACCAGAAAAGAAAGGAAAACCAGAGAGCATATGATGTATCGAGAAAATATGTAGCTCAGTTCAGACAGATGATTACAGAGGGAAACCCAAAAACCGGAGAAAGAAACATAGGACTTGTATTTTATGGTCCATGTGGAACCGGAAAGAGTTTTACAGCAGCTTGTATTGCAAATGAACTGATGGAGCAGAACATATCTGTGGTAATGACATCGTTTGTGAAGATATTACAGGACATTCAGGGACAGGATGAGGCGGCATACATTGGAATGTTGAATGCGTGCAGTTTACTTATCATTGATGATCTGGGGGCAGAGAGAAACACAGATTATGCACTGGAAAAAGTTTACAACGTCATAGATAGCAGGGTAAGGGCTGATAAACCTATGATTCTGACTACGAACCTTACATTTGATGAAATGATGAGAAATCCGGACATCCGTTATCGGAGAATTTACGACAGAATTTTTGAACACTGCTTTCCGGTGGAGATTCCTGGAAAATCATTCAGAATCATAAAGGCAGCACAGCGGCAGAAGGAACTTGCTGATTATTTTTAAATGATGGGAGAAAGAAAAAATGGAAATGAGTGCAACACAGAAAGTAGGACAGGAGATTAAAAAAGTCAGATATCGCATGGGATTGACACAGAAAGCATTAGGAAAACTTATTGGAAAGAGCGAGAGTCAGATTGGAGCATACGAGAACGCATCTGCAAGTATTACACTGGATGTTCTCTTCAAAATTGCTGAGGTTACCAAAATCAAACCAGAAGAACTGATTACTGGTCCTGCAAAGAAAGAGGTAAAAACAGGATGGGATGCAGAACTCAGAATTTATGGTCTGGAAGATCGAAAAACGGTTATGACAATCCTGGCTGTGAATGGTTACGATGTAGGGCAGCACAAAAAGCAGGTGACGCCCACTGGAAAGGCAGTTGCATATTATGTACATGCCACTGACCGGAAAGAGAATGCGGACACCTCAAAATGATGAGGAATCGAAGAAATATGAAATATAAAAGAAAAGTTCCTGCCGTAGAAGTGTTTCAACTTAACAAGGATGCAGAAATAAATGCTTCGGGATGGTTTGCAAGAGCTGTCAAAAAAGAGATGATTTATTTCGATAGATGCATTACAGACGGAGCGATTTTCATATATGGATGTACGATCAATACCGGATGTGGAAAGCTGAGAGCAAAGATCGGTGATTATATTGTGAAGGAAAGTTCGGGAGAAATCCGTCCATATAAATCTAAAGACTTTGTGAGAATATTCGAGAGGATGTAGGAACATGGAACTAAAATTTACAGTACATGGGGAACCAAAGGGAAAAGGCAGGCCAAGATTTAATACTAAAACAGGCCATGCGATCACACCGAAAGATACGGTAATCTATGAAAATCTGGTTCGTATGGAATATTTGAGCCAGTGCGGAGAAACCAAGTTTCCGGATGATGCCATGCTGGATATGAGAATAAAAGCATATTATACAATTCCACCGAGCAGACCCAAAAAGAAAAAAGAGCTTATGCGAGCTGGAATTATCAGGCCAACCAAAAAGCCTGATATGGATAACTGCATCAAGATCATTGCGGACGCTCTGAATAAAATTGCATACCATGATGATACTCAGATTGTAGATTGCCAGGTAAGAAAATTTTATTCTGACGATCCTAGAGTGGAGGTCCGGATTTTGGATATAAAGACACCATCAACAAAGTAAATGAGGAGGACAACAACAATGGAAATTATGAACTGGCAGGAAATCACAATGGAGAGTGAAACATTCTCGAAAATCAGAGAATCCTTCAACCTGTTGCTTCAAAGATTGTTCCAGAAAATGGAACAGAATCATTCTGACGAAGGAGCCATTACCTTAAAGGTAAATTTATCAATCAGTACAGACTTCATTCCTGATGGAAACGGAAGTTCCAGAGAAGTACATAAACCGATACTGAAATATAAGATTGATACGCAGGTACCGGTGAAAGATGGATTCGATGGAAAGAATGATACAGGAATGGAACTGGTCTACGATGATGAGCTGAAACGCTATGTCCTGAGATATGTTTCCGAAGGAGGTCAGCAGAGTATTTTCGATCCCGAATATGCAGATATTGTGAATGCAGAGGCAACCATTGTAGATGAGCAGCCGGCACTTCCAATGAATGCACCACTGTTAGAATGCTCAGGACAGGATGCCACAGAAGCGGATAATAGCAGTTCTGACAGTGAAAATACTTCCAATGAGGAAATTATAGACCATGACGATACAAACGGTGCAGGCGGCGGTACAGAATTCTCAGACGATGATTATGAGTACGATGAGGAATAGGAGAAAGTGGAAAGATGAGATCAAAAAATTCATTTGGTAACTGCTCAAAATGTGACAAACAGATCATGTGGATAAAAACAAAAGCCGGTAAGAATATGCCTTGCAATCCAAGCTTTGTATATTACAAAGAGGAGAAAGGTGGCAAGGACAGAATTGTCCTTACCAATGGTGAGGTGGTCGTAGGCACAGTACAGGATTATCCGGAACATGCAACCGGATTTGGATATATCTCACACTTTGCAACATGTGAAGCAGCACAGATGTTCAGAAAGAAGAAAAAGGCAGCAGCAGTTTAGGAGGAGCAGGAACAATGGGAAAGATTAACGATATGGTAAAAGATGTACATAAAACAGCGGTACAGCATGGATGGTGGGACAAGCCTTCGGAATTTGGAACTCTGATTGCATTGTGTCATAGTGAATTGTCAGAAGCGTTGGAGGAATACCGAAAGGGTAAGGAGCCGACCGAAACATATTACAGAGAAGATGGAAAACCAGAGGGAATCCCATCAGAACTGGCAGATACAGTAATCCGTATTATGGATATGTGCGGATATTACGGAATTGATCTGGAAGCAATGCTGGTGGAAAAAGCAGAATTTAATAAAAGCAGATCATACAGACATGGGGGAAAGAAAATCTAAATAAAAAAGTAAGCCCCTGCCAGAAATACATAAGACAAGAGCCCACAAACGGATAGCCTGATTATACATCGGGCGTGGAGTATTAGTCAAATAAAGTTTCTGGAGGGGCATTTTATGACGGCGAAAGAATATTTAGAACAGGTGCGACACAAACAAGCAGAGATTGGAAATCTGAAAAGGGATAAAGAAGCGGTAAAGGATATGCTGTATTCATTAGGTGGAGGTGGTGAAGGCGAAAGAGTACAGAGCAGCAGGAACAATGATAAGTTTGGGACATTGTTTGGCCGGATTGATGAGATGGAAAGAAAAATTGATGATAAGATCATAGATCTGATGCAGTTTCGGATGAAGGTATCTGAACAAATAAATGCTCTGGATAATGTAAGCTATATCACAATACTGAATTGCAGATATATTCATTTTCAGTCCTGGGAGAAAATAGCCAGATCAGCATTTGATGAGGAAAGAAACGTGCGGAGTGTCCAGAAATTGAATGGGCTGGCATTACAGGAATTCGAGAAAAAATATGCGGTCATGCTGGCAGAATTGACATTAGAGGCAATATAAGAATAGTTAGTGTTCGCTAATTGCCGCTATTTGTACATAAAATGCCGCCTGGTGTACATATAAGGGCATGAAGTGTACATGAAATGCCGCAAAATGCCTCTCGAAGTGTACTAGAAGTACATAAGGGAATGTGTTAGAGTATAAACTGCAACAAGCGGATGTGAAACATGCCCTCACAAATACTTGTTGCCGGCTGTGTTGTGCCGATTCTTTCTCATTTAGCCCTGCCTTACGAGGCGGGGCGTTTTAAAGAAAGATGAAACAATGGAATAAATGAGAAAAGCAGGGACGATGTGTAAAAGCATGGTCCTTTTATTATGTGCAAAATGAGAAAGGAGCAAGCGGAATGGGTAGAATGCAGATTGTATATAGGAGTATTAAAGACATACTTCCTTATGAGAAAAATCCAAGGATCAATGACGAAGCAGTACCGGCAGTAAAGGAGAGTATCAAGGAATTTGGTTTCAGAATCCCTATTGTTATTGATGTTAATGATGTAATTGTCGCAGGTCATACGAGAGTAAAGGCAGCAAAAGAGCTGGGGATGAAAGAAGTTCCTTGTACTATTGCTGATGATTTGACAGAAGAACAAATCAAGGCTTTTCGACTGGTGGATAATAAATCTGCTGAGATCGCCACATGGGATGAAGAACTGTTACAGCAGGAATTGTCAGAGATTCTTGATATTGATATGTCGATGTTTGGTTTCGAGGAAGGCGAGACAGATTTTGCCGATGAGATAGAGGATAATACCTACACAATGAAAGCCAACATTCCGCAATATGAGATCACCGGAGAATGTCCTACAATCGCAGAAATGTTGGATAAAGAAAAAAGCAAAGAACTGATTGCAGAGATTGAAAAAGCAGAAGGGATTACCGAGGAAGAAAGGCAGTTCCTGAAGGATGCTGCTGGCAGGCACAATGTTTTCAATTACAGAAATATTGCAGAGTATTACGCTCATGCAACACCGGAGATGCAGAGACTGATGGAAAAGTCAGCCCTTGTAATCATAGACATAGATAATGCAATCGCAAATGGCTATGCAAGTTTATTTGCTGATGTCTTAGATACTATGGAGGATGAGGAAGATGCGTGACGATTTTGTAGTATTCATTATTACACATAAGCGTCCTGATAATCAGATTACATATAAGACATTGAAGCGTGGAAAGTATACAGGAAAGATAATCTTTGTTCTTGATGATAGCGATAATACCATAGATGAGTATTGCGAAAAATACGGAAAAGAAAATATTCAGATTTTTCATAAATACGAAGATTTTGATATTGGAGATAATCTGACAGACCATAAAGGTGTTCCTGTATATGCAAGAAATATCTGTTTTAAAATTGCCAGGGAAAAAGGATATAAATATTTCGTGCAGTTGGATGATGACTATCCGAAGATAGATTACCGGTACGTAAAAGATGGAAAGTTAAAAGCAAAGCCGGTATCAGATTTTGATAAACTGTTTGAGGCTATGTGTAAATTTATGGAACCAGAAGCGATAAGTTGTGTGGCATTTGCTGTTGAAGGTGATTATATCGGCGGTGCGAATGGGAGATACAGAGACGGATTATACAGAAACGCAAGAAACTCATTCTTTTGCAGGACGGACAGACCTTTTGAATTTTTGGGACGTATAAATGAAGATGTTACCACACCTGCTGTTAATAATATGCTTGGAAGATTATTTTTCACTTTCATGGGTGTACGAGTTACCTTATATGATCATGAAAAGAACAAAGGGGGATCCACCGAACAATATCAGGAAGTAAATTTGTATTGGAATTATTTTTATCCGGTTCTTTATGTTCCGAGTGCGATAAGCGTTGCTTATGGTAAAACAGGATTTATAAAACGTGTGCGGTGGAACAATTTGCTGCCTCAGATTATAAATGAAAAATGGAGAAAAGGCTATGAGAAGTGATTTTGCTGTTTTTATATTGACGCATGGCCGGGCTGATAATGTGGCAACAATGGGAGCCCTGAAAAAAGGTGGATATACAGGAAAGTGGTACATGATCATTGATGATGAGGACGAGACAGCAGATCAGTATCGTAAAAACTTCGGACCTGAACATGTAATAATGTTCGATAAGCAGATGGCGTATGATCGAGCAGACACGATGGACAATTTTAATGAGCATCGAGCGATTATTTATGCCAGGAATGAAACATTCAGGATAGCAAAAGAACTGGGACTGAAATATTTCCTGATGCTGGACGATGATTACAAAGAAATAGATTTTCGATATGTAAACGGAAATAAGTTGTCAGCAAAACCGGCAAGGCAAATGGACAGGATTTTTGAAGATATGCTTCGTTTTCTGGATGTGTCTGGTGCAGCTACAGTAGCATTTGCACAGGGCGGTGATTTTGTAGGCGGTCTGGATGGAGGAAACTTCAAAAAAGGATTGCTGAGAAAAGCTATGAACAGCCTGTTTTGCAGAACTGACAGGCCGATAGATTTCAGAGGTACAATGAATGAGGATGTTACGACATATACCACGTTGGGAAGCAGGGGAAGATTATTCTTCACATTATGCAATATGTGTGTAATCCAGATTCCTACGCAGTCCCTTGATGGAGGAATGACAGAATCATACCTGGAGACAGGAACATACGTTAAGACATTTTATTCTGTAATGGCAATGCCGAGCTGTATCAAAGTCAGTATGATGTATACGAAGCATAAGCGGATCCATCATAGGATAGATTGGGAATGTTGCGTTCCGAAAATCATAAATGAAAAATACCGGAAGGAGGTGCGGTAGTGTGGAAAATATTGCAGGGGACAAGATGTTCGCTCATGTGGAAAGAGCATTGAATGATCGTAGTCCGATAACAGCAGATATATTCTTGACAAATTATTGTAATAATAAATGTCCATATTGCACCTACAGACGGTGGGAGCTTGAAGCAGGCGCATATTCGATGAGGTATGAAGAATTTGTGGAGTATGCGAAAAGACTGCTTGAACTTGGTGTAAGAGGCTTTATCCTGACAGGTGGGGGCGAGCCTACATTATGCAGGGACTTTAAGAAGATTACAGACTGGCTGGAGGCACACAGCATTCACTATGGAATCAACACAAATTTTAATGAGGTGCAGTACATAAGACCAGATTATTTGAAAGTTTCCCTGGATGGATGGGATGAGGATAGCTACGAAAAAAGTAGAGGCGTAAGAAAATATGAAAAGGTCAGAAACAATATTCAGTCATATGCAGACTGGAAAAGAAGGGAAAGCCCAGAAACAGCTCTGGGTATTCAGAGAGTTGTAGAATGGCCAAACGATGTATATGAGTTTTATGCTGCGAATTGTGATCTGGATGTAGATTACATAGTTTTCCGTCCTATAGAGAGCACAGGAGGAATTGCTTATCTGGATGAGTATTCCAGTGGTCATATCAAAGAGATTATTTATACAGTGGAAGAACTGGCAAAAAAAGACAGCAGAGTAAAGTTGAACTTTAAATGGAATTTGATCGGAGAACAGGAAAGCACCTGTACAGCACAGTGGGCACAGATTGCAGTAAATGAGCATGGACATGTGATGTATTGCTGTCATAAGCCATATGAGATTATAGGTCATGTGATGGACAGGAACATTCTGGAGGTCAAGGCAAGAGCCAGAACAGATATGGCAAGATGCGATATTCCATGCAGAATGACGGCACCGAATAAGTTTATGACACAGATGGAAAAAAAGAGAAAAGACCCATATTTTATCTGATTTTCTCAAATAATGACAGAACAGAGAGGTGGTGACGGTGCCGAATGAGGAAAACTTAAAAAAAGGTGAGCCATATCGCTTCCGAACAGGGGAACAACAGGTGGAAACAGCCAGAAAAGGCGGCATCGCATCAGGTGAAGCACGTCGCAGGAAGAAAGCCATGCGAGATACAGCGAAAATGTTGCTTGATATGCAGGTTCCGAAGGCTGCGAAAGAGTTGAAACAAAAGCTGGCAGTTATGGGAATATCAGAGGAGGACTTCACATATCAGACAGCGGTAATGGTGGGCGTTATCAATCAGGCAATGAAGGGCAACACAAAAGCCGCTGCGTTCCTGCGTGACACTGTTGGAGAAAATCCTGCACATGAACTCAGAGAAAGAGAACTCGATCAGAAGATTGCAGAATTTGAATACCATAGGCAGCAGGAGGAAGCACAGAGGAAAGAAAACGAAAGTACATCTTCATTGGCTGATGCGATAGAGGAGGCATACAGAAACAGGATGGAGGCTGAGAAAGATGCTGAGCAATGAGGCTATTTTATATTATGCCAACCATCCGGTAGAATTTGTGCAGGATATATTAAAGGCAGACCCGGATCCCGAACAAAAGAAGATATTGCGGAGCCTTGTTACAAACCAAATGACAAGCGTTCGTTCTGGGCATGGTATAGGTAAATCAGCGGTGGAGGCATGGTCTGTAATATGGTTCATGTGTACCCACCCATATCCGAAGATACCATGTACAGCCCCGACACAGCATCAGTTGTTCGATATCCTTTGGGCTGAGATCAGTAAATGGAAGCGTAACAATAAAACACTGGATTCTGAATTGATATGGACGAAGGAAAAGTTGTACATGAAAGGTCATGCCGAAGAATGGTTTGCAGTAGCACGTACAGCAAGTACGCCAGATGCTTTGCAGGGCTTCCATGCGGAACATATGCTTTATATCATAGATGAGGCCAGCGGTGTTGAAGATAAAATATTCGAACCAGTTCTTGGTGCCCTTTCGACACCAGGAGCAAAATTGCTTATGTGTGGAAACCCGACCCAGTTGTCGGGATTTTTTTATGATAGCCATAATAAGAATCGAGAGCAGTATTCCACATTTCATATTGACGGTAGGAACAGTACGAGAGTATCTCAGGAGTTTGTGCAGACTATCATCAATATGTATGGCGAGGACAGTGATGTATTCCGAGTACGTGTTGCCGGTGATTTTCCACTTGCTGAGGACGATATTTACATACCGCTTCCGCTGGTTGAGAAAAGCATTGCAACAGAATACTTTCCGAGGAGGCATCCGCAGATCATTCATATTGGCTGTGACGTTGCGAGGTTTGGTACTGATAAGACGGTTATCGGGTATCGTACAGATGAGAAGGTGCAGTTCTTCAAGAAACGAGTAGGACAGGACACAATGAAAACCGCTGATGATATTGTTTCGCTGGGAATGCTGCTCGTATACCAGTATGGATTAAAGCCAGACATAGATGAGCCTATACCGATAAAGATTGATGATGGAGGCGTAGGCGGTGGAGTAGTTGACAGACTAAGGCAGATCAAGAGAAATAATCCAGAACGCTTCTGGTGGATGGAAGTATATCCGGTTAAGTTTGGACAGAAGATCAGACATAAATTCTTCGATGATAGCACCACATATATGATGTCCGTTCTCAAAAAGTTGTTACAGCCATTTGATGATAACGGGCTTCCAAAAGACGTTGAAATTATTCTTCCAGACGATGATGCTCTTGTGGCTCAGATATCAGGAAGAAAATACGAAATGACAGAAAACTCAAAGATCAGAGTTGAAAGCAAAAAGGTTATGAAGGCCAGAGGAGTACAGTCACCTGATGAAGCAGACTGCGTATTGCTGGTATGTCTACCGGTTAAGAGGCCGAAGAAAAAGAAAGGGGCAACATAAAACATGAGCGGAAAGGCAAAAGGACAGGTCAAGGCAACAGTGATAAAAGCTGCGGATTCTGTAATATCGGCACCGGTAAAAAAATCTGATGCACCATCTCAGGTTACGGTAGAGGAAGTGGCCAATGCTGGCGATTGGATAGAACCGCCAATGATGCTGGAAGGCCTGAAAAACATGGTAACAGAAAGCTCTATATTACCACAGTGCATAAGGGCTTATAAAAATAATATTGCCGGTTTCGGAATTGGAATCCGATATACAGTAGATCAGGAGGAAACACCAGAAATGAAGGCAGAGTTCGATGCCATCAAAGAGGTTGTAGAACTCCTGAATGTAGATCAGGACACAAAACAGGTATTTGAGAACATAGTGGAAGCCAGAGAGACTTATGGAATTGCATATCTCGAAGTTATCAGAAACCTTGAAAAAGAGGTTCAGCAGATAGAATTTATCATAGATACTCCGAGCGTGAGAAAGTCAAGGCCAATGGAGCCATACGTTGAAATACCATACTTCCATCATGGAAAAGAAACGAAACGCAGGAAGAAATTCAGAAAGTATAAACAGGAAATAGGTGGACGGACAGTGTATTTCAAAGAGTTTGGCGACCCTAGAATCATGGACTTGAGGGATGGCAGGTACGTTCCAGAAGGTGGGGGCTTGGAACTTAGATACCAGGCCAATGAAATATTAGAGTTCGCTATCGGACCGCAATCCTACGGTGAAATACGCTGGATAGGACAGATTCTTGGCGTAGATGGAAGCCGCATGGCTGAAGGATTGAACAATAATTATTTCTATAATGGCAGGCACACGCCGCTTATGATTATGATTCGTAACGGTACTCTGACAGATGATAGTTATACTCACCTTAAAGAATACATGAACGATATTAAAGGGGAGGGCGGTCAGCATGGATTCCTGCTGTTGGAAACAGAAAGTATGGATGGACGTTCTGATTTTGATGATGATAAAAAACCAGAAATTGAAGTGAAGGATCTGGCAAGTATCTTACAGAAAGACGAATTGTTTCAAGGATATCTTGACAACAACCGAAAACGTGTTCAGTCAGCATTCCTGTTGCCGGATTTATATGTTGGATACACCACAGACTTTAATCGTGCAACAGCACAGACAGCCCAGGAGGTAACAGAACAGCAGGTATTTCAGCCTGAGAGAACATCTCTGGCATGGGTCATCAATAATAAATTGCTGAACTGCTATCGTTTCCAATATGTGGAGGCTTACTTTCTGGCTCCGGATATCAGCAATCCAGATGATATGTATAAACTCCTGCATGTGACAAACAATGCAGGAGGCATCACCCCGAATATGGCGAAAGAGGTTATTTGCGATGCTTTAGGACGAACCTGCGAACCGTACACAGATGAGTGGGGCGATGTACCACTTACAATCTGGAAGGATAAAGCTGCACAGACAGATATTAACGGTTTGATGGGACAGCTTACAAAGCAGATTGAGAAAGCCCAGGGTAACAATGAACCAGATCAGGTTGTTACGGTAATGAAAGAAGTCAAAAAGTTGCTTGTGAAGATACAGAAGCAGGAGGAGAATCATGCAGCTTGATACGAAACCATTGATAGATGCAATAGACAAGCTGATTGCAAAGGCAGACGATGATCTGAAAGATTCTTTAGAGGCAGAGGGCTATGTAGCAGCCAGTGAACTTGTAAAGAATATTAACAAGTTGGAGGAAGCCATAGACGAGGCATTGGATGCAGATTCTTTGGAGTTCCTGGAAAGGATTGAAGCAGCAACAGGAGTATCAGACTTCATATCCGATGTTTGGCCAGGAATAAAAGATGCAGATGATCTGGAAAAGGCACTGAGAAAGATATTTCGGAAGCAGTTTGATGATATGTTCAGGGAATTTACATATCAGTGGGTTCTTGCCGAGGATCCAGTTCTTGCAGCAGAGGTGGAGGAAATCACAAAACCGGCAGAAGCATTCATTCAGGGATGGTCAGGAGAACTTGCCAGGATTATGAATCTGAATACCAAAGACACTATGGAATGTTTACTGCTGAAAGCACAGGAAAAGAAATGGTCCATAGAGGAATTATCCGAAGCTATTGGAAACAGCGGCATCCGGGAGCATGGGTACCGCAGCCGGCGTGTTGCTTTGACAGAATCACTCAGGGTAGAAAGCTATGCACAGCAAGAAAGTATGATTCAGAATCCGCTGGCGTACAAGAAGAAATGGAAACATGTCATGTCTGCTCATCCAAGAGAGAACCACATGGCAATGGATGGACAGGAAGTGCTCAAAAGGGAAATGTTCACTCTGACAGGCAAGAACGGAGCAACGTACATGGTGTTGTGCCCGAGAGATACCAGTCTTCCGGTGGAGGAAACAGCAAACTGTCATTGCCTTATGGAAACCATTGCAGATGAAAATGCACTTGGTATGACGGCAGATGAAAGAGCAGCAGCACGAAAAAAATATATGGATGAGGTCAATGCGGAATACGATGCTTGGGAAAAGAAATTCAAAGAAGATACAGGCATTGAGGAACCGAGAGACGATCCTTCCGTTACATGGGAAATTTACAATTCATATTACGAAGCATACCGAAAGGGTGAAATAGCATGAAGCGCAGGAGATGGCATGGCACAAGGGCACCATGCTTTTTTTATGCCCTGAAATCGAAGATACAGAAATTTATGAAAGGAGCAAAAGAAGTGCCAAAGGGTAATATTGTGAAGTCTTATGCCATTAGTGATGCAAAAATCGGTTTTGTTTCACTGGTGGATAAGGCAGCAAACAAGCATAAATTTTTGATCACCAAATCAGAAGGTGATACTGCTACGATTCAGATTTATGGCCGGATTGTAAAAGCGGATGAAGATAAGCATTACGTAACCGGAATTGTGTACGAGCCTATGACTGAGGACACAGACGGAAATTACATGACGGAGGAGGAAATCACAAAGGCTGCCCACTGGTTCATGAAGAACTCTGGCAAGCCAGACATTCAGCATTGCTTTGAAAAAGCAGATAATGTGGAGATCGTAGAATCTTATGTTGCAAAGAGCGACATGGAGATTGAAGGCCAGCAGATTAAAAAGGGAACTTGGCTTATGACGATGGAGGTCGCAGACGATGATGTTTGGGGCAAAATCGAAAAGGGCGAAATTACCGGTTTTTCTATGGGAGGCACAGGAAATTACAGTACTGAGGATGTAGACCTTTCGAATCCTGATAATTCCATTGAGAAAACGCAGAAAAAAGGAATCATGAAGGCAGTTGTTGATGCTGTGTCAAAAGCATTACGTTTAGACGATGCGATTGAAAAAGGTGCTGTGAAAGATTCCTACAACAAGCGTATTGTCCGGGATAATTTCTGGACAGCATATTATTCCCTTTCAGATTATTTGCTGGAAACGTATAACCCACAAACAGGATGTTACGAGCCGATACACGATGAAACCACAATCAGGGAAGCATTAGAGGATTTCAACTCAATCGTAGTAGATTTGCTGGCTGATAAAGATGGAGTATTTAAATCTATTGAGAAAGCCGGCAAGAAAATAAGCGCACAGAACATGGAAACCTTAAAGGGAATCCACGAAAGCATGGGTGCCTTTCTTGAAAAGTTCAAAGAAGAGGAGGACGAAGAAGTGAACAAAGCAGAAATTGAAAAGACCGTAACAGAGGCGATTGCAAAAGCAATGTCCAATTTCACCGTAACACCGGCTATTTCAGCCCCGAATGCAGCAGGTGAAGTGACTAAGGGTGAAACCAATCTGACAGCCGCACCTGGCAGTAACGGAGCCTCAGAGCCAATCACAGCCGCAGACATCGAAAAGATAGTAGGGGAGGCAATTCAGAAGGCGATGCAGCCGAAAGAAGAACCAGTAACCAAAGAATCTGTAGAACAGATGATTCAGGATGCAGTTGCAAAAGCAATGGAACCAGTCATGAAAAGCGTTGGTGTTCCGAGCAGCCTGAATGATGTAAACCTGCAGAAGGGTGCAGACGAAGAACATTATCTGCATGGTTTTCTTTAAGAAAATAAGGGAGGAAAAGCAGAATGAATACAAACAGAGCGATTGTGAATAAAGCAGGAGCGATTACCACTTCCGTAGTAAGTAGTGGATTACTCCAGCCATATCAGGCTAAAAAATTTTTACAGCAGACCTTTGACGCTACACCACTGATGCAGGCTATCCGTCATGAGGTCCGTACAGAAAAATCCGGCGAGATTGACAAGATTGGAATTGGCAAGAGAAAGCTGAGAGGAAAGATGGAGAACGTAGACGATGGCTACAGAGGCGACGTTAAATTTGGTTCCATTAAGTACGAAACTACAGCAGTCCGTCTTCCATGGGAAATCACAGAGGAAACCATCCGTCAGAACATTGAGGGTGAAAATCTTGAGAATGTTATCACCAATCTTATGACAAGACAGGTGGGTGTTGATACTGAGGATCTGCTTATCAATGGTGATGAGAACGTAAGCAAAGACGATCCGGATTACGATTTCTTGAAACTGAACACTGGGGTCAAAAAGATGATTCTGGATGGAGGCCATGTTGTTGACGTATCTGGTACCGGAGGCATGGATCTTGAAATGTTTTACAAGGCTGTGGCATCTATCCCGAACCGATTCAATAATGGTAACCTTCGCTGGCTGATGAGTCCGACCAGAGCACAGCAGTGGGAATTATTCCTTCTGGAAAAGATTACTGAAAAAGGTGGAGCTGTTCCACAGGAACTTTATAAGAGCCCTGTTGCGATCCCGTCCATGCAGGTTCCGGGTCTTTCAAATGATGCGATTATCCTTGCAGAACCGAAGAACCTTATTGAAGTAAATACTTACAACATGAAGCTCCGCAAAGATGCCACATCCAAAGACGCGATTATGCAGGATAAGAGATTCTATGTAATCCACTTTGATTTTGATGCACTGATCGAGGAGCTGGAAGCAACTGCAATCATTACAGGACTTCCGGAGTATGTATTTTCTTGATAAGGAGGGCTGGAAATGTTTCATTTGAGATTATGCAAAGGTCTTTCCTATCTGGGAATTGTCAGAGCAACAAAAGCTGAACCAGATGTTTATATTCCAGAGGAAGAAAAGGCAAAAGCTCTTGTTGCGTCCGGCTATTTTGAGATGATAACCAGTGAGGCTGAGAAGATTCAGCCTTTAACTGGTGATACCGAAAAAGCAGAATCAGCCGCAGATATGTTTGAGGAAGAATCCGAAGACGAGATACAGGGCGATCCTGAACTGATGGAGTTGCAGAAAAAGAATAAGGCTGAACTGATCGAGTATGCCGGTCAGAATGGTATTGATATTACTGGTTGCAAGACAAAGGATGATATCTACCAGAAGATTGTTGAGGCTATTGCAAGAGCAGCAGCTTCAAGGGCAGCACTCAGGGAAGAATAGAAGGAGGAGAAAAGCATGTTACTGAATGGTTATGATTTAGGCAAGTGTGGAATCGAGCAGGTACTGTGTGCTGGAAAAGTATCATTCGATACAAAAGATGCCGGCAAAGGTGTTGTGCTGCTTGAACTTCCAGAAAATATCATCATCACCAAAGCTGTTTCAGTAGTAAATACTGCTTTTAATGCCGCAACAACCAATGTGCTTACTGTTGGAACAAACGATGCTGCGGATGATCTGCTTGGCGCTAATGATGTGACGGAAGGAACTGCCGGTGTATATCAGAAGAGCCTATTCAAAATCATCAAAGGAGAAAAACCGAAGATCAAGGCTAAGTTTACATCCACTGGGGCAGCGGCAACAGCAGGTGAAGCTGAAATTTATCTGGGTGTTGTAAGAATCCCAGAATAAGTGAAGAGGGTGTGAAGCATGGCAGTAAAAAGACCTTGGGTTCTCCCCGATGATGTAAAAAGCTATACAAGCCATAAGGAAGTTTCCGAAAGGCCAGATGATAAGCTGGCTTTTGACATTGCCAGAGCAGAGATGAAGATTATTCATATCACAAACAACAAATTTGCTGGATATGATGAGATTCCAAAACCTGTAAAGATGGCAGTCATACTTGTCGCAGAAGCATATGCGAAGAATGATACTGATGCAGCAAAGAAGAACATCAAAAGCGAATCTTTTGACGATTATTCTTACACTGTAGAAGCCAGCACGATCAGTCTTGATAGCCTTGATCTGGAAGAATTACTGGCTGATTACATCATTACAGATGGAATTGGAAAAACAGTAATGCGGCTCAGAGCTTTGTAGGGGTGTTATATGTTTGAAGAATTTTTAAACCACAGATGCAGTATATACCATCCTGAGCAGGTGGAAACCAATGCTAAATATGGTATAAAAGCCACACAATCAGAACTGTGCAAAGCCACTCCTGATCTGGAAGATGTGCCATGCCATTTTTATGTAAATTCATCCCTGACAATAAAACAGAATGAGCCTTTTGCATCTATTGAGGGAGAAGCAAAGCTGGCACTGCCATATGGTACCGATATCCGGGAAAATGACTTTGTAAAAAGCAGAGGCTATATGTTCAGGGCCGGAATCCCAAAGGCAGTGCATGGCAATCATCATATTGTTGTTACAATACGCCGGGAGGATGGCATAAAGGGGGCGATTTAATGATTGATGCAAGCCAGTTGGAAGCGTTTGCAAGGAAAGTGGAGGCTGCCAGTGCAGACCTGAAACCGTATATGGGAAAGACTTTACAGGAGGTCGGAGAAGAATTTCTTACGATAGTACAGGAAGCCATAGAAGGTGCAGGAAATGTGGACACAGGGAAATTACTCTCTTCGTTCGCAAAGGGAGGTTCTGGAAATGTTTGGAATCTTGACCTTGGAGGACTGACGCTGGAAATCGGCTCCACTCTTGATTATGCGAAGTATGTGAACGATGGACACAGGCAGCAGCCTGGACGCTTTGTTCCGGGATACTTGGAAGGAAATCATTTCAGGTACAGTCCTGGTGCGAAATCTGGAATGGTATTAAAAGCCTCATTTGTTGCCGGTTCACATTATTTTGACAGGTCAGTACAGACCCTTGAACGAATGTTTCCAGAAATGGCAGACAAAGCGTTTGAGCAGTTCTTCCGGCGGTATTTCTCGTAGGAGGTAATTGTATGGATGTCAACTTAGAACAGAGCCTTGCGGCTGTAGTGAGGTTTATACAGGACAATTCAGAAGAGGGGACGCAGTTGTACTTCGATGAGATACCGGAGAACTTCTATGTTCCCTCTGCTTATTTCCAGATACCATATTCCGCAGGAAAAAAAGCTACCCTAAGTTCTTATTGTACGACTATGACAATGAATATCTGGTTCATGGCACATTTGGACTGGGATGCACAGGCGATGGCAGCAAGCATGAGAGATGAAATCATGTTGAATGATTGTCAGATTCCGATTGTGGATGAGGAGGGAAAAGCAACTGGAAAGGCATTGAGGGTAACGCCTCCGACAACCAGAAAGGTTGATGAAGGAATCGTACAGTTATCCCTATCGTTCGATGTGTATTTCCAACTAGGAGAACAGAAAACGAAGATGCAGAAATTTTATCTTGCTTGGCAAAATGCTAAACAAGAAATACAGAACAGGAGGTTATGAAATGGCTACAAAGAAAAACACTGAGGTCACCGATACTGTTGAAACTACGGTAGAAAAGCAGGCTGATGTTGCAAAAAACGAGCCAAAGTATGCGGTAGGAAAACTCCGGGAGAAAAGTATTCTCCTGTTTGGAGTGTCTCAGAGCACCTTTGATGGTGCAATGTACGGGCATACTGAGGAGGAATACAGCAAAAAAGAGGTTGAAGCCATCATCAATGAATGGCTTTACGGAAAGGAAGGTAGAAAATAATGGCAGGTGGAACATTTAAATTATCACAGCCAAAGGTAAGACCTGGCGTATATGTCAATGTGAAGAATGGAAGTCAGCCAACCGCTTCCGGATCCACCAGAGGAACAGCAATCATTCCGCTGATTGGTTATGACTGGGGACCGAGAGGAGAATGGATCGTCATTTCGGCTGATTCTCCAGATGGTCATGTAGCAGAGCTGGGACGTAGCGTTTACGATGAGGATAATTCATCTATGATCATGTTACAGCTTTTACTGCTTAATGCCACTACGGTATATGTCTATATTCCAGATGGAGGAGCAGCAGCTAAGAAGTCCATCACCGTAGGCTCTGGAAGTCTGACTGCAACCGCCAAATATAAGGGAACTCTCGGAAATACAGTAAAGATCGTGTCAGTTGCCAATCCGGTTGCTGGATTCGATGTTTCTGTCGTTATCAATGGCTCTGAGGTTGAGCTGTTCGAGGGCATCAAAACTATGGATGAGCTGAAAGGCGTATCAGAATATGTCGATTTTTCCGGTACAGGTGCAATGGTGGCATTCGCATCCGCAACACTGGAAGGTGGAACAGATGCTGTTGCTGGTTCTGGAAATGCCGGTATCTCTGATTTTCTGGATAAGTCAGAGAAAGTACGCTTTAACTGTATGTGCTTCCCAAGCACAGAGAGTTCTTTACAGACAGCACTTCTCACAAAGATCAAGTATATTCGTGAGAGTATTGGCTGGAAATGCCAGGCAGTAGCTCCGAATTTCGCCGCAGATTATGAAGGAATCATCAATCTGGTGAACTCTTTTGTATATGGTGACAGATCACTGACAACCGCAGAAGCGTGTGCATGGCTGGCAGGAGCCACCGCAGGGGCAGATTATGTATCTACTCTTACATATGCTCAGGTGGCAAATGCTACATCCGTTGTTGGAGAAATGAATAACGAGGCTTCCATTGCCGCTATTGAGGCAGGCCAGACATTTTTCAGTGTAGATGATGAGGGCAATGTCATTCTTGAATATGACATTAACAGCCGAGTTCACATTGATTTTGAAACCCCACAGGACATTAAAAAGAATCGCCCGCTTCGTGTGTATGATACTTTTGCAAATGATCTCCTGATCACATTCCGTCCTGGCAAGTTTGACAATGACGATGATGGATGGGCTGTTGTAGAAGGCCTTGGACGTTCCATGCTCCAGAATTACGCTGATGATGGAGCTCTGACAAATGTAAATCTCGATGAAGATTTCCTGGTTGATACCGGAAGATCTATCGGAGACAGTATGTACCTGAATGTAGGATTACAGGCAGTGGATAGTGCCGATAAATTCTACTTTAGTGTAATTGCACGATAGGAAGGAGGATAAAATATCATGGCAAATAAACGTGTAAACAGAAGCCCTTTATCTGCCAGAGAAGGTAAAGTATATCTGGATGGAATACTGATTGCTGATACCTGTAAATTCAAGGTTGTATTTAAACCGGATGTATGGTCCGGGAAACAGCTTTCTGAGCCGGGAACCAATCGCCGGTGGATTGGATACGATATTGAGGTAACCATTGAGGAATGGAAAACAACCAGAAGATATCGTAATATGATTGATTCCTACTTGAAATCAGGAAAGACACCTGAACTCACTATTCAGGGCGTACAGACTGATAAGAACTCTGACTTCTACGAAACGAATAAGAGTGAAAAGGTTACATGTATCGGATGTGTGCCGACTGGCGATATGAACCTTATCGACATGGATACTGAGGGCGATGTTGTTAAGGAATCCATTACATTTGGTGCAAAGAGAGTAGCGTAACGATACGCAGTAAAAATAAACAAATAATCGGGAGGGGACAACCCTCCCTATATTTTTGAAAAAATGGAGGAAAAAAAGAATGGGCATTAACATGAAAGCATTTATGAAACCAGAACTGAAAGATCGTGGAACAATGGAGTTTCCAGGCATTGAAAGATACAAAGATGAAAAGGGGGAAGTTATCCCGTTTATCATCAAAAGACTTTCCATGAAGAAAATTAAAGAGATCAGAAATAACTACAAGACCAGAGAAGTATATCGAGACAAAAGAAATGGTGATCGTCCGATCATTGGAAACAACGGACAGGTTGCAGTTATCAATGATTATGATGGAGATTCTGCAGGTCTTGAGATTATGGTGGAAGCATTCGTACAGCCGAAACTGGACGATCCTGAACTGATGGAATATTACGGAGCACTTGATCGCCTGGATATGCCGAATATTATCTTCCCGGATAAGGACGATTTCAAGTACGCTGATGATTGCCTTATGGAAGCGTGTGGACTTGCTTCAAAGAAAGATGATAAAGAGACGGTTGAAGAATTAAAAAAATGATGTCCGGGGAAGGCGATGACGAGGATTCTTTTGACTGGATGTGGGCTCATGTCCTGTGGCAGAAGAAAGGACTTCGTATGGAGGAATACGCCACGATGGAAAGGAATGTTCGTCTTGCCTATATTGCCTCGGAAGAACTGGCAATAAAAGCACCTTTAAATGCCGATGAAAGATTGGCACGAGGATTTTTGAAAAAGAAATGAAAGAACGGTGATGGAAAATGAATGATGTGTCTGTAAGAATGACGTTGCAGGATGATGCAAGTGCGAAAATGCAAAGGATAACAGCTTCTGCACGAACAGCAGCTACACAGTTCAGTAATGCCGGTAGAGCTATGGACAGTGCTTTTCGTTCCAGTGCCGCCACTTCATTTGCAAGTCAGGCAGGAAGTGCCTTCAATTCAGTTGAAAGTGATGCGGAGGCACTTGGAAATGCCATTGACGAGGCTGTAAGCGGTTTTGAAAGTTTTTCAGCAGGAGATACCAGAGGGATGGGCTCTGCTTTTTCCGAAGCGGCAGACAGTGCAGATGATTTATCTGACAGTGCATCCAGAGCTTCGGAAAGTGTAGATGATCTTGCTGATGCAACCGGTGATCTGGGAGATGGTGCCGATGGCATGGATTCGCTTGCAGGACAGGTGGATGATGCAGGAAACTCTATGGAGGAAGCATCATCAAAAGCAATAAATCTCAGTGGAGCATTAAAGACATTATTTGCAGTCGTTTCGGCGGCAGCAATTATGGGGCAGGTTAAAGATTTTACAGCAGATTCCATAGAGCTTGGAAAAAATTACACATCTGTAATGTCGGAAGTAGCTGCGATTTCTGGGGCTTCGTCCAGTGATCTTGCAATGATGGAAGATACTGCAAGGGAATACGGTGCGACCACAGTTTTCAGTGCATCAGAGGCAGCCGAAGCACTTAAATACATGAGTTTGGCCGGTTGGGATGCACAGCAGTCCACATCAGCACTTGGCGGCGTTCTTAACCTTGCTGCGGCATCAGGCATGGGATTAGGCGAGGCATCCGATATGGTTACCGACTACCTATCTGCATTCGGAATGGAGGCAAGTCAGTCTACATATTTTGCTGATATGTTGGCGTATGCTCAGTCAAACAGTAATACCACAGCGGCACAGTTGGGAGAAGCATATAAAAATGCAGCCGCAAATATGCACGCCGCAGGGCAGGATGTTGAAACAACTACATCTTTGCTGGAAGCTATGGCAAATCAAGGTCGAAAGAGTTCTGAAGCCGGTACGACATTGGGAGCCATGATGCGAGACATTACAGCCAAAATGGACGACGGAGCAATTAAGATCGGTGAAACGTCTATTGCTGTCCAGGATGCTTCTGGAAACTTTCGAGATATGACAGATATCTTGACAGAGGTAGGAGAAGCAACAGAAGGAATGGGAAGTGCTCAGAGGGCTGCCGCATTAAGTTCTGTATTTACCGATGATTCCATTAAGGGTGTAAATATGGTCTTAACCGAAGGCATGGACAAGGTTGCCGGGTATGAGGAAGCCTTGAGAAGTGCTACCGGAGCATCAGAAGATATGGCAGAAACGATGAATGACAATCTTTCTGGTGACATGGCAAATATGAACAGTGCCTATGAGGAAATGCAGTTGCAGGTATTTGAAGCAATGGAGGAACCGTTGCGAGAGGGTGCACAGTGGATTACCAGTGATATTATCCCTACACTTATGTCCTGGGTTCCTGATGCATTTGGAACGCTGGCAAGTGGAATCTCCAAAGTAGGGAATGCACTGTCTCCAATGATCAAGACTGTATTGCAGAATCCGAAAGCTGTCGCAAGTGCGTTTGCATCCATAGGTGCAGGATTTGCGGCAATGAAAACTGTCAACACTGGTATAAAAATTGCTGGAATGGTTACGAAAGCCGGTGGAATGGCAAGTGCTTTGGGAAAATTAGGCACAAGTTTATTTGGTTCACCATGGGCGGCAGGTGCAGCGGCGGCTGTAGCAGCGATAACAGCCGTAGGCTTGGCTGTAAAGAAATATAATGATATTCAGGTAGAAGATAGCCTAAGTACGCATTTTGGCAGCGTAGAGCTGGATGATTCTCAGATTGAGGATTTTGCATCACGTGTAATAGATGCACAGTGGCTTGTGAATATCAATGCAGCAATAGGCCATTTTGAGAATGCGGAGGAATTTAATCAGCAGGCTGAGGAAGCTCTTGCTGCAAATGACGCTCTGGAATGGAAAGCACGTGTCGGCATTCAGCTTACTGAGGATGAGCAGTCCTCATATATGCAGAATATAGAGACATTCAAAGAAAATATTGAACAGGCTCTTACGGAACAAACGCTTGCCGCAAAAATGACGGTAAATGAGTTCGATATAAAAATGGCTGATGGCTCCAGCCTTGGCTCTCAGATTGAGAAATGGGCCGAGCAGGATCTGGGCGAGATGCAATCTTTGTCGGCAGGTCTTACAAACTTGGTTCAGACTGCATTGGAAGATGGCATCATAGATGTTGATGAACAGGCAGCGATTGACCAGTTGCAGGGCAAAATCAACAATATCATGGAAGGATGGCAGGAAGCAGAAGCACAAGCCCAGATGGATGTGCTTACGCAGAAATACGGCAAACTTTCCGGAAAAGATTTGACAGCAGATACCTTTACAAAGGTAGTGGAGGAACTTGGCGAACAGAGAGAAACCGCTACAGCGGCTCTGGAAACATCAGAAAAAAAACTGTACACTACACTGAATGCCCTGAACAAGGCTGATAAAAATGGAGTACAGCGTATTTCAGATGAAGAACTCGTCAGTTATAAACAGCAGGCAGGATATGCCGTAAGGAACGATCAGGCAAGTATGCTTGGAAATAGCCTGGAATTTGAAAAAAATACTCTTTCAGACGCTTATGGCGAAAAGTTGGATTCCAATTATTCTGCAATCCAGGAGCAGACAGGAAATTTCCTGAACAATGCCAATTCATATCTGGCAAACCAGGATTATACATCCTTGGTTGATTCAATGCAGAGTGGATTTTCTAGTGCTATGACTGGTACAAGCATATTCAGCGATAAAGACCAGAAAGCATTGTCAAAAATTTATGATTCAATGAAACCTGACGTAGAGAGTATGGCGGGTCTTATTGATGAGTATAGGGAAATGGGGCAGGCAGTTCCGCAGGATGTAATGACTGCCTTTAATGATGCTGTACAGGTAGGAGCAGCAGCCGGAGATGCTGATGCAGCATGGCAGGTATTTGCAAATCAAATGATTGCTGATCCTGCAAGTGAAGCGTTGGTGCAGGCGATTCAAGATGGAACTGTAAATGTTCCAGATGAATTAAAAACTGCCATCGACAGAGCAACTACAGATATAGACCCGGATCCTGTGACTGTTGAAGGCATGCAGGCCGAAGTAGATGATGTCGAGGTAAATCAGGACCATGTAGATCAGCTTATTCAGGATGCTCTTGGTGATCTTGGTACCGTAGAAGGCGAAGTGGATGGAGACATTCAGATTAAAGTTGAAAAAGGCAACTGCCTTTCTCAGATTGGAGAAGCCCTTGGAGTAGACTGGCACGAAATTGCCGAGTATAACGGTATTGAAGACCCATACACAATTTATCCTGACATGGAATTAAAGATTCCAAAAGAAAAGGTTGACACAGATGCTTCCGGTGTGGGAGAAGCGGCAGAGGAAGCAGCAAAAAGCGAGACAGGGGAAACCATAGAAACTGAGCAAGGAGTAAAGACTACCCTTACAGATGAAGGTGTGGATGGTTCCCAGACCGCACAGGCAGTAGAGGAGGAAGCAAAGAGCCAGACAGCAGAAACCGTAGAAAGGGAACAGCCGGTAAAAACCAACATGACAAATGCTGGCATGGATGATTCCCAGGTAACACAGGCGGCGCAGGAACAGGAAACACAGGCTGAGCCAAAAGAAACTGATGTGCCAACAACCATCAAATTTGAGGTTGCGAGCCTTGATGATAGTGAACTTGCATCTGCAATCTCTGAGAAATTACAGCAGGGTGAAGCTGTTCCGGTGGAGGTTCCAGCGAATGTAACTATTAAGGCTGGTGCGATTGATGACACCCAGTTATCATCTGAGATCACCGGAAAGCTAGGAGAACAGAGTACAGTTCCAGTAAATGTTCCAGCGAATATTACTCTGACAGCAGGAAAAGTGGATTCGTCTCAGGCTGTAGCAACTACACAGAGTGATGTAATCAACGCATTTTCGACAGCTCTTCCTGCTAATGGCACAGTGGATGTTACCCTGGCAAAAGGAAACGACAACATTGCGTCTGTATATGACTATGTAGGAGGGCTCGTTCGTAGTGCATGGGCGAATCCATATTCCGCATCCGGTATTGTAAATGTAACACTGACAGCAAATTATTCTTTGGCAAATCCGTCAAAGACAATCAGCTTTGGTGGAGGAGCAACCGGATCCGCAACAGTGACAGCTTCCCTTCATGCAGAAGGCGGTATTTTTGACGAGCCTCATCTTGGTATGGTTGCAGAGGCAGGACCGGAGGCAATTATTCCACTGGACGGTTCTGGAAATGCTATGGAATTATGGCAGGAAGCAGGAAAACGCCTTGGAGCACTGGAAGATGGACCTATTCAGATAGCACCGTCAATGTATTCTGGAGGAAAAAATACTGATGGAAATGGGCAGGAAGTAAAGACAAGCAGCAACCGAACTATTGATATTAATATCAATGGAAGCGGTAGCATTACTGCCGGTAAAGGTGTTTCCAAAGATGATATTGTACAGGTTCTTATGGAAAAGGTACGAGATGTATTTGTAAATATTGTTACAGAGGAAGCTCTGGTAGGAGGTGACGCATCGTATGAGTTCTAATATGTTCAAGCAAGATGCAAATAATCCAACGAAATACCGGATGTTTTTCAATTATGATAATGACAAAAAGGTATATGTTGCCCCGATGCTTCCAGAGAAGATCACCCTTACCGTTAATGGAAAACTGACATCTGTGGATATTGACACTTTTGGAGAAATACTGCATAGAGGGAAAAGGGATGCCATAACCATAGAGTTTGAATCCATTTTCCCTTCGCAGTACGGAAATAATTACTGTGCTTGTATGCAGAAGGAGTTTAAAACACCTGCCACATGGCACAAGTGGATGCTGGCTCTTATGAATGCAAAGAACCCGTTTCATTTTGTACTGGTAGGTGGTCCATTTGCAATAAATATGTATGCTGATCTGGCATCTTATGTTCCATATGAACAGGGCGGAGATGTTGGAACTATCTATTATAAAGTGAAGATCAGAGAGCACCGAAAGATTTCTGTCAGCACGTATAAGAAAAAGGCAAACAAAAAAGCAAAAAAGACAAGCACTGGTAAACGCACAAACAATAAAAAAACCATCAAATACAAAGCCACTGCAAAAAGCGGTCTGCGTCTGAGGAAAGGACCAAATTCAACAATACTGGGGCTGATACCATATGGCAAAACGGTTACTTCGGATGGAAAAAAGAAGGGGAACTGGTACCATGTGAAGTATGGCAGTAAATGGGGATATGCTCATAAATCATATCTGAAAAAAGCATGATGGAGGTGCCTGAATGAACGAAATCACATTGAAGATAGGGAAGAATGGCACATATAAGAATATTTCAAAATTAGTAAAGACAGTTTCTGTTACTGGACGAAGAGGTGATGCTCCAAGAACGTTGAGTGCCACCCTTTCTGATTCGGAACAGTTTGCGAGAGCATCTGCAAATTCTGGCGAAGGACAGCAGGTGCTTTTTTCATGCGATAAGAATGAAATATTTCGTGGTCTGCTTATGACAGATAGCCGAAGCAGCAAGAGGACATTAACCATAAAGGCATATGACAACTGTATTTATCTCTGTAACAACAAAGGGAGCTTTTCTTTTAAAAAGAAATCAGCAACATATATTTTTAAGTATTGCCTAAAAAAGCTGGGGCTTCCTTTGGGCTCGGCAGTAAATACCGGTCACATCATAGGGGAATTGGTAAAAAAAAATACAACCTACTGGGATGTGATTGAGGACGCATTGAGCCAGACGTATTACGCAACTGGAATACGATATTATGTTTCATCCGAAAAAGGGAAAATATATCTGAGAAAGCGGAAGGAACAAACGTCTATGCCGATATTATCCTTAGATAGTAATATCCAAAGCTACGATATGTCCAGATCAATTTACAAGACGAGAACCAGGCTGACATTGGTTACTTCAAAAAATGCCAAGAAAGGTAGTTTCGTCAATTCTTCCCTTGAAAAAAAGATAGGTAAATTTGCAGATATTCAGACAGTAGATGAAGATGTTACAAAAACAGAGCTTAATCAGAAAATATCTACGTTCAAAAAAGATACCAGTATTGTAGATCAGGAGTTAAGCATTACCGCTACTGGTGATATGAGGTGTGTATCTGGAAAATGTGCTTATGTTCAAATTTCCCCTATTGGAGCCAAAAGGATTATGTTCATTGAGGAAGATACACATACTTTTGAAAATGGACATCACAAAATGAGCCTGAAACTCAGCTATGAAAAAACAAAATAAATGAGGGCAGAGGGGTGAAATATGGCACAAAATATTACGGAAATCATTAGAGCGATTGCAGAGCAGAATATGCCCCATATCGTTATTGGATATATACAAACAGTGGAGCCACTGGAAGTTATACTTGTTGATGATATAAATATCAGCCTGTCAGACCAGTCTGTGATTATTCCTTCTGGAAAGCAACCATTACAGGTAGGCGATCAGTGGTATTTGCTGGCAGTGAACAGAAACAAAATATACTATTTCTTAGACAAAATATGAAGGGAGGGCATGAAGCATGGATGAAGATGAAAATGTTGATTTGTTTTCTGATGAGGAAGATGATCTGGAAGAAAGCATAATCTATCGAACATACAGAATGGATTTTCAAAATAAACGAATTATCGGTATGGTTGATGGATTAGAGGCTGCCGGACAAAATATGTTTAAGGCATTGCAGACAAGAAGATATGCCTATGAAATATATGACGATCAATATGGTAGCGACATTATGAATAAATTAGGCAACCTTGATTTATCTCCTGGGTATCTGGAGGCCGATATACCAGCAATGGTATCAGATACCTTTTTGAATATGGAGGAAATTTTAGAAATTGACGATTTACAGTTTGAGATATTGGATGCGGATTCCATTTATGTTTCATTTGCAGCAGTAACTATATTTGGTGGAACCATAGTAGAGGGGGACATTAACGATGGCTGATACGATGGAGAAAAAAATACAGGATTTCAAAGCAGCAATGGCAGAAATGCTTGCAAACGCCCCTTTGGAAGTTGATACAGAACTCGTAGGAAAGCTGAAAAATATTGAAGATTTACCTTTGAATGAGATTACGCAGGATGTTTTAATCGAACAGTTTTATGATATAGGCGAATACCTAAATGTAGACACAAGGCAAGGAAGTATTTACTGGGATGCATCTATGGGCAGTATCATACGAACCAGTATGTTTCTTGAACAGTTGAAAATGGTAAAAGAAATCATATCTATATTCACCTGCACAGGCGATGTATTATATGAAAAAATGAGAGTACGGGGATTGAAGAAAAATCCAGAAAATCCTACGCCGGCTACATATTATGTTTCATTCGTTGGAATGGTTCCGGAAATGGACTCTAAAATGTCAGTAGATGATTATTTCTTTACATTATCAAGTGATTCGGAAGGAAGATACATTCTTATATCTGAAGATATGGGTACCGAAATGAATAATCTGGTACCTGGGACAAAAGTTATTCCCGAACTGGATGTAGATGGACTTATCAGTGCAACCCTCGGAGAGCTGGCTATTCCTGCGATTGATGCAGAAAGTGATGATTCCGCAAGAGAACGTTTGATAAATCGTATATCAGGACCGGACGAGAATGGAAATAGATCTCAGATACGAACATGGTGTGAATCTGTGGAAGGTGTTGGAGCAGCACGAATCATACCTTTGTGGGCCGGACCGAACACAGTAAAAGGTATTATCATTTCAGCAGTTGGAGGAGTGCCGTCACAGACAGTTGTAGATAATGTCCAAAATCATCTTGATCCTGGCTATACCGGAATGGGGGATGGGGTTGCCACTCTAGGACAGTTTTTTACCGCCGCTGCTGTAGAAGCAGTAAAGATTGATATTACTGTTTCTGTATTGAAGAAAAATGATGCGACATATTCTGGAATACAAGAAGCATTCAAAGAATTGATATGCAAGTATTTTGTGGAAATGTCATTGGAAGAATATACAAGCGGTATGGCAATCCGCTATGCGCATGTTGGTTCCATTCTTGAAAGTATGGACGAAGTTATTGATTATGACAAACTGAAACTGAATGGGAACTCGGCAAACATCTCCTTTTCCATTTTGCAGATTCCTGTACTTGGGGAGGTAACTGTTGATGGAAATATTTTATAATTCATCTGCACCTGGATATGAGGAAATTGTTAGCTATGGTCCAAAGTGGTGGACAGAGTACAAAGAAATGAACGCTGTTTATATGTTTGAAGGATGGCTTCTGGATATTATGGCAAAGAAAATGGAACAGGAAGTTAAAAACCAGTTTCCATCGCAAGCCGACCTTCCGACTTTACTTGCGTATGAAAAGATGCTTAGAATTGAGAGCGATGTGGAATTGACCATACAAGAAAGAAGGAGAATAGCTGATATATATTATTATGGAACTGGTCATTTAAGTGGTAGTGTTATCTTACAGCTTATCAGAGCATATACCGGTCACGAAGGAAAGGTGTACTGGGATGGATACACACTATGCATTGAATTTAATAATAATGATGGCAGCTTTATTTCTTTGGGAATTTTGCAGAAAATAATCAGGAGAAGAATACCGGCACACATCCCTTTCCAGACGAAATGTACCTGTAAAGTAAGCCTTGGGTTAAGTGTAGAAACAGGAGCATGGGAGAAGTGTTTTATACAGGCAGGCTTGCTTCCAGACGTAAATATGGGATTAGGCATAGCCTGTGATGGAATTGCTGTAAAAACAACAGCACAAGCTGTTAAGATTACATATCCAATTGCCGGTGATTCTGGAAATGCCGGTATATATCCAATAATCAGTACCGAATTGCAGACAGCAGGAGGAGATGTACTTCCGAAGGTAAAAACTGAAAGCTGGAAAGTAGTATATCCTGTCTGCGGTGATGCATTAGGAATATAAAAAGAAGGAGGCTCCAGGATGGCATTGCTTACAAATGCAGCAATTCAGGGGTATCGTGATTATACGAAACGCCGGATTGCTTATGCAAAGTATAAGATAGGCTCAACGTATTACAAAACGCCTATTGAATCAGTGACGATTACTTCAAACGAAATATTGGAGATAGCTTTCAAGATTGAGTTATCTTCCGGATCCGGTGAAGTGTCAGAAGTGCAACTGTATGATACTGATAACCAGTTATGGCTCTCTAAGGCAGAACGATTGAAAATGGATTCTGTTGCAGAGGGCTTTTCTTATATCGTACAGTTGGAAATCTCAGAAGTTCTGAAAACATCATAACGGAAAGAAGGTGAGAAAATGAGAAGTCTTGTGAACTGGAAAGACATGGTGTGCGAATTTCCCAATAGATTTGTACAGACTGTTGATGGGGACAAGGTTACCTTGCAGAGATCACCCGGAACAGTGAAAACGCAGGGAACTCCGCAGAATGCAACCAATTTTAATACAATGGATTTGGCTGCACTGGAAGCTATGCTGATGTCTTCCGAGGCAATGAGAATGTTGCTGCGACAGAATGAGGAGCTGAAAGGAATTACCGGTGAGGTAATCGAAGCTACTCTGACGAACAGCCAGGTATATCCGCATAACAACTCTATCAAAACCTTACAGATCGTTACTCCGAGAAATACCAAAGATTATACGATCACTGTTGAGGTTGTGAGCGTTACCGGCGGTGCGGCTGGTGAATTTGAAATCAGTGACAAATTACTGAATGGGTTCAAGATCAAATATACCGGTTCTGCTTCAAACGTTGCAGTTCGGTGTTATGTAAGAGGAGGCATCTAAAATGGCAAATGTGATCATTCCGAATCAGGAAAGAAGGGCAGATGCAGAATTTATCATGAAATCCTACGGGGTGGATAGAAATAATTCTGTAATGAGAGAAGCGGCGGAAGTAGCAGCTGCAAGAACAAATGAAGCAGTTAGATCAGCAGAGAGCAGAAGGAGATATTACTGATGAAAGTTATCAAATTGCCTGAAAATGGCACGAATTTTGTAGATTATGAAGTCAGTGGAAAATCTATTGATTTTGGCGATGGAGAAATGTCTTTCCGGGTTGATAAAAAAGAGAGAGACTACGAAGTGACTATTGATATTTGCCAGGATTATACCGGCGGTCTTGTAATGGGAGCCAGTGCCGGTGACAAATATGTAGCTCAGCTTACTATCCCGGCAAGGGAATATACAGAAACAGAGAAAGAAAATCCGAATTATAATCCGGATGCAGAAGGAGGAACTGAACAGCCGACTATTATGGAACGCAAAGCAGTTCCTTTTTCTATGGATAAATGTACACTGACTTTATGGGAAATGGAGGAGTAAACGATGCCGAATTTTGACGATCTGAAATTATCTATCGAAGCACTGTCCGGTGGAAAGAACACCGTATTATTTGATGATCTGGGAATGCCTTCTGTAATGGTTCCATTCCCGAAACTGAAAATGTCTGATCTGATTGCAGGAGGAAGTGAAAACATTCACCCGGCATTCAGTGTGGACGGAGTAGAAAAGAGCGTCATCTATGTTTCAAAATATCAGAACATCGTCCTGAATGAGCGTGGATATTCTCTTCCAATGCGTGACCCAAGAGCAAGCCTGAATTTCGATCAGGCAGTTACATATTGCCGAAATAAAGGAAAAGGATGGAGCCTTACACCTTACTCTCTGTGGTCCGCTATTGCTTTATGGTGTCGCAAAAACGGAACCATGCCGAGAGGCAACAACAATTACGGTGCCGATCACGCATACGGACATGAAAAAGGCGTTCCGACTCATTACGATAGTGGGAAAATTGCCCGATGTGCAACCGGATCTGGACCGAACACATGGAACCATAACTGGATGCCGGATGGAATTGCAGACCTGAACGGCAACGTTTGGGAATGGTGTGCAGGTATGCGGCTGAAGGATGGAGAAATCCAGATCATTCCATATGCAAACTGCATGGCTGCTGATGCAAGTATGGGTGCAAGCTCCACCCTTTGGAAAGCCATTGCCGCAGATGGCACACTGGTTGAACCTGGAACTTCCGGCACTCTAAAATGGGATGTTGTTTCTGGAAAGATTCAGCTTACTGAAGGCGATATAACACCGAAAGATCAGGGCTATTGGTTACCGTATAACACGATGTTAAACGATGGACTTTTCGTTGTTCCAGAGCTGGCAAAAGCTCTCCTTCTGTATCCGGATGAGCCGGGCGGTGATTATGGTGGAGATTATCATGGACTGAATACTTCGGGAGAGCGTTTGCCGATCTGTGGTGGCGGCTGGTCCGGCACTTCGAATGCTGGTGTGTTCCGCGTGCACCTGCACTATTCACGTTCCTACTCGTTCACGTGCATCGGCTTCCGCTCCGCTTACTGTGAACTGTAAAACTGAGAACTGTGTACTGTTCTGCCCTACGATAGTAGGGCAATAGAAAAATGGAGGCTGCGAAAGTATGGAGGAAAGCCAGAACACTGGAACTGTTACAAAAGATGATTCCTTCCAGATTCTTCAGAAGGTCGAAGATATGATAGGCTATGCATATCCGTTCATAAAGAAATGGAGTGTTGCCGATAAATATGCCATTGGAAATGATCTGATGGATTGCATGAAGAAATTACTTCGATTATCAGTAGATATCAGGGAGAAATATTATAAAAAAACTACTCTGGGAGATTTTGACAGAGAGAATAAAACTCTGCAAGAATTTATCAAAGTAGCATATGACCTGAATATTCTAAAAGGGTTGTCCAGTTACAAAGAATGGAACAGACGTTCAGAAGAAATAGGCAGAATGATAGGCGGATTCATTAATAAAGTGAATGAAATAAACTCTGTTGCTGACAATACGGCTACTCAACAACAGAAATCTTCCAGATATGGAAACAGCCGATACAAAAGACATTAAGTATTTTCGTAGGGAATGGGTTATAGCGTTTGCCGATCTGTGGTGGCAGCTGGAACAACACTTCGAATGCTGGTGTGTTCAACGTGAACCTGAACAATTCACGTTCCAACTCGAACACGAACATCGGCTTCCGCTCCGCTTTACCCTCATATGCCAGAATCGGGAACTCTAAGGACTACCGACAGTGCGAGGGGATAAAGGAACCTGTTTCCACTCCGGCTGAAAAGTAGGAGAAAAATGGTGCTGTGTTGATGGCACTTTGCAGACATGGCATCGGTTGTGGAGGCTGCCAGTACCTATGAGAAAACCGTCAAACACAACAAAATGATGAAATGCAGAGGGAGAATCAATGAAAATCAAGCATGTTTTTGACTTGATATTCTCTGACGAAAATCTGTATGAGGCAATCCAGGATGCATCAAAGGGCAGAAGATACAACAAAGATGTTCTTCGCGTCCAGCATGATATTTGGAATGTCATTGAACAGATACAACAGGATGTACGCTCTGGTGAATACACGATTGATAAGCATTATATCTTTTATGTTTATGAACCTAAAAAGAGAATGATCATGTCGATCACGTTTTACCACCGCATTGTGCAATGGGCGATATATCGTGTCATAAATCCCCTGTTGGTAAAAGGATATATCAAAGATTCTTATGGCTGTATTCCTGGAAGAGGTTCACTTGCTGCCATGCAAAGATTACGGTACTGGATAAAGTCTGTAGAACATAAGCCTGGCACATGGTACTACCTTAAACTGGATATCAGCAAATACTTTTACCGGATATCTCACGAAGTATTGAAGGAGATTCTGGAAAGGAAAATTAAAGATCAACAGCTTTTGCAAATTCTGTATAACATTATAGATTGCCAGCATACGCCATTTGGATTACCACCCGGCAAAAGTCCAGGAGAGGTGCCTTTGGAGGAAAGGCTTTATGATGTGGGTATACCGGTAGGAAATTTGTTATCGCAGGTATTTGCGAATATTTACTTGGATGTACTGGATCAGTTCTGTAAAAGAACACTGTGCATCCATTTTTATGTCAGATATATGGATGATATTATCATCCTGTCAGACAACAAAGAACAGCTTCACATATGGAAAGCTGAAATCCAGGAATTTATAGAAACAACATTACGGTTATCTCTGAACCAAAAGACTTGCATACGTCCAATATCACAGGGCATAGAGTTTGTAGGCTATCGGATATGGCCGCATTATGTAACTATCAGGAAAAGTACCACATTGGAGATGAAACGCCACCTCAGAAGGAAAGTAGAGGAATACAATGCTGGACTGATTGAGATGGAAGTGGTGACTGCCACATTGAAATCCTATTTGGGTATGCTGGATCACTGCGATTGCAAAGAGTTCCGGAAAGAACTGATTGATTCGGTGGTCCTTGATAGAAACAAGGTTATAGGAGAAATAGCCTATGAAGTTGAAAATTATAGCGAAGCTATGGTCTGCGGTTTATGACCTCCTGTTCTACATTGATGGAAAATCGAATAAAAGTCTCGACCAGATACACAATGATCTGGATATCATAGAGGCTATGTGTCGCCCGTATGCAGATGCAGACGATGTGGAATGGCAGGAAGAAACGTCAGGAGGGGGAGGAGGTGAGAACGATGGATGAGTATATCACTCGTGCCGAACACGAAGAGTTTTGCAGAAGGTTGGATTCTGAGAATAATCGGCAAAACCGCAGGATTGAAATCCTGGAAGGCACGACAAAGCAAATTTCAGAGCTGACAACCTCCGTACAGAAACTTGCAATGTCAGTTGAAAGTATGGTGAAAGAACAAGGCCGCCAGGGTGACAGATTGGAAGCACTGGAAAACCGGGACGGAGAAATGTGGAGGAAGGTTACAGGATATGTCCTGACAACCATCATAGGGATTGCAATCGGTTTCCTGTCAAAACAGATAGGCTTTTAAAGTTTTCCACATTTTTATCCACAAGCTCACATAAATGAGTTGATAACAAAACAGAGCTCGTTTATTTGCTGTTTTAACGGAGTTTTGTTCTTATGTGAGGAAATGTTTGCCAAAGTATTTCAAAGCTGTGCCTGAGCCTGTCAGAATGATTGTACAGCGTGTTAAGAGGTAGGAAGGAAGTAAAGAAGTTGAGTAGAAGAAATTCTCGCCGTAAGAGGCAGAAAAAAAGAAAAGTACAGGAGCTGATTAAAAAGCTTGGTACATTGAACATTGTGCTTATATGTGTATTCGTTTACATGATGTATATAAACTGGAAAATGCTTGCAGTATTCTCCCAGTGTGGTTCCGCACCGGAATCAGCGTGGTGTGCTTTGATTGCAGCATTGCTCGGTGAATGCGGCATCTGTGGATGGATAAAAACCAGTAAAGAAAAGCACAGAAGGAAACAAGACTATAATGAGCCGTCTGATCCTGGTGGAGAATATCAGGGAGATACAGGCGATAATGAAGGAATGGAGGATGAAGAATAATGATGAATTTTGAAACATTTTTACTGTTACTGATGATCGTATCTGTACTGACCGGACTTGTGACAGAAGGAATCAAGAAGCTACTGGATGAGGCAAAAAAACCGTACCGGTCAAATCTGCTTGCTGGAGTTGTTGCGGTCATTCTGTCCGTTGCAGTAGATACCGGATATATGATTCTGACTGAAACACTTATGAATGAAAAAATGGCAGTGATTTTAATTGCTTTAGTGTTGCTGTCATGGCTGTGTGCAATGGTCGGATACGATAAAGTGATTCAGGCAATTTCTCAGTTCAAAGTATTGTGATTACTGTTGCAGGCATTGCAGCGGTTGGAGGCATTTGCCTTCTGGCTGCACTGGCAAGAGAAACCGGAAGATGGTTTGAAGATGTCTGCGGATTTATGGACGAGCTGGACGAGACTGGAGGTGATCGGAGATGAAACAGGAAAACATTACCGTATTAAGAAAAATTCTGTATGCAGTGGAAAGTGGGGGTCAGGTATATGGCCGCCAAAGTTATTCTGCATTTGCAGGAGTAGGAGCAAATACACCGAATGAAAAGGCAATCACGATTGGAGCCGGTCAGTGGTATGCAGACGAAGCAAGATTACTTTTGCAGAATATCCAGAAGAAATATCCGACAGATTTTTCCAAACTTGATACTGCCGGTATTGCCGCTGATCTGAAAAAAAGCTGGGACAGATATGGAGTATCTGCCACATCAACCAAGGGGAAATGTATTATTGCGATTATTTCATCGGCGGCTGGTATTAAATGCCAGGACGAATTGATGGAAACGCAGATCAAAGAATACGCAGCCAGCCTTGGCAAGACGTATGGAACCATGCCAGATACAGCTATGATGGAGTGCATTAACATCTACCATCAGGGCGGTGCATCCGCATTAAAACGAATCCTGGCAAAAACAGCAAAACCATACACAGCAAAAGGGATTTATGCAGCATTGAATACGGATCCAGCCGACCCGGCACCGAATCAGGTTGGGGATTACACTGGCAGACAGAAAAAAGTGTATGAGTTTATTACAAAATATGCTGATGGAGGCACTGAACAGAAGGGAGGAACTACAGTGACAGTAAGAATGTCGAATTGCGGACATGACGAAAACGGGAGATATGCAGGAGGAAAAGCAGGGGACCAGACCGGAACAGAATGGTATCTTCGCTCTTGGTATGCATATCCAACTGGTGGATGGAATTATATTCTTCGATGGAAGGATGAAAGTCTTGGGAATCTGTTTGCTGATCTTGCCATCGAAGCAGCACTGAATGATATGATCGGTTACGACCAGGGAACCGCAGGAAATTCTGCTGATCGTTATACGTTTCGACAGCAGATGAAAGCGGTAGGGTATCGCCCTTCCAAAATCACAAAACCTTGTGAATGTGATTGCAGCGAAGGAACAATCGTACTTATTCAAGCTGTAGGACACTTGAAAGGCATCAAAGAGTTGCAGGAATGTAATGCTACATATACCGGTAACATGATGGATTATTTCAATTCTGCAAAGGGAAAGAAATATTTTACAGTTCTGCAGGGGCAGTACCTGAAGGATTCGAGCCTTGCAAAGAGAGGAGACATCAACCTGAATACAGGACACCATGTAAACGTAACTGTTGATAATGGCTCTAATGCAGGAAAAGGAAACGCAACAAATACTACCACAACAACGACAGGAGGCAGCGGATATATGTTTAGCGTAGGAAACGTTCAGAACGGAAGCAAAGGAAATGACGTTAAGTTATTACAGAGATTACTGAAAAGCAATGGATTCAAGGGGAAGGATGGAAAGAACCTGACTATTGATGGAGAATGCGGTACCAATACAGTGTATGCAATCAAAGCATATCAGACTAAAAAAGGCCTGAGTGTAGATGGATGTGCAGGACCGGCAACTTGGAAAAGCATTCTGCTCAGATAAAAATCTGATTGTAGAATTTTGTAGAACATGGTAACATAAATAAGTCGCGAACCTCCGACAGGAAGGAGGTGGAACCATGGAACTTATTATCACATTCATTGTCTCTGTACTGGCAGGTATTGTTAGCTACTTTATCTGTAAATGGTTGGAAGGAGACGAATAGCGACAACCAGCCTAAAGGAATAAGCCACCTTACATAAACGGAATAGAAAAAGCCAAGGGATTGCGGCCCTTGGCTTTTTCGTTTTCTCCGATGGAATTTGGTTCCATGGAAAATGCTATCACATTCATTAGCTACTATTATCATATGCTATAGCCAGTAAAAAGTCAACTTCAAAATATTGAGTTTACTACACTTCCCCGATGCCTGAATGGTGTCGGGGCTTTTTTATTTGCCCCGGTATAATCCTGGTGTAAACAGAGCATATGTATTTAACTATATTTATATACTCAAATACTAAGTTTAAATCTCGTCAAGCCATTTGTAAGCCAATTTGTCCCTGCCATTGTTGGAGAAAAAATCTGGTGCAAATGAGCATATATTTTTATCTTTTCTCTTAATCTTATTCTAAACCTAAACCTCAGTCAGCCAAAGGCTTAAAAGCGGCTGACAAATTAAAGCCAACAAATGTTGGAAAAACAACTCATTTTCGTGAGATGTGTAAACAAAAGAATAATAAAAAATTCGTGGAATATTTACAAAAATGAATTTAAAAGCAACTTGTTACAATGGCTTTGTAAATCTTATCATCAACTTCAATTAAGCTTCTTTTCCCATCTTTAAATGAAATAGCAACCACATAAATTCCCTTGCTTTTAGCTGAAACACCACCAGCAAGCATACCAACAGGGCCTAAAAGGGCACCTCCAACAAGTCCACGAGCAATGCCACTTTTGGCACTCTTTCTATGCTCATCTGTAATCAGCTCATAATTTTCTACAGTGTTTTTGCTAATGGACGTTTTTTCTTTTCCCCATCCTTTTTCGATTAATACAGTGCCGAGAAATGACGACACAGGTTGATTTTCGTAATCACCTGCGATAACTCTATTTTTTGCCTTTGCCATATTATTTTTCCTCCTTATGATGGTAAATATCTTCGTATCCAGTAAACTCAATTCCTTTTGGAGTGAGTTCGTAATATTTTTTTTCAAAACAGTTTGTATTGACGGAAAAGAGAACAGTATTAATAAGGTCCGCTTTTTTGCCAGATCCTTTTATTCCATTTTTATTGAGTAGATCTTTCAAATTTGGTACTGATAATTTAGACAATGTAAAAGAGACAGGAGCGTAGCATAAAAGTCCACTATCAAATGCTGATATAATCACTTTACAATAATCAATATGATACTCAAATGTAAAATATCCTGGAATATAATCAAGAGAAACCGGCTTATGATGTAAGTATTTTACGAATAAAAGTTCCTGTTCGGTAAATTCCATTGCAAACGTATCAGTAGGAAGATTGGCAACATGATTGATAATAATATTTCTGGCTGGTTTCAAAGCTGCTTCATGCTTATTTTGAGCTGCTTTAGATTTTGCCATTGATTTTGCTGTGAATTCATCCCATCTTCCCTCGTATTCTTTGTTAACATCATCCATATACTTTTGCCTCATAGCTGCAAGTTCTTCTTCTGTCATTCCTGTAGTAGAAGCATGCATAGACGATGCTCTTTTTACAGCTGGACTTGTTGGAGCAGGTGCATCCTCCGGAAGAGATGAATAAAAATTATGAATATTGCGTAGCCGGTCATATTCATGCTGATAATCCTTGCCTAATTTTCCCATAGTGTTATGCAGTTGCTGTTCATAGTCCGGATCATATTCTTTATCAAAATCTTTTGGTTTGTGCTGAATCATATCTTCTTCGGATATGTAGTTAGTATCGGTGGAGTAGATCAATTCATTTTGAGGAATAGCAAGCAGTGTTTTTACAATTCTTTTCACAGGAAGGTTTTTATTATCGGATAAAGCTGCTTGATATAATTCGAGAGCATTTCCGGTAATTCTATTTTTCTTATAACAATCCGCAAGCCTTTTCTTTGTTAGAGATAATTGATATTTGGACATATCTGGATAGGAATCGATACGATTCAATTTACTGAGAATGGCCTTTTCTGTATCAACAGAAAAAGACACTTCCAATGTATCGAGTAATTCTGAAATGTAGTTGTTGATTTCATAGGGAGATAAATGAGCCATAGCAACCCCCCCATGAAGATACAGAAATGATTAAGAAATTGTCAGATTTTTTTCGGGGGGGGGGGTGAAATTTTTGTTCTTTTTCATAAAAAAATCTCCTTTTTATTTTAATGATACCACTGTTAATGAAATGCAACAACCACAATAAAATGAGTTATGAGCTGGTCTAAGAAAAAACTCAAATTTTGTAAAATAGGGTATTGACAACTACCTACTACGTGTTATATTAAACTCAATAAAACGAGCTAAAACGCATAAAAACTCAATATAACGAGAGGATGGGAATAATGGCAAGCAGAAATTATAAGTACTATCAACCCAATGATAAGGATTTAAAGGATAATTACGGTGATTGCGTCATTCGTGCCTTAACAAAAGTCATGGATAAATCCTGGATGCAGGTATTTGATGATCTGATTCCATATGCTAAAAGACATCAATGTATGCCAAATGGAAAACAGTGCTATGAGAGTTATTTGAAAGAAAATGGTTTTACATATCATGGAATAAGTAATAAAAAAGGGGCAAAAAGACCAACTGTTGATCGCTTTGCGAAAGAACATAAAAACGGAACATTTTTTCTGAATGTTGCAAATCACTGCGTAGCAGTTGTAGATGGATATTATTACGATACATGGGATTCCGGATCCTGTTGCTTATACGGTTACTTGGAAAAAGAATAAGTCGAAACGGTCAGAAATGACCGTCCACCAGGAATGACCGCCTGGTGCTGATGATGGCAGGTCAAAGCGGTTGGTATTGGGCAACAAGTTTTACTGGTTTTTAAGGTGAAAATCAGGGGCGGTAAGCAAGACTGAGTAGAGAACGCCTGAAAATGCTCAATGACAGATAACAAGTTTGCTGATTTTAAAGCGAAATCAGATACGGGAGTGGAAGCACCGGAGCAGCACTGCACAGGCTGCAAAGTATGAGACAGCCATATAAAATCACATACCCAATCGCCTATTTTTTATGGCACGAAAGAAAGCACTTCGTAGATATTTATCTACGCCCTGGGCGGTACAGGGAAATGCCAGAGCTGAGAAAGAATGAAAAAGGGGCATAGAATAATGGACGGTTATGTAACGATTGCAGATTTTGGAGAATGGTCAATCGCAGAAGAATACGGAAGCGAAAAAACCATTCAGGAATCAGAAAGAATATTAAGATACTGCAATGAAAGAGAAAGAAGAAACCACAAAATAGAGGCGAGGAGGAAAGAGGAAATCGAAGCAATTCTTTCTAGTGCATTTCTTGGAGCAATTTCCGTAGGGGTTCCGGGAATCATGTTTATCTTGTGGCTTCTGGAAATTATATGATTCAAGGAGGGGCATGAACGATGAGCAAAGAGTACAGAAAAAGATTATTCGCTCTTATGGATGAGATTGATGATCTTGCAAAAATGGGAATCCGGTTGGAAAAAGAAGAGATTACAGGCAAGGTAGAAATGCCGCAGAAGCCAGAAAAAGTACAGCCTAAAATCGAAGTGAAGAAAAACAAGATGGAAGAAATTCCAGAGGAACCTACCGGTCCTAACCATGATACAACCAGACGGTATAGTGCAAGTTTCAAGAAGTTCATTGTAAATATGCATAAGATTCAGGGAATGACTTTCGATGAAATTACACAGCGATATGGAGTAGCAAAAGCTACTGTCACAAAATGGTGTACCGATGCAAGGTACATTGATGGAATTAATCTGGAGGTAATGAAGTCAAAAGCAGAGGCGTTGGAGAAAGAGAACGAAAAGCTGAGAGAAGAAAATGCAAGACTGCAGAAAATGATTGCTCTTGCATTCGGTCAGGGATTGGAGGCACAGGCATGAAATATTACCACGCTACAACCAAAGAATGTATTGCTAAGATTATAAAAGATAGAGTTATAAAGCATTCATGCGGCGGAGTTGTATTCCTCTGTACCAATCCAATAGATGCCTGTAAATTTATTGCGATTAGAGGAGAAAAAGAAGCGTATACAATCGAAGTTGATTTGCCAGAAGATTGTACAAAAGAATCGAATGATCATTCAGAAGACTTTTTCAAATGTAAAGCATATACATATTTTGGAGACATAAAGCTGATCGGAAAGGAAAAAGTTCAAAAATACAAATTTGATTTATGAGGAGGTCAAACAGAGGTGACAGCATTACAGCAGATATTCCAAGGATATTACGAAAATCGGATTGAGAGTGATGAACCGGATCCAGAAAGAATGGCAGTTACATATAAAAAAGTTATCGGCACTCTAAATAAGCTGCAAATCGGGCGTGACGGTATAGACGATATTATGTTATGGGTAAGTCAGTACGGAGCAGCAGCGGAGGAAACAGGATTCTATGCAGGGTTCAAGATGGCATGGGAATTATTGAAGAATATGCAGGAGGGCACAGAATAAAGCAAAAAGGATGGCTCAATAAAATGAGCTGTCCTTAATTTTTTCTCATTTTTTGTAAAACAGGGTATTGACACTACTAACCTACGTGTTATATTAAACTCATAATAACGAGTTATAAGTAAATAAAACTCAATATAACAAGTAAGGGTAAAGGTGATAGATATGACAAGAGAACAGAAGATTGAATGGTTAAAAAAAGCAAGTAATGAAGAACTTATGAAACAGTATGATTCTTCTTTAAGAAATAGTGATAAATATACTTTTAATATGGAGTACGCAGAGGATTTGGAAATTTGTAGAAATGAGATTTTATACAGAATGAGCAAATAGGTGAGTATATGGAACGATACGAATTGGCAAATGGAAAAGTGTACGAGATTAGCAGATGGAGTGATACCTGCACAGTAGCATATCAAGGTAAGGTAGTTTATACCGGTTCCTATGCAGGATGCAGAAAATACATTAACAACCAGAAATGAGAAAGAGAGGACAAAGGACATGGCACAGATCATTCAGTTTCCAGTAAAAACGCCGGAAGTCAGCAATAGTTATGATAATCTTTCCAGACTGATTGCTGTTGCAACTACAAAAGAGGTCCTTAATTTTTATATTGAGAACATAGGGCAGTTGGAAAAAACAGGAAAACTGCTGAATGGCGAAGCACAAAAGCTGACAGAGCAGGGACGAGAAAAACGATTGGAGATGGCAAGACCGGTTCCGATAGAAAAAGAAGTTGCCGAGGCTCCTGGAGTATACCGCTATACGCCAGAAATGGGAGGCCAGAAACCAGATTGCCAGATGGAGGCATCCAGAGGATATTACGGAAAACACTGGTTCATTGATACTCCACTGGAACTTAAAGGCAGAGGCATTGAGTTCATAAAGAAATATCAGGAAAAGGACTTCTGCTCAAAAGATCATAGAGTTGGTTGGAATGAATACCGGGTAACAAACAGAGCTTTTGAAAAGCTGAAAGAAAAATACAGCATCTCGCAGGAATGCCTGCTTGATTGATAAAGCAATCTGCCTCAGAAATCTGGGGCAGAAAAAATAAGAGGAGGAATCAAAGAAATGAAATATCGTTATTACAGCACGCAGCGTCCGGTTATGCCGGGAAGCTACCCTAATAACAGATACGTGAAGGTACTGGAAATCCATAATTTCGATCAGAAAGAATTTGTACAGGAGATCGGACAGGAAGCATGGGGCTATATTGAATATGATAAGCCGCTGGACTATTTTGAGGTTATGGCTTATGAGTTGGTCGCAGTAAAAATCAAGACACTTCATTTGAGATACAAGGGCGTAGACGATTGGGGTAGATATGTATATGAGGATGAGAACGGAAAACTCTGGAAGAATGTAAACTGCTGTACCCCAAGAGAGGTATGCGAAAGAAGAGGGGATACGTTGAACTCATCCGCAGGCAACGAATTTGACGGAGAGCCAGACTGCTATATGGGTGCACATATCCAAGTAGTATATTTGCCTGATGAGGCGGTGCAGGATGAATAATGCAGATAAGGCATACCGGAATAAAGAAACTGGAAAGATGTTCACATACAAGGAAATGCTGAAGGAATGGCGAGAACGGTATGAAGGCATCAATCCGGTGACAGGGTTGTATCAGTATCATTGGCATACCAGATATGATTATATACCTAAATGATCTGAAGGAGGCGAGACATTATGTGTGGAATACTTGGCGAAGATGAATACTGGGAACACCGCCGGGAGGAATGGGAGAACCCAAAGACATTCAGAAAATGCAGTGCATGGGATGGGGACGAGCCTGTATACGAAAACGGTAATTTATTCCTAGATGGTGAAATCGAGGAGATTGAAAAAGAACGGGGCTATCCGATGGAAGAACTGTACGAAGGCGATCTGCTTGAGATAGTGGAGGAACAGAAAGGAATCGTGGCTGATTCGGCAGAATGGAACGGTAACTGGGAGTGTATTGAATACAGATACCGAGTAGCATAGGAGGAAGAAATGCAGAGCATTGTAGAATTTATCAAAGAAGAAATGTCAAACAGAGGAATGACATACGATTTATTGGCAGAAAAAGTAGGGACAACCCGGCAGAATCTTTGGACGAAACTGAATAAGAATACCAGACCAAATTTCGAGACGGTACGAAAGATTCTTGCAGCTTTAGACTATGATCTGGTGGTTGAGAAAAAGAAAGGTACAGCGGATCCGGGAGAAAAAGAAATTGCAGATTTTTTTGCAAGTACAGATGAAGAACAGGTCAGCTATGAATGCATTCAGGCATTGTTTGCAACAATGGGGTATTCTCTGAAATTGAAAACTCATAAAATTGAGCAAAATGTAAAAGAGGGTATTGACAACTACTAACTACGTGTTAAATTATAGTCAAGAACTCAATATAATGAGTTTTGAGGAATAAGAACTCAGAGTTCTGAAAGGCAGGTGAGAAAGTGGAGGAATACAGCAACATGCCAATGACAGCAAAGGAAGCAGCCAGAGCAATGATGTGGGTAAAAGCACAGGGGCTGAGTGATAGCAAGGCAATAGAACTTATCAATTTTATCACTGACACAAATGTTCCGAATGGAACAGAGAAAGAGGAAACACCAGAAACAAAAGAATAAGGCTCCGGAGCCTACCTGAGAAATAGAACCGGAGCCAAAATCCAACGAACCGGGGCGGTTTTCACCTGCCGCCGCCTCGGTTTGATATTAACACAGGGGCAGGAAGAAAACAAGGGGGCATGACATTGAATGATGAAATTGTGATCTGCAAAGAATGCAAGAAACCTGAATACTGTGGCGAAATGAGATGGCTCAGTGGTCGGTGTGTATGTCGAGACTGCTACAAAGCAAATTATGAGCAGGAAACTAAAAGACCTTATACATGGGATGATCTGGACGGGAAGCGTCCAACGATGGATGAATACAGAAAACAGGAGCGAAGAAAATGCGAAAATATGAATTGAGTATCAGTGCAGATTATGTTCCGGGATGGGGCGTAACAGAAGCAGTAAGAGAGTTCTTCCAGAACTCCATTGATGAGGAAACCAGAGACAGCAGCAACAAAATGTTATTTGAATATGACAAGGCAGAAGAAAAACTGATAATCGGAAACAAGCATAGCGAACTGGATATTAAAACACTTCTGTTTGGCACGACCACAAAAAATGATGATGATACGATGATTGGGAATCATGGAGAGGGGTACAAGATTGCAACAGTTGTTCTTCTGAGATTAGGTAAAACAGTTGTATTCAACAATTACTGCAGGCGTGAAGTGTGGAGACCGAGACTGGTAAAATCCAGAAAATATGATGGAGCTTTAGTACCTACATTTTTTGTAGAAACTGCGGCAGTATGGGAGAAGGTACCAGAGCATAGCCTTATGATTGAAATTTCCGGAATTACACCAGAAGAATATGAGGCAGTTAAGAAGTCCAACCTTCATTTACAGGGAGATTACCAGAAAATCGAAACAATGTATGGAGATATTCTGGAAGGCCCGGAACATAAAGGAAAGATATTTGTCGGAGGATTATATATCTGTGAGGAATCCAGACTTGACATTGGAGTAGATTTCAAACCATGTTACGTGAGACTGGAAAGAGACAGAAGCATGGTAGATTCATTCGATGTTCGCTGGTATGCTTCCAAAATGGTTGAAAATGCTCAGAATGCAGAACTATTGAAAAAATCTATTGATTCATACAGTGGCCAGTTCATCATGTGTGAGTGCGTACCGGAAGACCTGAAAAATGAGATCGCAGAAGATTTTATCAATGAATATGGTGCGAAGGCCGCACCGGTTACAGACCAGAAAGATATGGAAGCCTTGAAAAAGAGAGGCTACAAGCCAGTCATTGTTTCCGAGGCAAAGAAAAAAGTTATCCTTGCTTCTACATATTTTGAAGATGTGGAGGAAGAAAACAGAAAGATCAGAGAATCTCAGAAACCGTTATGTGAAAGATTCTGTGATTTTGCAGAAAGAATCGAATTTAAGCTGAATGAGGACGAAATCATTGAGCTGTACGGATTCCTGGATGAATTATCAGACGAAGAGGAGGAAAAGGAAGAATGAAAGAACGAATCTACTACGAAATCAATGAGCAGTCTGCAAGGTCTGCTCATGAGATGATGTCGTTCTGGGATTACAAGGAAGGCAGCCTGACAGAGGAATACAAAGGATATGTTGGCGGGGCGTATGATCTGGCGGACAAGGTTGCTGAAAGCAGACCAGAGGAAGCCGACAGGGTATATGGCATTGCAGAGAGATATTCAAAAAAGATGGCTGCCAATCTGAATGATCGAAGTCGCATCGGATGTATGTGTCCATCCGTTATGATCTGCGGACCGGCAAACTTTCCAGTAAGGAAGAAAGAAAAACAGAATGCTGCATCCGATAGAAACTATCAAGAGTTCCAGGAAATCCAGAAGATGCTAAACCGGATCCGAAGCATTGGAAACGGGAAGGGCATTATCAAATCTGGCGATGTGGATGCAGTAGAACGTTTGGAAAAGAAACTGAACGGATTAAAGGAATTGCAGGAGAAGATGAAAGCTGCAAATACCTATTACAGAAAGAATAAAACTCTGGACGGTTGCCCTGTATTGACACAGGAACAGATTGACAGCCTGAAAACAGAAATGCAGAAAGATTGGCATTATGAGGACAAGCCTTTTGTCACATACCAGCTTTCAAACAATAATGCAGAGATTCACCGGGTAGAAGGCCGCATTAAGAAACTCAGAGCGGCTAAAACAGAAGGAAATACCGAGAGTGAAAATGAGTATTTCCGTACCGTAGAAAATGCGGAAATCATGCGTTTACAGCTGTTCTTTGATGGTAAACCGGAAGTAGAAGTGCGAGATATTCTGAAAAAGAATGGATTTAGATGGAGCCGAAAAAATAATTGCTGGCAGAGACAGCTTACAGATAATGCCAGATATTCACTGGAAAGAGTGAAAAAGGAACTGGAGGCGTTGAAATGACAATTCGAGAGGCCGGAAAAGGGATTGTTAAAAAGGGATACGGATATTTAAACACATATAGAATTGGATTTACAAATAAAAATGGAGAATCTGATGAGACAGAACTGGATGCTGAAGATATGAATGATCTTGCAAAATTGTGGAGTTCACTTTGCTCAGAATTTAATTGTAAAGCAAATAGTGTTACATATGTGGAGGTGAAAAGATAATGGCAAAAAGACGCATAGGAGGAGGGTACACAACTACCAGAGAAGTGTACAAGACCGTAAAGAAATATGATCATCAGCAGTTTGATGCGTTTTGCACACGTGTTTATACAAACGGTTTCAATGATGGCAAAAAATCAGTAACAGAAAAACCGGTCAGAACAATTACAGATGAACAGCTTATGGAAGTGATCGGAGAGGTCAAAGGAGTTGGACCGGCACTGAGAGGAAAGATCAAAGAGGCAATCGAAGCGAAGTTTGGGAGCATAGGAAATGGCAAGAAAACAGAGGAGCAGAAAGGAACAGCTTGCTGAGGTTATCCGGGAATCGCATGAACAGTGGAAAAGGCTCTGGGAAAATGGCGGCAGCGATCCGTTTTGGACTGATGGAGTAAACCTGAACCTGGTAAGGAATCACATCATATATGGGCGTAGGCTATGTGAGGAAGAATTGCAGGAAGGGGATTACCCGGAAGAATACTATTTACCGCTTCCAGAAAAGGTACCACCAAATTATATGGTGAAAAGTGATGAGATCAGGCGAAAAGCATCTGAGCTTATGCGAAGTATAAAGGAAAATCCAGATTATATAGGATTATTCGAAAAAAGCGAAAAGAGCCAGAAAGAAGCAACCATAATCAAATACATCTCTGGATATAGTCAGAGTATTTCAGAAAATGATCTTGTTGCAATGCGAAGATTCGTGCACTGGGATTTTTTAGGAATGATGCAATCCGCAAAAGAAGAACTGAGAGATACTGCACCGGATGTAAAAATAGAGAAGCCTTTACCAGAAGGACAATTATCAATATTTGATTTATTCAATGTTTAAAATACAGGAGGATTTGACTAAATGAGAGAAAATCTTTTCAAGGCAAAGAGACTTGATAACGGTGAATGGGTAGAAGGATATTACTACAAAATGTCAGAAACCACATATTGCTTCAAAGGAGACTATGAAAGAAATCCAGTTCCAACACATCATTATATTGTATTCAGCAGAATGACGGATTGGGGACTGCCAAACGTGTTGTATCAGGCAGAAATCGTACCGGAAACACTTTGTCAGTACACTGGTCTTACTGATAAGAATGGCGAAAGAATCTGGGAAAATGATATTTTGATGTGTCATGGAAATCCTATTGAACTTGTAAAAGCTGTGTTCGGTAAGTTTAAAGTAATGAGTATCAGAACAGGGAAGGCAATAGATGAAGTCATTGGATGGCACTACGAAGTCATGCCAACAGATGCAATCAGCAGAGCAGAGCCTTTCTGCTATCCAATGCCACTTACAAAATTTTATATTACACGCTGCGAGATGGAAGTAGTCAACAATCCAGAAATTAAAAAAGCATAGGAGGAAACGAAAATGGCAAAAGCAGTTTTTAAAGCAAGGGAATTTACAGTAAAAGCGAAAGGTTCTAAGGAATTTGTTTCAGAAGAAATGGTGCGAGCAAAGTTATTTGCCGCAAGAAAAAAGAAGGAAGCGGAATCTATGTCCGTATTTGCTGCGGTTATTAAACCGGAAAAAAGCGGTACAGAAGAGAAGATAACACCAACAGATCAGGTGGAGAATGGCGTGGAACATGAAGTCGTAGCAATTTACGATAACGCAGGAATCCCATCATTTATGCACCGTTTCCGTAAAGTGACAAATAAAGAGCTGTTCGGTGGAAGTGATAAAGTCCATCCGGCATTTATTGTTGGAGGAAAAGAGTACGATTCGATTTATATTTCAGTTTATCCGAATTGTGAGATCAACGGTAAACCATACAGCCTTCCACATCAGAAGCCTTGGACCAACATTACAAATGATGAAGCATCAAAGGCTTGCTTCTCCAAAGGCGAGGGCTGGCACATGATGACAAGGGCTGAATGGGGACTGCTTGCAAATCTTAGCCTAAAAGGTGGAACCTTGCCACATGGAAATACGAATTACGGAAAGTACCATGCAGATTCGGAAGAAAAAGGCGAACCGATTGATGACAGTGGAAAAACAAAGACAGGATCAGGACCGGCAACATGGACGCATAACCATAAAATAACCGGAGTGCATGATCTTTGCGGTAACGTATGGGAAATGGTAAGAGGATTACGAATCAAAAATGGTGTTCTGGAAGTAGCAAAGAACAACGATGCAGCTATGGATATTGACCTGACACCGGAAGGGGATTGCTGGGAGGCAATCAGAGATAATGAGGGAAAAATCGTCAGAATCTCAGTTGATGATGATAACATCTGCGTTACAACGGATCCGGAGATTGAACAGGACTATACCGGAACACGATGGAGTGATGTACAGATTAACTGCGATAGTGAGCAACTCAAAGAATTGGCATTATTCGTAGGGGAACCGGACACATATTGCTATATGGATTGTACAGACGGAGAATATTTGCCGATCTGTGGTGGCAGCTGGAGCCACGCTTCGAATGCTGGTGTGTTCTGCGTGAGCCTGTACTATTCACGTTCCAGCTCGAGCGCGTACCTCGGCTTCCGCTCCGCTTATTATGGGAAACTGGATAACTGATAAACTGCATTGCCCTGTGGAAACAGGGCAGAAAGGATAAAGAAAATGACCGAAGAAAAATATGTTACATACAGACACTTGAAGAAAGGCCAGGAAATATCTGGAGCCAAGCAGGGAAATTCCTGGCATGGTTTTAAAGGATATGTAAAAGAGATAAATGCAGCTTATGTAATTCTCGAATTATGGAATCCGGGAGGACCAGAAGAACGGTATCCATCAGAAGAAACTCTGTTCGGAGTAGAAATGACAGAGGATGAGATCAAAGAAAAATACAACAAAATGGCAGGAACAGTTGTAAAAGCAATTCAGAATTGCCTTGAAAACTACGAAATTGGTTATCACGAAATGTTTAATTCCTGGTTATCATCTGATCCATGGGAAATGGCACAGGCATGTGTGAAGAAAAACCTGACAATTATTGGAAGCTGCTATGATATTACCCCGAAACATGCAATGTTTTCAGGTGAATTACTGGACGTGGGAATTTGCGCAGAGGATGAGGACGGAGACCGCTTCTGGTGTCATTTTGGAAGTAGCGATATAGAAATTATGAAAAGAAGATACGAACGTTACCAGGGATATATGAAAGAAAAAGGAGCGCGGTAAATGGAAAGATTAACAGAAGATTCTGCTTTAGAAGGAAGAGCGTGGATAAAGCAGTGTGCGAGTGATTGCCCGTATGATGGTGAATATTGCGGAACGGATGAATGCCCTGTGTTGAGTGCAGTATCGAATAAGTTGGGAGAATATGAGAGAGCCGAGGAAGACGGCTTGCTGGTGAGATTACCGTGCAAGGAAGCGTATTCACAAGAAGGAGACAAGGCTTATCTTATTTATAATAATTCTGAAATTGTCGAATGTACGCATATTGGACTGACAATCAATATGATAAGTGGAAAACCTTATATTGCGCTTGCCACAGATGAGAGGGTTTCCCCTTATAGAAGATCAGACTTAAACAGAAGCTTTAGTACTACGGAGTGGTGCGATGGTACGACGGAGGTTGAGGCGAGCGAAATTGGTAAAACTTTATTTTTTGATCTTTGGGAAGCTGAGATGAAACTGAAGGAGATGGAAAAATGAAACCTATGCGCGCAAAAGAAGCAAAAGAACTTTTGAATGATATTGCAGACAGGATAGATAAAATTTATACCCTTACCGAAAAAGAGCGAGAAACGTTTGAACAGGCAAAACTGGCATTAGAAAGTCGGAGTCCAAAGAAACCTATACTTCGTATGAACGAGAAAAGTCCAGTATTTATAGAATATGCAGACGGGCATGGAGAATGCGAGATACAGACAAATAACTGGTGGAGATGTCCGGAATGTGGGACAGTAGTCGGAGAAAGGAAAATACTTTCTGGAAGGAAACCACGTGATTTCAGGAAAAAGGTGTTCTGCGAGAAATGCGGCCAGAAGCTGAAATGGGATACGGGGTTCGATATAGAAAATCTGACTGAAGAACAGAAAGAGGCTGCAACAGAGCTGTTTACATTGAAAAAGAGTTTTGTACTCACAAATGCAGACAGAATCCGGAGTATGACGGATGAAGAACTGGCAGAATGGTTACATAATATACAACCATTTGAAAAAAACGATGATTATTATATTTCTATGGCAGGAGAGGGAGAACAGGAAATCTATATCCGTGATAGTTATGGTGATATACTGGAGTGGATGAAAACAGAAAATACATTGGAGTATGCTGGGGACGATGAAAAAAATGGAACAGCGGAAAGGGATGGTTTATGATGGAGGGAAAGTGCAGACTAAGTTGTCCGGAAAATTTGGACTATTGCTGTATATGCTGTCCGAATAAGAAGGAATGCAAGACACAATGTGATAATCTGGACAGTTATGAGTACACAGAAAATTGTCCTGAATATGTAAAGGAGAAATTGTAGGTTATGAATAAAGTCATTTTGATGGGGCGTCTTACCAGAGATCCAGAGGTAAGATACTCTCAGGGAGATAATGCGACAGCTGTTGCCAGATTTACGCTTGCTGTAGATCGAAGAATCAAGAGAGACAATGAGGCATCCGTAGATTATATTAACTGTGTATCGTTTGGAAGATCAGCAGAGTTTGCAGAAAAATATTTCCGGAAAGGTACAAAGATTGTAGTTGCTGGAAGAATTCAAACAGGCAGCTATACGAATAAAGACGGACAGAAAGTATATACAACCGATATAGTGATCGAGGAACAGGATTTTGCAGAGAGCAAAGCCACCAGTCAACAGAATAATTCTGGAAATGGCCAGAATACTTCTAATAATCGACAGGCACAGCAGCCAAAGCCACAGACAAGTCCTGATGGATTTATGAGTGCGGACGATGATGATTTGCCATTTAACTAAGGGTAAATTACTTCCTATATAAATACCCAACAAATGTTAGATTCTGGTTACAATTCATAAATATCCGGGATGCCATGCTGATCCTCTAAAACAGGACTACCCTTTTTCTCTTTGATTTGCTATAATAGGCATATTGAAGAAAAAAAGGGTTTTTTTAACTTTAATACCTGAAATCTGGTAAAAAGAATATACCACCGAAAAGGAGAACGATATATGGATACACCGATCATTGCTCAGTACTACAAAGAGACGGAACCTGAGAAACGCAAAGCACTGCTCGATCAGGCATTCGCATCCGGAGAGGATATGGAGGCCAATGAGATTCGTCGTGAGATCTGGGAAGCAAGATACAAAGGAAATACCAATGATGGCGGAGTTGCTGACGGTTATCTTAAATTCTGGATGGCACTGGAGTTTAACCGTAATGCCGGACACAGGGTCTTTGGGGCGGGAAGAGCGCAAAAAGAGATACGGCGGGAACTGGACGATGTAAAATTCCGTGAGATTCAGAATAAGAGTCCGATGCACGAAGCACTGCTTTACAGAGAATGCAGACATCTTGTCAGATTTTATATGGCTCTCTGTGAAAAGGATAAGAATTATAACACAGTACTCTGTGGACTTGTTACGATCAAAAAAGACAGTGCAAAAGCAAAGCTTCAGAGAGATATTTATGAAACTGCAATACGTCTTCCGCAAGATCTGGGGCTGCAGGAGGATCTTGCGCTTGTTTCAAAAGCTGCCCGTGAAGTATTTGAAGAGCAGTTTCCTGGAGAAAGACTTCCAGAATAAATACAGTATATCAAGAAATACTATAAAAAATATGATATCTAATCTATAAATGGAGGCAAGAATGAATTTAGACAGTATAGAGGCATACAAATTAGTCAAAAAAGAAAAGCTGAATGATATTCGTTCTACTGGTTATCTGCTTCGCCACATCAAAACCGGAGCAAGAATCATGGTGATTGAGAACGATGATGAAAACAAAGTATTCAATATCGCTTTTCGTACCCCGCCCAAAAACAGTACCGGTGTTGCACATATTCTGGAGCACAGTGTACTTTGCGGTTCCCGGGATTTTCCATTAAAAGATCCTTTTGTAGAACTGGTCAAGGGTTCTTTAAATACTTTTTTAAATGCCATGACCTACCCGGATAAGACCTGTTACCCCGTAGCAAGCTGCAATGATCAGGATTTCCAGAATCTGATGCATGTATATCTGGATGCGGTATTTTACCCTAATATTTACAAAAAAGAAGAGATTTTCCGACAGGAAGGCTGGAGTTATCATCTCGAAAAGCCAGAAGGTCCTCTGACCTACAATGGAGTTGTCTACAATGAAATGAAAGGGGCATTTTCTTCCCCTGATGATGTGCTGGAAAGAGATATTATGAATTCTCTTTTTCCAGATATTACCTATGGCTGTGAATCTGGTGGCGATCCAGATAATATCCCTGATCTTTCCTATGAAGAATTTCTGGATTTCCACAGAACATATTACCATCCGTCAAACAGTTATATCTATCTGTATGGAAATATGGATATGGCAGAAAAACTTAAGTTTATCGATGAAAAATATCTGTCCGCTTTTGACAGTCTGCATGTAGATTCTGAAATCCGTGAACAGAAACCATTTGATAAAATGCGTGATCTCGTGATGGAATATCCGGTTGCAGAGAGTGAGAGTGAAGAAAACAATTCTTATCTGGCTTACAGTGTTGTAACAGGAACAGCAATGGACAGTCTGATGTGCACTGCTTTTGAGGTATTGGATTATGCGCTTTTAAGTACACCGGGCGCTCCGCTCAAAAAAGCTCTTCTGGATGCAGGGATTGGCTCTGATGTATATGGCTCTTATGAGGATGGTATCCGTCAGCCATATTTTGATGTTGTTGCCAAAGGGGCCAGTGCAGATAAAAAAGCCGAATTCCTTGCCATTATCCGCAAAGTACTGACAGAGACGGTGCAGAATGGAATTGATCCGAAAGCGCTGGAAGCGGGTATTAATTGCATGGAATTCCGTTATAGAGAAGCAGATTTCGCTTCCTATCCGAAGGGACTGATCTATGGGCTCGATATTCTGGATAACTGGCTTTATGATGATGAACACCCATTTGCACAGGTACAGCTGATTCCTGTATATGAACGACTCAAAGAACTGAAAAATCAGGGATATTTCGAAGAATTGATTCGTAAGTATCTGCTGGACAATCCGCATGGCTCTATTCTGACATTAAATCCATCCAGAGGTCTGACAGCACGAAAAGCAAAAGCACTGGAAGACAAACTTGCCACGCATCTTGCTTCACTCAGTGAAGAAGAAAAAGCAATGCTTGTCAAAAGAACCCAGGACCTGGAACAGTATCAGAGTGCACCGGAAGATCCGGAAGCGGCCAAATGTATTCCAATGCTAAAAAGAGAAGATATTCGCAAAAAGATCACACCATTTACTAATGAGGCACTGGATGTCGATGGAAGCCTTTTTCTGTATCACGAAGTTCCGACCAATGGAATAGGATATCTGGATCTGATGTTTGATCTCAAAGAACTTTCCGCAGAAAAAGTTCCATATCTAGGTCTCCTCAAATCAGTGCTGGGTTATGTAGATACCGCTCATTACACGTATGGCGAACTGACAAATGAAATCAATGCAGAGACTGGCGGCATCATGTGTGGCGTGGAAGTATTTGACCGGGCAGACTCTGTAGATGAATATCATGCTTTTTTCTCTGTCAGAGGTAAAGTTATGTATCCCAAGACAGATGTGCTGTTCAAAATGATTCGTGAAATTTTGAATACGTCCAGTCTGAAAGATACCAAGCGTCTCCATGAGATTATCTCACAGGTGAAATCAAGAGCACAATCCAGTCTGGTAAGTGCAGGACACTCTACAGCAGTACTGCGCGCAGCTTCCTACAGTTCACCGATGGCAGCTTTCCAGGACAGCCTTGCAGGAATTGCATATTATCAGTTTATTGAGAAAATTGATAAAGAATTTGAGAAATGTAAAGAAACACTTGTTCACGAACTTACGCAGCTTATGAGGGAGATTCTTCGTCCTGAATATCTCTGCATCAGTTACACAGCAGAAAGAGAATCTCTGGAAGACGTGCAGAAACAGGTAAAAGCATTGAAACAGTCACTTCATCAGGAAACAACAGAAATACATCAACAGATGTCTGTCTGCCAAAAGAAAAACGAAGGTTTTACAACTTCCGGACAGGTACAGTATGTTGCACAGACCGGTAATTTCCGTAAAAAAGGATATGAATACACAGGTGCTTTGAATATTCTGAAAGTTATTCTCAGTTACGATTATCTGTGGACCAATATTCGTGTTAAAGGCGGTGCATATGGCTGTATGAGCGGATTCAAATACAGTGGTGAGAGTTTCTTTGTTTCTTACCGAGATCCTCATCTGAAACGTACTCTGGAGGTTTATAAAGGAATTCCGGAATATGTTCGTTCTTTCCATGCAGATGAACGCGAAATGACCAAGTATATCATTGGAACTATCAGCGGTAAAGATGTGCCGCGTACTCCCAAAATGCAGGGGGCTATTTCAAGAAGTGCATGGTTCTGCGGCGTTACAGAGGAAATGGCACAGAAAGAACGTGATGAGATCCTGCAGGCAAAAGAATCCGATATCCAGGCACTGGCTCCGCTGATTGAAGCAGTTCTTTCCAATGATGCACTTTGTGTTGTAGGAAGTGAACCTGCGATCCAGAAGGAGAAGGAACTGTTTGATACCGTTCTTCCTCTGATCAACGGCTGATTTTGGATAAACTTTTTACAGATGTTAAATATAACAGGAGTTCTTATAGATGAAAGATAATTTTAAATCAGGTTTTGCTGCGATCATCGGCAGACCAAATGTTGGAAAATCTACATTGATGAACCATCTGATCGGACAGAAGATCGCAATTACCTCAAAAAAACCACAGACCACCCGTAATCGTATCCAGACAGTTTATACCTGCGAAGATGGTCAGATTGTATTCCTGGATACGCCGGGTATCCACAAAGCCAAAAATAAACTTGGTGAATATATGGTGCAGGTAGCAGAGCGTACCTTAAAAGATGTTGATGTGATCTTATGGCTCGTAGAGCCCACGACTTTTATCGGGGCAGGAGAACGTCATATTGCAGAACAGCTGAAAGGTCTGCATCTCCCGGTAATTCTTGTGATCAACAAAGTAGATACTGTTGACAAAGATGAAATTTTGAAGTCAATCGATACTTACCGCAAATTCTATGAATTCGATGAGATTATTCCGTGTTCTGCTCTTCGAAATCAGAACACAGAAGATATTATCCCATGCATTCTGAAATATCTGCCATATGGTCCGATGTTTTATGATGAAGATACAGTAACTGATCAGCCGCAGAGACAGATCGCCGCAGAAATCATCCGCGAAAAAGCGCTCCATGCACTGGATGCTGAAATTCCTCATGGAATTGCAGTTGCAATCGATACTATGAAAGAACGCCCTGGAAAACGTCAGCTTGTCGATATTGAGGCTACCATTATCTGTGAACGTGATTCGCATAAGGGAATCATCATCGGAAAACAGGGAGCCATGCTCAAAAAAATCGGCAGCAATGCCCGCTATGAACTGGAACGTATGCTGGATGCAAAAGTCAATCTGAAACTTTGGGTAAAAGTCCGTAAAGACTGGAGAGACAGTGACTTTATGATCAAAAACTTCGGATATGATAAAAAAGAGATTTGATTAAATTTTTTAAATCTGCAAGAGGAATTTTAATGGATGAGTGATCTGATCACAGTACAGGGAGTTGTAATTTCTGCAGCTCCTATAGGCGAATATGACAAACGGATCGTGCTCCTTACCAGAGAACGAGGCAAGATTTCTGCTTTTGCAAAAGGAGCCCGCCGACTGAACAGTCCGTTTATGGCAGCAGCGGATCCGTTTGTATTTGGAAACTTTACATTGTATGAAGGACGGACAAGCTATAATCTGAACCAGGTATCTGTTACGCATCATTTCGTAGAACTTGCGACCATGCAGCCAGGCGTGTATTACGGGTATTATTTTCTGGAACTGGCAGATTATTTTGGTCGGGAAGGTACCGATGAAAAGGAAATGATGAATCTTTTATACGTGACGGTAAAAGCACTGATGAATTCTCAGATGGACGATCGGCTGATCCGTTGTATTTATGAATTAAGAACGATGGCAGAACAGGGGCTTTGTCCCCAACTTTTTCAATGTGCGGAATGTGGGAGGGAACTTAACATAGAAGAAGCATGTTTCTTTTCTCAGGAAGTACATGGAATCCTGGATAGCTCCTGCGCCGTAGGGCAAAGAGACGCCAGAAGAATTTCTCCTTCTGCCTTATATGCCATGCGATACATAGTAACGGCTCCGATGGGAAAGCTTTATGCATTCCGGGTCGAACCGGATATTCTGTTAGAACTGGAACAGATCATCCACCTCTATACAGCCAGAAATACAGACAAAAAGTTTAAAACCCTTCAAATTCTGGAGGTTATGAAATAATGTATAAAATAAAAAACGTTGAAATATCTCTGAAATGCGGTATAATGATGAGAAAACGCAACGAATTAAGATGAAGAGGAGAATTATCATGGAAAAGACAATGGAAAAAATTGTTGCCCTGGCAAAAGCCAGAGGATTTGTTTACCCGGGTTCCGAAATTTACGGTGGTCTGGCAAACACATGGGATTATGGTAATCTCGGTGTTGAACTGAAAAATAACGTAAAACGTGCATGGTGGCAGAAATTCGTTCAGGAATCCCCATACAACGTTGGTGTTGACTGTGCGATTCTGATGAACCCACAGACATGGGTTGCTTCCGGTCATCTTGGTGGATTTTCCGATCCTCTGATGGACTGCAAAGAATGTCACGAACGTTTTCGTGCTGACAAACTGATCGAAGATTTCTGCGGTGAACATGACATTGCCATCGAGGGAAGTGTAGATGCATGGTCACAGGAACAGATGATGAACTTTATCAAAGAACACGAAGTTCCGTGTCCGTCCTGTGGCAAACACAACTTCACAGACATCCGTCAGTTCAACCTGATGTTCAAGACATTCCAGGGTGTAACGGAAGACGCTAAGAATACTGTTTACTTAAGACCGGAAACAGCACAGGGTATTTTTGTAAACTTCAAGAATGTACAGAGAACATCCCGTAAGAAGATCCCATTTGGTATCGGACAGATTGGTAAATCCTTCCGTAACGAGATCACACCGGGTAACTTCACTTTCCGTACACGTGAATTTGAACAGATGGAACTTGAATTCTTCTGTGAGCCGGATACAGACCTTGAGTGGTTTGCATACTGGAAGAAGTTCTGTCTTGACTGGCTGAGCTCTCTTGGTCTCAAAGATGACGAAGTACGTTATCGTGACCATGACAAAGAAGAACTGAGCTTCTACAGCAAAGCTACCACAGACGTAGAGTTCCTGTTCCCATTCGGATGGGGCGAACTGTGGGGTATCGCTGACAGAACCGATTATGACCTGACACAGCATCAGAATGTATCCGGTCAGGATCTGACATACTTTGATGATGAGAAGAAACAGAAATACATTCCTTACGTTATTGAGCCGTCACTTGGTGCTGACCGTATGGTACTTGCATTCCTTTGCAGTGCTTATGATGAAGAAGTTCTGGATGCAGAAAAGAACGATGTTCGTACAGTCCTTCATTTCCATCCGGTACTGGCTCCGGTCAAGATCGGTGTCCTTCCGCTGTCCAAGAAACTGAACGAAGGCGCAGAAAAAATCTTCCATCAGCTCAGCAAAAAATATAACTGCGAATTTGATGACCGTGGAAATATCGGAAAACGTTACAGAAGACAGGATGAGATTGGTACTCCGTTCTGCATCACTTATGACTTTGAGTCTGAAAATGATGGTGCTGTTACTGTACGTGACCGTGATACCATGGAGCAGGTTCGTATCAAGATCGACGAGCTGGAAGCATACTTCGCTGACAAGTTTACATTCTAAACAATAGAAATTAATTTAGTTATCTTTATCAGAAATAAAGATTCATTAAAAGTACTTAAGTATCAAATTATATGTTGCCACGAGAAATGATATTGTCTGAGCGAAAGCGAGTTGTGTCATTTCCCGTGGCGTTTTTAATATAATTTTATACTTTTAGTACTTTAGAATCCTTTTCACATGAGCAGAATTACAATATATCCAGTTGCTTTCGTTATGCATATAATATATAATGCACAAAAAAACTTGACTATTCAATTATCTTTTGGTAATATTATACATTATATGTGACGTAAAAAGGAGATGACAGTATGGCAAAAAAACGTAATATCATTGTAGGACAGTCCGGAGGACCTACATCCGTAATCAATTCCAGTCTGGCAGGAGTATACAAGAACGCCATTGAGCGTGGCTTTGATAAAGTATACGGTATGCTTCACGGAATCCAGGGGCTTCTGGATGAACAATATATCGATCTTTCCACACAGATCCATTCCGAACTTGATATTGAGCTTCTCAAGAGAACTCCGTCCGCTTTCCTGGGTTCCTGTCGTTTTAAACTGCCGGAGATTCACGAAGACAAATCCATCTATGAAAAGATCTTCGAGATTTTGAACCGTCTGGATATCGATGCCTTTATCTACATTGGCGGAAATGACTCCATGGATACCATCAAGAAGCTTTCCGATTATGCAATCCTTACAGGACAGAGCCAGAAATTCCTCGGTGTTCCAAAAACTATCGATAATGACCTTGCACTGACAGACCACACACCTGGTTTTGGAAGTGCAGCCAAATACATTGGCGCATCCACTAAGGAAGTCATTCGCGATGCACAGGGACTCACTTACAAAAAGAGTATGATCACCATTATGGAAATTATGGGACGTAATGCAGGATGGCTGACTGGTGCAACTGCACTTGCCAGAACAGAAGACTGCGATGGCCCGGATCTGATCTACCTCCCGGAAGTTCCGTTTGACATTGACAAATTCCTTGTAAAAGTTAAGGATCTCCTGAAGAAAAAATCCTCTGTTGTGATTGCAGTATCTGAAGGCATCCGTCTTGCAGATGGCCGTTACGTATGCGAACTTGGCAGTTCCGGAGATTATGTAGACGCATTCGGACACAAACAGCTGGCAGGAACCGCTACGTATCTTGCGAATTTCCTTGCAGCAGAATGTGGTTGTAAGACAAGAGCCGTAGAACTTTCTACCTTGCAGAGAAGTGCTTCTCATATGGCTTCCCGCGTTGATATCGATGAAGCATTCATGGTAGGTGGAGCAGCAGTAAAAGCAGCTGACGAAGGAGATACCGGAAAAATGATCGTTATCGACCGTGTTTCTGATGATCCATATATGGCCAAGACCGGTATTTACGATGTACATCGCATTGCAAATGAAGAAAAAGTTGTTCCTCGTAACTGGATGAACAAAGATGCTACGTATGTTACAAAAGACTTTGTAGATTACATCAGTCCTCTGATTCAGGGTGATTATCAGCCGATTATGGTAAATGGTCTTCCAAGACATCTTGTACTTAATTTAAAAAAGAAACGCTGATTTAAGAATGGATGGGTAAAGTTTTTTCTATTTTGATAAAAACTTTACCCATTTTTTGTCAGATTGACCTTGACTATTTGTACTAAAGTCTATACAATAATTGTGTGCGTATAAAACATATTTTTTATGTGAAAGAACAATAATTAGGAGGAAAATGTAAAATGGCAAAATGGGTTTACATGTTTACAGAAGGTAACGCTAATATGAGAAACCTTCTGGGTGGTAAAGGTGCCAACCTTGCTGAAATGACAAACCTTGGTCTTCCTGTACCGCAGGGCTTTACAATTACAACAGAAGCCTGCACTCAGTACTATGAAGATGGAAGACAGATCAATGATGAGATCATGGCTCAGATCATGGAAGCAATCACTAAAATGGAAGGAGTTACCGGTAAAAAATTCGGTGACAAAGAAAATCCTCTGCTTGTTTCCGTTCGTTCTGGTGCCAGAGCTTCCATGCCTGGTATGATGGATACTATCCTGAACCTTGGTTTAAATGAAGAAGTAGTTAATACTCTTGCAGAAAAATCCAACAACCCACGTTGGGCTTGGGACTGCTACAGAAGATTCATCCAGATGTATTCTGACGTAGTTATGGAAGTTGGTAAAAAATATTTCGAAGAACTGATCGACGAAATGAAAGCTAAGAGAGGCGTTAAACAGGACGTTGAACTTACAGCTGAAGATCTTAAAGAACTTGCAGAACAGTTCAAAGCTGAATATAAAGAAAAAATCGGTGCTGAATTCCCAACTGATCCAAAGGAACAGTTAATGGGTGCTATCAAAGCCGTATTCCGTTCCTGGGACAACCCGCGTGCAAACGTTTATCGTCGTGACAACGATATCCCGTATTCCTGGGGAACCGCTGTAAACGTACAGATGATGGCATTCGGTAACATGGGAGATGACTGTGGTACAGGTGTTGCCTTCACACGTGACCCTGCTACAGGAGCTAACGGTCTGTTTGGTGAATTCCTGACAAACGCTCAGGGTGAAGACGTTGTTGCTGGTGTTCGTACACCTATGCACATCACCGAAATGGAACAGAAATTCCCGGAAGCATTTGTACAGTTCAAACAGGTTTGCAAAACTCTGGAAGATCACTACAGAGATATGCAGGACATGGAGTTCACTGTAGAACACGGTAAACTTTACATGCTGCAGACACGTAATGGTAAGAGAACTGCTCAGGCTGCTCTGAAGATCGCTTGTGACCTTGTTGATGAGGGAATGAGAACAGAAGAAGAAGCTGTAGCAATGATCGACCCACGTAACCTTGATACTCTGCTTCATCCGCAGTTTGATGCAGCTGCTCTTAAAGCTGCTACACCGATGGGCAAAGGTCTTGGAGCCTCTCCGGGAGCTGCTTGCGGTAAGATCGTATTCACAGCTGATGATGCTGTTGAATGGGCAGAAAGAGGAGAAAAAGTTGTTCTGGTTCGTCTTGAGACATCTCCAGAAGATATCACAGGTATGAAATCTGCTCAGGGTATCCTGACAGTTCGTGGTGGTATGACTTCTCACGCAGCAGTAGTTGCCCGTGGTATGGGTGAGTGCTGTGTATCCGGATGCGGTGATATCGCTATGGATGAAGAAAACAAGAAATTCACACTGGCTGGAAAAGAGTTCCACGAAGGAGACTTCATCTCCATCGATGGTACAACAGGTAACATCTACGACGGAATCATCCCGACTGTAGACGCTACAATCGCTGGTGAGTTCGGCCGTATCATGGCTTGGGCTGACAAATACAGAACTATGAAAGTTCGTACAAACGCAGATACACCGGCTGACGCTAAAAAAGCAGTTGAGCTTGGTGCAGAAGGTATCGGTCTTTGCCGTACAGAGCATATGTTCTTCGGTGAGGGACGTATCGATGCATTCCGTGAAATGATCTGCTCCACAACAGTAGAAGAAAGAGAAGCAGCACTTGCAAAAGTTCTGCCATATCAGCAGGAAGACTTCGAAGGACTGTTCGAAGCACTGGAAGGCAACCCGGTTACTATCCGTTTCCTGGATCCGCCGCTTCATGAATTCGTTCCTACAGAAGATGCTGACATCAAGAAACTTGCTGACGCTCAGGGCAAAACTGTTGAAGAAATCAAAACAATCATTGATTCTCTCCATGAATTCAACCCGATGATGGGTCATCGTGGATGCCGTCTTGCAGTTACTTATCCAGAAATTGCTAAGATGCAGACAACAGCTGTTATCCGTGCAGCAATCAAAGTTCAGAATGCTCATCCGGATTGGACAATCAAACCGGAAATCATGATCCCGCTTGTTGGAGACATCAAAGAGCTTAAATATGTTAAGAAATTCGTAGTAGAAACTGCAGATGCTGAGATCAAAGCAGCTGGTTCCGACCTTCAGTATGAAGTTGGTACTATGATCGAGATCCCGAGAGCAGCTCTTACTGCTGATGATATCGCTAAAGAAGCTGACTTCTTCTGCTTCGGTACAAACGACCTTACACAGATGACATATGGTTTCTCACGTGATGATGCAGGTAAATTCCTGAACGCTTACTATGACGCTAAGATCTTCGAGAACGATCCATTCGCAAAACTTGACCAGGTTGGTGTTGGTAAACTTATGAAGATGGCAATCGAACTTGGAAGACCGGTTAACCCGAACCTTCATGTAGGTATCTGTGGAGAGCACGGTGGAGATCCGTCCTCTGTAGAGTTCTGCCATAAGATTGGTCTTAACTATGTATCCTGCTCACCATTCCGTGTACCGATCGCTCGTCTGGCAGCAGCACAGGCAGCAATCGCTGAGAAGAATGCATAAGAACAGAAAGTTCTGAAAAATCGTATAAATCAGAGATTTGTACATCGTGTCCAAACAGAGTAATATAATTTTTATAGACCTCGCATTACAGTTTCCTGTAATGCGAGGTTTTTAAAACTCATATAATTAATGGGGGAGTAGTTTTGAAAAACAATAAATATGAAATTGATATGTGCAATGGCTCGATCATGGATAAACTGATCTCCTTTTCATTGCCATTAATGCTTTCCGGAATCCTGCAGCTGATGTTTAATGCTGTAGATATTATTGTCGTTGGACAGTTTACTGGAAGCGAAGCACTTGCAGCAGTCGGATCGACCACCGCTCTGATCGCTGTTTTTACAAACTTATTTATCGGAATATCTCTTGGGGCAAATGTACTTGCAGCACGTTTTTACGCCTCAGGTAAACATAAAGAAATGTCAGAGACCGTACATACTTCCATTGCTCTGGCATTGATAAGCGGCATCATCATGGCATTTGTAGGACTGATTTTTTCACGTTTTGCTCTGGAAATCATGGGCACTCCGGAGAATGTCATTGATCATTCCACATTATATATGCGTATCTATTTCCTTGGAATGCCGTTTTTTATGCTGTACAATTACGGTGCGGCAATTCTGAGAGCAGTAGGAGATACCAAACGTCCACTAATGTACCTGGTCGTGTCCGGTCTGGCCAATGCAGGACTCAATCTGCTTCTGGTTATTGTTTTTGATATGGGTGTAGCCGGTGTTGCGATTGGAACAGTAGCATCTCAATGTATTTCCTGCATTCTTGTATTACGCTGTCTCTACCGTTCAGACGGAAGCTATCAGCTCAGATTTTCAAAACTTACAATAAAGAGCTTTTATCTGAAACAGATTTTTCAGGTGGGAATCCCGGCAGGCATTCAGAGTACCGTCATTAACCTTTCCAATGCCCTTTTGCAGTCTTCTGTAAACTCATTCGGCTCAATTGCTATGGCAGGATATACCGCTGCAAACAATATTTTTGGATTTCTATACGTATCCGTCAATTCCGTTACCCAGTCTTGCATGAGCTTTACAAGTCAGAATTACGGGGTACGAAAGACTAAGCGTATGGATAAAGTTCTTCTGGATTGTATTATTTTATCCTTTACAGTTTCCTTTACTTTAGGATGTGGAGCATATTTCTTTGGAGACAAATTACTGCGTCTGTATACCAGTGATCCGGATGTTATTCAGTGCGGCATCGAAATTCTTGCATACACAACAGTTCCTTATTTTTGCTGTGGTATCATGGACCTGATTCCGGGAGCACTCCGAGGAATGGGACGTTCTGGTGTGCCGATGATCCTTTCTATCATAGGAACTGTCGGGACACGTATTGTATGGATCTTCGGATTATTTCCGCACCACAGAAGCCTGTCGTTCTTATTTATCTCTTATCCGGCTTCATGGATCTTTACAATTATTTTGCAGGTAATCTGCTATTATTTCGTAAGAAAAAAAGTACATAAAACACTTCTGATAGCAGTCTGAACATCGGACTGCTGTTGCTTTTTATGAAAATATATTTTTCACATATAAATTTTTCGAAAAATCAGACAATATGTAATTGTATATTCGACAAAATCATGGTAATATGTTTATATATCTACATAACTTGCACAGATGGAAGGAGATTTCTTATGAATCGAACCAGACAGATTATGAAAAAAACAGCTGCAACCGCATTAGGCATTTCTTTGGTCGTATCCGGAAGCAGTAGCGTATTTGCAGCCGGTTCCTATCAGGAAACAGAAAAAGCCGCCCTTAGCAGACTTACAGAGAATCTTCCTCAAAGTTGGGATGCATATCTCGAAAATTACCAGAAAGCGTCTGCCGGAACAAACAGCAGCATTACGCTTCAGGTGGAAGATACGGGAAGGGCACTGGTTGGTGCACTGATGGGTGGAACAGATGTCTCCTGGCTTAAAACTCTTAGCATTGACAGTAATATTTCAATCAAAGACGGAATAGAAGCTGTTGTATCTTCCGTTCTTCTTAATGATGGACAGATCTGCAATTTCAATGTCTTTATGGATCTTGCCAATATGATGGAATATATTCAGATCCCGGAGTTATCTGATTCCTATATCTCAGCACCGATTTCTGCAGATTCAGAAGATTCTGATGAAGAAACAGAACAGTTTATGAACACTTATATGACCGTTCTCTCGGATCTTACTTCCATGCTTCCGGATTCCAAGACCGTTACGACTCTTCTTGACCGTTATGGTAATATTATAATCGACAATACTGAAGAGGGAGCTTCTGTTGAAGAAAGCGTCTCTGTAGATGGAATCAGCGAAAATTGTACAGCATACGAAGGGACGGTTTCTGAAAAAGCTTTCACTACAATGACAGAAAGCATTTTAACTACCGCCAAAGATGATGCAGAAATCAAAGATCTGTTTGCACAGTGGGCAGATGCTTCTGATGGAGAAGATCAATATCAGGAATTTCAGAATGCAATAGAAGATGCGTTAAAAGATGTCACTTCTGATGAAGCAGGAAATGAAAATACAGTTTTTTCTTCAAAAGTATGGGTAAATGCTGATGACAAAATTGTTGGACGTGAGATTGGTATTGTAGACGATACAGATGTTACACCTGTATTTACATGGAAAGCACCTTCAGAGGGCGACAGTTCTGCATTACTGCTTGAAGTATCAGCCGATGATTCTTCCTTTACGCTGACCGGAAGCGGTAAGACAGCTGATGGTGTTCTGAATGGAGATTATATCCTGGCACTGGACGGTACAGAAGCAGTAGACATCAATGTTGAAAATCTGCAGACCGAACCAGAAAAGCCTGGATATTATAACGGTACTTTCCATCTTACCTTCCCGGAGGGGACTACAGAAGATGATACCGACGAAGAAACATCTTCAGATGTAAATCCACTTGCAGGTTTTGGAGTGGATATCAAACTTATTTCCGATGCTTCCAGCGATATAAGCAGTCTTGAACTCACGCTGACAACTTCCGGTGCCCCACTTGCAACACTTACTGTAACAGGAAGTTACGGGGACAGCATCGAGCTTCCGGATCTTGGAGCTCTTACTCAGACCTATGATGCAACGGATGATAACGATATGACCGGTTATTTCACGGAAGCAAATTGGGATGCTCTTCTTACAAATATAAAGGCAGCCGGTGTTCCGGAGGAACTTGCCGCTCAGCTTGAGGAAGTATTACAGGCAGCTGTTGAGAGTGCGTCTCAACCTGAAGAAAATGATGTTGAAACAAATGAAGAGGCTGCAGAAGATGAGGCTGCATAAATAATTGATTCAGACACTTGTAATTAAAATATAATTTAAAAGAGGATACCCCTCAGGCAGAAGCCTTAAGGATATCCTCTTTTTTTATTTTGCCTAAAACATATTCTGCATTACAAAGAGCAAAGGCAGAAACAACCGGCACGATTCCAATCCAAGCCCCTTTCAGATCAAGCATCTGACAGGCAACAAATGAAAAGGCAACACCGCCATAAAAACTGATTAGAACTTTTCCAAAATAGATTCCTCTGTGAAGAGCTTGTTTATCTCTACTACATATATATTCTGTAAAGCCAGTTACGCACTGCCGCAGATTGTTAGTACAGAAAATACTGGAACTGACAAATCCATCTGCGCCTTTGAAAGAACACCATTGAAAAGCAGTTGCAAAAAATATCGGAAATAATGCGACAAACGGATTCATTTCTGCAGGATAAAATCCAATGATCAATAATACAGCACCATCAATCAGAATGCTTAGTCTTTTTAAGTTCATTTTTGAAATTTTGTGGGAGACGATTACAGTTGTTGATACAGCAACAATATAGATCACCAGTGCCAGAATACGGAAAAACCACTGCTCATCTGTATGACCGACCACATCCATCGCAAGAGCAGTCATATTTCCTGTCTGTGCAGATCCAAGTATGTCATGCCGGCTCAAAACACCATATCCAACCATAAATCCACCGATCAGTGTCATATTCAGATGCAGCCTTCTTTCCAGTGTTGCTTCATCCATTAAAACCATTCCTTTTTCTTTTTTTCATTGGTTTTATTATAATCTTGCATATATATATTGTAAAATTGATATTTTATCTATATAATATAAATTACTTTTATATTATATTTATATTATAACATACGGAGGAAAGATTTTGACATACCAGGACATACATACTTTTCTTACCATAGCATCCAGCTCATCTCTCTCAAAAGCAGCAGAGAGCCTTTTTGTATCACAACCTGCACTCAGCCATCGCCTGTCTGCACTCGAAGAAGAACTCGGAACAGAATTGGTTATCCGCCGCAAGGGATCTCGTACCTTGGAACTTACTGATGCAGGACAACGTTTTATTCCCATCGCACGAAAATGGGAACAGTTGTGGATTGAAACCGGAAAGATTAAATTTGAACAGCCATCTACACAATTACGGATTGTAAATGTAGACAGTCTGAACTTTTATTTTATGCCTCAGGTAATTGAGGATTTTCTGAAAGAAAATCCCAAATGCAGTCTGCACATTAATACTATGCAGTCAAATCTTTCTTATAAAACGATAGAAAACAAAGAAGCAGATCTTGGTCTCATCACCAATCCCCACTTCTTTAAAAAGGTACAGACGATTCCGCTTTTTGAGGAGCAGCTCGTATTTGTATGCCATCAGGATGCCTGTTACCAGGATGGACTTCTTCCATCTCAGCTTGACAGCAGCAACGAAATTTATATTCCATGGAGCAACACGTTTCTTATGTGGCATGATTACTGGTTTGGAAATGATCCCGAAGTCAAAGTCATGCTTGATAATATGGCACTGCTGCGTCAGTTGCTTGATTTAAAAGATGCATGGGCAATCATGCCGGCAACTCTTGGACGCAAACTGGCTGAAAAAGAAAACTGTCGAATCGTCTCATTGGAAAACGGTCCTGAGTATCGTACTTGTTATGCAATCATGAATGACCAGAGAAACGCGCATCCATTGGTCACAGAATTTCTGCAAAAGCTCCTGACTACTGTAAGCAGCATTCCGGAAATCAGACTTCTGGATCCTCAGTTTCATCAGCATCCGTAAATCCCTCAGAATCTTCCTCATCCATTTCATAAAAATTCTCACTTGTGTCATCTGAGGAAGATTCTGTATCTTCTTCCAAATCATTTGCCGTGTCTCCAGCAGCAATCCAGGAACTTCTTTCCTGGATTTTCTGCATGATACGGTTGGCTTCTTCACCTTCAGCAGGAGTAGGCTGATAATTGTTATAACCTGAATCCGACGAGATGGAGCAGGGAATGATATTGGTCACATTATCCTCTTTTACTCCATTCTGGTCGATCGTAAAAGTCTGTTGAAAGATCATAGTGTCCATATCGCTTGGATAGGCATTTCCTCCAAAGCAGAAGTTGCCAAGGCTATACACAATATTCTTTCCTTTATATTCTTCAATTCCCTGAAGAACATGCGGATGATGTCCACATACCAGGTCTGCACCTTCATCAATTGCAAGATGCCCAAGCGTTTTCTGATTCTCATCCGGAACTTCCTCTTTTTCATTTCCCCAGTGAAAGATAACGACCACAAGTTGAGCCCCTTCTGCCTTAACTTTCGCAATATTCTGTTTTAATTGTTCTTCTCTGCCAAGATGATCATTTAATTCATAAATTCCAACAAGACCTACTTTTACATCTTTTATTTCGGTAACAGCAGTCTCGTCATATCCAAAATGAATGATATTAGCTGCATCCAGAGCTTTCAATGTATCATTGAAACTTTCTTCACCATAATCATGACTGTGATTATTAGCTGTATTTACTGCTTCTATCGAACCAGCAGTAAGTATATCTGCATAAGAAGCAGGTGCTTTGAACGCAAACTGTTTATCTTCACGTTCCGTGGATTCTGTGAGTGTTCCTTCAAAATTTGCAATTGTCAGATCATCTGCTGAAAAAATGTTTTTTACATTTGCCATAAAATAATCTGCACCATAATTTTCATAGTAGGTATTTAAACTGGTGTCATAGTCAAAATTTTCATCGGTTCCTAAAGTACAATCACCTACAACGCTAAGGGCCAGTGATACCGGCGTCATTTCTGGTTCTGGCGTTACAGTCAGAAGCGTTGTACTAGCTTCGCTTTCCTGTTTTGTTAGTTCGCCGGATCCTGAAGCAGAAACGGCCTGTTCTGAATGAGTTTCTCTGACCACAACCAGCACAGTCAACAAAATAAGCAGTAATGCAGCTCCGCCGATTCCAAGATACAAAAATTGCTGCTTTTCTCTGTAATATCTGGATTTTTTCATGATCTTTCTTTTTCGATGTTTTGTCTGTCTGTTTTTGGTTTCCATTCCATTCTCCTCCCCAAATGCAGGTTCTGCGAAATTTGTCAAAATCTGTCACTTAAGAAGAGTATATGAAGTTTGACAGATTCCGTCAATAACTTTAAGATAAGTATATACAAAATTACAAAAGGAGAGTGTTATGACAACTTTATATATCGGCAATCATACTTCATCATCTAAAGAATACGCAGCCATGGGAAAGCAGACTGTAAAAAACGGTGGAAATACATTTGCATTCTTTACCAGAAATCCTCGTGGCGGAAAAGCAAAGACAATCGATGAAACAGATATTCGGAAATTTCTTTCCCTGGCAGAAGAGGAACATTTTGGAAAAATTGTGGCACATGCCCCATACACTTTAAATTGTTGCGCTGGTAAAGAAGACCTTCGAATCTTTGCACGTGATACATTTGCGGATGATCTTCAAAGAATGGAATATACACCTGGAAATTATTATAATTTTCATCCGGGAAGTCATGTTGGCCAGGGCACCGAGATCGGTATACAGAAAATTGCAGAGATCCTTAACGATGTTCTTACTGAAGAGCAGACCACGACAGTTCTTCTGGAAACAATGTCTGGAAAAGGAACGGAAATGGGAAGGAATTTTGAAGAACTTAAAGAAATTCTGAATCGAATAGAGAAAGAAAATAAAATGGGCATATGTATGGATACCTGTCATGTCTGGGATGGCGGTTACGATATCGTTCATAATCTGGATGGTGTTCTGAATGAATTCGATCGTATCATTGGACTGTCTCGGTTAAAAGCAGTTCATCTCAATGACAGCTTGAATGATCTTGGCAGCAACAAAGACCGACACGCCAGAATAGGAGAAGGAAAAATTGGGCTGGAAGCTCTTATTCGCATAATAAAGCACCCTGCTCTGGCAGGAATTCCGTTCATTTTGGAAACACCAAATGACGATGCCGGTTGGGCAGAAGAGATCCGTATTCTGAAAGAAGCTTTTTATCACTAAATCGGATTCAGAGGGGGCAGCACACCCTCTGAATCAATTCTGCACCTCATTTTTTAAGTCCAGTCCGGTACGGAAAGCTTCCGCATTTTGTAGTGTTGTTTCTGCAATATTAGTTAAAGCCTCCTCAGTAAAAAATCCCTGGTGAGAAGTCAATGCCACATTTGGAAAAGAAAGCAGTCTCTGCACTGTAGAAGTTTTCAGAATATATTCGGACATATCTTCATACACGAAATCAGATTCTTCTTCATATACATCCAGACCAACCGCCTGAAATTTATGATCACGAATCCCTGCAATTAAATCATCGGTACAGATCAGACCACCACGGGAAGTATTCACAAGAATGACCCCATCTTTCATGCGGGAAATGGACTCATTATTAATCATATGGTGTGTTTCTGGTGTAAGAGGGCAGTGCAGACTGATCAGATCGCTGACCGCAAGAAGTCTGTCCAGAGAAACATACTCCAAATCAGATTCCATATTGGGGTATAGATCATAAGCAAGAATTTTCATTCCAAATCCATTGCAGATTCGTGCCATTGCCATACCGATTTTTCCGGTACCTACAATTCCGGCTGTTTTTCCATACAGATTTACACCCATAAGTCCATTCAGTGAAAAATTGTTTTCCCGACATTTGATATATGCTTTATGGGTATGACGATTGGCGGTCAGCACCAGCGCCATGGCATGCTCAGCAACAGCTTCAGGGGAATAACCCGGGACGCGCAGTACTTTGATGGCGCATTCCTTTGCTTTCTGGATATCCACATTATTGTAACCGGCGCATCGCATCAAAATCAGCCGGATTCCCTGATGCCGGAGTTCTTCAAGAACTGTTTCTCCCAGATCTGCATTAACAAATGCACAGATTCCATCGTATCCGGCGGCAAGAGAAGCAGTTTCTCTGTATAAATTTGATTCAATAAAAACAAATTCAATGTGCGGATATTCCGGTTTCAACTTATCAAAAAAATACTGATCATAATCTTTTGTACCATAAAATAGAATTTTCATATGATGCCTCCTGTCGTCCTAATCTGATACAGAACATTGCTGCATTTTATTGAGAATTTTATCTTCCTTTAGAATATCCATTGATATGCCCAAATATGTATCTACATAAAAAACCTGTCATTTCACATTTTTCATGCAAAAGACAGGTTTCATTTTTGTTTTGTATAAATCTTTTATGAAAAGATTATTTTCCCAGGCTGTAAAGATCCTGATAGAATTCCGGATAGGAAATCTTTACACAGTCACCATTCAGAATGTCCAGAGGACCATCGCAGATCGTACCTGCAACTGCAAAAGACATTGCCACACGGTGATCCAGATGAGAATCGATCGTTGCACCGTGAAGAGGCTTGCCGCCATGAATGATCATTCCATCATCAGTTCCCTCAATATCCGCACCCATACGTTTCAGATTATCTACCATAACTGCAATGCGGTCAGATTCTTTGACTTTGAGTTCCTGTGCATCACGGATGATCGTTGTTCCCTCCGCAAACGCTGCCATAACTGCGATCATCGGGATTTCATCGATCAATGCAGGAATGATTGCACCTTCAACTGTTGTACCCTTAAGACTGCTGGTGCGGATCAGAAGATCTGCTGTCGGTTCCCCTTCTGTGCTCTGATTCAGAAGTGTAATATCTGCACCCATGTCCATACATACCTTTAGCATACCCGCTCTGGTCGGATTGATGCCGACATTTTTCAGGAGAATCTCGCTTCCAGGCGTCAGGAGTCCAGCAGCAATAAAATATGCAGCTGACGAAATATCTCCCGGAACTTTGACCTCTCTTCCCTCCAGTGCCGGCTCCGGAAGAATAGAAGCTGTTGTTCCCTCAGATGTGATCTGAGCACCAAAATAATTCAGCATAATCTCTGTGTGATTACGGGACAGAAAAGGTTCTGTCACACTGGTTACTCCGTCTGCATACATGCCGGCAAGCAGTACGCATGATTTTACCTGTGCAGAAGCGACCGGAGAATCATAATGGATCGCATGAAGTTCTTTTCCATGAATCAGAAGAGGAGCGCAGCCATTATCCTTTTTGCTGATGATATCTGCGCCCATGGCAGTCAGTGGTGTCATGATTCGTTTCATAGGACGAGTACGAATGGAATCATCGCCATCCAGTTCAGATACGAATCTCTGACCTGCAAGGATTCCGGAAATCAGGCGGGTTGTTGTTCCACTGTTTCCGACATCTAAAATTTCAGTCGGTTCGGAAAGTCCGTGAAGCCCCTTTCCGTGAACAAGGATTTCTGAACCGTTACGCTCGATTTCAATTCCCATTTTGCGGAAACAGGAGATTGTAGAAAGACAGTCTGCACCTTCAAGAAAATGAGAAATGCGAGTAGCTCCTTTGGCAAGGGATCCGAACATAACTGCTCTGTGAGAGATTGATTTGTCTCCTGGTACTGTTAAAGTACCTTTTAAATTTGTCTGTTTTTTGATTTCCATATAGTTACCTACCGTTCGTATACTATGTAGTTACGTTTTTTCAGAAGCGCACAGCCTTTTTCCAGTGCATTCTGCTCATAAAACTCAATCTTCAGAACGCCCTGTTCGAATTCACGATTGTGGATGATACCGATATTTTTAATGCTGATTCCCTCCATTGCGAGGATTGTAGCAATTGTAGCAATTCCACCTGCTTCATCTACAATATCAATATAAAGCATATATGTTTTATTGATCAGACCGGAAGAGGTGATATCAATAGAATCACGATAGTCTCTGGATCTGGCAAACATGTCATAGAGATTATCTGCTTCCTGATTGTCGATTGAACAACGGATCTGAATCAGCATACGAATATATTCATCAAGGACTGTGGAAATATTTTCATGGTTTTCCACACAGATCTGTTCCCACATGACAGGAGAAGAAGATGCAATCCTTGTGATGTCGCGGAAACCTCCGGCAGCGATCGTTTTCATATATTCTGCTTCATTATCCAGTTGATTGACCAGATTTACAAGAGAAGAAGCAATGATATGTGGCAGATGACTGACACCTGCTGTAATAAAATCGTGTTCTTCTGCTGTCAGGACCATTGGAATTGATCCAAGTGAATCGATCAGCTCTGAAAACTCTGTAAGTTTTTCCAGTGGAACCTGTCCGCCTGGTGTCAGGATATAATAAGCATTCTCTAACAGATGATCTGAAGAATGTGCGAAACCGGACTGCTCAGAGCCGGCCATTGGATGCCCTCCGATAAAACAGTGATCCATTCCAAGCTCATTTACCGCCTTGTGAATTGGTCCTTTAACACTTCCTGCATCTGTGATGATACAGTCGTCAGAAATCACATCCTTCAGATATTTCAGATATTCTATATTGTATTCTACCGGTGCACAGAGGAAGATATAATCGCAGGTACGGTATCGCTCATCCTTTTCTTCCAGTACGGCATCGATTGCATTACAGTTTAATGCAGCTGCCAGAGTTTCTTTGTGTTTTGCATATGCCAGAATATGATAGTCTGGATGAAATTTGCGGATCGTTTTTGCGATAGATCCTCCGATCAGGCCAAGCCCGATAAAACCAATGGTTTTCATGATGTTTGATATCCTTTCCAAGTTAAACTATGTTCTTATTTTAAAAGAATATACTTTAAATGTCAAATAAAGCCATAAAATCAGTAAATTCGTTAATAATTTACACAATTCAAATAAAAAATGTTGTTAAAATTATATAAAATACTTGAAAAGTGCGAGAAATTTTAGTAGAATATGAACATATCAGACATACAGGGAGGTATTACATATGGACGTTTATAGAACTGACCGAATCCGCAATGTGGTTCTTTTAGGTCATGGGGGATCCGGAAAGACCACATTAGCAGAGGCAATGGCTTATCTGGCAGGAATGACTAACCGCCTTGGCAGAGTAGAAGATGGAAATACCGTTAGTGATTTTGATAAAGAAGAGATCAAAAGACATTTTTCTGTTTCGACTACTTTGATTCCGGTACCATGGGATAAAGTAAAGATCAACGTACTTGATACACCGGGATATTTTGATTTTGTGGGTGAAGTAGAGGAAGCTGTCAGTGCAGCAGATGCAGCGATCATCGTTGTTTCAGGTAAAGCAGGTGTACAGGTTGGTACACAGAAAGCATGGAATCTCTGCGAGAAATATAAACTGCCACGTATGTTCTTCGTAACAGACATGGATGTGGACGACGTCAGCTATCGAAAAGTAGTAGAAGATCTGACAGAATTATATGGCAAGAAAATCGCACCTCTTCATTTCCCGATTCGTGAAGATGGCAAGTTTGTAGGATATGTGAATGTTGTCAAACAGGCAGGTCGTAAATACATTGACAAAGCAGGTAAAGAGCCTTGCGATATTCCAGAATACCTGAATGAATATCTGGAAAAATATCATGATATCCTTATGGAGTCTGTAGCAGAGACCAGTGAAGAATTTATGGATCGCTATTTCGAAGGAGATGAATTCTCTGTAACAGAAGTTTCCGCAGCACTTGCAACAAATGTACAGGATGCAAGCATTGTACCTGTATGCATGGGCTCTCCGATCAATCTTCGTGGTGTTTCCAACCTTCTGGATGACATCTGTGGATATTTCCCAAGTCCGGACAAACGTTCCTGCAACGGTATTTCACAGAAAACAAATGAAATTTTTGAAGCAAATTATGACTTTGCAAAAACAAAATCTGCGTATGTATGGAAAACAATTGCAGATCCGTTCCTTGGTAAATATTCTCTGATCAAAGTAGCTTCTGGTGTTATCAAATCAGATGATACTCTGCTCAATGTAGAAAAAGGAAATGAAGAGCGCCTGAACAAACTTTATGTGCTGGAAGGATCCAAACCACTTGAAGTCCCTGAACTTCATGCAGGTGATATCGGTGCAATCGCCAAACTGGCAAGTGTACAGACCGGTGACAGTCTCGCTGCCAAGGCATCTCCGGTTGTTTATCCAAAAGCTATGATTTCTATACCATATACTTATAAGAGATACAAAGCAGTCAAAAAAGGAGATGAAGACAAGATCGCACAGGCACTTGCAAAAATGGCAAGTGAAGACAAAACTCTCCGTATCGTAAATGATTCTGCCAACAGACAGACATTACTTTATGGTATGGGAGATCAGCATCTTGATATCATAGTAAGTAAGTTAAAAGAACGTTATAAAGTAGACATCGAGCTTTCAAAACCAAAGGTTGCTTTCCGTGAGACCATCCGCAAGAACTCCGATGTAGAGGGCAAACACAAGAAACAGTCCGGCGGACATGGACAGTATGGACATGTTAAGATGCGTTTTGAACCATCCGGTGATCTGGAAACTCCATACGTATTTGAGCAGGTAGTCGTTGGTGGTGCAGTACCGAAAAACTACTTCCCGGCAGTTGAAAAAGGCCTGCAGGAATGTGTCCTGAAAGGACCTCTGGCTGCATATCCGGTAGTCGGTGTCAAAGCAACCCTTTACGATGGTTCTTATCATCCGGTAGACTCTTCGGAAATGGCATTCAAAATGGCAACCATCCTTGCTTTCAAGAAAGGCTTTATGGATGCATCTCCTGTACTCCTGGAACCAATCGTGTCCATGAAAGTTATTGTTCCGGATAAATATACCGGTGATGTCATGGGTGACCTCAACAAGCGCCGTGGTCGTGTTCTTGGAATGAATCCGGATCATGAAGGCAATACCATTATCGAAGCAGATGTTCCACAGCTTGAAATCTACGGATATTCCACAACTCTTCGTTCCATGACTGGTGGAAGTGGAGATTTCTCTTATGAATTTGCACGTTATGAGCAGGCTCCGAGCGATATCCAGGCAAAAGAGATCGAAGCCAGAGCAAGTAAGGTAGATGCAGCTGAATAATCTGTATTTGTAGAAAGACTTAACAATAGAAAGCCCTTCACTTCAAAATGAGGTGAGGGGCTTTTCAGTATATAAAAAGTGCGCCTCACGACGCACCTTAAAATTAAATAATATTCATTTTTCAGCTTTCCAGATAGAAGTTACCAACTACCATTGCTGCCATAACTGCTATGATGACTGCGAAGTATGTCATAACCGTTTTCCTCCTTTCTGGTTCTGGAAGCAAATGCTTCAAGTTCTTCTAAAGTTATTTCTTCCAGCTGACAGGAACTTTTTTCCTGATATTGTTTGAGGATATGAAATATCGAATAAGTCATCTTAAAGCACGCTCCTTTCGTTTTTGCTTGTTTTGTTCTTTTCTTTGATATCATTATATTGATAAATCCTATATATTTATATATAATTATGGATGTAAAATATAAGAATAATGACAAAATCATAATATAATATTGTATTCAGGAGAACTATATGAAAAGAGAAGCAGTAAATGTAAATGCCCAGAATATTCAATTGAATTATAATCAACGGGAAACGGTGGCAGGTGTGACGACAGAATATCCCTACAGTATGCATATCGCAGATTTTAAGGCTGGTCCGATTCCATGGCACTGGCATGAAGAAATTGAATTTGGTTATGTCCTGAACGGTCAGATAGAGATCACACTCGCGAACCGTACATATATTGTACAAAAAAATCATGGATATTTTACAAACAGCAATGTTCTTTCACGATTTTCCAAGGCAACAGATACGGTACTTGCGCATACGCATCTGTTTCATCCGATTTTCCTGAGCGGACATTTTAAGAGCATTTTTGAAACGAAATATCTGGATCCGGTAATCCACAACAAAAATATCGATGCCCTTATTTTTACCGGCAAAACTCCTAATCAGCAGAAGATTCTTCAGAAACTCCGTCAGGCAAGTGCCCTGCAGCATCAGGAAAATGTAGAATTTCAGACAAGAAATCTCTTTTCTGAACTCTGGCTTCTCCTCCTTGAAGAAATCAAAGAACAGCCAACGCATACCGTCAACTTTCAGAATCAGGAACGCGTCCAGAACATGCTTACATTCATTCACGCACATTACAGCGAGAAACTGACCCTGAATGATATTGCAGCAGCAGCCTCCGTCAGCACCAGAGAATGCATCCGCTGCTTTCGCAATACGATCCGGCAGACACCACTTGAATATGTTATGGAGTATCGTTTGAATATGGCAAAAAGACTGTTGGATGACACAGAAATCTCAATCACTGAGGTCAGTTATCATTGCGGCTTTTCATCAAATGCTTATTTTGGTAAGATATTCCGTGAAAAGTGTGGCATGACACCCCTCCAGTACCGCAATAGAAATATTGACAAACGGGACGTATTGAATTAGAATTAATTTTTAGATAACAATGTTGGAGGAAACATAGAAATGAAATACTTGTTTAAAAAGATTGAGCCTAAGTGGCAGGCAAAATGGGAAGAAAGCAAAGTCTTCGAAGCCAAAGACAACAGTGACAAACCAAAGTTCTATGGCCTGGTAGAGTTTCCATATCCAAGTGGTGCAGGTATGCATGTAGGACACATCAAAGCATACTCAAGCCTTGAGGTTATTTCCAGAAAACGTCGTATGGAAGGATACAATGTACTTTTTCCGATCGGATTTGATGCATTTGGTCTTCCTACCGAGAACTATGCAGTCAAGACAGGAACACATCCACGTATCATCACAGATGAGAACATCAAGAAATTCTCCAACCAGTTAAAGAAAGTTGGATTTTCCTTTGACTGGAACCGCGTGATCGATACAACCGATGAGGATTACTACAAATGGACACAGTGGATCTTCCTCAAAATGTTTGAGAAGGGTCTTGTATTCAGAGACAGAACTCTTGTAAACTATTGCCCGCACTGTAAGGTTGTTCTTTCCAATGAGGACAGCCAGGGTGGCAAATGTGATATCTGCCACAGCGAAGTTGTGCAGAAATCCAAAGATGTATGGTATCTGAGAATCACCCAGTATGCAGACAAACTTCTGGAAGGTCTCAAGGACGTTGACTATCCGGACAATGTAAAGCAGCAACAGGTTCACTGGATCGGTAAATCCAAAGGTGCTTTTGTAAACTTCGACATCGATGGAATTGACGAGAAGCTTGAGATCTATACAACCAGACCGGATACTCTGTTCGGTGTTACTTTCATGGTAATCGCACCGGAACATCCGATCATCGACAAATACAAAGACAAAGTCACAAACATGGACGAGATTACTGCATACCGCAATGAATGTGCAAAGAAAACTGAGTTCGAAAGAACACAGCTTGTCAAAGACAAGACAGGTGTGCGTATCCAGGGTCTTGAGGGAATCAATCCGGTCAACGGTAAGAAGATCCCGATCTACATTGCAGATTATGTAATGATGGGTTACGGTACAGGTGCGATCATGGCAGTACCGGCTCATGATCAGCGTGACTATGATTTCGCAAAGAAATTCGGCATCGACATCATCGAAGTTATCAAAGGTGGAGATATCACCAAGGAAGCCTACACAGGTGACGGAGAGATGGTTAACTCTGAATTCCTCAACGGTTATACCAAGAAAAAAGATTCTATCGAGCGTATGCTTGAGGAACTTGAAAAGAAAGGCATTGGTAAAGCTGGCGTTCAGTACAAAATGAAAGACTGGGCATTCAACCGTCAGAGATACTGGGGCGAACCGATTCCGCTGATCCATTGCCCGAACTGCGGTGTTGTAGCAGTTCCGGAAGAAGAACTTCCGCTTCGTCTGCCGGATGTCAAAGACTTTGAACCAGGTGAGGACGGACAGTCACCACTGGCCAAGATTGATTCCTTTGTAAACTGCACCTGCCCGAAATGTGGTGCTGCAGCAAAACGTGAAACAGACACCATGCCTCAGTGGGCAGGATCTTCCTGGTATTTCCTGAGATATACAGATCCGCACAATACTCAGGCACTGGCTGATATGGACAAGCTGAAATACTGGATGCCGGTTGACTGGTACAATGGCGGTATGGAGCACGTTACCAGACATATGATCTACTCCAGATTCTGGCATCATTTCCTGTATGATCTGGGTGTTGTCAACACTCCTGAACCATACGCGAAACGTTCTATCCAGGGACTGATCCTCGGACCGGACGGAGATAAGATGAGCAAATCCAAAGGAAATGTTGTTGATCCGCTTGATATCGTAGAAGAGTACGGTGCAGATACACTTCGTACTTATGTATTGTTCATGGGTGATTATGGTGCAGCAACTCCTTGGAGTGACAGCTCTGTGAAAGGCTGCAAGAAATTCCTTGACCGTGTGGCGGGCCTGACAGATATCCTTTCCAACGAACCTGTTTCTGAGGAACTGGAAATGAAGATTCACCGTACTATCAAGAAAGTTTCTTCTGACATTGAGAATCTGAAGTTCAACACAGCGATTGCCAGCCTGATGACACTGATCAATGAGATTACAGCAGAAGGACATATCAGCAAAGATGATTTAAGTATCTTTATTAAACTCTTAAGTCCATTTGCTCCGCATCTCTGTGAAGAAATCTGGGAATTTCTGGGTGGGGAAGGACTGCTTGCAGTTGCTCCATGGCCGGTATATGATGAAGGCAAAACTGTAGCCAAGACTGTTGAGATTGGTGTACAGGTAAATGGTAAAGTAAGAGGAACCGTAGTTCTGCCTAATGGCTGTGATAAAGAAAAAGCTTTCGAAATCGCAAAAGCAGATGAGAGAATTGCTTCCTTCCTGGATGGTAAGAATCTGATCAAAGAAATCTATGTTCCAAACAAGATCATCAACTTTGTTGCCAAATAATATCAAATAAAAATCACATTTAATGTATAAGAAAAGCCCACCAGTTTGTTAAGACTGGGGGGCTTCTTTAATGTCTGTGATATCCGGAGCAGCCATGAGAGAGTAGTTCGTATAATAAACTACAAATCCCGGTTTTGCACCGCCTGGTTTCTTGACGTGTTTTTTCTGAATATAATCAATTTCTACCTTTGGAGCAGTTCGGCCTTTGGAATAGTAAGCTGCAAGGCGACCGGCTTCCTCAAAAGTACGGTCCGGAAGTTCTCCATCCGGTGTTTTAACTACTACATGAGAGCCTGCCATTTTTTTTGCATGAAACCACCAGTCGTTGCCGGTTGCCATTTTAAATGTCAGCTCATCATTCTGGAAATTGTTCTTTCCGACATAAATATCAAATCCGTCACTGGAAATATAATGGAACGGTTTTGATTTTGCCTGTGCTTTCTGACCTTTCTTATTAGAGTAGTGCTTTTTGATATAACCATATTCTGTCAGTTCTTCTTTGATCTGGCTCAGATCACTTTCTGCCCGGGCAATATCCAGTGCATTGGAAATAGATTCAAGATGTTCAATTTCTGATTCAGTATCCGCGATCTGTTCTGTCAAAGCTTCCTCTGTTCGCTTCAGTTTTCCGTAACGGTCAAAATATTTCTTGGAATTCTCACCTGGAGTCATTGTCGGATCTAAGGGAATCGTGATTTCTTCATTTGTATAATAATTCAATGCTTTGAAAGACTTACATCCTTCCTCCAGACCATAACCATATGTATTGATCAGTTCACCATACACTTTGTATTTATCCTTTTTGGCAGTATCTTTCATCTGTTTCTGCTGAAGCGACAGTTTCTTGCGGTTTCTCTCCAGTGCTGTCTGTACAACTCTTCGAAGATCTGATGATTTCTGACGAATTCTGGTCAGGATTTCTTTGGACGCGTAATACGTTTCCAGCATTTCAGATACAGATGAAAAAGTCACACTGTGGTATTCAGGTCCATATTGTGTAAGCGGAAGAACTGCATATTCAACAGGCTCCTCATCACGATAAATGATGTTCGGAGTAAAATCTCCTTCCTGAACCTGCTCGATCAGACGTTTAAACGTATGATACAAATGTATAGATGCATTCTCATCCAGAGACTGTGCGGCATCACTTCCGTCAATAGAAGCACGATAGCAGATTTCTTCCGCAATGAGCGGGCTGATTCCGGTCAGTGTTGTATAAATTGCCTTTGCAATATTACATGGTTTTTGGCATACAGTAGTACGGAACTCTTCTTCTGTAATAGTCAGAGGATCATATTTTTCCTGTGTCTGTGGCAGGAAATAATCCCTTCCCGGCAGGACTTCGCGAACAGAACTCATATGAGAAGAAACATGTTTAATACTGTCCAGGATCATGCGATTTTCGTCACAGAAAATAATGTTGCTGTATTTTCCCATCAACTCTACAATAAGATATTTTTTGCACGGGTCTCCAAGTTCGTTCAGATGCTCCAGTTCAAATTCGACAACACGTTCCAGACCCGGCTGGGAAATGCTTCCAATCCTTGCACTTCCAAGATGCTTGCGAAGAAGCATGCAGAAATTTGGAGCTGTCAACGGGCTTGGCTTGTTTTTTCCGGTAAAGTAGATCAGCGGAAGCGAAGGACTTGCCGATACAAATAAGCGACATTGCCCATTCATCCCTTTTCCTGTGATCATCAATGCATCAGACTCTGGCTGAGCAATCTTATTAAATCGACCATTGTCAAGATTTTTATGTAATTCCTGTACCATTGCAGCAATGGTAATACCATCAAATGCCATTCATTTTCTCCTCTAATTCAAAATTAAACACTGTGAAAACCTTTTCCGATAATCTCACTCGTGTTGGAAATCAGCATAAAAGCACTCGGCTGGTTTTCTTTGATATAGTTACGCAATCGTACAGCCTGCGGACGATTCAGAACAGTAAATACAATATACTTGTCTTTACCGGAAAAAGCCCCCTGTGCATGAACAATCGTTGCACTTCGGTTAAGCTCATGAACCAGAAAATCACAGATGGGTTCCGGTTCATCGCAGACTACATTGAAATATTTTGAAAGATTAAAACTCTCGATAAAGTTATCGATCATAAACGACCGGATCGTCAGACCAAGGAAAGAGTACAGCCCTGTTTTGATATCAAATACAAAACAACCTGCGATCGTGATCATGATATCCGTTACAAGAAGTGCCTTGCCAATATCAAAACTACTGTATTTCTTTAAAATCATCGCAATAATATCCGTACCGCCGCTGGAAGAACCGATGTTAAACAAAATTGCAGAACCAAGTGCCGGAAGTGCAATCGCGAAGCAAAGTTCCAACATCGTCTGATCTGTCAGCGGATGATCCATTGGACAGACACGTTCCAGTGTAGAAAGTGCAACCGACAGAAGAATACTGCAGTACGCTGTCTTTGCAGCAAACTTCTTTCCGAGTACAACAAATCCGAGTACGAGCAGTAACATATTTACAATAAACGAAAAATCACTGGCAGAAATAGAGGTTTTATCTGCAACCAGAACCGCAAGACCTGTAATTCCTCCAAACGTAAAATTGTTGGTAAACTTAAAAAAGTATGTACCTACTGCCATGATCAGTGTACTTGCTGTCAGTAGTGAAAAATGTTTTATTTTTTCTTTCATATTATAATGATTTCCTCCCCATTGTATTTCATCCGAAGCCATTGTAACGCGACCGGTACAGAAATGTCAACGGACGACTCTATGTGTTTCTAAAATATTTCTGAAAAAAACAAATTGACTACCTTTTTATAATGCACTATAATAAATCTGTATGTAGAAAATGAGACTTGCAAAGTGAGAGAACTTATGATAAAAAGTATGACAGGCTTTGGCCATGCAGAAAAAGTAACCAGCCAGTGCAAGATTACTGTAGAAATGAAATCCGTTAATCATCGATATCTGGATCTGAACATCAAAATGCCACGTCGTTTCAATATGCTGGAGGGACAGGTCCGGAATCTGATGAAGCAGTATATGCAGCGTGGAAAGGTTGATGTCTTTATTACATATGAAGACTATACATCCAGTGATTATACACTGAAATACAACAAAGATCTGGCGGCGGAGTATCTTCACTATCTGAAGCAGATGGCAGAAGAGTTTCAGCTTGAAAATGATGTTCGCGTAACAACATTATCCAGATATCCGGAAGTATTAACTATGGAAGAACAATCTGTCGATGAAGAAAAACTGTGGGAACTGCTTTCCGAACCATTAAAAGAAGCATGTACCAGATTTGTAGAAGCACGTACCAGAGAGGGACAGCATCTCAAAGAAGATCTTCTTTCCAAACTTACTGCTCTTGATGAAATGGTTTCCAGAGTAGAAACACGTTCTCCTCAGGTAGTTCAGGCATATCGGACAAAACTGGAACAAAAAGTCCATGAACTCCTTGAAGATTCACAGATCGACGATAACCGTATCGCTGCAGAGGTCGTATTGTTTTCCGACAAAATCTGTAATGATGAAGAAACGGTTCGCCTGCACAGCCATATCCACGGAATGCAGAAAATCCTTCAGGAAAAAGAAGGAGTAGGGCGAAAAATGGATTTCATGGCACAGGAAATGAATCGTGAGGCCAATACCATTCTTTCAAAATCCAGTGATCTGGAAGTTTCAAATATTGCGATCGATCTCAAAACAGAAATCGAAAAGATACGTGAACAGATTCAGAACATCGAATAACGGAGGCAGCTTTGGCTAAATTAATCAATATTGGATTTGGAAATGTAGTAAATTCCAGTAAAATCGTTGCAGTAGTCAGTCCGGACGCGGCACCAGTCAAGCGTATGGTCCAGAATATCAAGGGAACACGCTCCCTGATCGATGCCACACAAGGCAGAAAGACCAAGGCAGTTATTGTAACCTCTGATGATTATCTTGTTTTATCTGCGCTTCAGCCAGAAACAATCTCCAAACGTTTCGCAGAAGCCTATCATTATGAAGAAAAGGAAGAGGAACATGAGTAAAGGTATTTTAACTGTAGTTTCCGGTTTTTCAGGAGCCGGAAAAGGAACCGTCATGAAACGGCTTATGGAAAAATATGATAATTATGCTCTTTCTATCTCCGTGACAACAAGACAGCCACGCGAAGGAGAACGAGACGGTATCGAATATTTTTTCAGAAGCAGAGAAGAAGTAGAAGAGATGATCCGGAAAGATCAGCTCCTGGAACATGCAGAATATGTCGGTAATTATTATGGAACACCTCGTTTCTATGTTGAAGACATGCTTTCACAGGGCAAAAATGTCATTCTTGAGATTGAGATCCAGGGTGCCATGAAAATCAAAGAAAAGATTCCGGAGGCTGTTCTGGTGTTTATTACCCCGCCAACAATTGAAACTCTTCGGAATCGTCTGATCGGACGAGGCACAGAAACTGCCGAAGTAATTGAATCACGCCTGAAACGTGCTTCTGAAGAAGCTAAGGGCATCAATCTTTATGATTATATTCTGATCAATGACCAGCTGGAAGAATGTGTGGATCAGCTCCACAATATTATTTTAAGCGAACACTGCCGTGCGCAGCGCAATAAAGAATTTATTAATACGATCCTGGAAGATGCCGGGACTTTATGAAAGGAGATAAATAGTATGATACATCCGTCATATTCTGAACTTATTCAGGCAATCAACAACAATGTAGAGGAAGACGACAACACAATGATGCTGAACAGCCGTTACTCGCTGGTACTTGCAACCAGTAAAAGAGCAAGACAGCTGATCGCAGGTGCAGAACCACTGGTACCGGGTGCAGCAGGAAAAAAACCACTTTCTGTAGCAATTGACGAGCTTTACAAGGGCGAGGTAAAGATCGTAGCAGCTTCTTCTGCAGAAGAAGAAAAAACAGCAGAAGTTCAGCCGGTTGCTGAAGAGACAGGCGAAAGTGTTGAAGAAACAACCGAAAACAATCAGTAAACTACCATGATCAGAAGGCATTTGTCTTCTGATTATGTCTATCAGGAGATTTTATGAAAATATTATTTATATCACTTGGCTGCGACAAAAATCTTGCCGATTCTGAAGAAATGCTTGGTCTTCTCACAGGGAACGGACATGAGATCGTAGATTCCGAGGAAGAAGCAGACGCAATTGTTATCAATACATGCTGCTTTATTCACGATGCCAAGGAGGAGAGTGTTAATACAATCCTCGAAATGGCCGAGTACAAGAAATCCGGCACCTGCAAGGTTCTGATCGTAACCGGCTGCATGGCACAGCGTTACAAAGAAGAAATTACGCAGGAAATTCCTGAGGTGGATGCTGTTCTTGGTACTACTTCTTATGGAGATATCGTCAAAGCTTTAAACGAAGCACAGGCGGGAAATGTTTTTCAGGAATTCCGTGATATTAACGAGCTTCCGGAAGATTCCGGACGCAGAGTCATCACTACAGGTGGACATTTTGGCTATCTTAAGATCGCAGAGGGCTGTGACAAACACTGTACCTATTGTATCATCCCTTCTCTGCGTGGTAAATTCCGCAGCGTTCCAGAAGAACGTCTTCTGAAACAGGCTGAATATATGGCCTCCCAGGGTGTCAAAGAACTGATTCTTGTAGCTCAGGAAACCACTGTTTACGGTACTGATCTTTACGGAAAGAAAACTCTGCACATCCTTCTCAGGAAGCTTTGTCAGATCAGGGGCATTCGTTGGATTCGTGTGCTTTACTGTTACCCGGAGGAAATTTATGACGAACTGATCCAGGTCATGAAAGAAGAAAAAAAGATCTGCCATTATCTGGATCTTCCTATTCAACATGCAAGTGATCACATTCTTAGACGTATGGGACGCAGGACATCCAAAGCGCAGCTCATAGAGATTATTACAAAATTACGCAGAGAGATTCCTGATATTGTTCTCCGCACATCTCTGATTACCGGTTTCCCCGGAGAGACAGAAGAGGATCATCAGGAACTTATGGAGTTTGTAGATGAAATGGAATTTGACCGTCTCGGTGTCTTTACCTATTCACCGGAAGAAGGTACACCTGCTGAAACAATGGAAGGGCAGGTTCCGGAAGACCTCAAAGAAAAACGTCGTGATGAGATCATGGAGCTTCAACAGGAGATTTCCCTGGAAAAAGGAAATGGCCGGATAGGTCAGGAACTGCTTGTCATGATTGAGGGAAAAGTCTCCGGAGAAAGTGCATATATCGGTCGTACTTATGGAGATGCTCCAAAAGTAGATGGATATATGTTTGTTCAGACTGGTGAGCTGCTTGTTACCGGCGATTTTGCAAAAGTCCGTGTAACCGGTGCCCTGGAATACGATTTGATAGGAGAGTTGGCAGATGAATACACCGAATAAACTTACTGTAGCGAGAATGATCATTGTACCATTTCTTGTAATTTTTCTTCTGAGTGGATGGGGTGGAGATGCAAACCGCTACATTTCACTGGCTCTGTTTATTGTTGCGAGTGTGACTGACTGGTTTGATGGGTATCTTGCCCGAAAAAATAACCTGGTTACAAATTTTGGTAAATTTATGGATCCTCTTGCCGACAAACTTCTGGTCTGCTCTGCAATGATCTGCATGATCGAACTCAACCGGCTTCCGGCATGGTTTGTAATCATTATCATTGCACGTGAATTCATTATCAGTGGATTCAGGCTGATTGCAGCCGAAAACGGCATTGTGATCGCTGCAAATTACTGGGGAAAATTCAAAACTGTATCACAGATGATCATGATCATTCTTTTGATTCTTCATTTTGATGGTATTTTTGTTACATTGGAGCAGATTTTTATCTGGCTTTCCCTTGCACTGACGATCATTTCACTGATCACTTACATCTGGCAGAACAGATCCGTTCTTTCTATGCAGGAATGATTTTGTTAAAAAAATTAAAATCCCCCTCAGGACAGTGTAACTACTGCCTCAGGGGGATTTTTTATCGAATCATTTTCATAAGATTGACAATCCGGTCAATTTTGGCTGCTTCCTGTGAGGATTTTCCGGCTTTCATAACTTCAAGGACTGCCGAAATTTCTTTTTGCGAAAAATTCAGTCCGTTTTTTCTTCCTGATGCAGCCGCGTTCATGAGAAAGGGAAGCATGTCTGAAGCATTTTTTCCGTTTCCCTTTTCCGCGAGATTCTGAAGCATCTCCAGCTTTTCTTTCTCTATATTCCTAAGTTTCGGATCTTCTTTCCAGTCTTCGTTCATATTCCCTCCTGATTTTCTTCGTGGATCGTCTGCAGCATTTGGAGCATTACCAGTGCATTGGTAATCTGATCCAATCGTTGCCTGCTCCTGCCATAGCTGAATTTTTTTATATTTTCTAACATCTCAGCCGGATCCGTTGGCGAAATACTGCATATTTGTATTTCTTTACGGGGTCTTGAAAAAAGCTGTACAGTATTACGCAGTTCCTGGGTTTTTACATAAGCTGCAAGGATCTGCTGTCCCTGCATGGAAAGATACGGGACAAGCGCCTTAAGCATCTGCCCCTGCTCACTGCCAACCAGTTGATCGAGCATTGTCTGAGAGATGTTTTCCTGTTCCATCCTGCCAACTCCTTTCGGATTACTTTATGCTTTCGATAACTATTTTATGACGCGTCTGTTTCCTTTGACATATGATATAGTATCTTTATATTTGTAAAGGAGATTTCTTATGAATTCAGAAAAGCATAAACTTATCATAGATGGAAATGCATTTTATGAACTGGATCTGGAGTGTATAAAAAAACAAAAAGGATCCTGTCCGAATCAAAACAGAGAAAAAGAACTCTCCGGATCCGATTCCCGGCAAAAAAGGCAGAGGAAATAACCTCTGCCTTCGACTGCATATCAACATCCACAGCCGTTGTTTCCGCATCCGCCACAGAGCAGAAGCAGTACGATGATGATCCAGCAGGAGTCGCCATTATTGCCACATCCACAGCCATTTCCACATCCATTGTTTCCACACAGACACATCAGACAGATGATCCAGAGAATACAACTGCAGGAATTATCTCCAAAAAGACTGGTTCCATTGCCGCATCCACAGCCACAGTTGTTGCTGCATCCACATCCTTCATTTCCACATCCGCAGTTTGTAGCAGCCAAATCACTCATAATAAAGCCTCCAGATTTTGTTCACACTTCATATTATGGCAGATACCTGTCCGATGTGACATACTTATGTGACAGAGTACTTTCTAAATATTTTTATATCGCTTATTTCAATATTTCAGATTGAAAAAAGACTAAATAAGTAATTATTCAAAATATAGTTGAAAATAAGTGCCGATTGAGCTATAATCCAAATGTTAACATTGCTTGGATTGAGCAAAATCAGGGTTAAAGGAGAGGATAGAATATGCCTGATAAGGGACTGTTTGACATACATTGTCACATTGTTCCTTCGGTGGATGATGGAGCTTCAAGTGTAGAAGAAGCATTCAAAATGCTTCAAATGGAATACAAACAGGGTGTTCGAAATATTATCGCAACCCCTCATTTCAGATTACAGATGTTTGAAACCCCGATTGAAACAGTAGATCGTCAGTTTCATGTACTGAGACAACTGGCCCGGAAAGTCAGCCCGGACCTGCATGTATACCTGGGATGTGAATTTCACAGTAATCAGGAGATGGTACCGATGCTTCGCAGTGGAGAAGTTCATACTATGGCAGGTTCCCGCTATGTTCTTACCGAATTTTCCGGAAGTACAAAGTCCAGTTATATTCGAGAACGTTTATATTCCTTACTTTCTCATGGCTACAAACCGATCGTTGCACATATTGAGCGTTATGAATGCCTGCGCAAAGATTTGGGGCTTGTGGAAGAACTTGTGGATCTGGGAGCTTTTATGCAGATTAATGCAGACAGCATCATCGGAAAAGATGGATTTGGTACCAAAAGGTACTGTAAAAAACTTATGAAACTTGATCTGGTCAGTTTCGTCGGTTCCGATTGTCATGGAACCAGAGAACGTATTTCCCGTATAGGGGAGGCATACGATTATGTTGCAAAAAAAGAAGGTGAGTCTTACGCAGATCAGCTTTTCGTAAGAAACCCTCAAAAAATACTTGTGGATGCACAGCGTAGGAAGGAAAGATAAAATGGAACAGCAAAATTTACAAGACAATACCGATATTGAGATTGATGTATTAGAATTATTCCGGGTTTTATTAAATAAACTCTGGGCAATCATTTTATCCGGACTGATCGTCGGTCTGGCTTTTATTGCCGTAACAATTCTGTTCATCACCCCGCAGTATGAGTCAACTACCAAGATGTACGTCTTAAGTAAACAGGACAACAGTACTCTTACCCAGCAGGATATGCAGACAAGTTTGTCTCTGACAAAAGATTATGCAGAGCTGATCAAAAGCCGTACCGTTACAGAGGGTGTGATCACTCAGCTGGGACTGGAACTCACGCATGAAGATCTTTTAAAGAAACTGACTGTTGATTCTGCAACAGATACACGTATTCTTTCTATCACAGTACGTGATGCCGATCCGTACGAAGCATGCAAGATTGCAAATGCAATCCGTGATGTAGCTGCAAACCATATTAAAAACGTTATGGATATTGATGCTGTCAATGTTGTTGAAACAGCTAATATTCCAGATCAGAAATCCAGTCCGAGTCTCAGCAAAAACGGAATCATCGGCGGACTTCTTGGAGTTCTTTTATCTGTTATAATCATTTTGATTGCTTACGTATCAAACGATACTGTCAAAACACAGGAAGATGTCGAGAAATATCTGAACCTCAGTGTACTGGGAACTATTCCGCTGACAGAAACCGGACGTAAGAAAAAGAAAAAGAAACAGAAAAGAGTCAGAGGGAGAAAATAATCATGAAAGAAGTAAATATTTATCGTCAAAAACTTGATTACAGTGCAGATGAGTCCTATAAATCTTTACGTACAAACCTTCTGTTCTGTGGTGAAGACAAAAAAATCATTGCAATCACAAGCTGTACTCCAAACGAAGGAAAAAGTACCGTTTCTCTGAATCTGGCATTGTCTCTGGCTGATTCTGGAAAAAAAGTTCTTTTTATTGATGCCGATCTTCGTAAGTCTGTACTGGTAGGTCGTACTGAAGTAGAAGGAGAGGAGATTAAGGGATTGTCCCATCTTCTTTCACATCAGGAAACAATTGAAAATGTAATCTGCGCTACAAATGTTCCTAGATTTCATATCATTTATGCAGGTACAGTTCCACCAAACCCTGCTGAACTTCTGGGTGGACAGTATTTTAAAAGATTTCTTACTGCAATCCGTAAAGTCTATGATTATATCATCATTGACACACCGCCACTTGGAAGCGTTATTGACAGTGCTGTAATCGCAGAAGAATGTGATGGTTCCATTATTGTTCTGGAATCCGGTGTAATCAGTTACCGTTTTGCACAGGATGTTAAAGGTCAGCTGGAAAAATGCAACTGCCCGATTCTTGGAGTCATTCTCAATAAAGTAGATATGAGCAAACAGGGCTATTACGGTAAGTATTATGGTAAATATTATGGAAAATACGGCAATAAACCGGAGAAAGCAAACTAAGGAGCGATGTCGTTATGTCAAAAAAATGGATAGCTTTTATGGTTGTTGTTTGCGTTGGTCTGGCTGGTGCAGTTGTTACATTTCGTATGAATGCAGATCGTCAGGGTCCTGAAATCAACTTTTCAGATACAGCACCAACAACTTATAATGCCGATATGAATAATGCAGAGCTGTTGACAGGAATTACTGCAACAGATGATCGTGATGGAGATGTTTCTGCATCACTGACTGTAGAATCCGTATACGAAGTCAGTGATTCTGAAGTGGTGATCACTTATACTGCAAAGGACAATTCCAACAATATTACGAAGGTAAAACGTCAGTTGGAAGTAGATGCCTCCTCTAAAAATGCTCTGAACAGCAGTAACCTTGGAGAGCGTACGGACGAAGAAGAGTCTGCTGATTCTTCAGAAGCAGACAACGTAGATGCATTGTCTTCAGAACCTGTACTTTCTGGAACCCCGACACCGACCCTGGAGGAGGATAAAGCCGCCCAAATGAAAGAAGAGCAGGAAGCAGAAGCGGCAGCAATGCCAGCTCAGAATCCTAAAATTTACCTGACAGATTATCTTGTAACAGTTCCTGTTGGAACTTCTGTGGATCTTTTATCTTATGTAGATAATATCACGGATGATGTAGATGATCCTTATGCTCTTTGGCGTAAGATCCAGATTACCGGTGAAGTGAATTCAGCCATTCCGGGTACATACAAATGCACTTACTATGTAATTGACTCACAAAACAACATTTCCAACAATGCGGTTTTAACTGTTATTGTTGAAAAATAAAATTATAGGACGTGAAAAAATGAGAATAACCAAAAAACAGGATCGTCTGCCTGGAATCATTTTAACTATACTGTTGTTTGTAGCAGAAATCGCTTTCACTGTATTGCTGCTATATACAAATCTGCTTTCAGCGAAATACGTTGCTATCGTATTTGCAGTGCAGCTTGTTCTGCTCCTTGTAGTTTATCTGCTCGTCAGAAAATTTCGCAAACAGATTCGTTTCTGGATTGGAGTCATTCTGATGATCGTGATTCTTGCAATTCTTGGAATTGCCGGATTTTATATTTACAAGACAGTTTCTACATTGGATGATATTACCGGTGTAAATAAAGAAATCACTGAAATCAATGTTTATGTCAAACAGGATGATGCAGCACAGACATTACTGGATGCCTCAGGATATTCTTTTGGTATCCTTTCAGATCTTGACCGCAACAATACCGACACAGCGCTTCAGCAGATGTCCTATGAGACAGGTTCTGAAGCCGCACTTAAAGAATACAACAGCCTTACCGAACTTGCAGATGGACTTCTGAAGGGAGATTGTCAGGCAATTGTGCTTAACCGTGCTTATCTGGATGTGCTTGATCAGATGGACAATTATTCCACTTTCTCTTCCCAGATTCGTCAGATTGCTTCTGAACAGGTGGAGACTTTGATCGAACGCAACACACCTGCACCAGTCAACACAACAACTACTACAGATACTACTGTAAATACATCAAAGGATGTTGCTGTAACTGATCAGGTTTATACAATTTATATCAGCGGTATCGATACAAGGGGAGCGATGACATCTTCCAGCCTGAGTGATGTCAACATTATTCTTACGGTTAATCCACAGACTAAGCAGGTATTGATGATTTCCACTCCGCGTGATTATTATGTTCCGCTTTCCATCTCCAATGGAGTTCCGGATAAACTTACGCATGCAGGTATTTATGGCGTAAACGTATGTATGGATACACTGGATATGCTGTATGACATTGATATCAATTATTATTTCCGTCTGAACTTTGCGGGATTTATCAAGATCATTGATGCACTTGGTGGAATTACAATTGATTCTGATTATGATTTTACTTCCAAAAACGTAGAAGGTTTCCATTTCAACAAAGGAAGCAATCAGGTCAATGGTGAGCAGGCACTTGCGTTCTGCCGTGAAAGATATTCTTTCGCAGAAGGTGACCGTCAGCGCGGAAGAAACCAGATGGCTGTTATTCAGGGCGTTTTAAACAAAATTACTTCCCCGGATCTTCTTAAAAATTATCTGTCACTCTTAAACAGTCTGTCCGGATGTTTTGAGACAAATGTTCCTTATGATGTAATTACCTCTCTGGTAAAACAGCAGCTGGATGATGGTGGCAGCTGGCAGGTTCTTTCCTATAGTGCAGATGGTACCGGTGATTCACAGAAACCATACTCTATGAGTCAGAAAGCTTACGTTATGGTACCTGACCAGACTACTGTAGATAAGGCAAAGACTTTAATGCAGAAGGTCCGTGAAGGATTTGTACTTTCTGAAGCAGATGTTGCTGCTCAGTAAAATTTTTACAGCATTTTTTTAAACTATTTTCAATATAGAAATACTTTTATGGCACTTTAAGTTGTTAAAGTGCCATAAAACATACTTGACAAACTTTTTTTCAATTTGTATACTTTTAGAAGTATATAATATCGGCTTTGATGGGAAGAAGTAGCAGAAGAAACACACACAGAGAGTTGCCGGTTGGTGAGAGGCACGTGCACGACTTTTGTGAATACATCCCGGAGCTTCGCACCGAACAAATATAGTAGGCTGCGACGAATTGGCGCTCGTTATCGTGCTTAATGAGGTAGGAATATTTTCCTGCGAATTTAGGTGGTATCACGGGACCCGGTTCTCGTCCTAAGCGGACAGGAACCGGGCTTTTTTATACCATAGCATGTAAAGAAAACTGCTTGGCAGTTTTCTGCATCTCATAACAGGAGGAAATTATTATGACAGTATGGGAAGAACTTAAGGCCAGAGGCCTGATCGCCCAGGTAACAGACGAAGACGAGATCAAAGAAATGGTAAACAACGGTAAGGCTACTTTCTACATCGGATTTGACCCTACCGCAGACAGCCTTCATGTAGGACACTTCATGGCGCTCTGCCTGATGAAACGTCTCCAGATGGCAGGCAACCGTCCGATCGCACTTCTCGGCGGCGGTACCGGTATGATCGGTGACCCGTCAGGAAGAACTGACATGCGTCAGATGATGACAAAAGAAACCATCCAGCACAACATTGACTGCTTCAAGAAACAGATGTCCCGCTTCATCGACTTTTCCGATGGCAAGGCACTGATGGTCAACAATGCTGACTGGCTTCTGAATCTGAACTATGTAGATCTGCTTCGTGATGTAGGAGCTCATTTCTCAGTAAACCGTATGCTTACTGCAGAGTGCTACAAACAGCGTATGGAGAGAGGACTTAGCTTCCTTGAATTCAACTACATGATCATGCAGAGCTATGACTTCTATATGTTATACCAGAAATACGGCTGCAATATGCAGTTCGGCGGTGATGACCAGTGGAGCAACATGCTCGGCGGTACAGAACTGATCCGTCGTAAACTTGGCAAAGATGCATACGCTATGACCATCACACTTCTTCTGAACTCAGAAGGTAAGAAGATGGGTAAGACACAGTCCGGTGCTGTATGGCTTGATCCGAACAAGACATCTCCATTTGATTTCTACCAGTACTGGAGAAACGTAGACGATGCAGACGTTATCAAATGTATGCGTCTTCTTACTTTCCTTCCGCTTGAACAGATCGACGAGATGGCCAAATGGGAAGGAAGCCAGTTAAACAAAGCCAAAGAGATCCTTGCATACGAGCTGACCAACCTGGTTCACGGCGAAGAAGAAGCCAAGAAAGCTCAGGAAGGTGCAAGAGCACTGTTCTCCGGCGGCGCAGACACTGCACATATGCCAAGCACAGAGCTGACTGATGAAGATTTCACAGAAGAGGGAACCATCGACCTTATCACAATGCTGATCAAGGCAGGTCTTGTTCCGACACGTTCTGAGGGACGTCGTGCGATCGAGCAGGGCGGCGTTTCCATCGACGGTGAAAAGATCACAGACATCAAACACACAGTTGCCAAAGACGCACTCGCAGGTGACGGTGTTGTCCTCAAACGAGGCAAAAAGAAATTCAACAGAGTTTATGCTAAATAATAAGTATTTTTTTGATAAATACTTTTAGGAGGAAAGAATCATGAAGAAATACGGAGTAAACGAACTTCGTCAGATGTTCCTTGATTTCATGGAGAGCAAAGGACATCTCGCAATGAAAAGCTTCTCCCTGGTACCTCAGGGAGACAAGAGCCTCCTGCTGATCAACGCAGGTATGGCTCCACTGAAACCATATTTTACAGGCGCAGAGAAACCGCCGAGAACAAGAGTCACCACATGTCAGAAATGTATCCGTACCGGTGATATCGAAAACGTTGGTAAGACAGCACGTCACGGTACCTTCTTTGAGATGCTTGGTAACTTCTCTTTTGGGGATTACTTCAAGACAGAAGCAATCCACTGGTCCTGGGAATTCCTGACAGAAGTCGTTGGTCTGGATGCAAACAGACTGTACCCGTCAGTATATCTGGATGATGATGAAGCATTCGACATCTGGAATAAAGAAATCGGAATCCCGGCAGACAGAATTTTCCGTTTCGGTAAAGAAGATAACTTCTGGGAGCACGGCGCAGGTCCTTGCGGTCCATGTTCTGAGATCTACTATGACCGTGGAGAGAAATACGGCTGCGGCAAGCCTGGTTGCACCGTAGGCTGCGACTGCGACCGTTACATGGAAGTATGGAACAACGTATTCACTCAGTTCGAGAACGATGGAAACGGAAACTATACAACCCTGAAACAGAAGAACATCGATACAGGTATGGGTCTTGAGCGTCTGGCAGTTGTTGTTCAGGATGTTGACTCTATCTTTGATGTAGATACCATCTGTGCACTTCGTAACCTGGTATGCGAGATCGCAGGCAAGGAATATGAGAAGAACTATCAGGATGACGTATCCATCCGTCTGATCACAGATCATATCCGTTCTGCAACATTTATGATCTCCGATGGTATCATGCCGACCAATGAAGGACGTGGATATGTACTCCGTCGTCTGATCCGTCGTGCAGCACGTCATGGACGTCTTCTGGGAATCAAGGGAACTTTCCTTGCAAAGCTCAGTGCAGAAGTGATCAACGGATCCAAAGCAGGATATCCGGAACTGGAAGAAAAGAAAGAGTTCATCTTCAAAGTCCTGACAAACGAAGAGAACCAGTTCAACAAGACCATCGACCAGGGTCTCCGCATCCTTGCAGACATGGAAGAAGAAATGAAAGCAGCCGGAGTAAAAACTCTTTCCGGAGAAAATGCATTCAAACTGTACGATACTTACGGATTCCCGCTTGACCTTACCAAAGAGATCCTTGAGGAAAAGGGTTACGGAATCGACGAAGACGGCTTCCAGAAAGCAATGGAAGAGCAGAGAGTCAAAGCACGTACTGCACGTGAAGTGACCAACTACATGGGAGCTGACGCTACCGTATATGATGAGATCGATGTCAACGTAACGACAGAGTTCGAAGGATACGATCACCTCACATATGATTCCGAAATCACAGTTCTCACAACAGAAAAAGAAATCGCAACTTCTCTGATGGAAGGTCAGAAAGGTACTGTATTTGTAAAAGAAACACCATTCTACGCTACCATGGGTGGACAGGAAGGTGATACTGGTGTGATCGAGACTGCAAATGGCAAATTTGTAGTAGAAGATACCATCAAACTTCGTGGCGGTAAATTCGGTCATGTCGGACATATGGAATCCGGAATGCTTTCCACAGGAGAGACTGTAACTCTTAAAGTCAATGAGCAGGCCCGCCGTGACACAGAGAAGAACCACAGTGCAACACATCTTCTCCAGAAAGCACTCAAGACTGTCCTTGGTTCTCACGTAGAACAGAAAGGTTCCCTGGTAACTCCTGACAGACTTCGTTTCGACTTCGCACACTTCCAGGCAATGACACCGGAAGAGATCGCAGAGGCAGAAGCTCTCGTAAACAAAGAGATCCAGGCAGCTCTTCCTGTAGTGACAGATGTCATGGATATCGAAGAAGCCAAGAAATCCGGTGCAATGGCTCTGTTCGGCGAGAAATACGACCAGAAGGTACGTGTCGTATCCATGGGCGACTTCTCCAAAGAACTCTGCGGTGGTACACACGTTAAGAACACAAGCTCTATCATGCTCTTCAAGATCGTATCCGAGGCCGGTATCGCAGCAGGTGTACGTCGTATCGAGGCACTGACAGGAAACGGTGTTATTGAATATTATAAGAAACAGGAAGCTATGCTTCATGAGGCTGCCAAAGCACTCAAGGCACAGCCGGCAGAAGTTGCTGAGAAGATCACACATCTCCAGGCAGAAGTCAAATCTCTCCAGAGCGAGAACGAATCCCTCAAGAGCAAACTGGCTCAGGGATCTCTCGGTGATGTCATGGATCAGATCGTAGATGTCAAAGGCGTGAAACTCCTTGCAGCCAAGGTTGAGGGCGTTGACATGAACGGACTCCGTGATCTTGGCGACCAGCTCAAAGAAAAGATCGGAGAGGGCGTTGTTGTCCTTGCCGCTGTAAACGGCGGCAAAGTAAATCTCCTTGCCATGGCTACAGATGCAGCACAGAAAGCAGGAGCACATGCAGGTAACCTTATCAAAGGTGTCGCAGCGATCGTAGGCGGTGGCGGCGGCGGCCGTCCGAACATGGCTCAGGCCGGCGGAAAGAATCCGGAAAAAGCGGACGAAGCAGTCAAAGCAGCAGCAGGAATCCTGGAACAGCAGATTCACTAAAAAGCGCATTTTTTGTCAAAAATAATTTTTTTCTAAATTTAGCCAAAAGATGTTGACGAATGTTATCACTATGTTATATAATAACAGTCGTGCAAGAAAAATACCCAGACAGTTGTATTTTAGCACAATCTACAACTGGAGGGAGGTTAGGTGTGAGTCTATGTCAAACGTTATCGTAAAAGAAAACGAGACTTTAGATAGCGCTCTTCGCAGATTCAAGAGAAGCTGTGCAAAAGCAGGTATCCAGCAGGAAATCCGCAAGAGAGAGCATTACGAGAAACCAAGCGTTCGTCGTAAGAAAAAATCTGAAGCCGCAAGAAAACGTAAATATAATTAATTGTGCGCAAAAAATCCCTGGCGACAAGTTCGTCAGGGATTTTTAAAATTTGCAAATTGTCACTCAATTAACAATGCTGTAACAATGACTAAAGGAAATCTATATGCATCGTATTGTCCATACCTTTAAAAAGATCCTACAGTTATTATTTAACAGAATCTTCTATGTTGCAATTGCTTTGCTTGTTCAGATGGCCTGGCTTCTGATCACTGCCTGGCGACTTGCTGCATATTCAAAATATTTTTCCAACATAATAGGAATTCTCAGTGTTTTGATTGTCCTTTGGATCGTAAACAAAAAGATCAATCCTTCGTACAAACTTGGCTGGACAATCCTGATCATGACAGTTCCTGTATTTGGTGTGCTTCTGTATCTGCTTTTTGGCAAATCCAGAATTGCACAGGAAATACAGAACAAATACGCACAGGTTCAGGAAGAAAGTCTGCCCTATATGAAAGCTGTACCAGAAACAACCGAAGCTTTAAAAGAAGAATCGCCTTCTGCTGCCGTACAGTCCAGATATATCCATCAGTATTCCAGTTTTCCAGTCCATACAAATACAACTGCAGAGTATTTTCAAGTGGGAGATGACATGTTCCCTGTTCTGGTCCGGGAATTGGAACAGGCAGAACACTACATTTATATTGAATATTTTATTATCAACGATGGGGTCATGTGGCGTACGATTTTGGATATTCTGGAGCGCAAGGCTTCCGAGGGCGTTGATGTCCGTCTGATTTATGACGGCTTTGGCTGTCTGACCACTCTTCCGTATCATTATGATCGCTTTTTAAAAGGAAAAGGAATTCAGTGCCAGGTATTTAATCCTTTTCGCCCACTTCTGAATATCGTACAGAATAATCGCGATCATCGGAAAATATGCGTGATTGACGGAAAGACAGGTTTTACCGGTGGCATCAATCTGGCAGATGAATATATCAACCAGAAACGTCGTTTTGGACATTGGAAAGATACTGCTGTTATGCTAAAAGGCGAAGCAGTCTGGAATATGACCGTTATGTTTCTGCATATGTGGAATGTAATCGCCAACTCTACAGATTCAATTGATCATGAGGCATACCTTCCACACCGTTTTCATCCAGAACCTTTCGAAAGCGATGGATTTGTACAACCATACAGTGATACGCCTCTTGACGGAGAGATTGTTGGAGAAAATGTTTATCTGAACATTATTAATCGTGCCCGAAAATATGTTTATATCTGTACCCCATACCTGATCATCGACAATGAGATGATGACAGCGCTTTGTCTGGCCGCCAAAAGTGGGGTCGATGTCCGGATCATGACACCAGGCATTCCCGACAAAAAGATGGTTTTTCTTCTGACACAATCTTACTATGAACAGCTTCTGGAAGCGGGTGTACGAATCTATGAATATCAGCCTGGATTTCTGCATGCAAAATCTTTTGTCTGTGATGATGAGATTGCTGTAGTCGGTACCATCAATCTGGACTATCGCAGTCTGTATCTTCATTTTGAAAATGGTGTCTGGTTTTACAAAAATAATGTTATCCAGGACATCCTTGCTGATTTTCAGGAAACACTCAACTATTGCGATCCAATCAGCATCGAATTCTGTAAAAAACGTAATGTAATCATTCGAGGATTTCAGAGCATTCTCCGTTTATTTGCCCCATTACTCTGATTTTTATAAAACACAGGACATTTTTACTTGTTAATGAGATGTCCTGTGTTCTTTTTAAGTCATAATTCAGACTATTTTCTTTTACAATAATAACAAACAGTTCCTCTGAGGTTTTTATGAACAGCAAAAACCGATGTCTTCTTTCTATAATTCTCACATTTTTTATTCTGTATATGAACACGGCAAACATACTGGCAGAACCGATAGAAGCTGTTTCTCCGGAGATTTCTGCCCCAAGTGGTGTACTTATGGAAGCAGAAAGTGGGCAGATTCTCTATGCCAAAGATAAAGATACACGCAGAAGCCCTGCCAGTGTAACTAAAATCATGACTTTAATTCTTATTTTTGACAAAATTCATGATGGCAGTATCCAATTGAATGATACGGTTACGACCAGTGCACATGCCAAGTCCATGGGTGGTTCACAGGTGTTTCTTGAGGAAGGGGAAACTCAGACTGTGGAAACACTGATTAAATGCATTGTGATTGCCTCTGGAAATGATGCCAGCGTTGCCATGGCTGAATTCATTTCCGGAAGTGAATCAGAATTTGTAGCACAAATGAATCAGAGAGCAGCTTCTCTTGGAATGAAAAACACCCATTTTACAGATTGCTGTGGTCTGACAGATTCCGATGAGCACTATACTACTGCACAGGACATTGCTATCATGAGTCGGGAACTGATCATAAATTATCCGGAAATTTTTAAATATTCTTCTATCTGGATGGAAAATATCACACATGTGACCAGACAGGGCAGCAAAGAATTTGGACTGACAAATACCAATCGGCTGATTCGCACTTACCCTGGCTGCAAAGGTCTGAAAACAGGAAGTACCAGTAAAGCCGGCTTCTGTCTCTCAGCAGTAGCAGAACAAAAAAATCTTACATTGATCTCCGTAGTCATGGCTGCTCCGGACTATAAGGCCAGACTAAAAGATGCTGCAACGCTTCTGGACTATGGTTTTTCACACTGCAGCATCTATACCGATGAACAACCAGATCCTCTTCCTGATATTCCGATCCGTCAGGGAAAAATTTCTTCTGTTTCTCTGAAATACGAAAAAACTTTTCGTTACCTGAGTACAGATGGTACAGCACTTACAGAAATACAGAAATCGTATATTCTTCCCCAAAGTGCAGATGCTCCGGTCAAAAAAGGAGATAAAGCCGGAGAAGTCATATATTCCAATGGACACAAAGAACTTGGGCGTGTGTCGGTTCTTTATGCACAGACTGTAAAAAAACAGACATATCCGGACTGTATCCGGGAAATACTCTATACTTTCTGGTTCTGACCGGTTCTTCCGGATACCTGAAATCTTTTGACAAGGTCATCTGTTAAGGGTATAATATTATTCAAAACGCATTTGCATAATATCTCACAGACAGGAGAAAAGATATCATGAAAGAAATTCGAACTGAAGATGCTGTAGGTCATGTGCTTTGTCACGATATTACCCAGATCATAAAAGATGAAAAAAAGGGAGTTCTTTTTAAAAAGGGGCATGTTGTCCGTGAAGAAGATATTCCCGCCCTCCTTTCCGTAGGCAAAGAACATCTTTTTGTCTGGGAAAAACAAGAAGGAATTCTTCACGAAAACGAAGCTGCTGAAATCCTTTACAAAATTTCTGCAGGCAGCCATATGCATGGCAGTGAAATCAAAGAAGGTAAAATTGAACTGATTGCGGATTGTAACGGTATTCTCAAGATCCGTCGTGACGCTCTTCTGGCAGTTAACCGCCTTGGAGAGATGATGATTGCTTCACGTCATGGAGACTTTCCTGTCAAAAAAGGAGATAAAATTGCCGGAACGCGAATCATCCCATTGGTCATAGAAAAAGAAAAGATGGAGCACGCGACAGAAGTCGCAGGAGCGGATCCCATTTTTTCCATTCTTCCGTTCCACAGCAAAAAAGCTGCTATCGTAACCACCGGAAGTGAAGTTCAGAAGGGACTGATCAAAGATACGTTTACCCCTGTGTTACGCGAAAAATTAGAAGAATATTCCTGTTGTGTAATCGGGCAGACCATGCCTGGCGATGATCGTCATCAAATTACAAGGGATATTCTGGACTTCATTGACAAAGGGGCAGATATGGTAATCTGCAGTGGTGGAATGAGTGTGGATCCTGATGACCGCACACCGGGTGCAATCAAGGATACCGGCACAGAAATCATTACTTATGGTGCACCGGTTCTCCCCGGAGCAATGCTGCTTCTTTCTTATTATAACAAAGGGGAAAAACTTATTCCGATCCTTGGACTTCCAGGTTGTGTCATGTATGCCCGCAGAACGATCTTTGATCTGATTCTTCCAAGAATCATGGCAGATGATCCGATCTGTGCTGAGGAAATTTCCGCTTACGGCGAGGGCGGACTTTGTTTAAACTGTGAGATATGCACATTCCCAAATTGTGGATTTGGTAAATAACAGCCACCAGACAATCAACAGAGGACAATGATGAAAACTTTTAGAACCCGTACTTATTCTGTTTCTGATCATCGTCTGCCAGCAGGACGCAGCGTAACTTTCGCAGTCCTCGCTGATCTTCACGGACTCGTTTTTGGAAACAATCATCAGCAACTTTATGCTGCAATTGCCGAAGGCAGACCAGATGCCATTCTGGTCTGCGGAGACATGATCGTTAATCACAGACATGAAACCATGGAATCTGCTGCCGGACTTTTACTACGCCTGTGTGACCGTGTTCCGATCTTTTATGCACTTGGAAATCATGAATATAAAATGCTTTTGAATCCGGAAAGTCGAGAATTTTATCTCAATTACGAAAGGCTTCTCACAAGTGCAGGTATCTGTTTCCTTCATAATGAACATGTGGATATCTGTCTGGGTGATACCGACTTTGTTTTTTATGGTCTGGAACTTCCGCTCGAATATTATCACAAACCCAATTCACCGGCACTGAGTCTGACTTTCATGGAAAAACTGATCGGTATCCCCTCCCAGTCCGGGATTCATGTACTTCTGGCACATAATCCCAAATATGGTAATACGTATTTTTCCTGGGGGGCGGATCTGATCCTGTCCGGACACTATCACGGTGGAATCATGAGACTTAGCGAACATCACGGTCTGACCTGTCCACAGTATCTTTTATTTCCCCCATACTGTTGCGGAGATTTCCAAAAAGGCAGGCAGCATATGATTGTAAGTGCCGGTCTTGGAGAACATACAATTCCTGTTCGGATCCATAATCCACGGGAGTTGCTTTTTGTAAAAATTCACCACTGAAACCAAAAGGAATTCATTTATGGCAATACCTGTAAAAATTAACGTATTTGAGGGTCCTCTCGACCTTTTGCTCCATTTAATAGAAAAAAATAAAATTGATATCTATGATATCCCAATCGTGGAAATCACTGATCAGTATATGGAATATCTGCATTCCATGGAACAGGAGGATCTGGGGACCATGAGTGAATTTCTGGTCATGGCAGCAACCCTTCTGGATATCAAATGCAAAATGCTTCTTCCAAAAGAAATAAATGAAGAAGGAGAGGAAGAAGATCCCCGTGAAGAGCTTGTTCAGAAACTTCTGGAATATAAGATGTACAAATATATGTCTTATGAGCTAAAAGATTACATGGACAATGCTACCGGCGTTTTTTACAAGTCTCCTTCCATACCAGAGGAAGTTCTGAGATATCAGGAACCTGTTGATCCGGCAGAACTTCTTGCCGGTCTGACTCTGGAACATCTGAACAACATTTATCAGTCTGTACTGAAACGTCAGGAAGCCAAGATTGACCCGATCCGCAGCAAATTCGGTACCATCGAAAAAGAAGAGGTCAGCCTTTCTGATAAAATGCTGGATATGAAAAGTTATGCTGCTGAACACAGCCATTTCAGTTTCCGCCAGCTTCTGACCCGACAGTCTTCGCGTGTACAGATCATAGTCACCTTTCTTTCCATACTGGAACTGATGAAAATGGGATATATTCAGGTAGAACAGGACAATCTTTTTGATGATATTCAGGTTACTGTAACACAGAATCCGGAAACCTGGACGCATCTGACCGAATTTGCAGATGAATAACAAACAGAAATTGAGGAACGACTTATATGGAAATCAAAAAACTGGAAGCTGCTATCGAAGCCATTCTGTTCACAATGGGAGAATCCGTTGAGCTTTCTCAAATAGCGGATGCCATACAGCAGGATAAAGAAACCACCCGTAAGATCATCCAGAATATGATGGATCGTTATCAGGCAGAAGAACGTGGCATTCAAATCATTGAACTGGAACAGTCTTATCAGATGTGCAGTAAAAAAGAATATTATGAATATCTGATCCGTCTTGCCATGCACCCTAAAAAGCCGGCACTTACCGATGTTATGCTGGAAACGCTCTCCATTATTGCATACAAACAGCCTGTAACCAAGGCAGAAATCGAAAAAATCCGAGGAGTAAAATGTGACCACGCAATTAACAAACTTGTAGAATATGATCTGGTAAAAGAACTTGGACGACTGGATGCTCCCGGCCGCCCGATTCTGCTCGGCACGACTGAAGAATTTCTCCGCTGCTTTGGCGTACAGGGGCTGGAAGAACTTCCATCTGTAGACCCGGTACGACTGGAAGACTTCAAGGCAGAAGCAGAAGAGGAGATTCAGCTAAAACTTGACATTTAAGAAAGAGAGGTGTATTCTGCATGCCAACCACATATGCACATGATCTATATGGAAAAAAAGTTTATGCCGGACTTCCTGCGGAAATACAGCAGATAATCCGCAAAAATGTTAACCTGTACCGTATCGGACTTCATGGTCCGGACATCCTGTTTTATCATATGCTCAATACCAGAGTTACAGGGACCGGCATTGCTATGCATAAGGAAATCGCGGCCCCCTTTTTTGAGCGTGGCATGACCCTGGTCAGACAGACTCATGACCAAAAACTGCTGGCATATCTTCTTGGTTTTGGATGTCATTACCTGTTGGACAGTTCCTGCCATCCTTATGTATATGAAATGGCTGAAAAGAAAGTAATTTCACATACTCTGCTTGAAAAAGAATTTGACCGGACACTTATGCTTGAGACCGGGCGAGACCCTTATCATTATTATCCTGCATGTGGAGTTCTTCCCCGCATGACCTATGCCCGGGTCATTCATCGCGCAATTCCCCGTATCAATACCCGAGATATCCTTACTTCGCTCAGACGCATGAAGCTGATTACAAACTGTCTGGTTTATGATAACCATGGAAGAAGAAAAAAATTTCTTACCTTTCTGTCAAAAGCAGCCGGCAAAAAGCTTTCCTCAGAGATGATGGAATATTTCATGGAAAAAGATCCTATTCCGGGAAGTGCCATTCCCGTGCATACCTTGCGTCAATTTTATATTCATTCTATTGAAGAAGCACCAGATGCACTTTCTGAACTGTTTATGTTAAGCCATGAAGACATCCCACTGTCTGACCGCTGGCGAAGAACCTATAATGGATAAAAAGAATAATACCAGTTCGTCTGCATAAAATAGTCTTATATCAAAGAGAGGTGGACTATGAAATTCAGACGAACATTTTTTATTCTGTCACTGTTGGCTGTAAGTTTTCTGTTCACATCTTTATCACAAACAGCCGCATCTATGGATCATTCAATTCAGCTTGTTCCAGATTCTTCCATTCTGTCTCAGACAGCGTCCGCCACACATACCGGGACATCGCCGGGAGATCTGCATGCACTGTCTGCTGTTCTGATGGATGCTGATTCCGGGCGCGTTCTGTTTGAAAAGGAAGGTTCTGTTCCCAGACCCAACGCAAGCACTACCAAGGTTCTGACCTGTATCCTCGCCCTTGAACATGGAAAAGGGGACGATTATGTAGTGATTTCTTCTAATGCTGCCAGGCAGCCTGAAGTCCGTCTTGGACTCAGAAAAGGAGAGCAGTATTATCTCGAAGATCTTCTGTATTCATTGATGTTGCAGAGCCATAACGATTCTGCGGTCGCAATCGCAGAACATATCGGCGGATCTGTAGAAAATTTTTCAAAAATGATGAATCAGAAAGCCAAAGAACTAGGTTGTAAAAATACACATTTCCTTACCCCGAACGGTTTGGATGCAGAAGACTCTGATGGAACTCATCACACTACTGCCGAAGATCTTGCCTTGATCATGCGATATGCAATTCGCAGTAATACTTTTCTTAAAATCACGCAGACAGAGGAATACAGCTTTTCAGACCTGAGCAAAAAAAGAACTTTTTCTGTTCATAATACAAACGCATTTCTGCATATGACCGATGGAGTTCTTTCAGGAAAAACCGGATATACCGGTGAGGCCGGATACTGTTATGTATGTGCCTGTAAAAAAGACGGAAAAATTTTTATTGTTTCTCTGCTCGGCTCCGGATGGCCCGGACACAAAACATATAAATGGCAGGATACGCTGCAGCTTCTTAATTATGGTGCAGAAAACTATGAATATCAGACTTTCTGGCGGGAGCCGAATCTACGGTACATCCCTGTCAGAAACGGTATTCTTGACGAATCCTCTTTTCAATACAAAGTATATCTTAACGGCAGGATATCAATTACAGATGCTGAAAAAAATAAAATGATCCTTCTGGGAAAAACCGATGTACTCCAGTATCAGATCCGGCTGAAGGATGAATTGACTGCCCCTGTAAAAAAGGGTGAGCAGGTCGGACAGGTCGTCTACACTCTGAATCACAGAATAATTGCTTCATATCCTGTAGTGGCAGCAGACAACGTGCAGAAAAATACATTTATTCATTGTGCCCGCGTTGTATTTAAGAATTTTTTTCATTAACATCCAAAACTTCTCCTTCTACGGGAGAAGTTTTTTGATATCGACATTTTTTCTTTGGAATGTAGAAAAAACAACATAGGAGTTAAACTTTTAACAAAAAAACAGGAAATCTATTGAAAAAAACTTGAAAACAGGTTACAATTATAATCGGCTAAAATTTTGGTTATATTTAAAATTTTATAAAATGGAGGGCAAGAAAGAATGAGTAATGCAACACAAAGCTTAGCAGGCACAAGAATCACTTCTTTGCTTGACGCAAACAGTTTTGTTGAAATCGGAAAAAGCGTAACAGCCAGATCCACAGATTTCAATTTAACTGAGACAAAAGCGCCTTCAGACGGTGTTATTACCGGATATGGTGTGATTGACGGAAATCTTGTATATGTATACAGCCAGGATGCTTCCGTATTAAACGGAACTGTTGGTGAAATGCATGCCAGAAAGATTACCGCTCTGTATGACCTGGCAATGAAGACAGGAGCTCCTGTGATCGGTCTGGTTGACTGTGCAGGTATGCGTCTGCAGGAAGCTACCGATGCTCTTGAAGCATTCGGATCCATCTACCTGAAACAGACACTGGCTTCCGGAATGATCCCGCAGATCACAGCTGTATTTGGTACATGCGGCGGTGGTATGGCAATCATCCCAGCTCTTACAGATTTCACATTCATCGAATCCAAAAAAGGCAAAATGTTCGTAAACAGCCCGAACGCACTGGATGGAAACTATACTGAAAAATGTGATACAGCTGCAGCTGCATTCCAGAGTGAAGAAACAGGTCTTGTAGACGGAACAGGTTCTGAAGAAGAAATCCTCGGACAGATCCGTCAGCTGATCGGACTTCTTCCATCTAACTTCGAAGACAATGATTCTTTCGTAGAATGCACAGATGATCTGAACCGTACATGTGATGATATCGCAGCATGCGCAGGTGATACATCTATTGCACTTTCCAGAATCGCTGACAACGGTATCTTCTTTGAAACAAAGAAAGATTACGGTAAAGATGTTGTTACAGGATTCCTTCGTCTGAACGGAGCAACTGTTGGTGCCGTAGCTAACAGAACAGAAGTTTATGACGCAGAAGGAAATAAAACAGAAGAATTCGACGGAACTCTTTCTGCAAGAGGTGCAAGAAAAGCAGCTGGATTCGTTAAATTCTGTGATGCATTTGATATTCCGGTTCTGACACTTACAAATGTAACAGGATTCAAGGCAACTCTTTGCAGCGAAAAGATGATTGCAAAAGCAGTTGGCGAAATGGTTCACGCATTTGCAGATGCAACTGTTCCGAAGGTAAACGTTGTGATCGGCAAAGCATATGGAACAGCATATGTTGCAATGAACAGTAAATCCGTTGGTGCAGACCTTGTATATGCATGGGACAACGCTGAGATCGGTATGATGGATGCTTCCCTCGCAGCTAAGATCATGTATCCGGGTGAAGAAGCAGCAGTACTTAATGAAAAAGCAGCTGCATACAGAGAACTTCAGTCCAATGTAGAATCTGCAGCAGCAAGAGGATATGTTGACACTGTAATTGCTCCAGCTGATACACGTAAATATGTAATCGGAGCTTTTGAAATGCTTTTCACAAAGAGAGAAGACCGTCCATCCAAAAAACATGGCACAGTCTAAGTGAGGTGAGCATATGAATCAGATGTTTAAAAAAGCTTCCTCTGTCCTGACAGCAGTCGTATGTGCCGCATCCATTACATTTTCCGGTGCATCTCTGGTTCTGGCAGATGATGAAATTGACGCACAGACACAAACAACGATCGAGACAACTGCTGAAGGTCTGACCGAGACGATCATTCCTCTGACAGATGATCAGATTGCAGCATATCAGGAATCTGGTGATGAATTCACCGAAAATGCAATGGCTGCATGGGATGGTGTAAGAGAAGAACTCGGTGACCTGAAAGAAACCGGATCTGCTGAGATCGAATATTCAGGTGATGAATATACCGTTACAGTACCTGTTGAATTTGAAAAAGAAAATGCTGAATTCGTATACGTATTCGACAAAAACCTTACTCCAACTTCCATGTCTGTAGATGTAAAATATTCATTTGCTACAACTATGAAAAATGCAGCGCTGAACACACTGATGGGTATCGGAACTGTATTCGTAATTCTTATCATGCTGATCTTCCTGATCTCTCTGTTCCAGTTTATTCCTGGCTCCGGAGCACAGCAGGAAAAAGCAAAGAAAAAAGCAGCAGAAGAGGCAGCTTCTGCACCGACACCGGCTCCGGTTGCCGCAGCTCCTGTACAGGAAGCTGATAATTCAGAACTGATCGCTGTAATCGCAGCAGCTATCGCAGCATCCGAAGGAACTTCAACAGACGGATTTGTTGTTCGTTCCATCCGTAAAATCAATCGTAAAAAAAGGTAATTGACAATTAGGAGGATTTAAAATGAAAAGTTATACAATCACTGTAAACGGAACAGCATATGAAGTTACTGTAGAAGAAACAGGAAGCGTTTCCGCTCCGACAGCAGCACCGGTTGCAGCTCCTAAAGCAGCTCCGGCAGCAGCTCCTAAAGCAGCAGCTCCGGCAGCAGGCGCAGGCGCAGTTAAAGTTACCGCTTCAGTACCAGGCAAAGTTCTTAAAGTCGTTGCTTCTGCAGGACAGGCAGTAAAAGCCGGTGACAATATCGTAATTCTGGAATCCATGAAGATGGAGATCCCGGTTGTAGCTCCTCAGGATGGTACTGTAGCCAGCATCGATACATCCGAAGGTGCATCCGTAGAAAACGGAGATACTCTGGCTACAATGAACTAGGACGGGAGGTAATCAAATGTCTTATGTAACAGAAACCTTGTCCAACCTGATCCATCAGACAGCATTCTTCAATCTTACATGGGGAAACTACCTGATGATCGCAGTGGCGTGTGTATTCTTATATCTTGCTATCAAAAAAGGATTCGAACCGCTTCTTCTGGTTCCGATCGCTTTTGGTATGCTTCTGGTAAATATCTACCCGGACATTATGGCAAATCCGGAAGACATGTCCAACGGTGTTGGTGGTCTTCTTCATTACTTCTATCTGCTTGATGAATGGAGTATTCTTCCATCCCTGATCTTTCTGGGAGTTGGTGCAATGACAGACTTCGGTCCGCTGATTGCCAATCCGAAGAGCTTCCTTCTCGGAGCAGCTGCACAGCTTGGTATCTATGTTGCATACTTCCTTGCAATCTTCCTTGGATTCAACGGAAAAGCAGCAGCAGCAATCTCTATCATCGGTGGAGCAGATGGCCCTACATCCATTTTCCTTGCCGGAAAACTTGGTCAGACTACTTTAATGGGACCGATCGCGGTGGCGGCATATTCCTATATGTCCCTGGTTCCGATCATTCAGCCGCCGATCATGAAACTCTGTACTACAGAAGCAGAACGTAAGATCAAGATGGAACAGCTTCGCCCGGTAAGTAAACTTGAGAAGATCCTTTTCCCGATCGTAATCACAATCGTTGTATGCTTACTTCTTCCTACAACAGCTCCACTGGTAGGTATGCTGATGCTCGGTAACCTGTTCCGTGAGTGTGGTGTTGTTAAACAGCTGACAGAAACTGCATCCAATGCCCTGATGTACATCGTAGTTATCCTGCTCGGTACATCTGTAGGTGCTTCTACAAGTGCAGAAGCATTCCTTAATATTGATACTCTGAAAATCGTTGTTCTCGGACTTGCAGCATTTGCATTCGGTACATTCGGTGGATGTATGCTTGGTAAGCTGATGTGTAAACTCTCCGGTGGAAAGATCAACCCTCTGATCGGTTCTGCGGGTGTATCTGCCGTTCCTATGGCAGCACGAGTTTCTCAGAAAGTCGGTGCAGAAGCAGATCCTACAAACTTCCTGCTGATGCATGCAATGGGACCAAACGTAGCCGGTGTAATCGGAACAGCCGTTGCTGCCGGAACATTCATGGCTATCTTCGGAGTTTGACCTAGAGTACTTAATGAAAACGAATGTAATGAGTTTGAGTTTAGTACGAAGGTCGTTCGAAGGAACTTAATGAAGACGAGCCTTTGGCGAAGTCTGAATTTAGTGAATCGAACTTCCTTAAAAAAAATACAAGGAGAATTAATATGGCTGAATTAGAAAAAAAACCTGTAAAAATCGTGGAAACTGTTCTCCGTGATGCGCATCAGTCTCTGATTGCAACAAGACTTACCACAGAACAGATGCTCCCGATCGTTGATAAAATGGACAAAGTCGGCTACCACGCAGTAGAGTGCTGGGGTGGAGCTACTTTCGATGCTTCCCTTCGTTTCCTGAAAGAAGACCCATGGGAAAGACTTCGTAAATTACGTGACGGCTTCAAGAACACAAAACTTCAGATGCTGTTCCGTGGACAGAATATCCTTGGATATCGTCCATACGCAGACGATGTAGTAGAATACTTCGTACAGAAATCTGCTGCTAACGGAATCGACATCATCCGTATTTTTGACTGCCTCAATGATATGCGTAACCTTCAGACAGCAGTCAAAGCTGCTAACAAAGAAAAAGCACATGCACAGGTTGCTCTTTCCTATACATTAGGTGATGCATATACTCTTGACTACTGGGTAAACATCGCAAAACGTATCGAAGAGATGGGTGCAGATTCTATCTGTATCAAAGATATGGCAGGTCTTCTGCTTCCATATAAAGCAACAGAGCTTGTCGGAGCACTGAAAGATGCTGTCAGCATCCCGATCGACCTTCATACACATTACACCTCTGGTGTTGCTTCTATGACATACCTCAAAGCAGTAGAAGCAGGTGTTGATATCATCGATACTGCAATGTCTCCATTTGCACTGGGAACTTCCCAGCCGGCAACAGAAGTTATGGTAGAAACCTTCAAAGGTACACCATATGATACAGGATTTAATCAGAAACTCCTTGCTGAGATTGCTGACTACTTCCGTCCGATCCGTGACGATGCTCTCGACAGCGGACTTCTGAATCCGAAGAACCTTGGCGTTAACATCAAGACTCTTCTGTACCAGGTACCGGGAGGAATGCTTTCCAACCTGACATCCCAGCTGAAAGAGCAGCACGCAGAAGATAAATTCTACGATGTTCTGGAAGAAGTTCCGAAGGTTCGTAAAGATCTCGGTGAGCCGCCGCTCGTTACACCATCTTCCCAGATCGTTGGTACACAGGCTGTATTCAACGTACTGATGGGCGAAAGATACAAGATGGTTACAAAAGAAACCAAAGATATCCTGTTAGGAAAATACGGTGCAACTGTTAAACCGTTCAATCCGGAAGTACAGAAAAAGTGCATCGGAGATGCAGAACCGATCACCTGCCGTCCGGCAGATCTTCTTGACAACGAGCTGGACAAACTGGAAACAGAAATGTCCGCTTACAAAGAGCAGGATGAGGACGTATTATCCTACGCACTGTTCCCACAGGTAGCTACAGACTTCTTCAAATACCGTCAGGCACAGGAGAAAAAAGTAGACGAAAAAGCAGCAGATACAAAGAACGGAGCATATCCGGTATAAAAACAAAGGTGCAGGCCCGTCAGGTTATCTGACGGGTCTGTTTTGCAGAAAGGGCACTTATGAACAAAGTGATTATTGTCGGCGGCGGGGCGGCAGGTATGCTCGCTTCCATCATTGCAGCCAGAAACGGTTGTGACGTCTTATTATTTGAAAAGAATGAAAAGCTTGGAAAGAAAGTATATATTACAGGAAAGGGCCGCTGTAATGTTACAAATAACTGTGATCCTGAAGAACTTCTTCAGGCAGTTATGAGTAATCCAAAATTTCTTTACAGTGCATTTTATTCCTTTACCAGTCAGGATATGATGGCTTTATTAGAAGAAGCAGGTGTTCCGTTAAAGACAGAACGCGGCAATCGTGTGTTCCCGGTATCCGATCACTCCTCAGACATCATTCATGGTCTTGAGCGACTGATGAAGAAATATCATGTACAGATCCGACTTCACAGTGAAGTTTCAAAAATCCTGACAGAAAATGGAATAGTAACCGGTGTACAGTTGAAAGATAATAAGATCTATACAGCTGATTCTGTAATTGTTGCCACCGGGGGATTATCTTATCCGACTACCGGTTCTACCGGGGATGGCTATCGCTTTGCTGTCGAGACAGGACACAAAGTCACAGAATGTATTCCATCTCTTGTCCCTCTTACAACCAGAGAAGAATACATTCCTCTCATGAAAGGCCTTTCTCTGCGAAACGTAGAACTGACGATCAAAAGAGGCAAAAAAACAGTTTATCAGGATTTTGGCGAAATGATGTTTACGCATTTCGGCATTACCGGACCACTGGTTTTATCTTCCAGTGCCAAGATTGGTAAGTTTCTCCAGAAGGGAGAAGAACTGAATGCCTTTCTTGACCTCAAACCTGCTTTATCCCATGAACAGCTGGATGACCGTATCTTACGCGAGTTTTCCTCTGCTCAGAATAAACAGTTCAAAAATGTGATCGGTGTACTTTTCCCGTCTTCCCTGACACCTGTGATCATTGATCTTGGTCCGATTTCAGGAGATAAGGTCATTCATGACATTTCCAGAGAAGAGCGCCTTGCGTTTGGTTCTCTGGTAAAAGCCTTTCCATTTACCATTACAGGACTCGGCAGCTTTTCCGAAGCAGTCGTCACCCGGGGTGGTGTATCTGTAAAGGAGATCAAACCGGGAAGTATGGAATCCAAACTTATCAAAAACCTGTATTTTATCGGTGAGGTACTCGATCTCGATGCTGTGACTGGCGGTTATAACCTTCAGATTGCATGGTCAACAGCATATCTAGCAGCAACAGATGTATGCAGGAATAAACAGGAGGATATATCATGATCTACAATATTGCAATTGACGGACCGGCCGGAGCCGGCAAAAGCACGATCGCAAGACGTGTGGCAAAAGAATTATCATTCATTTATGTTGACACAGGAGCCATGTACCGTGCGATGGCATTTTACCTTCTCCGCGAAGGTGTCGACCGAAATAACACAGAACTGATCGGTGATACCTGCCAGAATGCCGAGATTTCTATCGAATATCAGGACGGAGAGCAGATTGTCCTTTTAAACGGCGAAAATGTAAATGCATATCTTCGAACAGAAGAAGTTGGAAATATGGCATCTGTAAGTTCCGCTGTACCGCGTGTCCGCGAGAAACTCCTCAGCCTTCAGCGCAAACTGGCAAAAGATATGAGTGTCGTCATGGACGGGCGTGATATCGGTACAACGATTCTTCCGGATGCAGATGTAAAAATTTACCTGACGGCCAGTTCACTGCCCCGTGCCAGAAGACGTTACCTGGAACTCCAGGAAAAAGGAGAAACCTGTAACCTGGACGAGATCCAAAAAGATATCGAGGAGAGGGATCAGCGCGATATGAATCGTGAGATTTCCCCTCTTCGTCAGGCTGATGATGCCGTACTGGTAGATTCCTCTGATCTTACGATCGAACAGGTCGTAGACCGCATCCTTGAAATCTTCAGATCAAAGACAGAAAAGGAAGTTTCTCATGAAAGTTAAAGTTGCAGAAACTGCCGGATTCTGTTTTGGAGTAAAGAGGGCAGTAGATAAAGTATATCAGCTGATCGAAGCGGGTGTAGAGCCAATCTATACACTGGGTCCGATCATCCATAATGAAGAAGTCGTTTCCGACCTTGCTGCCAAGGGGGTCCGGGTGATCGAAGAAAAAGATCTGCCGTCCCTTACAGGAGGCACGGTTGTCATCCGTTCTCACGGAGTAGGTAAAGCCATCTATCAGGAGCTGGAACAGAACCATCTTGATTATGTAGATGTCACTTGTCCTTTCGTATTAAAAATACATCGCATTGCAGAAAAACAGAGTCTCGCCGGAAAACATATTGTTATCTTCGGCGACCCGGATCACCCGGAAGTCAAAGGAATCTGTGGATGGTGCGAAGGTTCTTACACTGTTTTAAAAAACAGAGAAGATACCGAACAGTTTGTCCCTCCTGCGGGAAAAGATATATGCGTTGTTTCTCAGACGACATTTAATTACAACAAATTTAAAGAATTAGTTGAAATTCTCTGCAAAAAGAGGTATGATAATAGTGTTTTAAATATGGGCAATATTTTAAACACTATTTGTAATGCTACTGAAGAACGGCAGAAAGAAGCGCAAAACATAGCCGGAGAGGTAGACACTATGCTTGTCATTGGAGGCAGACATAGTTCCAATACTCAAAAGCTGTTTGAAATATGCAAAGAGGAATGTGGAAATACTTACTATATACAAACACCTGTAGACTTGGATTCTGAAATGTTCCATCACAGTAGTTATGTAGGTATCACAGCAGGGGCATCCACCCCAAAGAAAATTATTGAGGAGGTTCAAGAACATGTCAGAATTGAGTTTTGAACAGATGCTGGAGGATTCCGTAAAAACAATCAGAAATGGAGAGATCGTACAGGGTACAGTCATTGATGTAAAAGATGATGAAATCATCCTGAATATCGGTTATAAAGCAGACGGTATTATCACTAAGAGTGAATATTCCAATGATGCTTCACTTGTACTCACAGACGCAGTTCATGTTGGCGACAGCATGGAAGCAAAAGTACTGAAAGTCAATGACGGTGAAGGACAGGTTATCCTGACTTACAAGAGACTTGCTGCTGAAAAAGGCAATAAACGTCTTGAAGCTGCTTTCGAATCACAGGAAATACTGAAAGCACCTGTAACACAGGTACTGGATGGTGGTCTTTGTGTAAACGTAGAAGAAGCAAGAGTATTCATTCCTGCAAGCCTTGTTTCCGACACATATGAGAAAGATCTTTCCAAATATGCAGATCAGGAAATCGAATTCGTTATCACAGAATTCAACCCAAGAAGAAGACGTATCATCGGTAACCGTAAACAGCTTCTTCTTGCAGAAAAAGCAGAAAAACAGAAAGAGCTTATGGAGAAAATCCATGTTGGAGATACTGTAACAGGTGTTGTAAAAAATGTTACAGATTTCGGTGCTTTCATCGATCTCGGTGGAGCAGACGGACTTCTTCATATTTCCGAAATGTCCTGGGGCAGAGTTGAAAACCCGAAAAAGGTATTCAATGTAGGTGATGAAGTAAAAGTTCTGATCAAAGAAATCAATGGAGATAAAATTGCTCTTTCCATGAAATTCCCGGAAGAGAATCCATGGCTTTCCGCAGCAGAAGACTTTGCTGTAGGTAACGTTGTTACTGGTAAAGTAGCTCGTATGACAGATTTTGGTGCTTTTGTAGAACTTGCACCTGGAATCGATGCACTTCTTCATGTATCTCAGATTTCCAGAGAACATGTTGCAAAACCATCTGATGTACTTTCCATCGGACAGGAAATTCAGGCTAAAGTTGTTGACTTCAACGGTGAAGACAAAAAGATCAGCCTGAGTATGAAAGCTCTGGAAGCACCTGCTGAAGAAGCTACAGAAGAATAATTTTAGTCATTAAAAGACCTGGCAGATAACCTGCCAGGTTTTTTTGTATCACAATATATCACATAAGATATGGATTAATCCCATTATTTATTGAAATTATTAAGATAAAAAGACAATGTATGAGTCAGATACTGCATCTGTTTTTTCTCGTTATTCAGAAAATCCTCATCGCAGTTAAACCAGGTATAGCAAGTCTGCGGTGTAGCAGCAATCCTCAGGCTTTTATCCATATATCTGGTAAGCGATTTCGGCATTGCCATATCTTCTCCTGGAATATAATCATAATCTTTGTAATTTTTATAATATTGCCGTAGTTTTCCCTCTTTGAGATGGACCAGCATTTTGGCTTCCCGTCCACTCACTGTCAGATAAAACTCAGCATTTCCGCAGGAAACGCTTACAGGGACGTCCGTGGGTAATTCCAGCACAAGCTTTAATTCCTGTTCCAGAAGAATCCCCTGTACCGGTCGATATTCTCCGTCATAAAGCTTTTTATATGACAGGAGAGTAAAAATCCGACCAAGTCCCAAAAGATCTTCTTCATTATGTCCCATTACAATCTCTGCTGTATCTGCATCATTTTTCTTCATAAAGCTTTTATACAATCGAATGCATTGTCCGCCATCACAAAATTTTCTTTTGTGTATTCCGGCAAAACTTTCCAGATCTGGCTGTTTCATTCTGGTCAGTTTAAACAAACTCTGACATGGTTTTAACAACTGATAGAGATCAAGAGACAATATTTTCCAAAACGGACTTTCCATTTTGTGTTTTCGATAACGTTCTTCCAGAAAAGGCTGATCAAATCGATTTCCATTATACTGAATCGTACAGTCTGCACCGATTAAAAAATTATAGAATTCCTGCAAGATCAACGCTTCCTCGTCTTCATCCGCACACATCCACTGATATAGATACCATGCATTTTGCTCAAATCTGACCGCACCGATCAGATATACAAACGCAGTATATCTTGACAATCCAGTTGTCTCAATATCATAAAAAATTGGATTATAGTCTGACAATTCATTTTTTGCCTTCGATAAATATTTAACGGTTTCAAGTGCCGGAAACCCTTGTAAAATAGGTATTTTTTTAACAATCATCGTCTTTTTTCCTTTCATGATTGTATTTAATTATACACAATATTTTGAAAATTGGGTAGTGAATTTTTCGCAAAAAAGAGGTATAGTATATGTAGAGTTACTGTTAATATTCACAAAAATCATACAGTAACCGGACGGTCGTATGCAGAAATATTATCTGCATCATGAAAAAGAAAAAGAATATAAGCAGAACTGATGCTTATAAAATAAGGAGGAAAAATATATGGGAAAACTGACCTTTAGGGGCGGAATCCATCCTTACGAAGGTAAGGAACTATCCAAAGACCATCCGATCGAGAAGTATCTCCCAAAAGGAGAACTGGCCTATCCACTTTCTCAGCATATCGGAGCACCATCTGTTCCCTGTGTCAAAAAAGGAGACGTAGTCCTCGCAGGACAGAAAATCGCTGATGCCGGCGGATTCGTTTCAGTACCGCTTCATGCATCCGTTTCCGGTACCGTCAAAGGCATTGAAAAGCGACTGAACGCTACTGGTTCTATGGTTGACTGCATCGTTATCGAAAACGACCAGCAATATCAGGAAACAGAATTTCAGGAAGCTCGTCTGGAAGATCTGACCAAAGAAGAAATTCTGAATCGCATCAAAGAAGGTGGAGTAGTAGGTATGGGTGGCGCTGGCTTCCCAACACATGTTAAACTTGCACCGAAGGATCCTTCCAAGATTGAATATATTCTTGTGAATGGTGCTGAATGTGAACCTTATATCACCAGTGACTATCGTCGTATGATCGAAGAACCGGAAAAGGTCGTCAAAGGACTGCAGGTCATCCTGACACTTTTTGATTCAGCAAAGGGATATATCTGTATTGAAGATAACAAACCGGACTGCATCGCCAAGATGAAAGAACTGGTAAAAGATATCGACCGTATCGAAGTCAAAGAAATGATGACTAAATATCCACAGGGCGGTGAGCGTACTCTGATCTATGCCGCAACCGGACGTGAGATCAACTCAACAATGCTTCCGGCTGACGTAGGATGCGTTGTTGACAACGTAGAAACTGTTATTTCCGTATACAAAGCAGTTATCCTTGGAAGACCTGTCATCAACCGAATCGTTACAGTAACGGGCGATGGCATCAAAGAACCTAAGAACCTTTGTGTACTGACTGGTACCGATATGTCCGAGCTGGTTGATGCAGCGGGTGGACTCAAGGCCAAGATTGCAAAGGCAATTTCCGGCGGTCCTATGATGGGATTTGCTTTATATGACCTTCATGTACCATGTACAAAAACAACTTCTGCATTCCTGTTCCTTGAACATGATGCTGTATCTGAAGCCCAGGAAATCCAGACAGCCTGTATCAATTGTGGCCGCTGTGTAAGTGTCTGTCCTGGCCACGTTCTTCCTGCCCGTCTTGCCAAACTGGCGGAACGTGGTGATATGGCAGGCTTTGAAGCAATGGATGGTATGGAGTGCTGCGAATGCGGTTGCTGCAGTTATATCTGTCCAGCAAAGAGACCGCTGACTCAGAGTATCAAATCCATGCGTAAAATGGTTCTTGCCAGTCGCAGGAAGAAATAAGGGGAGGAAAAGAAATGGAAGAAATGTATAACGTATCATCTAATCCCCATGTCAGGGACAAAATGACAACAAGCCGGATCATGCAGCTGGTTGTGATCGCGCTGCTTCCTGCTACCTTATTCGGTATCTGGAATTTCGGCCTTCATGCACTTCTTGTAGTGCTCGTAACAGTAATTTCCAGTGTTTTCTTTGAATGGCTGTACGACAGACTCATGCATAAGAAAAATACGATCAATGACTTCAGTGCTGTAGTAACAGGTCTTTTGCTTGCACTGAATATGCCTCCGCAGATTCCGCTGTGGATGCCGGTTCTCGGCAGTGCATTCGCCATCATTGTTGTAAAACAGCTTTTTGGCGGTCTCGGACAGAACTTTATGAACCCGGCACTTGCCGGAAGATGTTTCCTGATGATTTCCTTTGCTGCAAAAATGACAGATTTCTCTGTATCTGACGGATACCGTGGAGTACTGGACACCGTTACAGGTGCAACACCTCTGGCAGCACTGAAAAAACAGGGATTTGTAGCAGCATCCTCCATTCCGGTAAAAAATCTTTTTATCGGTAATATTCAGGGTACGATCGGTGAGACATCTGCTCTTGCAATCCTGATCGGTGCAGTGATCCTGCTTGCATTCAAAGTGATCGATCTTAAAGTTCCGCTTACATATATCGGAAGTTTTACTGTATTTGTGATTCTGTATATGCTCGGTTCCGGAATGGGATTTGACGGCAACTACCTGCTCAGTCATCTGTTCGGTGGCGGTCTGATGCTTGGTGCATGGTTTATGGCAACCGATTACGTTACCACTCCAATCACCCCAAAAGGTCAGCTTGTCTACGGATGTTGTCTTGGTATCGTAACAGCTGTGTTCCGTCTCTTCGGCGGCTCCGCAGAAGGTGTTTCTTATGCAATCATTTTCTGTAACCTTCTCGTTCCGATCATCGAGAAAGCAACCAAACCGGTCGCTTTTGGAAAAGGAGGTAAAAAAGCATGAATACAATCGTAAAAAATACCATTTCCATTACAGTGATCACTCTGGTAGCCGGTCTTGCACTTGGCGTTGTTCAGGATATCACTGCTGGTCCGATTGCAGCACAGGCTGAAAAATCCAAAGAAGAAGCTTACAAAGCTGTTTTTGAAGATGCTTCCGGTTTCAGTGAATATTCTCTTGACGATGCCGGTCAGGCAGAAGATCTCGTTGGTTATCTTAACGATAACGGTTTTTCCGCTCAGACGATCGATGAGATCATGGTAGCAGAAGATGCTTCCGGCAAAACTCTTGGATATGCTTTTACAATCACTGATTCTGAAGGTTATGGTGGAGACATTCAATTTGCCATGGGCGTTCAGAACGACGGAACACTGAATGGTATCTCCATTCTGTCCATCAGTGAAACGGCAGGTCTTGGTATGAAAGCCACAACAGCCGATTTCCAGGATCAGTTCAAAGACAAAAACGTAGAAAAATTCGAATACACAAAAACAGGTTCCACATCTGATGATCAGATTGATGCCATCAGTGGTGCAACTATTACAACAAACGCCATGACAAACGGTGTGAATGCCGGGCTTTGTGCATTTCGGTATGTGGAAGGAGGAGCAGAGTCATGAAAGCAAATACACCTGCTGAACGTCTTGTAAACGGTATTATCAAAGAAAATCCGACTTTCGTGCTTGTGCTTGGTATGTGTCCAACACTGGCCGTTACAACATCTGCAATCAACGGTATAGGAATGGGTCTTACCACAACCGTAGTTCTTGCAATGTCCAACTTGATGATTTCTCTTCTGAGAAAATTCATTCCGGACGGAGTGCGTATGCCTGCATTCATTGTAGTCGTAGCGTCCTTCGTTACCATCGTACAGATGCTTTTACAGGGATTTATCCCAAGTCTGTATTCAGCACTTGGTATTTACATTCCGCTGATCGTAGTAAACTGTATCATCCTTGGCCGTGCAGAAGCATATGCTTCCAAAAATCCTCCGATTCCATCACTTTTTGACGGTATAGGAATGGGCCTTGGATTTACCTTAAGTATTACCTGTATTGGTGCAGTCCGTGAACTTCTCGGCGCAGGTCAGATTTTCGGACAGCAGATCCTTCCGCTTGCTGCTGACGGCAAAATGGGATATGAACCGATCACTATCTTTATCCTTGCTCCTGGAGCATTCTTCGTTCTTGCAATGCTCGCAGCACTTCAGAACAAATTCAAGATCGGTGCTGCAAAACGCGGAATTGATCCAAGCGAAGGATGCAATTGCTGTTCAGGTTGTGATTCCTGCAGCAATACCATGTGTAAAGGAGGCAAACAGGCATGAAAGAATTATTGATTATCCTTGTCAGCTCTGCCATTGTCCATAACGTAGTACTCAGTCAGTTTCTTGGTCTGTGTCCGTTCTTTGGTGTTTCCAAAAAAACAGAGACTGCAGTCGGAATGGGCGGAGCTCTTGTATTCGTTATCACTTTGTCTTCTTTTGTTACCGGACTGATCTACAAATTCATCCTGGTTCCTACCGGTATGGAATATTTGCAGACAATCGTATTTATCCTGATCATTGCAGCTCTTGTTCAGTTTGTGGAAATGTTTCTTAAGAAATGCGTTCCATCACTTTATCAGGCACTTGGTGTATACCTTCCTCTGATCACAACAAACTGTGCAGTTCTTGGTGTTGCACTTACAAACGTACAGGATGAATATAACATTCTTCAGGGAACAATCAATGGATTTGCCACAGCTGTAGGTTTTACAATCTCCATTACACTGATGGCTGGTATCCGTGAAAAAATTCAGTACAATGATATTCCGGAAGCATTCAAAGGATTTCCTACTGTACTTCTTACAGCAGGTCTGATGGCAATTGCATTCTTCGGATTTTCAGGATTAATTTAAGGAGGCGTCGTTATGAATATTGGAGCAATTATTATCGCAACCGTAGTCGTTGCAGCCGTCGGCCTCTTTATTGGTATCTTCTTAAGTATCGCCGGCAAGAAATTCGCCGTTGAGACAGATGAACGTGAAGTTGCCGTTCGTGAAGCACTCCCTGGAAACAACTGTGGTGGCTGCGGCTATCCGGGTTGTGACGGTCTTGCAGCTGCCATTGCCAAAGGCGAGGCACCTGTCAATGCCTGTCCGGTAGGTGGAGAAGCAGTAGGTAAAGTGATTGCAGGAATTATGGGACAGGAAGTTGTCGAATCTGCCCGTATGGCAGCATTCGTCAAATGCACCGGAACCTGCGAGAAAACAAAAGACAACTATACATACACTGGTGTAGAAGACTGTGAAATGATGGCATTCATCCCTGGTGGTGGATCCAAAGCCTGCAATTATGGATGTATGGGATTCGGAAGCTGCGTCAAAGCCTGTCCGTTTGATGCGATCCACATCGTAAACGGTGTAGCCGTTGTAGACCGTGAAGCATGTAAAGCCTGCGGCAAATGTGTTGCAAAATGCCCGCATCATCTGATCGAGCTTGCACCATACGAGCAGAAGACTTTCGTAGGCTGCAGTTCTCATGCCAAAGGAAAGGCTGTTACAACTGCCTGCGAACTTGGATGTATCGGATGTAAGAAATGTGAGAAGACCTGTCCGAACGGTGCGATCACTGTTACAGACTTCTGTGCACACATTGATTACGACAAATGTACAAACTGCGGTGCATGTAAAGAAGCATGTCCGAGACATGTTATTCTTTAAAAGAAAACTCATTCTTTCAATAGCCACTTGTTATCCCGGCAGAGGAAATCCCTTTGCCGGGATTTTCTGTATCTGTATATACCACGTTTCTGTGAACGGAGTGGACAGTAGCGATACTTTCTCATGGACATTGTTTCATTCGAATAGATGTTTGCTTTTTATGGATTGATATGTTATCATTGTGAAAGTAAATGGGAATTTGCATTTATCACAGTAGTTTTTGCATCAAATAACAACAGGAGATATACATATGATTTCATTTATTCGCGGGCTTATAGCCGATACAACAGAAACATCTGTCATTTTGGAGAACAACGGTATCGGATATGAGATTTTTATGACAGGCAGTTCCATTGAACAGGCATCCCGTTCAGATCAGGAAATAAAAATCTATACACACTTTCATGTAAGAGAAGACCTCATTCAGCTCTATGGCTTTTTGTCCAGAGACGATCTTGAAATGTTCCGCCTGCTTTTGAATGTTAATGGAATCGGTCCCAAGGCTGCACTGGGTATCCTTGCCGGTTTAAGCGCCGATGAACTTCGCTTTGCAGTTCTTTCAGACGATATCAAAACAATCTCCAAGGCTCCTGGTATTGGTAAGAAAACCGCCCAGAAACTGATTCTCGAATTAAAAGACAAGCTGAAACTGGAAGATGCTTTTGAAAAGAAACTTGCACATGAGCAGGAGACCGCCGCCATTTCCGGCACGTCGCTCCACGATGGACGTCAGGAAGCGGTAGAAGCACTGGTTGCTCTCGGATATAGCAATACCGATGCCATGAGAGCTGTCCGCAAAGTTACAGATGTCTCCCCGGATGATGTAGAGGGACTTCTCAGAGCTGCATTAAAACAGTTATAAAGTTATAATCGGAGTAAAAAATATTCATGGATAAAAGAATGATCACCACCGATGTCACAGAAGAGGATCTTCCCCTGGAAGGAAATCTCCGTCCACAGACTCTGGATGAATACATTGGTCAGGAAAAAACCAAAAAAACATTAAAAATCTATATTGAAGCAGCAAAACAACGCCACGATGCTCTGGATCATGTTCTCTTTTATGGCCCTCCAGGACTTGGCAAGACAACTTTATCCGGTATTATCGCCAACGAAATGGGTACTCATATGAAGGTAACCTCTGGCCCGGCAATCGAAAAGCCCGGTGAAATGGCAGCTATTCTGAACAATCTCCAGGAAGGAGATATTCTCTTTGTAGATGAGATTCATCGTCTGAACCGCCAGGTTGAAGAAGTGCTGTATCCCGCCATGGAAGACTTTGCCATCGATATCATGATCGGCAAAGGAGCTTCTGCCAGATCTATTCGTCTGGATCTCCCCAGATTCACACTGGTCGGTGCTACCACCCGGGCAGGACTTCTTTCAGCACCGTTACGTGATCGTTTTGGTGTTATGCATCATCTGGAATTTTATAATCACAGAGAGTTAGAGACAATTGTTTTACGTTCTGCCCAGGTTCTGGGTGTCGAAATTGATACAAAAGGGGCTGCCGAAATCGCCAAACGTTCCAGAGGAACACCTCGTTTAGCCAACAGACTTCTCAAACGAGTCCGTGATTTTGCACAGGTAAAATACGACGGAAAAATCACATATGATGTCGCCTCGTTTGCTTTGGATCTTCTGGAAGTAGATCAGTATGGTCTTGACAAGATTGACCGCCGTATCCTCCAGACACTGATCGTTAATTTTCAGGGAGGTCCTGTTGGACTGGAAACACTGGCCGCAGCAATCGGAGAAGACGCCGGAACACTGGAAGATGTATACGAGCCATACCTGCTCCAGAATGGTTTTCTGAACCGTACTCCCCGTGGTCGGACTGCCTCTTCACTTGCCTATGAGCACCTTGGTCTCAAAAAAAATTTGTAGTTTTGAAAAGATTACGTAAAAATTCCTATACATTTCTACAAAATTCGATTATAATGGTTGGAAGAAACTACAATTTTACGGGAGGCTTGTTATGGCAGTCAAAAATACGGCGCAGGTAGTGATCGGAGGCAAAATCATCACTCTGGGTGGTTATGAGTCCGAAGAATATTTCCAGAAAGTAGCGTCTTATATAAATAATAAAATCGCAGAGTTAAGCGAAATGCCGGGATATACCCGACAGCCGATGGAAACCAAACATACTCTGCTGAGCCTGAATGTCACAGATGATTATTTCAAGGCAAAAAAACAGGCAGAAATCTTTGAGCAGGATCTTCAGCAAAAAGATCAGGAAATGTACGAGTTGAAGCATGAACTGATCGCACTCCGCATGAAAATCGAAGAAACTGAAAAAAGTGAACAGGATGCTTTGCGCCAGAAAGAACTTCTGGAAGGCAAAGTCAAAGAACTGAATGACGAAATTGACAAATTGCTCAACTAAAAGAGCCGGAAGGGGATTGCTTAGGTAGTCCTCTTTATTTGTTTCACCATCAACATATATAAAGGAATGAATACATTTGAAAACAGATCATAATATCGAACTTCTCGCACCAGCCGGCTCTTATGAGGCATTTATTTCTGCCATTGGAGCAGGAGCAGACGCAGTCTATGTGGGCGGTCCGGACTTTGGTGCCAGAGCATACGCGCAGAATTTCAGTCAGGAAGAACTTCTGCAGGCAATTCACGTTGCACATATACATGACAAAAAACTGTATCTGACTGTAAATACATTATTAAAAAACCGAGAAATCCAAGAGCGATTATACGATTCTCTGCTTCCTGCATATGAAGAGGGACTTGATGCGGTAATTGTTCAGGATTTCGGTGTTTTTCAATTTATAAAACAAAACTTTCCAGGACTTCATCTGCATGCCAGCACCCAAATGACTGTCACTGGTCCCGGAGGAATGAAATTTCTGGAAGAACAGGGTGCAACCAGAGTAGTTGCAGCCAGAGAATTATCTCTGCTGGAACTTCGTACCATGCATCAGACAAGCCCAATTGAAATAGAAGCTTTTATTCATGGTGCACTGTGTTACAGTTTTTCCGGTCAGTGTCTGATGAGCAGCATGCTCGGAGGGCGAAGTGGAAATCGAGGCAGATGTGCCCAGCCATGTCGTCTGTCTTATCAGGTCCGCAAACCAGAAGATGCCTATCAATTTCAAAAAGATTTTTGCCCGCTCAGTCTGAAAGACATGTGCACAATCGATCTGCTTCCAGAAATCCTGAACGCAGGTGTCACATCACTCAAAATCGAAGGCCGTATGAAACAACCAGGCTACACAGCTGCCGTTACCGGAATGTATCGCAAATATCTGGATATACTTCTTAACAGCGATAAACCTTATCATGTAGCAGACCGGGATCGGCAGGATCTGCTCCGCATCTTCAGCCGCGGAGGTTCTTGTCCTGGATACTATCAGCAGCATAACGGATCTTCTATGATGGCTTTTAGCAATGAAAAGAAAACTTCTGGCCTTCCAGAAAAACTTCCTTCCAAAAAGGAATCCATCTCAGGATTTTTGTTTCTTTATCCACAAAGCCCTGCTTTTCTGGAAGTTTCCTGCCGCGGCATACAGGTGACTGTTTCTGCAGGAGAAGTTCAGTTTGCCAAAGAACAGCCAATGGCAGAGGAACGCGTACGTAAGCAAATGGAAAAACTTGGAAATACAGAATTTGAATGGAAAGAACTGAACATCCAGATGGGGGATCATATTTTCATTCCCGTCCGTACTCTGAACGAGCTTCGGCGTAACGCTCTGATGCAATTGGAGGATGCTTTATGCACCCCTACGAAACGGAGCCTTTCCAGCCATCCGGTGTTTTCACCCGATACAAGCTCTTCCGGCCATGATTCATCCGCACACATCCTTGTATCTTGTGAAAACATTCAGCAGGCAGAAACGCTCTGTCTGAATCCGGAAATATCCGGCATGTATCTTTATTATGATGCTATGGAATATTGTATTCACAAAGAGATTCAAAAGACAAAAGATCTTTATCTTTCCCTTCCATACATTACCCGTGGAGCTGCACCGGACGGTTTCTTTGATACCTGTCGTAACTGGCTTGCCGCCGGAATGAAGGGGTTCCTTGTAAAAAATCTGGAAAGTTATGAAATGCTGAAAGAAGCAGGATGGCAGCAGTTATGTATTTTGGATGCATCTGTTTATACCTGGAACAATGAGTCCATTGCTTTCTGGCAGAAAGAAAATATCCTTCGAAACACAGTTCCATATGAACTCAACGAAAAAGAAATTGCTCACAGAAACAACAGCAACAGTGAAATGATCATCTATGGCTATATTCCACTGATGCTTTCGGCACAATGTGTGCGTAAAAATACAGCCCAATGTGACTGTTCTGAAGAATCAATGATTCTGAAAGACCGTTATGACAAAGAATTCCACTGTAACTGTATCTGCCATCCATGGAAAACGGGAAATACAGCCAAAGAAGAGTATTGTTATAATATTCTCTATAACAGTCTTCCCCTTGGACTTCTGAAAGAATCCCGTAAAATCCAGAATCTTGGTATCAGACATCTGCGTTTGAATTTTACACTGGAGACACCACAGGCAGCAGCAGAAATCCTGCAGCAGTTTTTACAGGTTTATCTCCATCATGGCAGTGCGCCCGACAGAGACTATACCAAAGGACATTTTAAAAGAGGAGCCGAGTAAAGGCATATGATTAATGTAATTGTAGAATTATCCAAGTATATCATCCTGACACTGATGATTGTATATACCTTTCATTGTTTCTATACGGTACGACAATCAGATGAAGAAGAACGCAAAGAACTATTGCGGCAACAGCTTCTTTTGATCTTCTTTATTGACTTTACTGCATTTCTTGTTATTTACCTGAAAACCTTTAATTTTAAGGTTGTAGAATTTTATGCAGAAATGCTTCTGTTTTTTGCAGCAATTCAGATTCTGTACCGCCTGTTTTATAAAAAAGCATCCATCCTTCTTCTGAATAATATGTGCATGCTTTTGAGTGTCGGATTCATCATGCTGTGCCGGTTGGATATCTCCGCTGCGCAAAAACAGCTTTTGGTTGCTGCCGGAGCCAGTGCAGTTGCGCTCATTGTCCCGGTCATGATACGTAAGATGCGCTTTCTGCGCAAACTGACCTGGCTTTATGCTGGTGTTGGTATCCTTTTACTGGGGGCAGTATTCGCACTGGCACAGACCAGTTATGGTGCCAAACTTTCCCTGATGGGGGTTCAGCCTTCTGAGGCAATCAAGATTACTTTTGTATTTTTCATGGCATCTTATCTGTCAAGAAATACCAGTTTTCGTGCCATTGTACAGGTCACGATCGTTGCCGCACTCCATGTTGGTATTCTGGTTCTGTCCAGGGATCTCGGAAGTGCTGTTATCTTTTTTGTCACATATCTGGTAATGGTATATGTAGCTACAAGGAATTTTGGCTATCTTGCACTTGGGCTTGGCGGCGGTTCTGCTGGTGCCGTAGTTGCCTACCATCTGTTCGGACACGTTCGCCAGAGAGTCAGTGCTTGGAAAGATCCTATGGCAGTTTATCAAAATGAAGGTTATCAGATTGTACAGTCTCTTTTTGCAATTGGTACCGGCGGCTGGTTTGGTATGGGCTTATGCCAGGGTTCTCCGGAATCTATTCCTGTTGTAAAAAATGACTTTATTTTCAGTGCAATCTGTGAAGAACTTGGTGGTATTTTTGCCATTTGCCTGATTCTTGTATGTATGAGCTTTTTCCTGATGATCGTCAATATTGCATTGCGGATCATCAATCCATTTTACAAACTGATTGCTCTGGGACTTGGCGTGGAATATGCTTTTCAGGTATTCCTCACTATTGGCGGTGCTACCAAATTTATTCCTATGACAGGTGTTACACTTCCTCTGGTAAGTTATGGAGGAAGTTCCCTGTTATGTACCATCCTGATGCTTGCGATCATTCAGGGACTTTATATTCTAAGAGAAGACGAGGACGAGGAATTTGAGAAACGAAAACAGGAAGCAGTACAGAGACTCCGTTCAGGAGAGACAATCAACAGAACGCGTCAGATCCGATAAACGACGACGTACCAGAAATCGAGGCTATACCGGAGTTTCCTTCTTTTTTATCATTATCTTTATGGGACTGATCGGTTACCTGATTTATTTTAACACACTAAAAAGTGATGACTTCATTAACAGTCCTTACAATACACGCCAGGATTCTTTTTCAGACCGTGTTGTCCGCGGCAAGATCATATCTTCAGATGGAGAAGTACTTGCACAGACAAATGTTTCTGAGGATGGAACAGAAGAGAGATCTTACCCTTATGGAAGCATCTTTGCTCATGTAGTCGGCTACGATACCAACGGCAAAAGTGGACTTGAATCCGAAGCAAACTTCCAGCTTCTGTCCTCCCATGATTTCTTTCTGAATCAGATTCGTAATGAATTCATGGGAACTAAAAATACAGGAGATACGGTTGTATCTACTCTGAATGCAGATTTGCAGACCACAGCTTACAATTCTCTTGGCGATCGCAAAGGAGCAGTTGTTGCTTTGGAACCTTCCACCGGCAAAATTCTTGCCATGGTAAGCAAGCCAGATTTTGATCCGAATACCATTGCCCAGAACTGGGACACACTTGTAAACGATGAAACAAACAGCAGTCTTCTTAACCGCGCAACTATGGGACAGTATCCTCCGGGATCTACTTTTAAAGTCGTAACTGCGCTGGATTATTTCCGCAGCAAAGGAAGCTTCAACGGATTTTCTTTTGACTGTCAGGGCACGATTACAAAAGAAGAGCATACCATTCAATGTTACGGGGGAAAAGTTCATGGTACAGAAGATTTCTACTCTGCATTTGCCAACTCCTGTAACTGTGCATTTGCCGAAATCGGAACCGAGCTTGGAGGAGCTTCCCTGCTCAAAACAAGTGAAGATCTCCTCTTTAACCAGAAATTGCCATTAAACTCCTATAGAAAAAGTTCTTTTACTTTGAATGGCAGTTCAGGCATTCCACTGATCATGCAAACTGCAATTGGTCAGGGTAATACTCTGGTATCTCCTATGCATATGGCTCTGATCACAAGTGCCATTGCCAACAATGGTGTTCTGATGAAGCCATATCTTATTGATAAAGTAGTTAATGACAGCGGCGATACAGTCACAACAACTGAACCAGCTACGTATAAAAATCTGATGACCAGCAACGAGGCAGCTCTGCTTGGCAAACTGATGCAGGGTGTTGTACAAAACGGAACTGCTACTGCACTCAATGGGCGTGGATACAGTGTCGCCGGCAAAACCGGTTCTGCAGAGTATGATGAAAATGGTTCCAGTCATTCCTGGTTTATCGGTTATTCCAATGTCGATGATCCGGATCTTGTTGTTGCAATCATCGTAGAAGGTGGCGGAACCGGAAGTGAAGCCGCTGTTCCGATTGCCGCAGATCTCTTTGATGCCTATTACTTTGACTGATACCCGAAGTTATAGTTGCCAGTTAATTAAAAAAGAGTTATACTATAACCAGTTCGAGATATAAAACTCACACGCATTACAGGAGGAAATTGCAAAATGATAGAAGCAACGAGCTGTGGCGGTGTGGTAATTTATCGTGGTAAAATACTGGCACTGTACAAGTCTTACAAAAATCGTTATGAAGGCTGGGTGCTGCCGAAGGGAACCGTAGAGCCGGGTGAAACACATATTCAGACCGCTTTACGCGAGGTGCATGAAGAAGCAGGAGTCAAAGCTTCCGTAGTGAAATATATTGGCAAAAGTCATTATAATTTTACGGTACCTGAAGATATCGTTACAAAAGAAGTACATTGGTATCTGATGACGGCTGATAATTATCATAGCAGACCTCAGAGAGAAGAGTTCTTCGTAGATTCCGGTTATTACAAATTTCATGAGATCTATCACCTTCTCCGTTTCTCCAATGAGAAGCAAATTGTAGAAAAAGCATATCAGGAATATCTGGAAATGCGGAGTCAGGGACTCTGGGGGAAACAGCGCAGAGTTTAAGTTCTGCAAAAATGTATTCAGACAGGGCTGCGTACTTTACGCAGCCCTGTTTAAATTTAAAAAAAAGGGATATCCTTTGTATTGGGAAAGTCCTAATCTTATATTCTAAAGGAGCAATGAAGCAGATGCTGAAATGGCACAAAAAATATTATAAGGGCAACGGTATTCAGCATGCCTCCAGAATCCGTCTGAAACTTGCTCTGGGAAAACCCGTCCCCGGAGTTTATCTGATTACCCTTTCGGACAATCCTCATAATCTTCTGGAAATTTTGCCCGCCATGACACTTATTCAGGAAACTGCCGCACGTATGTGTCCGGAGATTGTTGGAATTGCCAGCGGAAAAGACGAAGCTCTGGAACTGGTTACACTGATGATTCAGACTATCTATGAAGAGACCGGTGATTTTAAAGTAAAAGAATATTGGAAGAACAGGTGAACGCATGCTACATATTTTGTGGATACTGATCAAATTTATATTAATACTGGCAGGCATACTGCTTGGGCTGATCTTATTAGCAGTCCTTCTCCTTTTATTCTGTCCGGTCAGATACAGTGCAGCTGTAGCAAAAGAAACTTCCTCTTTTCGCGATATATCTGCCCACGCCAAAGTAAGCTGGCTGTTTGGAGGCATCGCCATACATTTTGACTACAGCAGAGAACAGACAAAATCAGATTTCAGATTATTTGGCATCCCGCTCCTGAAACTGATACAGCATTTTCGTTCCCGCAAAATCTCTCATAATAAGAGACCGACATCTTCTGTGCAGGAAACCCTGTCGGACACCAATATTTCGGGCAGCTACAGTGAAACAGATCCTGCTCCTTCAGTTTCAGACACTATCTCAGAAAAAACAGACAGCCTTTTTCCGCCATCCTCTGATTTTTCTGAAAAAGCAACTGCAGAAGAACAAACAAAAGAAGAGAAGGAAGCAGAACTGCACTACTGGAAAATAAAAATAGAAGGATTCTTTTTCCGCCTCGGAAACATTTGCCGTACTATCTGCGACCATATCAGATATTTTCTGGAAAAAATCAAAAAGATTCCTTCCACTGTTGAGAATTTTTCTTTAACAATCGAAAATATTTGTGCTAAGATAGAGGCATACAGAAGTTTTCTGGAACACCCCAGAACCAGAGCAGCCTTTTCTCTGGTCAAAACAAAATTCCAAAAACTTCTCCGTCATGTATTCCCGACAAAAATTCAGGGAACGCTTACTTTTGGAAGCACAGATCCCTCTGTAACCGGTACAGTTCTTGCGGTTCTTGGAATGACTATTCCATTACATCAAAACTGTATTTCTGTTACTCCCGTCTTTGAGGACCGCAATATTCTGGAAGGTTCTGTTCAATTAAAAGGGCGTGTCTATGGATTTCTGCTTGTACGCACAGCAGTAGAATTATATTTTAACAAAAATATCAAATATGTCATCAGACGATGGAAACATAATAAGGAGGACTGATTATGTCAGGCGAAAACAATTTCAAAGATACTGTAAACTCACTCTTCAAAGGTCTGGATGCTTTTATTTCAGCCAAAACCGTTGTAGGAGATGCTATCCACGTAGGAGATACGATCATTCTTCCTCTTGTCGATGTCTCTTTCGGTGTAGGTGCAGGCGCTTTTGAGGGAGAAAAGAAGAGTAATGGAGGCGGTGGTATGACCGGAAAACTGACTCCAAGTGCTGTACTTGTCATTCAGAATGGTTCCACCAAACTGGTCAACATCAAAAATCAGGACGGACTTACCAAAGTTCTGGATATGGTTCCTGATTTTGTAGACCGTTTTTCATCTGGATTTGGAAAAGACGATTCTTCAGACACTGAAACAGCAGAATAAGACTCCTCACATTCATTCCCAGGAGCATCTTCGCATATAATACTGTAAGTTCTATTAGAACAGAGGTCGGAATATGGGAAGGCTCCTGGGTTTTATGCTGTTCTGTATTGGAATCGGAATGGTAATCGGTATGCTGGTCGCAGAACATGTGATCCTTGTAATCTCAGCCGGCCTTTGCCTTCTGTGCGGATATCATATGTTCTGTCGATAACCACTTATTGCTTTGTACGAAAAAATGCCTGGAAGGATATCCCCTCCAGGCATTTCTGCGATCGTTCTTATTGATTGAACTCTTATGCTCTTTCTACTTTTCCGGATCTCAGACAAGAAGTACATACATACATCTTCTGTGCACCGCCAGTAGCAGTCTTAACTCTAACGGACTTTACGTTAGATTTCCACATTTTATTAGATCTTCTATGTGAATGACTTACATTATTTCCGAAATAAGCACCTTTTTCACAAACTGCACATTTAGCCATGATAGCACCTCCTTGACGCTTTTTTTCAACAGGTCTTATTTTAACAGATGAATTTACCTTTTGCAAGTAAAAAAACAGAAATTCTAAAAATAATATTCCTTTTTCTTCAAAAAAAGGTTATAATACATGCATACTAAAAAATTGGAGGTACCTATATGAATGGACGTATAGATTCCGGATTAGGACAAATCGTCATTGATACAGACGTTATTGCTACCTATGCAGGAAGTGTTGCAGTCGAATGTTTCGGTATTGTAGGAATGGCTGCTGTCAGTATGAAAGACGGATTGGTTAAACTTCTTCGCAAAGAAAGCCTGAAACATGGCATTAGTGTATCGGTTACTGAAGAAAACAAAATTCGCCTGAATTTTCACGTGATCGTTGCATATGGAGTAAATATCAGCACGATTGCAGACAATCTTGTCAGCAATGTAAAATATAAAGTTGAAGATTTCACCGGTATGGAAATTGAAAAGATCAACATCTATGTGGAAGGCGTACGCGCCATCGATTAAAAGTCAGAGGAGGAACTTGTGGTGAATATAAAAACCATAGATGCCAAAGTACTTTCCAGAATGTTTCTGGCCGGTGCCAAAAACCTGGAAGCAAAAAAAGAATGGATCAATGAATTAAATGTATTTCCTGTTCCAGACGGAGATACAGGTACTAATATGACAATGACGATCATGTCTGCCGCTGCAGAAGTAAGCGCGCTGACAGATCCGGATATGGAGACCCTGGCAAAAGCTATTTCTTCAGGATCTCTTCGCGGTGCCCGCGGAAACTCTGGTGTTATCCTGTCCCAGCTTCTGCGTGGATTTACCAAAGGTGTCAAAAAACACAGCGAATTAGACGCTGTAACTATCGCTGATGCTATGGAACGTGCTGTTGAGACAGCCTATAAAGCAGTTATGAAACCAAAGGAAGGAACCATTCTTACTGTAGCCAAGGAAGCTGCCGCCAAAGCTCTTGAAATTGCTCCGGAAGCAGAAGCACTGGAACCTTTTTTTCATGATGTATTCCAGCATGCAGAGATTACTCTTTCCAAGACACCTGATATGCTTCCAGTCTTAAAAGAAGCAGGTGTTGTTGACTCTGGCGGACAGGGACTTCTTGAAGTCCTTCGCGGTGCGATCGACGGATTCCTTGGAAAAGAAATAGACTATTCTGCTTTTGAAAAACCGGCAGGAGCATCCGTTACAAAAATTTCTCCTCAGGCTGAGGCAAATATCAAATTCGGTTACTGCACAGAATTTATCATTCTTCTCAACAAGCCTATGCCTGTAGAAGAGGAACATTCTTTCAAGGAATTTCTTACATCTATCGGTGATTCTATTGTTCTTGTCGCAGACGATGAGATTGTAAAAGTTCATGTGCATACCAATCATCCTGGTCAGGCAATTGAACGTGCCCTGACTTATGGAGCACTTTCACGTATGAAAATCGACAACATGCGCGAAGAACATCAGGAAAAACTGATCAAAGATGCTGAAAAGCTCGCCAAACAGCAGGAAGAGGAAGAAAAGAACCAGACCCCACCAAAAGAAACCGGTTTTATTGCAGTTTCTGCAGGTGCTGGTCTTACAGATATTTTCCGTGAGCTCGGAGTCGATTATCTGATTGAAGGCGGTCAGACCATGAATCCAAGTACAGAGGATATGCTGAATGCAATTGATAAAGTCAATGCCAAAACAATCTATATCCTTCCAAACAATAAAAATATCATTCTGGCAGCCAATCAGGCACGTGATCTTACAGAAGACAAAAAGATCATTGTAATTCCAACCAAAACGATTCCTCAGGGAGTTACCGCACTGATCAGTTTTGTTCCAGAAAAGACGGATGAAGAAAATACCGAAGAAATGATCGATGCAATTTCCCGTGTACGTACCGGTCAGATCACATACGCTGTTCGTGATACCCGTATCGAAGACAAAGAAATTCACGAAGGTGATATCATGGGTATCGGTGACAAAGGAATTCTTTCTGTAGGAAGTGGCAAAGAGAATGTTGCCATCAGTACTGTAGATGCCATGATGACAGATGACGCAGAAGTAATCAGTATCTATTACGGAACAGATACAACCGAAGAAAAAGCAGAAGCACTGGCAGCTGCACTTGAAGAAAAATATCCAGAATGTGAAGTAGAAGTGAACAACGGTGGACAGCCGATTTACTACTACATTATCTCCGTAGAATAAACATGGGTGAAAGTTTACAGACCTTAAAGGGTGTAGGAGAAAAAACAGAAAAACTGTTTCAGAAACTCGGCATCTATGATACCGATGATCTCCTGCATTACTACCCGCGAAATTATGATGCATTTGAAACGCCGGTAGATATCGCAGACTTAGAAGAGGGGACGGTAAAATCCGTCTCTGCTGCGGTATGTTCCGGCGTTTACGTTAGTTCCGTAAAAGGAAAGCAGATCATCACTGCAACGATCCAGGACTCCAGCGGAAAAATCAACGTAATATGGTTTAACATGCCATATCTCCGTACAGTATTAAAAAAGGGCAGTGTTTTTGTTTTTCGTGGTCGTATTATACACAAACAGTCCAGGCTTCAGCTGGAACATCCGGAAGTCTTTACTCCGGCAGCTTATGAAGAAATCTTGCATAGCCTTCAACCTGTTTATGGTCTCACTGGAGGTCTTTCCAACAAAACTGTAACCAAAATGGTGCAGCAACTCCTGCAAAATCTTCCTATGTATAATGAATTTCTTCCGGAAGAAGTACGAGAACGCTATCAACTTGCAGACATCAACTATGCACTGCGCACGATTCATTTTCCTCATAATATGGAAGAGCTTCTTTTGTCCAGAAAACGTCTGGTGTTTGACGAATTTCTGTTTTTTATCCTTTCTGTTCAGATGTTAAAAGAAAAAACAGAAGAAACTCCCAACTGTTTTCCAATCAGTAAAACATGGACCACCGAACAGATCATCGAAAGTCTTCCATATTCTCTGACAAATGCGCAGTTAAATACCTGGCATGAAATTGAACGCGACATGTCCGGTCAGGCATTGATGTCAAGACTTATTCAGGGCGATGTTGGAAGTGGCAAGACGATCATTGCGTTTCTCGCTATGATCCTTGCCTGTGAAAATGGATATCAGGCTGCACTGATGGCACCTACAGAAGTCCTTGCCAGACAGCATTACGAGGGCTTTCTCAAACTGCAGGATGAACAGGGACTTCATTTTTCTGTTGTACTGCTTACGGGAAGCAATACTGCAAAAGAAAAAAGAGAGATTTACAGCCAAATAGCCTCTGGCGAAGCCAGTATCATCATCGGCACACATGCACTGATTCAGGAAAAGGTAGAATACTGCAATCTTGCCCTGGTCATCACCGATGAACAGCATCGTTTCGGGGTCAAGCAAAGAGAAGCCCTTACAACCAGAGGAAATCCTCCAAATATTCTGGTCATGAGTGCTACGCCGATTCCAAGAACGCTGGCTATCATTCTCTATGGTGATCTCAATATCTCCGTTATTGATGAACTTCCTGCCAGAAGGCTTCCAATCAAAAACTGTATTGTCGATACTTCATATCGTCCCAAGGCATATTCCTTTATCCAGAAGCAGATACAAGAGGGACACCAGGCCTATATTATCTGCCCAATGGTAGAAGAGAGTGAAGGACTGGAAGCAGAAAATGTTCTTGATTATACCAAAAAATTAAAAGGAATCTTTCCATCGGAAATTCAGATCACCTCCCTACATGGAAAAATGAAAGCCAAAGAAAAGAATCTGATCATGGAAAAATTTGCAGCAAATGAAATTCAGATTCTTGTATCGACTACCGTTATAGAAGTAGGTGTAAATGTTCCAAATGCGACTGTTATGATGGTTGAGAACGCAGAAAGATTCGGACTTGCACAGCTTCATCAGCTTCGTGGCCGGGTAGGACGTGGCGAACATCAGTCTTACTGTATTTTCATTCAGAGTTCCAAAGAAGAAACCACTTCCAAACGCCTGGAAATTCTGAATAAATCCAATGACGGCTTCTTTATTGCAGGAGAAGACCTGAAACTCAGAGGTCCCGGAGACCTCTTCGGCATCCGTCAGAGTGGAGTGATGGAATTTCGGATTGGGGACATTTACAATGATTCTGAAATCCTGAAATCTGCCAGCGAAGCCGCGGCAGAAATCCTTTCGTTGGATCCGGATCTCTCGCTTGAACAACATGCCCTTTTAAAAAAGCAACTACTGAAATGTCAGAAAAATGCTCCCGGTGGATTCGGTCTTTGAAAGAAAACGTTGCAAATTGGAGAAAAACGTAGTATTCTAGTACCGTAAAATTATATTCACCTTGTAAGGAGGCTATTATGGCTACAAGAACAACGACAAAAAAAGCAGAACTCAAGACATCTACTGCGAAACCGGCTACCGAAAAAGAGGCTCCTGCAAATATCGCTGTTGAACCAGCTAAAACTACTGTCAAAAAAACAGCTGCCAAAAAAACAACAGTTAAAAAAGCTGCTGTCAAAAAACCGGCTGCGAGAAAAACTGTTTCTAAAAAAGCTGTTTCTTTAAATACAGAAGTATATGTACAGTGGCTTGGCAAGGAAGTCTTTGAAAAAGACATCGTAGACAGCATCAAAAAAATCTGGACTGAAGAAATGGGCAAAAAAGAAGCAGATCTTGTAGATCTGAAAGTTTATATCAAACCGGAAGATAACGGTGCACATTATGTTATCAACGGTGATATAACAGGATTCATCGGATTATAAGACAATTCCTGTTATGCAAGAATCAGATGGTCAGAATTGATCATCTGATTTTTTTTACACCAGATTAACCGTTTCTTATCATTTTCTGTACTTTTTTGCAAATTCATGCTATTATAAAGAGAATCTGTCTGCTTTAGCACGACATTTGTTCTTACAAAACAGTCAAATAAGAAGAGAGGGATTAAATGAATGTTGTCTGTAATTGAATCAATCAACAATGCTGTAAACAATTTCATCTGGGGTGTACCCGCAATGATCTGTATTATCGGCGTAGGTCTTTACCTCAGCATACGCACAGGTTTTCTTCAGATAAGAAAATTCCCGTATGCCATGAAAACCACCGTTGGACGTATGCTCCGCAAGCGTGAAGCTTCTGATGGAAGCATGACCCCGTTTCAGGCTGTCTGTACAGCACTTGCCGCCACTGTCGGTACAGGAAATATTGCCGGTGTTGCAGGAGCGATTGCCATCGGAGGCCCTGGTGCCGTATTCTGGATGTGGATTTCCGCACTTCTCGGCATGTGTACAAAATTTTCAGAAGTAACACTGGCCGTCCATTTCCGTGAAACAAATGCAAATGGTGAACTCGTTGGCGGTCCGATGTATTATATCAAAAACGGTCTCAAAAAGCACTGGCATTGGCTTGCCTATCTTTTTTCTGCTTTTGGTGTACTTACCGTATTCGGAACCGGAAATGCCACACAGGTAAATACGATCACTGCAGCTGTTGATTCTGCCCTGATGAACTATAACCTCATTTCTTCTGACGGTATTTCAACAGCTAACCTAATCATGGGCATTATCATTGCTGCGCTTGTCGCTCTGGTTCTTCTTGGAGGAATCAAACGAATCGGTCAGGTAACAGAAAAGCTCGTTCCATTTATGGCAGTTTTTTATATCGTTCTTGCACTTGGTGTTGTTCTCCTCAATGTAAATCGTGTTCCTTATGTATTTTCTTCTATTTTTAAGGGTGCGTTTACTCCGGCTTCTGTTACCGGCGGAGCAGTGGGAAGCTTTTTTATGAGTATGAAAAAAGGTGTGTCCCGAGGTATCTTTTCAAACGAAGCAGGACTTGGTACCGGTTCAATTGCACATGCATGTGCCGATACTCGCAAACCTGTCAAACAGGGATTCTTTGGAATTTTTGAAGTATTCACAGATACTATTGTAATCTGTACCCTCACAGCACTGGTTATTCTCTGCAGTGGCATACCGGTTTCTTATGGCGACGCAGCCGGTGCAGAGCTTACCATTCTTGGCTTTACTTCTACATATGGCAGCTGGGTCTCTATCTTTACTGCTGTTGCAATGTGCTGTTTTGCATTTTCCACGATCATCGGATGGGGACTTTATGGTGCAAGATGCTGTGAATTTCTGTTCGGAAGTTCCAAAACAATAAAACCTTTCATGGTTTTATATTCCCTGGTAGCCATTCTTGGTGCCACTGTAGATCTTGGACTTCTGTGGAATATTGCCGAAACCTTTAACGGTCTGATGGCAATCCCGAACCTGATTGCTGTATTCCTGCTTTCCGGTGTAGTCGTAAAACTTGTACAGGAATATTTTACCAGCGGAGACGGCAAAAATGCCTGATCGTGATTTTTAAATTTTCTTCCAGTTCGTGCAGAATGTTCCAGTGTATTTCTTTTTTATCTTCATATACTAGCACTGTAACATCCAATTAAACGAAAACCAAGGAGGAAATAATCATGACAAAAAATACTTCTTCTAACAGAGCAGTTGTACCGGAAGCCAAAGGAGCCCTGGATCGTTTTAAATTTGAAGTTGCAAATGAACTGGGGGTTCCGCTTACAGACGGATACAACGGAAACCTTACTTCCAAGCAGAACGGAAGCGTAGGCGGCTATATGGTCAAAAAAATGATCGAGCAGCAGGAACGTCAGATGTCCGGCAATTCTCAGAACGAACAGTATTAATTTTTTGTTCCGTGAATCAGATTTGACGATTTCTGACTGAAATAGTGCTGTTTTATAACTGTTCGCAGATATAAAACAGCACTGTTTTTTTCTGCGTGCAATGGTTTACATTTTGCAAAAAGAAGTGTAAAATAATAGAAATATTAATTTTCCATGAATTTTGTATATATTTGCAAGATTTAATTGCCATTTTTTTGTTGACTTGTTATAATATATGCGAATAGCTGCATTATAAAAAAACCAGTAAATGTATTGGTGAAAATGGAGAGATGAACGATGAATTTAGGAATCATTGCACACAACAGTAAAAAAGTACTTATTGAAGATTTCTGTATCGCCTACAAGAATATCCTAGCCAAACATGAGGTCTATGCCACTGGAACCACCGGTCGTCGAATCGAAGAGGCCACAAACCTTCATGTTCATAAGTTTCTTGCCGGAAGCATTGGCGGGGACAAACAATTCATGGAAATGGTAGAGCGTCAGGATCTTGACATGGTTATTCTTTTTTATAATCCGGTTATGATTGACCCGAAAGAACCGGATATCACAGCTATCGTTATGCGCTGTGACCAGTATAATATACCGGTTGCCACCAACATCGCAACGGCAGAGCTTTTGATTCTCGGTCTTGCCCGTGGTGACCTGGATTGGAGACTGAATCTGAAATGAGAGTAATTGCTGGAAAAGCCAGACGTCTTAGTCTTAAGACCGTTCCTGGCATGGAAACCCGACCGACTACTGACCGGATCAAAGAAACTTTATTCAATATTTTACAGCCGGAAATTCCTGACTGTCGTTTTCTTGATCTGTTCAGTGGCAGTGGCGGTATTGGAATTGAAGCACTGAGTCGTGGTGCGGAATCTGCTGTCTTCGTAGAAAAAAATCCCAAGGCATGCGCATGCATCCGGGAGAATCTTACATTTACAAAACTTGCTGAACATGGTAAACTGCTGAACATGGATGTTTTACAGGCACTTCGTTCTCTTGAGGGTGAAGAGGCCTTTGACTGTATTTTTATGGATCCTCCATACAGCAAAGATCTTGAGCATCAGGTACTTGATTATCTGAAGGACAGTACTCTGGCAGATGCCGATACCCTGATCGTGGTCGAGGCTGATCTGCACACAGATTTTTCGTATGTTGAAGATCTTGGATACGAATTATCCCGTTCCAAAGAATACAAAACAAACAAACATATATTTTTGCATAAAAGAAAGTGAGAAAACACATATGGTAACAGCAGTATATCCGGGAAGCTTTGACCCTGCAACTTATGGTCATCTGGATGTTATCCGCCGTGCAAGCGTCTCTTTTGACAGAGTAGTAGTGGGAGTTTTGCAGAATTCTGCAAAAAGTCCGTTGTTTTCTGTGAGGGAACGTGTTAATATATTGGAAAAGGCAACAAAAGACATTCCAAACGTGATAATCAAACCGTTTGATGGGCTTTCTGTTAATTTTGCCAGAGAAAATCATGCACAGGTGATTGTTCGTGGTCTGCGTGCTGTCACAGATTTTGAATATGAACTCCAGATGGCTCAGACAAATCGTGTCCTGGCTCCGGATGTTGATACCGTATTCCTTACAACCACTCTGGAATACGCTTATGTCAGCTCCACGATCATGAAGGAAGTTGCCCGTTTCGGTGGTGATCTGTCTAGCTTTGCACCGCCGGAGATCATAGAGACACTGTATGCAAAACTGCAGGAAGAAAAAGATAAGAACAAGGAGAATACATTATGAGCAGCAGAATCGAACAGCTTATTGATGAAATTGATGAATTTATAGAAAGTTGTAAATTTCAGCCATTATCCGCAACAAAAATCATTGTAAACAAAGAAGAGATCCAGGAGCTTCTGAGAGAGCTTCGTCTTAAGACTCCTGATGAGATCAAACGTTATCAGAAAATTATCAGCAACAAAGACGCAATCCTCGAAGATGCGCAGTCCAAAGCTGACAGTCTGATCGCTGATGCACAGGTAAAAGCCCAGGAACTCGTAACTCAGCACGAGATCATGCAGAAGGCGTATGCCCAGGCAAATGACACTATCAATGCTGCAAACAAACAGGCTCAGGAGATTCTTGATTCTGCGACACAGGATGCCAACAGTATTCGTCTGAGCGCGATCACTTATACTGATGATATGATGGCAAACATTGGTTCTGTCCTGAATCAGACTCTGGAAGATGCGGGCGGCAAATACAAGGGATTTATTGATTCCCTGCAGAGTTGTCTGGATGTTGTCAATCATAACCGTCAGGAACTGGCTCCACAGACTGCACAGGCAGCCGCTATGACCGGTTCATACCATGAAGAAATGCCAGCAGAAACTCCGGATGAGGATACTCTGTTAGACAATCTTGACGAAGAATAATACGAGTAATACTGCTATACTCCCAGTCAGAAGTTTTGCGATTACATAAGGTATCAATGACAGCCTTTTCGTAATCACGCTTCTTGTCTGGAAGGTAATGCAAATCCCGCCAAATGCTGTCAGAAATACTGCCAGCATATATTTTGTCATGAACTGGAGATTTGCCGATTGGAGCTGATACAGCCCTGTCGTTATTTCCATGATTCCGGAGATTATATATCCCGGTATCTGTTCAGATTTCCAGAATCGACAAATGCAGGACGACAGAATGGAAAACATAAGGATATACCCGCCGAGTCGGGTGATTGTTTCAAACCCATTCATAATGGAGACATCCAGAAAAGCTCCTGTTGAGCTTGAGATGGATGTCTTTTTTTTCACAGTTTTATGAGCAGCTGCTGTACAAGTATTGTTTTTAAAAACTATAAATCGAAAGAACAGTAAAACCGGCAGGTTTGCAAGCAGCAGAAGCAACCAGACCTGTACAAAATCCACCTGATCTTTCAGGCAGATATGACACATATATGTACGTAAAAAAACCGGACTCGGATGATTCACAAAAGTCAGAAGATATTCCGCTTCAGTTTTGTCTATTTTCTGGCTTTCATACAGATCAGAGGTAACTTTTGCCCCCATTGGATAACCGCACAGAATTCCTATCAGTAATGCATACGCTCCGTTGACTGAAATTCCCAGCAGGAGATTCCATATCTTTTCCAATGGTCTCAGCAAGGTTCCTGTCAGGTCCACATGGATCAGGATCCCAGTCAGGATCAGAAACGGAAGCAGTGTTGGCAGGATCACATTCAGCCACAGATTCATACCACTTCTTGCTGCGCAGAGTGCATCTTCCGGATAACAAAGTAAAAATAATACCAATAACAGACTGATGGCAGTCCAACCAATTCTTTTTATAAGAAGCTTCATAAAAACTGCCGCTTTTTTCTTTATCCTATGCCGCATATCAGACAGATATGTCGATAAAAATATATGTAACAAATGTTTAATGGAGGAAATCATTATGAGAGTATTAGAAAACTGTGAGCCTAAAAGAGTTTTTTACTATTTTGAAGAAATCTGTAAAATTCCTCATGGCTCTGGAAACACAAAACAGATCAGTGACTATCTGGTAAATTTTGCCAAAGAACATAATTTTGATTATGTTCAGGATGAAATGAACAATGTAGTAATCTACAAACCAGCCACTGCTGGATACGAAAATGCTCCGACCGTTATTCTTCAGGGCCATATGGATATGGTCTGCGAAAAAAGGCCAGATGTAGAACATGATTTTGAGAAAGATGGACTCAATCTTTCTGTCAAAGACGGTTATATCACTGCCAACGGAACTACACTCGGCGGAGATGATGGTATCGCAGTTGCTTATGCACTGACACTTCTGGACAGCACCGATCTGCCTCATCCAGCTCTGGAAGTCCTCATCACAGTCGATGAAGAAATCGGTCTGCTTGGTGCAGTGGGACTTGACTGCAGTGTCCTTAAAGGCAAACGTATGATCAACATGGACTCTGAAGCAGAGGGAAGCCTCTGGATCAGTTGTGCCGGCGGACTTTCTGCAGTCAGCCATATTCCGGTGCAGCGAGTAGAAGCGGAAGGTGAAAAACTTCAGATAAAAATTTGCGGTCTGATAGGTGGACATTCCGGTGCTGAGATTGATAAGAAGCGTGCAAATGCCAACATTCTGATGGGTCGTTTCCTGTATGGACTCAAAAGAGAAGCCGCTTATGAAATCATTTCCATGACCGGCGGGCAGAAAGACAATGCCATTACACGTGAAGCTGTCTGCAGCATTCTCGTCTCAAAAGAAGAAATTGAAGCAGTTAAATCATACGCAGCCAAAACAGAAGAGAACTTCCGTGAAGAATACGACGGAAGTGACAAAAACATTTCTGTTCAGATTTCAGAAGAAAATCACGAAATCACACAGGTACTTCATCCGACCAGCCGTGAAAAAGTTCTGTTCTATCTGATGGAAATTCCTTTCGGCATTCAGAAAATGAGTGCAAATATTGAGGGACTTGTAGAAACTTCTACCAACATCGGTATTGTGAAGCTTTCAGAAGACGAGTTTTTTGGAAGCTCCGGGGTCAGAAGCTCCGTAGAAGCAGCAAGAGATGCTCTGTCTGACAAAATTCAGTACCTGACTGAATTTCTTGGTGGTGAATACGAGATTCAGGGAGCTTATCCTGCATGGGAGTACCGTAAGGAATCCCCGCTGAGAGACAAAATGGTTGATATATATGAGGAAATGTACGGACAGAAGCCAGAAGTTGTAGCAATCCATGCCGGTCTGGAATGTGGCCTGTTTTACAAAAAAATCGAAGGACTTGACTGTGTTTCCCTTGGACCCAACATGAAAGATATTCATACTTCTGAAGAAATTCTGGATATTGCATCTACAGAACGTGTATGGAACTATCTTGTAAAAGTTCTGGAACAGTTAAAAGACTGATTTTTTTCATATTTTTCCAAAAAGACTTCGCACTATGCGGAGTCTTTTTGAAATTTCCACATCATATATTAGCACAATACTACTGTCGGGGAGATCTCCTATGTCCCGTTCACATTCTTTCTTTATTTTACTGTCCATATGTATTCTCAGCTCTGTTATATTAACATATATTCTTTCAGAACGAAGTACTGTATCTACTTTGAAAAAAGACATCTGGTTTTCGGATGACTTTCGTGAACAAGATCTTTCTCCTGATCTTTATGATTCCCTGACAACAAATACTGTTTTTTCTCCGGATTGGACCGGTGTTCTGACTACGACCATGCTTACCGGCAATTTTCATCCTCACAAAATCTATCAGGATTCCCATCTTTATCTGAAATACAAAAAATACGAATTTCTGCTTCTAAAAAAAGCTTATCGTGCTGTCTGGAATGATCTCCGTTTTTTTCCGGTAGCAGATTCTGCTGTATTCTTTGAAGATTCCTGGATGGAATCCAGAAGCTATGGTGGTTCCCGTCATCACGAAGGTACTGATCTGTTCGGTCAGAATACTATATCCGGCTATTATCCGATCATCAGCATGACTGACGGTGTCGTTGAACAAAAGGGATGGCTTCCTCTGGGTGGATATCGTATTGGTATTCGTGCGGATTCTGGTGGCTATTTTTACTATGCCCACCTCGCGTCCTACGAAAAAGAATTTTCTCCGGGAGATACCGTACATGCCGGTGATATCCTTGGTTTTATGGGAAATACCGGATATGGCAAGGAGGGAACATCCGGAAAATTCCCGGTACATCTGCACCTTGGAATTTATATTTCTGTTCCCGGAACAGAAGAGCTCAGCATAAATCCTTATCATATTCTGCTCGCAGTAAGAAAAAATATCAGAAAGTACACATATTACTAACAAAAATTGTACAAATTGTGTTATACTGTATGGGAAGTTTTGTCTTTTGATATTTCAGTTATGAACTTCAAAGCAACAATCCTGCAAGGAGCGATATTTATGGAAATACAGTTATGGAGAAGTATTTTATGTCCATATGAACTTGCAGTCAGAGAACTGATGGTCAAGTTTGAACATATTATAGATGAACACAAGCAAAACGACCTGTATTCCCCGATAGAACAGGTCAGTGGACGCGTCAAAAGTCTTCCGAGTATTCTGGAAAAAATGCAGCGCAAGCATATTCCCATGGACAAAATGGAAGAGGAGATTGAGGATATTGCCGGCATCCGTATCATCTGCCAGTTTGAAGAAGATATCGATACAGTGGCGTCCATCATCCGCAGGCGTAGCGATATGGTCGTCAAAAGTGAAAAAAATTACCTGAAACACATCAAGCAGAGTGGATATCGAAGCTATCACCTGATCATCTATTATACAGTAGATACGATCAATGGTCCCAAAAAACTTCAGGCAGAAATACAGATTCGTACCATGGCCATGAATTTTTGGGCTACCATCGAACATTCCCTGCAATACAAATACAAAGGTGAAATGCCATTACATGTAGCGGAGCGCCTCAGCAATGCCGCCGACGCGATCATTGCCCTGGATCAGGAAATGTCCTCCGTACGTGATGAAATCATGGACGCACAGAATTCATCCCAGACACAGTCAAATCTGGTAAAAGATATTCTGCTCAGTATCGAAAACCTCTATAAAATCTCTAACAAACGGGAAGTCGAAAAGATTCAGGACGAATTTCTGCGCGTATTTCGTACCAAAGATCTGCAGCAGCTCGCTCGATTTCATCGGCAGCTTGATATTATTGCGGAGGGTTATCGTGCCCAGTCCGTTTCATTTTAGGAGTATATAAATGCAAAAGTTTTTACCCGTAACAAAACAGGAAATGCAGCAACGCGGCTGGGATCAGGTTGATTTTGTGTATATCACAGGAGATGCCTATGTCGATCATCCTTCTTTTGGTTCCGCTATCATCAGTCGCCTTCTGGAAAGCCGAGGTTATCGCATTGGAATCATTCCACAGCCAGATTGGAAAAAGAAAGAAAGTATCCAGGTTTTTGGTGAACCCCGACTTGGTTTTCTTGTAACTGCCGGCAATATGGACTCTATGGTCAATCACTATACCGTATCCCGCAAGCACCGCCAGAAAGACTCTTATTCCCCAGGTGGTGAAATGGGTCTGCGCCCGGATATGCCAACAGTCGTATATAGCAATCTTATCCGGCAAACATACAAACATACCCCTATTATCCTTGGCGGTATTGAAGCAAGCCTGCGCAGACTTGCCCATTATGATTACTGGAACAACCGGGTACGACGCAGCGTACTGATGGATTCCGGTGCTGATCTGATTTCTTATGGCATGGGCGAGCACTCCATTCTTCAGATTGCAGAAGCTCTGCAGAGCGGACTTCCAGTCGAAGAGATTACTTATATTCCAGGCACTGTTTACAAGAGCAAAGATTTGTCCCGTGCTTATGAACCCCTCGTACTTCCTTCTTATGAGGAAGTATCATCCAGCAAACGCATCTATGCTGAAAGTTTTGCCATTCAGTACCGCAATACAGATCCGTTTACAGCCAGCCCCCTGGCCGAAAGCTATGGCAACAGAGGATATGTCATACAGAATCCACCCGCACAGCCACTGACCCAACAGGAGATGGACGATGTCTATGACCTGCCCTACACGGATACATGGCATCCAATGTATAATGCAAAGGGTGGAATCCCTGCCCTGGAAGAAATCAAATTCAGTCTTACTAGCAACCGTGGCTGTTTCGGCGGCTGTAATTTTTGTGCTCTGACATTCCATCAGGGCAGAATCCTTCAGACACGAAGTCATGAATCTATTTTGAAGGAAGCCGTCAAAATGACTAAAGACCTTGATTTCAAGGGATATATCCACGATGTAGGCGGCCCAACTGCAGATTTCCGGCAGCCTTCCTGCCAGAAACAGCTGACCAAAGGTGTCTGCCAGAATCGCCAGTGCCTTTTCCCAAAACCATGTGGAAATCTCCAGGTAGATCATTCCGATTACGTTTCTCTTCTTCGGAAGCTCCGCAAAGTACCGGGTGTCAAAAAAGTCTTTATCCGGTCAGGTGTACGTTTTGATTATGTTGTAGCAGATAAAAGTCCTGTATTTATGCAGGAGCTTGTAAAATATCACATCAGTGGCCAGCTTCGTGTGGCACCGGAACATGTTTCTGATCAGGTACTTCATTATATGGGCAAGCCATCTCATCAGGTATATCAGACCTTTCTTCGAGAATATGATAAAGCAAACGAAGCAACCGGAAAGAAACAATATGCTGTTCCGTACTTTATGTCATCACATCCTGGGTGTACACTTAAAGATGCTGTAAAACTCGCAGAATATGTCCGTGATCTCGGTTTCACACCGGAACAGGTGCAGGATTTTTATCCTACACCATCCACCTTATCTACCTGTATGTATTATACCGGTATCGACCCATTGGATGGCAAACCTGTCTATGTGCCAAGAGATCCTCACGAAAAAGCAATTCAACGTGCATTGATGCAGTACAAAAATCCGGCCAACCGCAAACTGGTTTTGGAAGGACTGCAAAAAGCCGGTCGCATGGATCTGGTAGGATTTGGGCCAAAATGTCTGATTCGTCCGGAGCGAAAGGGTGGAAATCCATCCTCTGACAAAAATGCCAGTTCTTCACACAAACCGGCACGCAGAACAATTCGTAATACTCACAAGAAAAAAGTAAAAAAGTAGCCAAAGGAGCGTTTCATGAAAAAAACAAAAAAGAGTACTTTCATTCGAAAAGGAGATTTCGGATACCTTGCCTCTGAAAAGAAAAAACGAATCCTTATCACCACTGTTTTATTCGCAGTTCCCCTGTTGATCTTTTTTTCTGCAATCCTGTATTTTCATACCAGACTGACCATCTGGACTGTAATAGCTGTTGTCGGCTGTCTTCCTGCGTGCAAATCTCTGGTCAGCCTGATAATGCTTTTCCGTGCTAAACCTGTGGATGCATCTGTATACCATAAAATCCACGAACATGCCGGTGCACTTACAATGTCTTATGAAATGTACATGACATTTTACGAAAAGAGTGCAAATATTGACGCATTTGCCATCTGTGGAAACACTGTTGTCGGATACAGTAGCGATCCTAAGGTAGATGCAGCTTTCATGGAACAGGAATGCCAGAAGATTCTCAGAGGAAACAGTTTTAAGGCAACTGTCAAAATCTTTACAAGGCTGGAGCCTTTTCTGGAACGTCTGGATTCCATGAATGCACATAAAGAATCTCTGGAAGAAGGAATCAAGTTCCGCCCGGATGAGAAATATCCGGAACTTTCCAGAAATGAGCTGATTAAGCACACCATCCTTGCAATCTGCCTGTAAAGGAGTTTATAAAAGTTTTATGAGAGAATTCCAAATTACCGAAAACGAAGCAGGGCAGCGTTTTGACAAATATCTTGCCAAGCTGCTTCGAAATGCACCCAAAAGCTTTTTTTACAAGATGCTTCGCAAAAAAAATATTACCTTAAACGGCAAAAAAGCAACTGGAAATGAAAAACTCAGCGCCGGAGATCAGATTAAGCTGTTTCTCAGTGATGAGACTTTTTCCAAATTCAGCCATCAGGAGCAGACCGCGAGAGCTTTGACAGATCTTGACATCATATACGAGGATTCTGATATCCTGCTGATCAATAAACCCGCCGGCATGCTTTCACAGCCCGCCGATACAAAAGAACCATCTCTGGTAGAATATCTGATCGGCTATCTTCTGCAAAACAGATCTCTGACAGAAGAAGATCTGAGGACCTTTCATCCCTCTGTATGTAACCGTCTGGATAAAAATACCAGCGGTATCATCGCTGCAGGCAAATCTCTTGCTGGATTGCAGGAACTGTCAACTCTGTTCCATGACCGTACGGTCCACAAAGATTATCTCTGTATCGTAGAGGGAATCGTTACACGGCCAGAGCATATCCGTGGATTTCTGTCAAAAGATCCGAACCTTAACAAAGTCACCGTATCACAGAACAGGAGCAAAGATGCACAGCCAATAGAAACACAGTATACTCCTGTATGTCATAATGGAGAAGTGACCCTTCTGAAGGTTCGCCTGATCACCGGACGCACCCATCAGATCCGTGCACATCTGGCATCTGAAGGACATCCGCTCGCCGGTGATACCAAATATGGAGATTCACAATTCAACCATTATTTCCGGGAACACTATAATCTGAGGCATCAACTGCTTCACGCATACCGTCTGACCTTTCCAAAACTGGAGGGCAGACTGCAAAAACTGTCCGGCAAATGTTTTGAGGCTTCTTTGCCGCTACAGTTTCAACGCATATTAAAAGAAGAACAGCTTAGAGGAGAGTAGAGTTATTATGAAAGATTTACACGAAGTCTGGGATTATGTAAAAATGATCATTATTGTAGTTGCAGTGGTACTCGTCGTAAACAATGTCGTTCTGATCAATGCAAAGATTCCATCTGAATCTATGGAAAATACGATCATGACCGGTGACCGTATCTTTGGATTCCGTATGGCATATGGTCTGAACTTTGATTTCTTTGGTAAACATATTTCCCACAAGACAAAAGATCCAGAACGTTTTGATATCATCATTTTCAAATTTCCGGATGATGAAAGCCAACTGTTTATCAAACGTCTGATTGGTCTTCCGGGAGAAACCGTAGAAATCCGCGATGGAAAGGTATACATAAACGGCTCAGAAGAACCTCTTGATGACAGTTTTGTAGCAGAAGTACCTACTGGCAATTACGGACCTTATACCGTGCCGGAAGACAGCTATTTTATGCTTGGTGACAATCGCGAATATTCCAGAGATTCCAGATTCTGGAAAAACACCTTTGTTTCATTTGATGAAATCGTCGGAAAAGCAGTCATTCGTTATTATCCATCCATTAAACTCCTGAACTGATTCTGCAAATAATCAAATCTTAGTAAGGAGAAAGGATTTATGGCAACATGGAACAGCAGAGGCCTCCGGGGTTCCACCCTGGAGGATCTTGTGAATCGAACCAATGAACAATACGCAGAAAAAAGACTCGCCCTGATTCAGAAAATCCCGACACCAATCACTCCCGTCCGCATGGACAAAGAAAACCGTCATATCACACTTGCTTACTTTGAACAGCGAAGCACCGTTGACTATATCGGTGCCGTACAGGGAATTCCAGTCTGCTTTGATGCCAAGGAATGTAGTGTTGATACTTTTCCATTAAGCAATATCCACCCACATCAGGTCGCGTTCATGAATGCCTTTGAACAACAGGGAGGAATTGCTTTTTTTCTTATTCTGTTCAGTCACGCAGATCAGTTTTATTACCTTCCATTCAGAGATCTGATGAAATTCTGGAACCGAATGGAATCCGGCGGCCGCAAAAGTTTCCGACGGGAGGAACTGAATCCTGTATATTATCTGCAAAAAAAAGGAGGATTTCTTGTTCCCTATCTGGATGGAATTCAGACGGATCTGAAATTGCGGGATTGACAATTTTCATTTTTTCTACTATAATTTTCTTTGTTTTACATAGTAGCATGGTAGCACGTTAAAGTGTCTACTTGTAATAATAAGGAGGAAACGATTATGCAGCGAATTTTTCATACACCTGAAGGTGTGCGCGATATTTATAATGGAGAGTGCAGCCAGAAGCATCATCTTCAGACGGAGATCCGCAAAGTATTTGATTCCTATGGATATGAGGAGATTGAGACTCCTTCCTTTGAATATTTTGAAGTGTTCAGCAGAGAAGTAGGTACGATTCCATCCAAGGATCTATATAAATTTTTTGACCGTGAAGGAAATACCCTGGTATTACGTCCAGACTTCACCCCATCTGTATCAAGAGCCTGCGCTACCTACTTTAATCCAGAGCAACAGGTCGTAACCCTTTCCTATACAGGAAACACTTTTATCAATAACTCCAGCTATCAGGGACGTCTCAAAGAGACCACGCAGATGGGCGTAGAGCGTATTGGCGACGATTCCGCTGAGGCAGATGCAGAACTTCTTGCCATGACAGTAGAGTGTCTCCTGAAAGCCGGATTAAAAGAATTTCAGGTCAGCGTCGGACAAGTTGATTATTTCAAATCTCTTCTGCAGGATGCAGATCTGGATATGGAAGCAGAAGAGAATCTGCGTTCTCTGATCTCTCAGAAAAATTATTTTGGTGTAGAAGATCTTGTACGCAGTCAGAACATCCCAGAGTCTCTGGAAAAAGCATTTCTGGAGCTGCCACATCTCTTTGGCTCTGCGGAAGTTCTTCAAAAAGCACGCAGTCTGACAGACAACACCTGTGCAATCAAAGCGGTAGAGCGTCTGGAAGAAATTTACAAAATCCTCAAAATCTACGGATATGAAAAATACATCAGCTTCGACTTCGGTATGCTCAGTAAATTCCAGTATTATACCGGAATCATTTTCCAGGCATATACCTATGGAACCGGTGAGCCAGTCGTAAAAGGAGGCCGTTATAATAACCTTCTGAAACACTTTGGTAAACCGGCTGCTTCCATCGGTTTCGGAATCACCGTCGACAACCTTCTCATGGCTTTGTCCAGACAGAAGATCAGTCTCCCGGAGAAAAAAGCTCCAGTCATTCTGACCTATACAGAAGCAAACCGGCGTGAAGCCATTCTGGAAGCCCAGAAGCTGAGAAGTGAAGGAACTGCCGTAGCTCTTCGCTGCGAAAAGGAGGACTGCTAATATGAGATATCTTACTGTTGCCCTTACCAAGGGAAGACTTGCACAGAAAACCCTGGATATGTTTGAAAAAATCGGGATTACCTGTGAAGAAATGCGTGATAAAGATACCCGTAAACTGATTTTTGTTAATGAGGAACTGAAACTTCGCTTTTTCCTTGCCAAAGGTCCTGATGTACCAACTTATGTAGAATACGGTGCAGCAGATATCGGTGTCACCGGTAAGGATATTATTCTGGAAGAAGGTAGGAAGCTCTACGAAGTAATGGACCTCGGATTCGGAAAATGCCGCATGTGCGTCTGCGGCCCGGAAAGTGCACGTGAATTGCTGCAGAATAACCAGTTGATTCGTGTTGCTACCAAATATCCAAACATCGCCAAGGATTATTTCTATAATAAGAAACACCAGACTGTAGAAATCATCAAACTGAACGGTTCGATAGAACTTGCTCCGATCGTCGGTCTTTCCGAAGTGATCGTAGATATCGTGGAAACCGGAAGCACCCTGCGTGAAAACGGCCTGAATGTCCTCGAGGAAGTCTGCCCACTTTCTGCCAGAATGGTCGTAAACCAGGTCAGCATGAAAATGGAAGATGAAAGGATCCGCAACCTGATCCGCGATCTCAGAAATGTAATCGATAAATAATAACCAATAGAAGGGATGAGCATAATGCGTACAGTAGCACTCACAAAAGAAAGTACAAAAGATATTCTGGAAAATCTTCTGAAACGAAGCCCGAACAATTACGGCAAGTTTGAAGCAGCTGTTGATGAAATTCTGAACAAAGTAAAAACCGAAGGAGATTCCGCTCTTTTTGCCTATACAAAAGAATTCGATAAAACAGAAATTACTGCAGATACGATCAAAGTCACAGAAGAAGAGATCAAAGAAGCCTATGAGGCAGTTGATCCGGCTCTGATCGATGTTATTCGCAAGGCTCTGGTCAACATTCGAAGCTATCACGAAAAGCAGCGTCAGAACAGCTGGTTTACCAGTGAAACCAATGGAACTATGCTTGGACAGAAAGTAACTGCACTGGAACGTGTCGGTGTTTATGTTCCAGGTGGTAAAGCTGTTTATCCTTCTTCCGTACTGATGAATATTGTTCCAGCCAAGGTAGCTGGTGTAGACCAGATCGTCATGACAACACCTCCGGGAAAAGACGGTAAAGTCAATCCATCCACTCTGGTCGCTGCCAAAGAGGCTGGTGCAGATGAAATCTACAAAGTCGGTGGAGCACAGGCAATCGGTGCACTCGCTTACGGTACAGAAAGCATTCCAAAAGTAGATAAGATCGTCGGACCTGGAAATATCTTTGTAGCTCTTGCAAAAAAAGCAGTTTACGGTTATGTCAGCATTGACTCCATTGCCGGACCAAGTGAAATTCTGGTTCTCGCTGATGAGACTGCCAACCCGAGATATGTAGCAGCAGACCTTCTTTCTCAGGCAGAACATGATGAACTGGCTTCCGCTATTTTGATCACAACCAGCAGAGAATTTGCAGAAAAGGTCAGTGAAGAAGTAGACGGTTTTGTCAAAGTCCTTTCCCGTAAAGAAATCATCCAGAAATCTCTGGATAACTTCGGCTATATCCTCATTGCAGAAGATATGGATGAAGCGATCGAAGCAGCCAATGTCATTGCTTCCGAACATATGGAAATCGTAACTGCAAATCCGTTCGAAGTCATGATGAAAGTCCGCAATGCAGGTGCAATCTTTATCGGTGAAAACAGCTCAGAACCTCTCGGCGACTACTTCGCAGGACCAAACCATGTTCTTCCGACCAATGGAACTGCAAAATTCTTCTCCGCACTTTCTGTAGATGATTTTGTCAAGAAATCCAGTATCGTATACTATTCAAGAGAAGCTCTGCGTAAGATTCATAAAGACATTGAACAGTTTGCCACTTCAGAACAGCTGACTGCACATGCCAACTCTATTGCTGTCCGTTTTGAAGACGAAGAACAGTAGGAGGAAACAATTATGCCAAGAGAAGCATCTGTAGAACGTAATACAAAAGAAACAGAAATCAAACTCAAACTGACACTGGATGGAAACGGATATTCTGATATTGAGACCGGTATCGGTTTCTTCAATCATATGCTTGACGGATTTACGAGACATGGCCTTTTTGATCTCTGTGTGCGAGTACATGGAGATCTGGATGTCGATGACCACCACACGATTGAAGATACAGGCATTGTCCTTGGAAATGCAATTAAAGAAGCAATCGGTGACAAAAAAGGAATCCGTCGTTATGGCAGCTGTATCCTTCCAATGGATGAAGTACTGGTTCTCTGTGCAATTGATCTTTCCGGACGTCCGTATTTTTCCTGGGATGCAGAATTTACTTCTGAAAAGATTGGAGATATGTCTACCGAAATGGTAAAAGAATTTTTCTATGCCATTTCTTATTCCTGTGGCATGAATCTCCATATCAAAGTTCTCACAGGAGGAAACAGCCACCACGTAGCCGAAGCAATGTTCAAAAGCTTTGCCAAAGCTCTCGACCAGGCTGTTTCCTATGATCCACGTATCACAGATGTACTCTCTACCAAGGGAAGTCTTGCATAAGGAGGAACACACATGGCAGATAAATTATTAATACCATGCCTGTATCTGCAGTCAGGAAAAGCTGTTACCGGATTCGGTCAGCGAAATCTTTTTGGTGACGGAAATATCGAAAATCTCGTGCGTTTTTACAGAGATAACGGAGCTGATGAACTTTTGGTCTTTGATATCTCCTCCGGAGATAAGGAGCATGAACAGGCCATTGCCAATATTAAACAAATCTGTACAATTGCTGAAATTCCTGTTATGGCAGCAGGCAACATCAACCGTATGGAAGATGTCAAAAAACTTCTTTATGCAGGATGTGCGAAAGTTGTTCTGAACTTTTCCAAAGAAAGCAATATCCAGCTTCTTGAAGAAGTCTCCAAACGCTTTGGTAAAGAAAAAATGGTCATCAGTATTTCTTCGTTGAATGAATTTACAGATAATCAAAAACTGATTGAAGAGTACGCAGATGAGCTCCTTGCACTTGATACGATGCAGGATGAAATAGGCACATGCTCCGATATCAAAGTAATCCTTCACACCGAAGAGAGTAAAACCGCCTCATTAAAAGATCTTCTTCAAAAAGACTCTGTACATGCTTTGAGCGGTGCTTACATCAGTTCTCTTGATGTACAGCTTCTCGATTTTAAAGAAGACTGCAAGGGTTCCGGAATCCCGGTCATTACCTTTGAAAGTGCAATCAGCTGGGCTGATTTTAAGCTCAACAGTGATGGTCTGATTCCAGTGGTAGTTCAGGATTACAAGACTGACCAGGTACTTATGGTAGCATATATGAATGAAGAGGCCTTCCAAAATACTCTGAAAACTGGTAAAATGACTTACTGGAGCCGCAGTCGTCAGGAACTCTGGCTCAAGGGTCTTACCTCTGGTCACTTCCAATATGTAAAATCACTTTCTCTGGATTGTGACAATGACACAATCCTTGCCAAAGTAGATCAGATTGGTGCAGCCTGTCATACCGGCAGTCGAAGCTGTTTCTTCAAACCACTGGTCCAGAAAGAATATAACGATACAAACCCGCTTCATGTCTTTCAGGATGTGTATGATGTGATCGCAGATCGCAAGGTACACCCAAAAGAAGGTTCCTATACAAATTATCTTTTTGATAAGGGAATTGACAAGATTCTCAAAAAAGTGGGAGAGGAATGTGCAGAAATTATTATTGCAGCAAAAAATCCTGACAAAGAAGAAATCAAATATGAAATTTCGGATTTTCTGTATCATGCCATGGTCCTGATGGTAGAAAAGGGCGTTACCTGGGAAGAGATTACCAGCGAACTTGCCCGGAGATAGATTTGGCTGACAGAAACATCCCACAGGAGAATTATCTTGGAATCAAAAACAGACAAACTTTTTATAATCATACCGGCATATAACGAACGGGAAAATATCCGGCAGGTACTTGATGACTGGTATCCTGTCATCAAGGCACATGACGGGCAGGGAGAATCACGTCTGGTCATCATTGATGATGGAAGTAAAGATGACACTTACGCAATCATGCAGGAATACGCAAAAGATCATCCTTTGTTCAGTCCTATCACAAAAGCAAACAGCGGCCATGGTGCAACTGTATTATATGGTTATCACTATGCATTGGATCATGGAGCAGATTTCATTTTCCAGACAGACTCTGACGGACAGACACTCCCGTCCGAATTTGAACAGTTCTGGAATCAGCGAGAAGCATGGGATATGGTCATCGGTTGGAGAAATAACCGACAGGACGGCGGCAGCCGTATCTTTGTCACACGTATCCTTCGCCTCGTGATACGCATCTGTTTCGGTGTTTCTGTGAAGGATGCAAATACCCCGTTCCGCCTGATGAAAGCAGAAACCTTACGCAGATACATAGAACTCATCCCGAAAGATTTCAATCTTTCCAATGTCATTCTTTCAGTGATCTACGCAAAGAAAAACTGCCGCGTAAAATATATTCCGATCACTTTCCGTCCAAGACAGGGCGGTGTCAATTCCATTAATATGAAGAAGATTTTTGGAATCGGACGGCAGGCATTGAAGGACTTCAGAAAAATTAATAAAGTTTTGTCTCGTGGAATTTAAGTAAATTCCAAATAGAATTTGTATAGCTCGAAGCTCAGTGACAGAATATATTTTCTATGAGTTTCGGGCTGTTTCTATTACACTAATACACATTTATGTAAATTCAAAAGCTCAATTGTATCATTTCAATTTTTATAAAAACTAAGCATCGGAAATAATAAATCAGTCTATTTCCCGATGCTTGATATGTGTATTATTGGTTATGCCCGTATAATGGTGTAAATTGAATATTAAAAATAAATAGAGCCAAATGCTCTCCCTTTAGGTATAATAAGTTCACCACAAACAAAATTACCAAGGAGGATTCACAAATGGCT
>NZ_JAHLQA010000017.1 GCF_018918125.1 Blautia sp. MSJ-19
GCCATGGTCACCAGAACTGCCAACACACATACGGAAACCAGTAAAAACAGAAACTCAGAAATAAGCATGCCGTAAAAACGGCATCTAATTTGTAAAGGTACTCGGGTTGCACCGTTTACGATGCAAGCAAAGTTTCTACGATCACAAATGCAGTATACTGGGGATACCACGCAGCCCTGGATATCTAAGAAAGGAGTCAATCTATGTTTCCGAAGAATTTTTTATGGGGCGGTGCAGTAGCCGCAAACCAGTGTGAAGGTGCTTATCAGGAAGATGGCAAGGGACTGTCCATCCAGGATGTCCTTCCGCACGGGATCAAAGGACCGAGAAGCGAACAGCCGACCGATGACAATATGAAACTGGTCGGAATTGATTTTTACCATCGTTATAAAGAAGATATTAAATTATTTGCAGAAATGGGATTCAAAGTATTCCGTACCTCGATCGCATGGAGTCGTATTTTCCCGCATGGTGATGAAGAGACTCCGAACGAGGCAGGACTTCAGTTTTATGATGATCTGTTTGATGAGTGCAGAAAATACGGGATTGAGCCGCTGGTAACGTTGTCCCATTATGAGACACCGCTGTACCTGGCAGAGCATTATGACGGCTGGGTAAACCGCGACCTGATCGAGTTCTACAAACGTTATGTAACAACGGTGTTTAACCGTTACAAAGATAAGGTAAAATACTGGCTGACTTTCAACGAGATCAATTCCATTCTGGAATCCCCGTTTATGAGTGGCGGTATCAACACACCGAAGGAAAAACTTTCCCAGAGTGACCTCTACCAGGCAGTGCATCACGAGCTGGTTGCAAGTGCATGGGCGACAAAGATCGGTCATGAGATCAATCCGGATTTCCAGATCGGTTGCATGATCTTAAGCATGCCGGTATATCCACTGACAGCAGATCCGTCTGACGTGCTTGCGGCAATGGAGCAGGACCACAAAAACATGATGTTCGCAGATGTACATGTCCGTGGCTATTATCCGGGATATGCGAAGCGTTATATGAGAGAGCACGGAATTTCCATTTCCGTGACCGATGAAGATATGGAAATTCTCAAGAATACTGTAGATTTTGTATCTTTCAGCTACTATGTCAGCGTATGTGCGACAGCAGATCCGGAGAAAAATGTCCGTGGCGAAGGAAACCTCCTTGGCGGCGTACCGAACCCGTACCTCAAAGCAAGCGAGTGGGGCTGGCAGATCGACCCGAAAGGACTTCGCTATGTATTAAATACCCTCTGGGACCGCTATCAGAAACCATTGTTTATCGTGGAAAACGGTCTGGGTGCTGTGGATAAACTGGTCCAGGGAGCAGACGGAGAGTGGACAGTCGAAGATGATTACCGCATCCAGTATCTGCGTGACCACATTGAACAGATGGAAGAAGCAATCAAAGACGGCGTAGAACTCATGGGCTATACTACCTGGGGCTGCATCGACCTGGTAAGCGCCTCCACTGCAGAACTTCGCAAGCGTTATGGATTTATCTACGTAGACCGTAACGATGACGGAACAGGTACATTGAACCGTTATAAAAAGAAGAGCTTCTACTGGTACAAGAAAGTAATTGAAAGCAACGGTGCAGAATTAGATTAAAACCCATATCCCTGGAAAATCTTGAATTACAAGGTTTTCTGGGGAGTTTTTCTTTTAAAAAGAAAAAACTGTAGATTTGAATGTGTAATCTAAAGATTTAAAAGTGTGTGCCGTTAACTTTACAATGAATACCATCGGCAACAGCTATTTCTGTGTAATAATGTGCGTTAATTGAGTCGACAAGAAGATTACAGCCATTTCTCTCGCAGGATTCAAGAATGGATTTTTTCTGTGAATGATCGTAAGAATATTCCTTTTTTCTAATAAGCTTTGAGTTTTCATCAAGAGCAAATACAAATCGGATTAATTCTACATCTTGTCCTGGCATGTATTTTTCTTTGCGTTGTTGGCTGCCATTGCTTTCATCGATCCATGTACAGATACAATACTTTTCCATCTTGATATTAGCATTGACAGCAATTTTGTTATTGGATACCCAACCGAGCATATAGCCAGTGTTGATATCTGTAAGTAAAACATCAACATTATTTAGTTTGGTGCTGCTAAGCGCGGGATTGTAGTTTATTGTAAGCGGACCGGTATTTTTCCAGAAGATATCCGTGCTATTTGTGAAATTCTGGATTTTCTTGTACATCTTGGATGTGGTAGATATGTTATTTGGAATAATAGCTGTGTTGATTGGCTTTCTGTCAATTATATCATTGAAGAGATACTGAGGCTTATTATAGCCGTTTGATCTATATGTATTACTTTGGATTCCCATTAAGTGCGGGAAATTAGATTTTTCTCCAATCAGCATGAAGCTGTTTCCATTATATGTAATAACAAAATAGAATGTCTTCAAATAATTATCCTGGAAGAAATCAGCACACGCCTGAATGTCAGTAATATTCATATGTGTATAATTCTCCTTTACAAAAACAAAAGCCCTTGGATTTATCCAAGAGCTTTGTTACCGGCAATCGTTCACGATTATTTTTTTAACAGGGGAGTGCCCGGATCAGCCGATATGATTCCCTCAGCATGTGAGCCTGTGTTATTTCCTACTTCTATTATACACAATTTTAGAAAAAAATCTACAGGAAAATGATGCCAAATTAGATTTTTATGCTTGTGGTTAGTTATTTGCTATACGGATGAGATAATGAAGTGTGAAGAACCAGCGCATAGTCATAAGGGAGCCGAAAAGGAGCCAAAAAAGAGCCGAAAAAAGGAGCCGAAAGTGCGTGAGGAGGGGGTAGTCGAAAGACAAGGATCCAATAGAAATGGAAAGTGGATTGTAAAGAAATAATAGGCAACACTCCTATTCGAATTGAGTTAGAGTAAACCAAAAGCGTACAGCTCCTGAACAATAACAAATCAGGGACTGTACGCTTTTCTATAAGTAGGTATATTTTATAATCTCTCCCGGTACTGCTCCGGGGTCATGCCAGTTTTTTTCTTAAAGATGCGGAAGAAATATTTCGGATTGTCATACCCACCGCCTTGGAGATCTGGTACATTTTGCGGTTGGAATCCTTGAGGAGATCTTTTGATTTTTCAATCCGGACTTCGTTCAGGTAATCCACAAACTTCATGCCTGTTTTCTGTTTGAACAGGGTGCTCAGGTAGCTTCTGTTCAGATAGAAGAGGGATGCGATAAAATCCTGGGTCAGATTTTTCTGGTAGTTATGCTGCATATAAGTCTGGATCTTTTCAATCGCATCATTACCGGAATAAATACTTTCTGTTTTCAGAAGTTCTGTGATGTTCATAAAGAACTGGTGATAATATTCTTTCAGCTCTTTCAGAGAAAAGATATAGTTGACCACATTCTGAATACTGTTGGAGGATTTCGGAGTTTCCTGTTTCAGGTAATAATTCAGGATGTTGCGGCACTGACCGGACAGGTAGTAGCAATAGTATTTTGCATCTGCAAGAGTAAATCCGGAGACATTGCTCATAAGATCAAAAAGTCGCTCTGTCAGTGACTGCACTTCGCCTGGCATTCCGGCTTCCACACGGAACAGAAATTCGTCTTCCTGATCCCAGACAAATGCTTTGGGTTCCGGATTGTTACTATAATAAAAGATCGTTTCAGAGGAATCTTTCAGTTCTCTCTGGTTTAATGCGGTAGAAGTTTCCGTAAAAGCAGCATGCAGTTCGCTGAGATCGGAATGTGCATGACTGATACCGATGATCAGTTCATTTTGCAGATGATGCGCATAATCCGTGAGTGCAGTGGAAATCTGATCTACCAGACGTCTGGAATGGATCACTTCTGTGTTTGGCATAAAGAGAACCAGAAATCCCATCTGATTGGAGGAAGTGTTTGGAAGATACAATGCAAGATCACCGAAGCCTCCGTCTTCGAGCCAGCCCTGGATGTTAATGTTCTGCATTTCGGCAGCAGATTCAAAATAAAGAGTCAGAAGAACCAGCTGGTGCGTATCATTGACAAAGTTCAGGCGTTTGGAGGAAATGGAGCCTTCGCCGGTGTGATAACCAAGGATCAGATTGGTCAGATACTGGATATCATATTCGTAATAGGCAGCTTCTTTCTGTTCATCACTGTCGGAGATGCGGGACAGTGTCTGATTGTCTTCCAGATGTTCAATTGCACGGGATACACATTCCTGGATCGCTTCTTTGCTGAATGGTTTCAGAATATAATCAATGGCGTTCGCAGAGATCGCCTGTTTGACATAATCGAAATCCCGGTATCCACTGATGACGATCAGCGGCATGTCGGGATAATTTTCTGCCAGATAAGGCAGGAGTTCTCTGCCGCCCATGACCGGCATCTGCATATCCAGAATAACGAAATCCGGATGTGTTTCCTGGATCAGTTCGATTCCGGCTTTGCCGTTGTCGGCTTCTCCAATGCAGGCAATCTGGTCTTCCATTGGCTGCAGTTTCTTGATCGTGCCTTTGCGGATCAGTGATTCATCATCTATGACAATATATGTGTACATAGTAGTTTCCTCCTTGGCTTTTTGTGATTCTGTTGGCGCATGATCTGTTTTTGTTCTGTTATTTCAGAACAGGAAGCCGGATCTGGACGTTTGTCCATTCGCCCTGTTTGCTTGTAACAGTCAGTCCATAGCCGTGACCATAATAAAGTTCGATTCGGCTGTGGATATTTTTTAATCCGATACTCTGTTTATTGCGGTGACCGAGTTCGGTGAAAGAAGCTTCTTCGCTGAGGGATTTCTGCAGTGCGGCGAGTGTTTCTTCATCCATGCCCTGCCCGTTGTCGTGTACATCGAGAAGCAGGCAGCCATTTTCCACGTGAGCACGGATTGTAATTGTATCGCCGGTGGTGCAGTAATTTAAGCCATGATACAGAGCATTTTCGACCAACGGCTGCAGGATCAGTTTCAGTACTTTGTTATCCAGATATTCGTCCGGAATGTCCAGATCCAGATGGAAGCGGTTGTCAAAGCGGATCTGTTGGATCGTGACATAATCATTTACATGACCAAGCTCATCCTGTACCGTTACCAGTTCGCTCTGTGTCTTAAGCGTATAGCGGAACATGTTTCCAAGTGCCAGTGACATGACTGCGATTGTCTCATTGTCTTCCAGTTCCGCGATACTGTTGATCGCTTCGAGTGTATTAAACAGGAAGTGAGAGTTAATTCTTGCTTCGAGAGATTTCATCTGTGCATCGAGGAGAACCAGCTTGTCCTGATAATCCTGTTTGACAGCTGAATTGAGCGATTCAACCATGGCATTGTATTCATTATATAAAGTACCAATCTCGTCTGTACGGTTCAGGTAGCGTGTGGACTGGATCAGCGCGTGTCCTGACTGAGAAGACATCTTACGGCTTAAGTGCTCGATCGGGCGGACCATATAACGAGAGATGATGTAGGCGAAAAGAATATATCCGACAATGCAGGCTACGCAGATCACAATGATCAGAATTCCCGTGACATTAAATTCTTTGGAAAGATTTGCATAGTCCATCACCATGGTAAGGCGGAGAGGTGCGAGATTCAGTTCAGTCTCCTGGGTTTTTATTCCATCGCTTGTAAAATTGGCCGGGACTTCGTTATAATTGGTGTACAGAACCGCATTGGTATCGGTATTGTCGATGGTAAGGAGCGTGACATCCGGCATGGTATTGACGGCACTTAGGTCAAGCATATCTGCGTCACAGTCCAGCATCAGTACACCGACGACTTCGTGTGTGTAAATGTCTTTCAGGCACTGGGTAAAGAAAATCGTCTGACGATCACCGGTAAAACAGTCATGGACATCATTGCTGCTGACATACATGGCACCGTCAAGATTCAGGGTATCCTGATACCAGTCCGCATTCTGAAAATCATAATTGGACTGGATCGTGCCGTTCTCGCCGTTGGTACAGTTAAAGATATAACCGGACGGCGTGAAGATATAGATGCCGTAAATATCTTCATTAGAATAAAGAAGATTCTGACAGGTGCGCTTGAAATTCTTGGACATTTTGAAGTATTCATAGCTGTCAGGCACAGTATTGATATCTTTGAATTTCTTCAGATCACCGATAATGCTGGAACCATCATCATAATAAAAGTTAAAGGTTCCGGCTGTCTGTCGGATGGAATTTAAGGTTTCATTTGTTGCATTCTGGGCATTTTCAAACAGATGGGAAGAAATGACATCCATCCGTTCATAGGTGGTCTGTATGTATCGCTGATAGCAGAATACAGTAAAAAAGATCAGCGGGACGGTTGCCAGAATACTGAACATAAGGAAGATTTTTGTACGTAGTTTCATATTTTTACCTCGGAAATAAAATCTAAAAAAAGTATACCATCAAACCCAACAAAAGTGTACCATGCCTGTGCTAGAATGTAAACATCAAATGAACAACACGTGAACAACGTGTGAGAACGTGAAAGGGAGGAATTCAATTATGAAATTCAAAAAAATGGCAGCAGTTGCACTTGCAGGCGTTACCGCATGCGCTACAGCACCGGCAGCAGTTCCGGTATTCGCAGCAGACGGATACGATCATGAAGCAATTGAGAACGCAGGAGACATCACGATCACAATGATGGTTTCCGGTGTTGCAACAGACAACGACTTCGAAACAGAACAGTTACCGGCACTGATCAAAGAAAAATGGCCGAACGTAACACTTGAGGTAACCAAACTTCCGGATGATAATTACTATACCTCTCTGAAAACGAAACTTGCTTCCGGCGAATGCCCGGATATCATCCTTACCCAGCCAATGTACGCCGGACAGAACTCCTGCTACGCACTGGCAGAAGCCGGATACCTTACTTCTTTAAATGATCTTGACTGCGTACAGGGAAGAGAAGACAGCCTTTCTTCTGTTACATATGACGGAGATATCGTAACACAGACAGCTGGTGTATCCATTCTTGGTACATACTATAACAAAGACCTGTTTGCACAGGCTGGTATCGAGAGCGAGCCACAGACATGGGATGAGTTCCTTGAGGACTGCCAGAAATTGCAGGATGCAGGAATCCAGCCAATCGTAATGGGTGACAAAGATCAGTACGTTATGCAGTTCGGTCTGTATCAGCTGGCAGCAGACGAGATCTACTCCAAAAACCCAGACTTCGATACTCAGTTAAGAGATGAAGAGGCAAGCTTTACAGATGAGGGAACATGGGATAAAGTTCTTGAAATGTACAACACACTGTATGAAAAAGGATACATTGATTCTTCCAAATCTCTTGGATATGGTGCTTCTCAGGCAATCACAGACTTCATCGACGGTAAAGCTGCTATGACATTTGACGGTTCCTTCAACGCTACAGCACTTCTGGCAGACGGTGCAGCTGGAGATTTCGAAAGAGGATACTTCCCACTTCCGGGTACAGATGGCGTTTACACAGCAACATGCCTTTCCGCAGGATACAGTATTTACAGCAAATCTGAAAATGTAGATGCATGCAAAGAACTTCTTGACTACTGGATGGATGGAGAATCAGAAGTATGGGATGCTTACCTTGCAACTGGTAAGATCATTGCAACATATGGTAACGGTGCTGATTCCTCACCAAACTATGATCTGTTTAAACCATTCGTTGATCTTCTGAACGAAGGTAAAGGATTCTACTGGTGCAACCAGGCATGGCCGGCAGGAACAGAAAACGAAATGCTTTCTCTGTTCAGTGAAATGGTTGGCGGTCAGGGAACAGAAATCTCTGATATCACTGAAGGAATGCAGGATAAATTCGAAGACCTTCTGGACGAATAATTAGGGCTTAACCATTTAAGAAAGAATATGATAATCACTGCCCTGGAACTTGCGGTAAGCTTCAGGGCAGTTCCATTTCATAGGAGGGAAAAGGAATGGCACAACCAAAAATGAAAAGAAAAGGTGCAAATACATCTCTGGTATTTACCAATAAGATGTACTTCTTCCTGATACCGGCACTTGCATTTTTCCTGATCTTCTGGATCTACCCGGTACTGCAGCTTTTTTATTACAGTATAACAAACTTCAATGGTGTCAATTATGATTTTGATTTCGTTGGAATGAAGAATTATATCAAAGTATTAGACAATGGTACACTGACAAACTCCATGAAAAACACTCTGATTTATGCAGTGCTGACTGTCTTGATCAGTAACGTGGTAGGTCTTGGCGTTGCAATGATCCTGAACACCAAGATTCATTTCAAAGGTCTGTTCCGTACCTGCGCATACTTCCCAGCACTGTTCAGTGCGATCGTAGTTGGATTTATCTGGTCTTACGTTTATATGCCAGGTTCCGGTATGATCGCAAGCCTCCTGTCCATGATCGGACTGGATGGAGCAGCATTCAACCCATTGGGTAATTACAAGACAGCACTTTATGCGATCGCGATCGTAGAAGCATGGAAAGCATTTGGTACTACCATGATCATCTATCTGGCTGGTCTGCAGACAGTAGATGAAAGTCTTCTTGAAGCAGGACGTATCGACGGATGTACAGAATGGCAGTTGTTCCACAAGATCAAACTGCCGCTGATCTCATCAACAGTTACCATCAACGTTATCCTTTCCGTAATTTCCGGTCTGAAGGCATTCGACTATTCCTTCATCATGACAAACGGTGGTCCTGGTAAATCCACCAAGACTCTGATGTATCAGGTATATGAGACAGCCTTTACTGATATGAAGATGGGGCGTGCAAGTGCGTTCTCTGTACTCGCATTCGCATTTATTATCATAGTCACAGTACTTATGCTTCTGTATATGAATAAGAGGGAGGTGGAATTATAATGGCATTCGGAAAGAAAAAAGAAGCCCGCGAAGTTGAGGGATATATGAAGCTGACACCAAAGAGCTTCCTGATCTACCTCGTGATCATCTTATTCTGTATTATTGTAATTTCACCACTGGTCATCGTATTTTCCAGTTCCCTTCGTTCTCCGGGAAACCAGGCATCTCCATTGATCCTGTTCTCTGAGTTCACAATGGCAAGTTACAAACAGGCATTCAGCAACATGAACTATCCGATGGAACTGGTCAACAGTATCCTGACAACTGTTGGTTCTGTATTCTGCATTGTAATCTTTGCTACAATGGCAGCTTACCCGATTGGACGTATCAAAACAAAAACAGCGAAATTCCTGTATTACTTCTTTATTTCAGGTCTGATCATTCCATCTCAGATGGTTATCGTTCCGATTGCTCAGACACTGAACAGACTGGGTATCCCGAATACCCGTTTTACACCAATGATCATGTTTATCACCTGTTCTCTTCCGTTCTCCGTATTCCTGTTCGCAGGATTCATGAAAGGTGTTCCGGTTGAGATCGAAGAATCTGCATATATCGATGGTGCCAGCCTGCCGACGCGTTTTGCTTCCGTAGTATTCCCGCTTCTTCAGCCGGCAATCGTATCCTGTGTCATCACACAGGGACTGTGGATCTGGAATGATTATTTCTATCCAATGGTATTTATTTCAAAGAAAGCACAGTATTCCCTCCCGGTAGGTATGCTCCAGTTCCTTGGTGACAAGGAGAACCCTGCACAGTGGAACGTACTGTTTGCAGCATGTGTACTCTGTGCACTGCCTCTGATCATTGTATTCCTCGCACTGCAGAAACAGTTCGTAAACGGAATCGCAGCAGGTGCAGTCAAAGGCTGATGCCCTTTATACAGAAATCCATATGGGTCGGTATTTTATGCCGGCCCATATTTTAAAATGCAGGATATTTAGAAAAATTTGGATTTGAAATGCTGTGAATGCAAGATATAATTAAAATCAGAAATTCGTAAAAAGGAGTATTTCAGATGAGTGATAAAACAGAAAAGAAAAAGAATATAAAGAACAATCTGGAATATTTCTGGACATATTATAAACTGCCTTTTGCAGCGGTCATGATCGTGGTGATCCTGGTCCTGTATTTTCTGGTGACATCTCTGACAGCAAAAGACACGGCACTCTCAGTCATGCTGATCGACTGCCATAGCGAAATGAGCGGTGAGAAGATGGCAGAGGAGTATATGGAAGCTTCCGGTCTTGACCAGAAAAAATATCAGGTACAGATCCAGAACAATCTGATGTTCCAGGGAACGGACTCCGGAAATTATTCCATGACCAGTCTTTCGAAATTTATGGCAGATATCGGAAGTGAACTTCTGGATGTCTGCGGTATGTTGAAAGATGATTTCGTGAAATATGACGGCTCAGAGACATGGATGGATCTGCACGAATGTCTGACAGACGAACAGCTGGAAACGCTGAAAGACAAACTTCTGACAACAGATGACGGAAGAGTGATCGGCATTATGGCAGATGATCTTCCGGTCATGCAGGCAGACGGATGTTACACAAACGAAGAGACAGATGCGGCAATTGGCATTATTTATAACACACCGCACAAAGATGAAGCAGTAAAATATCTCCTGTATCTTGCAGGAGTCATGTAATTACAGGAGGTATAGAGAAATGGGAATTTTTTCACCGGATGGTGCACTGGCAAGGTTTTTGAATACGCTTGGAAATCTGATCGTGCTGAATATCCTGACGATCGTCTGCTGTATCCCAATCTTTACAGCGGGCGCAGCCATGACAGCATTGTATACAATGGTCATGCGTATGGTGCGTAAAGAAGACGGAAAGATCATTTCCGGATATTTCCATGCGTTTAAAGACAACTTCAAACAGGCGACGATTCTGTGGCTGATCTTTGGCGGTCTGATCGCATTCATGACATTTGATATCTGGCTCCTTCGTTCCATTACAGGAACATTTGGAACCGTATACCGCGTGGTACTTTTTGTGATCATACTGATTTTTGCGATGGTACTGCTTCATATTTTTGCAGTGCTGGCGCGTTTTGACAATACGATAAAAAATACAGCAAAGAATGCCCTGCTGTTCTGCGTAGGCAAACTTCCACAGGCAGTTCTGATGCTGATCCTGACACTGATCCCGGCGGCACTTCTGACAGTATCTTATCGATTTGTTTCGGTGGATTTTCTGATCGGATTATCCGGACCGGCGTATCTGGCAGCGATTTATTTTGCAGATCTTTTCAAAAACTATGAAAATGTAGAGGAGGAAACAGTGGAATGAGAACCATCAAGACAAGACATTTCACAGGTACAACAGACAATACAGTAACAAAAAGAGAGATTGAAAACCGCAAGGTTGCAAGAAGAGCAGCCGCAGAAGGTATGGTACTTCTGAAAAACGAAGGACAGCTTCTTCCGCTCAAAGAGGGAAGCAAGGTTGCTCTCTATGGTGTCGGCGCGTCCAGAACGATCAAGGGCGGCACCGGATCCGGTGATGTCAATGAGCGTGAAACAGTAAGTATTTTCCAGGGAATGAAAAATGCCGGATTTGTGATCACGACAGAAGACTGGCTTAATGATTACGACAGACAGTATCAGGAAGCAAGATATGCATGGCGTGATGAGATTGAAGCAAGAGCTGCGAAGCTGGAAGATCAGGTGTCAGGCTTCTTTAATGTCTATGCTACGACTCCGTTCAGAATGCCGGCAGGTGGTGCAATCACGCAGACAGATGCAGAAGTTGCCATCTATATTCTCAGCCGTGTGGCAGGAGAGGGAGCTGACCGTTTTGATGAAGCAGGAGATTATTACCTGACAGAAGATGAGAAGAAACAGCTCTCGGACATCTGCAGTCTGTACAAACATGTCGTTGTTGCAGTCAATACCGGTGGACTGGCTGATCTTTCCTTTATGGATGAATATAAAAATATTGAAGCACTTCTTCAGATCGTGCAGCCTGGTATGGAAGCCGGAAATGCGTTTGCTGACATCATCAGCGGTAAGGTGACTCCATCCGGAAAGATGACGGATACCTGGGCATTTAAATATGAAGACTATCCGAACAGCAGGACATTCTCCCATAACAATGGAAACGTGGATAAAGAATTTTATACAGAGGGCATGTATGTCGGATACCGTTACTTTGACAGCTTTGATGTACCGGTAAGATATGGATTTGGATTTGGACTTTCCTATACAACATTTGAAACAAAAGTGCTTAAAACAGAACTGAAAGACAACAAGATTGTCGTGGAGACAGAAACCACCAACACAGGGGATACTTACAGCGGAAAAGAAGTTGTACAGCTCTATGCTACCTGTCCGGCAGGCAAACTGGAAAAAGAATACCGTCGTCTTGCTGCATTCGGTAAAACCAGACTTCTGGCACCGGGACAGAGTGAGAAACTGACATTTGAAATCGCACTGGATAAACTGGAATCCTACAGCGAAGCAGAAGCTGCATGGGTTCTGGAAAAAGGGTCTTATGTGATCTGGGCAGGCAACAGTCTGGAAGCTTCCGCTCCGTGTGCGGTTCTTGCACTGGATGGAGATGTAACTCTTACTAAAACTCAGAATATCTGCCCGCTGAAGGACGAGCTGGAAGAGATGAAACAGCCTTCTGAGAAGATGAATCAGAAACTTGGCACACTTCTGAAATTTACAGAAGAAAAGGCACTTCCGGTTATGAAATTAAAAGCAGCAGATGTAGAAACACGTGTGGTAGAATACCGCTCCAATGCAGAATGTGTACCTGCAGAAGCACGTGAATTCGTAGATACTTTAAGCACTGAGAAACTGGTTGCACTGGCAAGCGGAGATCCGGGTAAAGGACAGGGAAGCAACCTTGGTTCTGCCGGAATTTCTGTGCCGGGTTCTGCAGGTGAAACAAATAACTGTGCACTGGAAGATGGTGTACCGGGAATTGTTCTGTCTGACGGACCGGCAGGTCTTCGTCTGATGAAGCATTATAACGTTTACGAAGGCAGGATCGTCAACAAACCGTTTAAATTCAGCTTGGAAGGTGGGCTTTTCTGTGAAGGTGAACCGGCGGAACCGGGTGAAACCTGGTACCAGTACTGTACAGCCATTCCGGTAGGAACACTCCTTGCACAGACATGGGATACTGCTCTGATAGAGGAAGTCGGTGAAATGATCGGCGGTGAGATGGAAGAATTTTCCACTACCTTATGGCTGGCTCCGGGTATGAACATCCATCGTAATCCACTGTGTGGACGTAACTTTGAATACTATTCCGAAGACCCGCTTGTTGCCGGAAAAATTGCAGCTGCCATGACAAACGGTGTACAGAAGGTACCGGGATGTGGAACTACAATCAAACATTTTGCATGCAACAATCAGGAAGACAACCGAATGGGTTCAGACAGTATCGTAAGTGAAAGAACTCTGCGTGAGATCTATCTGAAAGGATTTGAGATTGCAATCACAGAATCACAGCCAATGGCTGTTATGACCAGTTATAATCTGATCAACGGAGTACATGCTGCAAACTGTGAAGATATCTGCACCAGAGCAGCAAGATGTGAGTGGGGATTCGAAGGTATGATCATGACTGACTGGACAACAACAGAAAAAGGACCGGACTGTACTGCTTCCGGATGTATGAGAGCAGGAAATGACCTGGTAATGCCTGGCGCATTCAGTGACAGAGACAATCTGAATCAGGAGCTTGCCGACGGAACACTTTCTATGGATGACCTCAAGGCATGCATCAGCCGTCTGGTAAATATCGTATGGCAGTCAAATCAGTTTGAGAATGCAGTTCCGTATAAGAAAGTAAAATAATCTTCGGATACAACTTTGTAAAACGAAGTAAATCATTTGTAGAAGCAATAATAATGAGGCAAAATTATGAGCGAAAAAAACTTTGAAATATATGATCTGAGAGTCAGTCAGATCACAGAAGCACTTGGTCTGGATGTGGAAAAACCGGTATTTTCCTGGAAACTGAAATCTGAGAAACAGAACACTCAGCAGAAACAGGCACAGATCCTGGTTGGAAAATCAGCAGGCAGTGCAGATGCATGGGACAGTGGAGTGATGGACACTGATGAGTCAGCAGGAACTGCTTATGCAGGTGAAGCTCTGGAAGCAGAGACAAGATATTATGTAACAGTAAAGGCATGGAATCAGGATGGAGAAGAGGCAGAGACCTCTTCCTGGTTCGAGACCGGTCTGATGAACGGAAATATTTCCGCATGGGACGGCGCAAAGTGGATCGGTGCCCCGGAATTTAACGTGGCATCTGAGAAACTTGGCGTGTTTGTACTGGAAAGCACCTTCCGCATCAAAGAGGGCACGAAAGCAGGCATTGTATTTGGTGCAAATGATGCGAGACTTATGGATATCAGCAAAAACGAGCTTCAGGTTGAAGGAGCGAACGATATCCGTTTCGTCCTGAATATTGAGAAAAAACCGGCCGTGATCGAAGTCTACAGAAGAGGATACTGCAAAGAAGATGTTGCAGATGTTCCGCTGTATGAACTCGGCACCAAAGATCTGGAAACAGGAAAAGAACTGGTCACAGAAGAAAACAGGCATGATTTCCACAAACTGACGATTGAAGTAGAAGGAAATGGTGCGTATACGTATCTGGATGACTGCAAAGTGGATGAAGCATACAGAGAAAGCCCGTTTGGTGGACAGATGAGAATTCCAAGACAGTTGAATCCGCTTGGCGCATTTGATGTCACGACATTTCCGCGTCTCTGTGAGATGGGATATTATGTAGGAGCGGACAGTGAGGCAGAATATCAGGGAATCCGTGTACGCAATTTAAGAAAACCGTGTGCAGAGATCCTTGCTGTTGATACAGAAAACGGAAAGACTCTCAAAGGAGAATGCCTGGAGATTTCCAACCCGAGTCGTTTTTCTCTGCCGATGCTCCGTACAAACTTTACGGTAAACGGCAAAGTGGCAAGTGCAAGACTGTATGCAACGGCACGTGGTATCTATGAATGCAGCATGAATGGAAAACGTGTGACAGAGGAATATTTTGCACCGGGAGCAAGCCAGTATGACAGTCATTTGATGTATCAGACTTACGATGTGACCGATCTGGTACAGGAAGGCGAAAACGGTATCGGATGCATTCTCGCATCCGGATGGTGGAGCGATTCTTTCAGCTTCCGTCTGTACAATTATAACTACTGGGGTGACAGGCCATCCTTCCTTGGAAGACTGGTCATCACTTATGAAGACGGACACAAAGAGACCATTGTTACCGATGATAATACCTGGCAGTATTTTGGCGAAGGACCATATCGCTATGCGGGATTCTTTAACGGTGAGACTTATGATGCACGTCTGGAAGACTGTTATTATGATTTTTCCAGACCGGATTTCAAAGCAGATGGCATGAAGAAGCCGGAAGTAATCACACCGGTTGTGATGGAGGAACAGGAAGGTATCTTCCCGGGAGCCGCATGCTGGCCGGCGATGAATGAGAAAGAGCCGGAACTTGTCGGAAACTATCAGGCACCGGTACATGAGGTGGAAACTTTTACCGCAAAATCAATGACTGAGCCGTTACTGGGCACGTATATCTATGATCTGGAACAGGAGATCGCAGGTGTACCGCTTCTGAAACTGAAAGGAAAAGCAGGACAGAAGGTTACGATCCGTTATGGCGAAGTCCTTTATCCGGATCTGCCGGAATATGAAGGCCTTGTTGGACAGATGCTGCAGGCAAACCTGCGGGAAGCGTCCAATGAGGACACTTATTACTGCAAAGGTGAAGGCGTAGAAATCTATAAGCCAAGATTTACGTTCCACGGATTCCGTTATATTGAGATCAGTGGTGTGGACGAAGCTCCGGCACTCGAAGATGTGCAGGCAGTCCTTCTTTCCAGCGTGGACAAGATCACCGGAAAATTCCACTGTGACAACGAGCTGATCAACCGTTTTACACAGAACGTGAAATTCAGCCAGTACTGTAACTTTATCAGTATCCCGACCGATTGCCCGCAGAGAAATGAGCGTATGGGATGGATGGGAGATACCCATATCTTCTGCCGTACTGCAACCTATCAGAGCAATGTGAAGAACTTCTATCTGAGAAACCTGCAGGCAATGAAAGACATGCAGACAGAAGAAGGCAGACTGCCGAGTATCGCACCGGCTGGCGGCGGTTTTGGCGGACAGACTTATGAGAGTGCCATGATCCTGATGGTATGGGAACTGTATCAGCAGTATGGAGATGCAGCACTGATCGATGAATATTATGATTCGATGGATCGCTGGATGGACAGCATGAAAGCCTTCGGGCTTCCGGGAACACCGGCACTTCATGAGAGTGAGTGGCTGGGTGACTGGCTGGCTCCGGTTCCGGCAGACAATTACCTGATCTTCAATGCATTCCATTACAGAAATGCAGTTCTTATGGAAAGATTTGCCACACTTACCGGAAACACCGAAGGACAGAGGAAATATCACCAGATTGCCGAAGAGACAAAGACATACTGGAACGATACTTTCACAGATAAAGAGACTGGTATCACAAAGAATGCGGACGGAACTACCTGTGATGTACAGGGAAGCTACTCCATCGGTCTGAACTGCGACGTGTTTGCCGATGCAGTCAGAGAAAAAGCATTTGCACACCTGGAACGTACGACAAGAGAAGGCAACTACACGATCCAGTCCGGCTTCTTCGGAACCGGTCCGATCAATCCGATGCTGAGCAAAGGCGGCTATCCGGAAGCTGCTCAGAAGACAATCACACAGACTGCTTTCCCGAGCTGGCTGTATCCGGTCACACAGGGCGCGACCACGATCTGGGAGAGATGGAACAGTTTCACCCGCGAAAACGGATTCGGTGGAAACAACTCCATGAACAGCTTCAACCATTATTCACTGGGAAGTGTCTTAAGCTGGCTGTATGAAAATACACTCGGTATCCAGAGAGATGAAGAGCATCCGGGCTACAAACACTTCACGCTGAAACCGGAGATGGGAACACTTGCATTTGCAGAAGGCGGCTTTGATACTCCTTACGGACGCATCGAAAGTGCATGGAAACAGACCGAAAACGGCTATTCCTACACCTGCCGCATTCCGGAAAACACAACAGCGACTCTGGTTCTCGGTGGCGAGACAAAAGAGCTTGGAAGCGGAGAATATACTTTCGCATTATAAAAAACGATATCTGCCAGAATTCAGGCTGGAAAACCAGAAGGTTTCATGCTAGAATTTTGGCAGATATTGTCATATCAGGGGGAAGGATCAGATGAAAAAGAAACGAAACCTACTGTTTTTGGTTCTGGCTGTCTTGTTTATTTCTCTGGCAGGTGGAGGTACTGTTGCATCTGCAGCAAGCTCATTTCCAAAGCTGCAGGCTGCTCCGGCCGGAAAGATTGTCAGCAGGAATAACAGACTGTATTACCGCTGTGCGAATAAGAAGTACTGCAAAAATAAATATCTGCGCATCAAGGGCAAGCATTATTACTTTGACAGTACAGGAAAAGCCTGGTATGGAATGCATACGATCAACGGTAAGAAGTATTATTTTGGAACCCGTTCACAGTGCTACCTGTATAAAAACCGTCTGTTCCGATACAAGAACGGTTATTATTATGCAAAAAAAACAGGACCTCTTGTTACCGGTTGCTGGTACACATTTCCCTCGGGTAAGAGATACTATTTTGATTCCACCGGAAAAGCGTATACCGGGAAAAAGACAATCAACAAAACAACCTATTATTTTGCGAATGATGGTTCTTTGAATCATTCTGGTCTGAATTATAATCTGACTTCAGACTGTGCGATCCTTATCAATGCGGATACAGGTAAGGTATTGTATGCCAAAAACGAAAATCTCCGACATGCAAATGCCAGCACGACCAAGATCATGACCTGCATTCTTGCTCTTGAGAACAGCAAGATGAATGAGGTCGTGAAATTTTCTTCCAGGGCAGTCTCCATGGAAGCGACAAAGTTATATGCCAGAAAGGGAGAAAAATTTTATATGAAGGATCTTCTTTACTCGCTAATGATTCCCTCACATAACGATACGGCGACAGCGATTGCGGAGCATATAAGCGGTTCGCAGAATAAATTTGTCAGTCTCATGAATCAGAAAGCGACAGCACTTGGCTGTACCAATACGCATTTTGCAACGCCAAATGGTCTGGATGCCGGATATGATCACTACACAACAGCATCGGATCTTGCAAAAATCGCCAGTTATGCGATTGAGAAACCTGCCTTTCAGAAAATTGTCAATACAAAGAGTTATTCCTTCAGAAGTATCAATACACGTCGGCGCTTTTCTGTAAGTACTACAAATGAACTCCTTGGCAATACGCCAGGTGTGATCGGAATGAAGACCGGATATACCAATAAGGCCGGGTATTGTTTTGTAGGTCTGTGTCGTTCGCAACGGGGAAATACATACATATCGGTTGTTCTGGGCGGCCCGACGTCCAATGCACGCTGGAGAGATTCCAGAACACTTCTGAATTACGCATATAAGCATTGAGAAAATAAAAAACACAGGATCGGACTTTCAGTCAGTATCAGATAAAAGATACTGGTTGAAAGTCTGATTTTATTTTGGGGGTTAAAATAAAAAAACCAACTTTATTCATAAGAATCTGTATTTACCTGAAAAAATGCCATGCTTATAATTATGGATAATAAAAGAATTAAAAAAATCAGTAACTATTCAGCAGGTAGTATCCCGCGAGGGCACTGAACAGTTACGAAAATCACACCTAATTTGTATGAAAAGGAAATATATATGAATCATAAAAAATTTACCATGCGTAATGCATTGCTTGTCTTTTGTATTACGAGTGTGGTATTTGCGCTTCTTTTGCAGACTTTTTTATTTCATCAGACACTCAGGCGGCAGATCCGGGCGGAGAGTATTTCGGATCATGAGATCTCGCTCAACAAGATGCAGACAGACATCGCGTCTTTTATCCATAATGTACGTACCGAAATGCTGACGATCTACAGTGAGCAGGATCTGATCAGTGATCTTCGGTCGGCGGCAGAAGAAGGAACCAGCCTCAAGGATTATTACTGGAGAAGCTGGTATTTTGCCAGAAAGCGTTTTACGAAAGAAGATCAGCTTCTTGCACTGTATCTGTACGATACACAGGACAAAGTTGTCAGTGCCTACCGATATAATGCGTCTTCTTTTCCAAGAGATCTGTATCAGACGGAGTATGATTCCAACACAGAAAGACTCTATGATTATGTACATGATAAACGGACAGACTTTATGATTTCCGGCTATTACAATCCCGTTGCAAAACGAAGTGTGGTCCGTCTGGTGCTGAAACTCCATAATTATGATGAGGAAAGAGAAAATATCGGATATCTGGTATGTGATATCAATAGTTCTGCATTCACGTCGATCATGTCCAAGTATGTTGATGTAGAACAGGTCTGTCTGTGGCTGCAGCCTGTAGGTGACCAGGTGATAGCAAAAACAGGACAGGCTTCTGTATCGCAGAAAAGAATCCAGAAACAGCTTGCAAAGGTGGTCGAAAATTATTACAACTCTGATCAGCTTGAACAGGAATATGATGGAAATTACCTGATACAGGTTTCGCAGGAAGATTATAATCTGGAAGCATTTGTCCTGGTATCGCAGTCTCTTTTGACAGCAACACAGAAATCGCTGATACGGACACTTCTGATCATTATGGCAGGTATGATCGGTGCAATCGTTCTGCTTGTATTTATGCTGTCCAGATGGATGACAAAACCGGTAGAAGAAATGAGAAACACCATTGTCCGTATCAAAAACGGAGAGTCATCTCTGCGTGTAAGTCCGGTCGGATGGTCAGAAGAACTGACAGTACTTGGAACAGAATTTAACGAAATGCTGGACCGTATCCAGGCGATGGCAGAAGAAGAACTCCAGAATAAGATGCTGGTGGAGCGAACAGAGTTCAAAATGTTTCAGGCACAGATCAACCCACACTTTCTGTATAACACATTAAATACCATGAGTGGGATTGCGAATGCACAGAACTGTCCTCTTGTAAGCGGGCTCTGTCATTCCCTGTCAGCGATTTTCCGCTACAGCCTGAATATGACGGATGAACTTTCTACCATTCAGAATGAGATGGATCATGTCCGTAATTATCTTTATGTCATGGATGTACGGAACGGATCTTCGGTGGCATATGAATATCAGATCGACAATGCAACACTGAAGGACAGACTTCCAAGAATCTGCCTTCAGCCGGTGGTGGAGAATGCGCTTACACACGGCCTCAGAAATACCAGGAGAAAAGACAAGAAACTTCTGATCCGTTCCGAACATATCGGAGAAAATCTTGTGGTCACAATTTCAGATAATGGTACAGGAATGGATGCGGAAGCCATGAACATACTTCTGAAGAAAAATGACCGGAAACGTGTGGAGACAGGCGTTTCTATCGGAATCCTGAATGTAAATGCACGATTGAAACAATTGTTTGGACCGGAATACGGACTGTGGATCGAAAGTCAGGCCGGAGAGGGTACAATGGTCACGATCACAGTTCCGATCGTTTCCAGTGAGGAAGAGAATGGGGAAAATATAACAGGAGGTGCCCATTGTGAAAAAGATGAAATATAAAGTACTGGCAGCGGATGATGAGTACTGGAGCAGGGAAAATCTCCGGAGTCTGATCTCATGGGAGGACTATTCTATTGAATTTCTGGATCCGGCCTGTGATGGTGAAGAAGTACTGGAACGTATTGAAGAAGAAAAACCGGATATTATCCTGACGGACATCAATATGCCGTTTCTGAGTGGTCTGGAACTTCTGCAGAAGCTTCAGACAGAACATCCGGAGATCATTACGATTGCGGTGAGCGGATATGATGATTTTGACAAAGTAAAAGGTGTTTTTGTCTCAGGAGGACTGGACTATATCCTCAAACCGGTAGGAAAAGAGGAACTTGTAAAGATCCTCACCAAAGCTCTTGGAATCCTGGAAGAAAGGGAGATGGCGCGAAAACACAAAGAAACAAACCAGATCCAGGAACACAAAATTTCCTCTTTTCTCGAGGACAGTGAATACTCTGCACTGTTGTCAGGAAAGCTGTACGGACAGTTCACAGCACAGCCGCACGTTTCTTCAACAAAAGAATTTTCCGGTGTGGCAGCCCTGCTGGTGAAATTTTATAATATTGCGGAGATTGCGGAGAAATTTGAATATGATAATCTGCAGATGTCGTTAAGTATCAAGACAAGGCTCAGAAATCTGACCGGCTGCAACGCCGGGGCTATTATTTTTAATAACTGCAATAAAATGAGTGAATTTCTTATCTTTACTTCCTATAGAACCAACTCGCTCAGAATCCTGGCAGAAAACATCCTTGAAGAATTTCCGCTGGCTGAGTATGGTCCTGTTTCGGTGATCCTTCATGAACAGACTGGATCTCTGGATGATATTGGAAGTATGTACAGAGATATGGTTGCCGTTCTGGTGACACGACCTTTTACGCACAGCCATTGTATTCTGGCATGTTCGCAGGAGGAAAGCAGTCAGTCCGTAGGAAAAACAGTGTCCCATCGAATTGAAGAAGAAGTATACCATCTTTTGAATACAGGGAAGAAAAGTGAGACAGCAAAACTGATTTTCCGGACCTGTGATTTTAAGCACTGCGACAATGGAGAATGGTCTTTCCTTGATGTCAAACAGTATGTACGGAGGATCACGGGGATCCTTTACCGTTATGTACAGGAACAGCATCCGGAGCTCACCGCGCAGGCGGAAGAAGCGATGGATGACATTGATTATTATATGAAATGTCTGGATGCACCTTCCGTTATGGCATCGATCAGGATCCTGCTGGACAGTCTGTGGGAAAACAATTCGGACAAAAACAGCGCGGATTCTGCCGGAAGCCAAGTGGAGCAGATCCGTCAGTATATACTCACTTCTTACCATGAGAATATCACATTGACGGCACTTGCCGCGGCGTATCATATGGATGCGAGCTATCTTTCCAGGATGTTCAGCCAGACTTACGGAGAGACCATCATTGCCTGTCTTACCAGAGTCCGGATGGAACAGGCAATCCGTCTCATGGAGGATGAAGAGAAGAAACTGGAGACGATCTCTTTTCTCGTCGGCTATGATGATTACAACTATTTCAGCCGTGTTTTCCGCAAAAAAGTAGGAGTAAGTCCGAGAGAGTACCGCAATAATATGTATAAATAGGTCAAAAATGTGCAACAAAAAAATCCAAATATGTCCTAACTGAACAAAGCCAGAGTATGTTTTAATAAAATCACAACGAAGCCGGATACGGAACGAAAACATACTCTGGCTCAAAAATTTTAAGGAGGGTTTTTACAAGATGAAAAAAAGAATGAAAAAGTTGGTTGCTATCGCAGCAACAGCAGCAATGGTGGCTTCTGTCCCGGTAAGTGCAGTGACAACTTACGCAGCAGGAGATGATATTACAATTGGTGTTTCTATCTGGAGTTCCACAGACGTACTTGGAAGCCAGTGCAAAAAGATCATTGACAAAGCGGCAGCAGCACTGGATGTAAACGTAATGTATGTAGACCAGGGACATGTATCAGAGCAGGTTACAGCTTCTGTTGAACAGCTCTGTGCAGCAGGATGCGACGGTATCGTGATCTGTAACTCCGCTGATTCAGAAATGACTTCTGCAATCCAGACATGCGAAGCAAACCAGGTTTATCTGACACAGTTCTTCCGTATCATTTCCGAAGAAAACAGCCCGGAAGTATACCAGACAGCATGCAATTCCCCATACTATCTTGGTGCAGTACACGAAGATGAGGTTACAAACGGATATACACTTGTAAATCTGCTTCTTGAAAACGGCGACAGAAACATCGGCCTGGAAGCATGGACCGTTGGTGATGCTACATTCCAGCAGAGATGGACAGGATACAAGAAAGCAGTTGATGAATGGAACGAAGCAAACCCGGATGATCAGGCAACTATGACAGAGCCTGTATATGCAAATACTTCTTCTGAAGAAGGTGCAGCAGCAGCTCTTTCCCTGTATAACTCCAATCCTGATATGGACGCCCTGATCGTTGCAGGCGGCGGCGGTGACCCGCTGGTTGGTTCTATCGGTGCTCTGGCAAACGAAGGACTTACAGGCAAGATCGATGTTGTTTCCACAGACTTCCTCGATGACCTGAAAGAACAGCTTGAATCAGGCGGAATGTTTGCAGAGTCCGGCGGACATTTCTGTGACCCGTTATTCGCATTCCTTATGACTTACAACGCAGTAAAAGGCAACTATACAAAGGACGAAGGTTCCTTCGGATATGAGATTGAATTCCCATACCTGTATGTATCTTCTCCGGACGACTATGAAAACTATCAGAAATACTTCGTTGACGATGATCCGTACACAGATGAAGAAATCGTTGAGATGGCCGGATACAGTTTCGATGATCTGAACAAAGCAGCAACATCACTTTCCATCGACGACGTTATTTCCCGTCACAGCAACTAAATGACACGACTCCCAAAATCTGCTGCCTTCTTTTCGGAAGGCAGCAATTTAAAAAGAAGCAGTAATATGCGCCCGCCAAAAGCAAAAGACCAACCGGAAGGAGTGTTGGCCTCCTGCTTCTGGCGGGCGAAGAAATGAATAGGAGAATGGTTATGAAAAAACTCAAACAAAACCAGTATTATGGAATTGGTATTCTGGTACTTATGCTTGTAGTTTTCTGGGCAGTGTTCAAGGTACTTGCACCGACTACCTTCGGATCCCCGGACAAACTGGCAACCTATATGAAATCAGCTCTGATCTATGCAGTAGGCGGCTGCGGTCTTTATTTTATCTGTGTTATGGGACCTTTTGATATGAGTGTTGGTGCAAATATCGTACTTTCCTCTATTATTGCCTGCAATGCAAGTGTGAAATTCGGCTATGCCGGTCTTGTCATCGCACCTCTGATCTGCGGTACGATCATCGGCCTGATCAACGGAATCGTCTATATCAAATTACATATTTCTTCCCTGATCGTTACCTGTGCACTTTCACTGATCTATGAAGCACTGAGTGTTTATGCGACGAACGGAAAGAACGTAATTCTCGCAACAGAATACAGAGCTTTTGGTGATTATCCGGTAAACCTGATCCTGGCGCTGATCGCATACTGTCTCTGTGCATTTATCCTGAAATATACCAAGATCGGTACTTATACCTATGCGATCGGAAGCAATGAAGTTGTTGCAAAGAACATGGGTGTAAATGTTTCGAAATATAAGATCGTGGCATTTACACTTGCCGGATTTTTCTTCGGACTTCAGGCAATCCTGACGATCAGTTTTGGTACTTCCATGACATCTGCTTCCAACCTTTCTTCTATGAGCCGTAACTTTACTCCTCTGATGGGAACTTTCTTCGGACTGGCATTTAAGAAATATGGTCATCCGGTAGTGGCAATCGTAATTGGTGAGATGATCATTCAGCTTATGTTCAATGGATTTGTTGCACTTGGTGCTCCGACTACGATCCAGAATGTGGTTACCGGAGCTGCCCTGCTTCTGATCGTTGCACTGACGACCAAGCCGGTCAAAGGTCTTGTAGTGAAATAGGAGGACGATTATGGGTGAGATATTATTAAGAGCAGAAAATATTGATAAACATTTTGGCATCACACATGCCCTGGACAACGTTTCCTTTACCTTCGAAAAAGGCGAGATCCATGCGCTGATCGGTGAAAATGGTTCCGGTAAATCCACACTTACTTCCTGTCTGACAGGTATCTATCAGAAGGATTCCGGTAAATTTATCCTGGAAGGCAAGGAGATCACAGCTACAAACCAGGTAGAGGCAAATCATCAGGGAGTTGCGATCATCGTACAGGAGATTGGAACACTTTCCGGTCTGACCGTAGCAGAAAATATTTTTCTTGGAAATGAAGATAAATTTACAAAACACGGCATCAAAAACACTGCGGCCATGAACAAACAGGCACAGGAATATCTGGACAGCTATGGTTTTAACTACATTGATGCAACCAAAGTTATTGACGATTATAACTTTGAGGACAGAAAGCTGGTTGAGATCGTAAAGGCAACTTATTTCAACCCGAAGGTTCTGGTAGTTGATGAGACAACGACAGCACTTGGACAGAAAGGCCGTGAGGAACTGTTCAAAGTAATGCACAGAGTGCGTGATACAGGAAACTGCGTGATCTTTATTTCGCATGACCTGGAAGAAGTCATCGAACAGTCTGATAACATCAGCGTTCTCCGTGATGGTGTAAAGATCGGGTCTATCGGCAAACAGGAAGCGACACCGGACAGACTGAAAGCCCTTATGGTTGGACGTGAGATCGGTGATAACTATTATCGTACAGATTATGGTGAAGAAATTTCAAAAGAAGTTGTTCTTTCCGCAAAGAATGTTACTGTCAAAGGTCAGATCGAAGATCTGAACCTGGAACTTCACAAGGGAGAGATCCTTGGAATCGGCGGACTTTCTGAATGCGGTATGCATGAAGTAGGAAAAGCACTTTTTGGTGCATCCTATTTCCGTCAGGGAACGGTAACTTTAGGAGACGGTACTCCGATCAATTCTATTCCGGATGCGATCAAGCACAGCATTGCCTATGCATCCAAGGACAGAGATAATGAATCCCTTGTCATCAATGATACGATCGGAAACAACATCTGTCTGCCGTCCCTGGAAGACCTCAAGACAAACGGATTTCTCCGCGGCAAGGCAATGAAAGAATTTGCCAACAAATATGCAAAACAGATGAGTACCAAAATGACAGGAGTTGACCAGTTTGTTTCCGCACTTTCCGGTGGTAATAAACAGAAGGTTGTTCTTGCGCGCTGGGTCGGCAAGGATTCAGATCTGATCATCCTTGATTCCCCTACCCGTGGTATTGATGTCAAGGTAAAAGCAGATATCTATGCCATGATGAACGATATGAGAAAAAATGGAAAATCCATCATTATGATCTCAGAGGAGATCATGGAGCTTCTTGGTATGGCTGACCGTATCCTTATCATGAAAGACGGTAAGATCAATGGTGAATTTTTCCGCTCTCCGGATCTGAAAGATACAGATCTGATTGACAATATGATTTAAGGGGGTAAAAAAATGGATACAACAAAAAAATCATCTGAACAAGTACCATTTCTGGAACGTCCCATTGTGCGTACGATCCTTCCTATCGCGGGATTTGTTATTATCTGTGTATTATTTGCAGTTCTGACTGACGGAAGACTGTTTCAGCCGAAAAACCTTTCACTGCTTCTCAGCCAGTCCTATATGCTTCTGATCTCATCAATCGGTGTATTTATGGTCATGACCATGGGCGGTCTTGATTTTTCACAGGGCTCCATGCTTGGCGTGGCTTCCATCGTAGTATGCTGGCTGTCCCATTACAACATGGTCCTGGCAGCACTTGGCGGAATTGTAACCGGCGGTCTGATCGGACTGATCAATGGATACTTCAATGTAAAAAGAAAGATCACAAGTTTTATCGTTACGATCTGTACCATGTATCTGTTCCGTGGAGTCTGCGCTTATGCAACAACAAATTCTCCGGTTTATGCAGTAAGTGATATTTCCAAATACAATACACTGCCATTTATGCTGACTTTCACAGTTATCATCTTTATAGTCGCATATCTTATCTTTACATACACTGGTCTTGGATACAGACTCAAAGCGATCGGTGCAGGAGAGACTGCAGCGAGATATGCAGGTATCCGCGTAGAACGAACCAAGATCCTTATCTTTATGGCAGCAGGATGTATCACAGGTCTGGCAGCTTTTGTAAATGCGATCAAGGTTGGATCTGTAACCTCCACAGCAGGAAATCAGCTTGAGACACAGATCATGATCGCTCTGGTACTTGGTGGAATGCCTGTCAATGGTGGTGCAAAAGTAAAATTTTACAATATCGTACTTGGTGTTATGACTTACAAAGTTCTTTCCAGTGGTCTGGTCATGCTGATGATGCCGACACAGCTTCAGCAGCTGATCCTTGGTGTGATTTTCCTGATTGAAGTTGCACTGTTCAGTGACAGAAAGACTGGTATGATCGTTAAATAAGCCGTTTTATGAAAATTTAATACTTCAATATCTTTGCCTGACTGTACATGTGTGGTAAAATAGTCACAATATCTACCGATGTATATGGAGAAATGCTATGGACAAAAATGAATTTCTTGATATTTTACGTAGTCAGCTTTCCGGACAGATGCCGGAGAGTCAGATCAATACACATATCCAGTATTATCGCAATTATATTGAAGAGAGGATGCAGTCAGGCAACAGTGAATCTGAGATAATGAACGAGCTGGGAGATCCAAGACTGATCGCGAGGACACTTCTGGACACAGAGGTGGGTGAGAATACCCCCTATCTGGATGCTGATTCTGCCTATGAGCAGACTTCTGACAGCAGGCACGTCCGAACGAAATCATTTAAACTGGATTTTTCTACCTGGTATGGCAAAGTACTTGCGATCCTGATCGCAGTAATTGTACTGGCGATCCTGTGTGTATTACTTGGAATTCTGATTCCGATCATGGTAGTTGCAGGGATTATTATTTATCTGGTGCGTTTTCGTCCCAGACGGTGAGGAAGAATTACAGCAGCAAGACGGAGAAAGTTAAAGTTTCCGTTTTGCTGCTTATTTTTGCGTTGCATATCGAAGAGGCGCCAGTGGCGCGTCTGATGATTTGCAAAAATCCAACTTGTCTGAAAATAGCACAACTGGTATAGTATATAAAGATTTACTTGATAATACGAGACATAAAGAATGGGGTGGAGAGATGTTAAAGATTTTTCTGGCAGAAGATGAGGTGATCGTTCGGGAAACGATCAAAAGGATGATTCCGTGGGAGGATCTGGGGTTTGAACTGGTTGGTGAGGCGGCAGATGGCGAGATGGCACTGCCACTGCTGATCCGTCAGAAGCCGGATCTTCTGATCACGGATATCAAGATGCCGTTTATGGATGGGCTGACATTGGCGAAACTGGCCAAAAAAGAGATCCCGGAATTAAAAGTCGTTATTTTAAGTGGTTATGATGACTTTAATTATGCAAAGCAGGCAATCAGTATTGGAGTGGAAGATTATCTTTTGAAACCAATTACCAGGAATGCTCTGATCGAACGACTTACCGAGATCCGCAGTCGCTATGAACATGAAAAAACGCAGAAAGAGTATTTTGAGAAGTTTCAGAGAGAGATGCAGGCTTATGAGAAAAACAGCAGTCGTGATTTCTTTGAAGCACTGGTCCGTGGTTCCATGGATATGATGGAGGTTTACAAAAGAGCAGAAAAGCTTGGTCTGGATATTGTGGCAGAAGCTTATAATGTTCTGATCTTTACCATGAACTGTGAGGAAGATTTTTCCGGACAGCGAGATGAGTATTCTTCATGGGAGGCAGAATCGCTGGAACTTCTGGAAAACTTTTTTTCAGGCCATTCATCTGCCATGTTGTTTCGAAGCAATATTTTTGCTTATGGAGTATTGCTTAAAGGACAGAAAGAAAACATTGAAGAAAATACAAGGACATGTGTGGACGAGATCAGTAAGATTCTGAACAGGCAGGAAGGAAGACGGGAATGGTTTCTGGCAGTCGGTCAGCCTGTGGAGCGGTTAAGTCAGATACAAAAGAGTTATCATACTGCATCAAGAGCTTTTTCACAGAGATATCTGTATGATGAAAATATTCTTTACTATGATGAGATGGAAGCTATGGAGCAGCACAGCGGGCAGGCGGAGACAGAAGATAATGCGTATCTGCAGAAAGTGGATGTGAATGCCCTGAATCCGGCAGTCCTTCAGAAATTCCTGAGTAATGGTCTGCAGGAAGAGACGGAGAACTTTGTAAAAGATTATTTTTATGCGATCGGGCAGGAACCGATGGAGTCTCTTGTATTTCGAAATTATGTCATTCTGAATGTGCGTTTTTCTGTTGTTTCATTTCTTAAGGGACTGGGATGCGATACAAATGAGATGGAACCGGCAGATACAGAAGATGTGCTTGCAGAGAGCGGAAAGAATATGGAAAGTGCGATTGCTTATGCCAAAAAAATGATTTCAGGGGCAATAGAGATCCGTGATCAGAATTCCGGAAACAAAAACCGCAGCATTTTGAAAACCGCAGTGGATTTTATTGACAGCCATTATATGGATGAGGAGATTTCCTTAAATACAGTTGCCAATGTTGCAAATGTCAGTTCCAATCATTTCAGTGCTCTGTTCAGCCAGAACATGGGACAGACATTTATTGAATATCTGACTGCTTTACGTATGAATAAGGCAAAAGAACTTCTGCGTTGTACAGGTATGCGTTCCAGTGAGATCGCAGGAGAGATCGGATATAAAGATGCACATTATTTCAGTTATCTTTTTAAGAAAACGCAGGGTATGACTCCGAGTGATTACCGTAAGGCACGGGGGGAAAAAGCATGAAAGGAGCACCTCAGAAAATAAAAAAGCAGATGGGGCTTGAGAAACGTATGAACAGGCTTCTGTTCAGTACAATGATTCCAATGGCCTGCCTGCTGGTTATTTTACTGCTGATCTTCTGGCAGTATGCCGGGCAGTACAATAAACTGTCAGAGAATCTGGCGGTCAGCAGTAAATTTAATCTGAGTTTTAAGGATGAACTGGATCTGGAAATGTATTATCTGGCAATCGGTTCCAAAGAAGCCAGTGAACTGGATGATGTGGTGGGACAGGTAGAAGATGCTCAGAATATTATGGAAAAACTGCGTCAGAATACGTATCACGCCAGTGGGGTAAAATGCCTGAACAGCCTGGATGCGTATCTGGATAATCTGAAAAAGCGAATGCTACAGCTGATGGAGATTAAAGAATATGATAAACGAATGGAATTTATGGACAGTAACATTCGTATCATTACGGGGCTGATCATGCAGGAGATGCAGAATTATATCTATAATGAATCCATGTATCTCGTAAAGGTTGAGACGAGTCTTACCCGTCGGGTCAAGATACTGATCTCTGGAATGGCAGTACTTCTTCTTGCAACGCTGGGAATTCTTATGAGAAGATCGTTCCGTCTGACAGGTGGAATCATCCGGCCGGTAACGGAAATGCTGGATAAAGTAAAAAAAGTCGGACGTGGAAATTTTGATGTATTTCCGGTAAGTGCGGAGATTATAGAAATTGAAGAACTGGATCAGGGAATCAATAAGATGGCACACAGAATCAGCGGACTTCTGGAAAATGTCCGTCAGGAGAAAGAAATGCAGCATCTGACAGAGCTGCAGCTGATTCAGGCACAGGTTAATCCGCATTTTCTGTACAATACACTGGATACGATCGTATGGCTGATCGAGGGCGGTATGACGGATGATGCGGTAGAGATGATCTCCAGCCTTTCTGTTTTCTTCCGGACATCTCTTTCTAAGGGAAATGATATTATTCCTCTTTCAGAAGAGGAGAGACATACCTTAAGTTATCTGGAGATTCAGCAGTTCCGCTATCGTGATATTCTGGAGTTTGAATTATCCATACCAAAAGAACTTGACGGGATACAGGTGCCGAAGCTTTCCATTCAGCCGCTTGCTGAAAATGCTCTTTATCATGGAATCAAAAACCGTCGTGGCAAAGGCAAGATTACGATAACCGGAAGGGAAGAAGCGGATGCGATCGTTCTTACTGTCAGTGATAATGGACAGGGAATGACACCGGAACGGCTTCATGAGGTACAGGAGGCGATCCGGACGGGAGAGAGGGCTGGATTTGGACTGGCTGCCGTGGCAGAACGCATTGCGTTGTACTACGGACCGGGCTATGGAATGACGATTTCTTCTGAAGAAGGAGAGGGGACAACCGTAGAATTACGACTTGGAAAAAATATTCAACCGAAATCGTAAAAAATCCAACCTGTTAAAAATAAAACAGAAAGATAGATAAAAGACTGAACTTTTTTCCGAAAATAATCCATGGAGTTTTCGTATCAAATTGCTATAATAAAACCATCTTAAAAAACACGAAACAAATGTAAAGGGAGGATTACAAAATGAAGAAAAAAATGGTGACCGCACTCTTGGCAGTATCTATGTTAGCAGGACTTTCCGCAGTGAACGTTATGGCAGCGGACGATGACACTATTACAGTTGGTTTCTCACAGGTAGGTGCAGAATCTGACTGGCGTACTGCAAACACAGAATCCATGAAAGCTACTTTCTCAACAGATAACGGATATGAGCTGATCTTTGATGATGCTCAGCAGAAACAGGAAAATCAGCTGACAGCGATCCGTAACTTTATCCAGCAGGAAGTTGACTATATCGTACTTGCACCTGTAACTGAGACTGGTTGGGATACAGTACTTCAGGAAGCAAAAGACGCAGGAATTCCGGTTATCATCGTTGACCGTATGGTAGATGTATCTGACGACAGTCTCTACACCGCATGGGTAGGATCAAACTTCAAACTGGAAGGTCAGAAAGCAATGGCATGGCTGGATGCATACCTTGAAGCAAAAGGCCGTGGCGACGAAGAAATCAATCTTGTTGATATCCAGGGAACCATCGGAGCATCTGCTCAGATCGGACGTACCGAAGGATTTGATGAAGCTGTAGAAGCTCATGACAACTGGACAACACTTGCTCAGCAGTCCGGTGAATTCACACAGGCTAAAGGACAGGAAGTTATGGAATCTATCCTGAAACAGAGCGGTGACGATATCGACGTTGTATACTGCGAGAACGATAACGAAGCATTTGGTGCAATCGATGCGATCAAAGCAGCAGGATATGAAGTAGGCGGCGAAGAAGGCCAGATCCTTGTAATGTCCTTCGATACCACAAACGCAGGTCTTACACAGACACTTTCCGGAGAAATCACATGTGATACAGAGTGTAACCCACTCCACGGACCACGTGTAGAAGAAATCATCCAGAAACTGGAAGCCGGCGAAGATGTTGACAAACAGGCATATGTAGACGAAGTTGCATTTGCAGCTGATGATACAGTAACAAAAGTTACAATCGATGGAACAGATTATGACATCACACCGATCACTCAGGAAATCATCGACGGACGTGCATACTAATCTTGAATAACTTGAAATTAAACTGAAGCATAGTTATAAGTAATGAGCCCGGGGCGTGGAACAGGATCCAGATCAGACGGATTTTATGGGCCACGCCCCTTTTGCGCTCAAAAACAGGCAAAATAAAGGAAAAAATGGAATAAAACAGGGAATGGAGGAAAGAAAATGGAACAAAACGTTGTTTTGGAAATGCGTGATATAAGTAAAAATTTCACCGGTGTCCGTGCCCTTTCCCATGTGGATTTTACACTTCGCAAAGGCGAGATCCATGCACTGATGGGAGAAAACGGAGCCGGAAAATCAACACTGATCAAAGTTCTGACCGGTGTACATGAATTCGAAAGCGGTTCCATTCATATGAATGGTGAAAATAAAGATATTATCAATCATTCTCCACAGGAGGCACAGGCAAATGGAATCAGTACGGTTTACCAGGAAGTAAACCTCTGCCCGAACCTGACTGTTGCGGAAAACCTGTTTATCGGCCGTGAGCCGCGAAACAAGGTTGGAATGATCAACTGGAAAGAAATGAATGCACGTTCTGCGAAGCTTCTGGAAAGCTTGAATATTAATGTTCCGTCGACACAGATGCTGGATGAATGTTCTGTAGCGATCCAGCAGATGATCGCGATCGCACGTGCAGTCGATATGAAATGTAAGGTTCTGATCCTGGATGAGCCGACTTCCTCTCTGGATGATGAAGAAGTAGAGAAACTGTTTGTTCTGATGCGCAGACTTCGTGGGGAAGGGGTAGGAATCATTTTTGTTACACATTTCCTGGAGCAGGTGTATGCAGTCTGTGACAGGATCACAGTACTTCGAAATGGTGAACTGGTAGGAGAATATGAAACAAAAGATCTTCCACGAGTTATGCTGGTTGCCAAGATGATGGGTAAAGACTTTGATGACCTGGCGGATATCAAGGGAGATCATAAAGATAAAAAAGTCTTCTCCGATACACCGGTTATTGAGGCGAGCGGACTTGGACATAAAGGAACGATCAAACCGTTTGATCTCAAGATCAACAAAGGTGAGGTCATCGGACTCACCGGACTCCTTGGTTCCGGACGTTCAGAACTGGTTCGTTCTATCTACGGTGCGGACAAGGCAGACAGCGGAACACTGAAAGTAAATGGAAAAGAGGCTAAGATCAACAGCCCTCTGGATGCTATGAAACTTGGTATGGCATATCTTCCGGAAGACCGTAAAGCAGAAGGAATCATTGCAGATCTTTCTGTAAGAGAGAATATTATTATTGCAATGCAGGCGAAGAAGGGCATGTTCCATCCGATGAGCCGCAAGGAGATGGAAGAAGCAGCTGATAAATATATAGATATGCTGCAGATCAAGACCGCGAGCCGTGAGACCCCAATCAAGAGTCTCTCCGGTGGTAACCAGCAGAAAGTTATCCTTGGTCGCTGGCTTCTGACAAATCCGGAATATCTGATTCTGGATGAGCCGACACGAGGTATCGATATCGGAACCAAGACAGAAATCCAGAAGATCGTTCTGGATCTTGCAGATCAGGGAATGGCAGTAACCTTCATTTCCTCAGAAGTAGAAGAAATGCTCCGTACCTGTTCCAGAATGGCAGTCCTTCGAGATGGTGAAAAAGTCGGAGAACTGGAAGAGAGCGAGCTTTCACAGAGCAACATCATGAAAGCGATTGCAGGAGGTGACGATAAATGAACAACAGTAAATTAAAAAAGATCACGAGCGCGCGACTTTTTCTTCCTATCGTGTGTCTGATCGCGGTACTTCTGATCAATGTGATCAAGACTCCGGACTTCTTTAATATTACAATTCGAAATGGTGTCCTTTATGGATATGTTATTGACGTTATCAATCGTGCTTCTGAACTGGTAATCCTTGCAGTCGGCATGACACTTGTTACCGCAGCATCCGGTGGACAGGATATCAGTGTCGGTGCTGTTATGGCAGTTGCAGCAGCTGTTTGCTGCCAGATCTTATCCGGTGGTGCATCTTCTGTAACAGCATATCAGAATTCCATTATCCTTGCAGTTATCGCAGCACTTCTTGCTTCTGCACTGTGCGGTGCATTCAATGGATTTCTGGTAGCAAAGCTCAATATTCAGCCGATGGTTGCGACCCTGATCCTTTATACGGCCGGCCGTGGTATTGCACAGCTCGTAACAAACGGACAGATTACATACATCCGTGTACCATCTTTCCAGATGGCAGGTGGATATATTGGTAAATCTCCGGTTCCGACACCGGTTCTTTTCGCAATCGTAACTGTAGTTATTGTAGCTTTGATTTTAAAAAAGACAGCTCTTGGACTTTACATTGAAAGTGTTGGTATCAATGGAAAAGCAGCTCGTCTGGTAGGCCTTAATTCTACCATGATCAAATTCCTGACTTATGTGATCTGTGGTGTTCTTGCGGGAATCGCCGGACTGGTGGCATCCAGCCGTATCTATTCTGCAGATGCAAATAACATCGGTCTGAACCTTGAGATGGATGCCATCCTGGCAGTTGCACTTGGTGGTAACTTCCTTGGTGGTGGTAAATTCAGTCTGATCGGTTCCGTAATTGGAGCTTATACGATCCAGGCACTGACAACAACTCTGTATGCGATGAATGTAAAAGCCGATCAGCTGCCTGTTTATAAGGCGATCGTTGTTATCATCATTGTAACCTTACAGAGTGATGTATTTAAGAAATTCGTTGCAAATCACAGAAGCAAAAAAGTTTCCGTTGCAGCAGAGGGAGGTCAGAAATAATGAAACAGAAAAAGAAAATGACAAGTACCGGATTTCTGCTGCTGATCACGATCGTTCTGTTCTTCGTTATGTATGCAGCAGGTATGGTGATCTTTGCAGACAAAGGTTTTGCCAAACCGCAGATGTTTCTGAATCTTTTTGTATCCAATGCAGGTCTTCTCGTTATTTCCTGTGGCCTGACAATCGTTATGATCACCGGTGGTATTGATATTTCCGTTGGTTCCGTAACAGCACTTGTCTGCATGGTTATGGCAGATCTTATGGAAAATAAAGGTGTGAGCGCCTATGTGGCAGTCCTTGCAGCACTTCTGATCGGTCTTGCCTTTGGTATCGTACAGGGCTTCCTTGTAACTTACATGGGAATCCAGCCATTTATCGTAACACTTGCCGGCATGTTCTTTGGACGTGGTATGACAGCAATCATCAGTACTGAGATGATTTCCATCAAAAACGAAGTATTTCTGAAATGGGCAAATTACCGTTTCTACATGCCGTTTGGTTCTACAAACAAAAAAGGCAAATTTATCCCGGCGTACATCCCGCCGACAGTAGTGATCGCAATCATCGTAGTTCTCATTATCGCAGTACTTCTGAAATATTTCAAATTCGGACGTAAACTGTATGCGATCGGCGGCAACAGACAGAGTGCCCTGATGATGGGACTTGATGTCAAGAAAACAATGTTCCGTGCCTATGTACTGGATGGCTTTCTTGCAGGACTTGGCGGATTCCTTTTCTGCCTCAACAGCTGTGCCGGTTTCGTAGAGCAGGCAAAAGGTCTTGAGATGGATGCAATCTCCTCAGCCGTTATCGGTGGAACACTTCTTTCCGGTGGTGTTGGAACTCCGATCGGTTCCATGTTTGGTGTACTGATCAAAGGAACGATCTCCAGTCTGATCACTGCACAGGGTACTTTATCAAGCTGGTGGGTACGAATCGTACTTTCCGCACTGCTCTGCTTCTTCATCGTGATCCAGTCCGTACTGGCATCTGCAAAGAAGAAAAAATAATATTAAAAAATTAGAATGTTTTTAAAAGATTACAATATGCCTGGGTACTCAGGAATGATAGTATACAAAAATAGCAGTATAGAAAAACAGGAGGTTTTTGAATCATGATCACAGGTAAAAATTACAAATTCTGGTTTTGCACAGGTTCACAGGATCTTTATGGAGATGAGTGTTTAAGAAAAGTAGCAGAGCACTCCAGAATCATCGTAGAAGAACTGAACAAATCCGGCGTTCTTCCATTTGAACTCGTATGGAAACCGACACTGATCACAAATGAACTGATCCGTAAAACATTCAACGAGGCAAATGACGACGAAGAATGCGCTGGTGTGATCACATGGATGCACACCTTCTCACCGGCAAAATCCTGGATCCTTGGTCTGAAAGAATACAGAAAACCGCTGTGCCATCTGCACACACAGTTTAACGAAGAAATCCCATATGACACGATCGACATGGATTTCATGAATGAAAACCAGTCCGCTCATGGTGGAAGAGAGTATGGACATATTGTTACCCGCATGGGAATCGAGAGAAAAGTCATCGTTGGACACTGGGCTGATAAGAAAGTTCAGGAGCGACTGGCATCCTGGATGCGTACCGCAGTCGGAATCATGGAAAGCAGCCATATCCGTGTATGCCGTGTCGCTGACAATATGAGAAATGTAGCTGTTACCGAGGGCGATAAAGTAGAAGCACAGATTAAATTCGGATGGGAAGTTGACGCTTATCCGGTCAACGAAGTATGTGATTATGTGAAGGATGTTTCCAAAGGCGATATTGATGTTTTGGTCGAAGAATATTATAATAAATATGACATTCTTCTTGAGGGCAGAGACCCGGAAGAATTCAAACGTCATGTAGCAGTACAGGCAGCAATTGAGATCGGATTTGAGAGATTCCTGGAAGAAAAGAATTATCAGGCAGTGGTTACTCATTTCGGCGATCTTGGCGGCTTACAGCAGCTTCCGGGACTGGCAATGCAGCGCCTTATGGAGAAGGGATATGGATTTGGCGCAGAAGGTGACTGGAAGACAGCAGCAATGGTTCGTCTGATGAAGATCATGACTGCAGGCGTGAAGGATGCGAAGGGAACTTCTTTCATGGAAGATTATACATACAATCTTGTTCCGGGTAAGGAAGGCATTCTTCAGTCACATATGCTGGAAGTCTGCCCGACTATCGCGGATGGCAGGATCGGCATCAAAGTATGCCCGCTTTCCATGGGTGACAGAGAAGACCCGGCAAGACTTGTATTTACATCCAAGACAGGATCGGCGATTGCAACTTCTCTGATCGATCTTGGTGACAGATTCCGTCTGATCATCAATGATGTTGAGTGCAAGAAGACAGAGAAACCGATGCCGAAACTTCCGGTAGGAAGTGCATTCTGGACTCCGCAGCCGGATCTGGCAACAGGAGCGGAGGCATGGATCCTCGCAGGAGGCGCTCATCATACTGCATTTTCCTATGACCTGACTGCTGAACAGATGGGTGACTGGGCAGCAGCAATGGGAATCGAAGCTGTCTACATTGACAAGGATACAACCATCCGCAACTTCAAGAATGAGCTGAGATGGAATGAGCTTGCATTCAGGAAATAAAAGGCGGATGTGACGAGCAAAACATTCGGGAGGAATTTTATAATGAGTGAAGCAAAGACAGCTATTTTAAATAACAAAACAGCACTTGGAATAGAGTTCGGATCTACCAGAATCAAAGCGGTTCTGGTAGATGACAAATATAATCCGATCGCATCCGGAAGCTATGAGTGGGAGAACCGTTATGAAAACGGTGTATGGACCTACTCTCTGGATGATATCAGAAACGGTCTGCAGGGAAGCTACAGCGATCTGGTAAAGGATGTTCAGGAGAAATATGGAGTAGAGCTGACAAGTGTCGGTGCACTTGGAATCAGTGCCATGATGCATGGATATATGCCATTTGACAAGGAAGGGAAGCTTCTGGTTCCATTCCGTACCTGGAGAAACAACATCACAGGAGAAGCTTCTGAGAAACTTCTGGAGCTTTTCCAGTACAATATCCCGCAGAGATGGAGTATTGCACATCTGTATCAGGCGATCCTGAACGGAGAAGAGCATGTGAAAGATATCGACTACATGTGCACACTGGAAGCTTATGTACACCGTATGCTGACAGGAAAACGTGTTCTTGGTATCGGTGATGCAGCAGGAATGTTCCCTGTTGATTCTGAGACAAAAGATTACAACCAGGAAATGGTTGAGAAATTTGACAAACTGGTAGAGCCTTACGGATTCCCGTGGAAACTCCGTGATATCATGCCGGAAGTTCTGGTCGCAGGACAGGATGCCGGTACTCTGACAGAAGAGGGTGCGAAGTTCCTTGACCCGACAGGCAGACTCAAAGCCGGAATCCCGATGTGCCCGCCGGAAGGTGACGCAGGAACCGGCATGGTAGCTACCAACAGCGTAAAACAGCGCACAGGAAACGTATCCGCAGGTACTTCCGTATTTGCAATGATCGTTCTGGAAAAGGCACTTTCCAAACCATACAAAGAAATCGATATGGTAACCACACCGGCCGGCGATGCTGTTGCCATGGCACATTCCAACAACTGTACTTCTGACCTGAATGCATGGGTAAATGTATTTAAGGAATTTGCAGAAGCAATGGGAATGGAAGTGGATATGAACAAGCTGTTCGGAACCCTTTACAACAAAGCACTGGAAGGTGATCCGGACTGCGGCGGACTTCTGTCATACTGCTATTTCTCCGGAGAGCATATGACAGGATTCGAAGAAGGACGTCCGTTATTCGTTCGTTCTCCTGAGAGCAAATTTACACTTGCAAACTTTATGAGAACTAATCTTTACACCTGCCTTGGAGCAATGCGCGTGGGCTTAAACATCCTGATCGACCAGGAGCATGTCAAGATCGACAGACTCTTAGGACACGGCGGACTGTTCAAGACCAAAGGTGTCGGACAGCAGATCCTTGCAGACGCAGTGAATGCACCGGTATCTGTTATGTCAACCGCAGGTGAGGGCGGCGCATGGGGAATCGCACTTCTGGCAGCTTATCTCGTAGACAAGAAAGACGGAGAGACTCTGGATGAATTCCTGGACAATCGTGTATTTGCCGGAAATGAAGGAAGCACTCTTGATCCGAAACCGGAAGGCGTAGAAGGATTCAACAAGTTTATGGACAGATATCTCAAAGGCCTGCCGATCGAACGGGCAGCAGTGGAATCAAAAATCTGGTAAAAAATATTAAGAAATGCGGGGTACTGTGAACGGAGTGAGCAGTGCCCCTGGAGTCGTTTAAGAAACACATAAAAGGAGGAGAAAGAGAATGCTTGAGAAATTAAAAGAAGAGGTATACAAAGCCAACATGGATCTGCCGAAATATGGTCTTGTAACATTTACCTGGGGAAATGTCAGTGGTATTGACCGTGAAAAAGGTCTGTTTGTTATCAAACCAAGCGGTGTGGAATATGAAAAGCTGAAACCAGAAGATATGGTAGTGGTAGATCTTCAGGGAAATAAAGTAGAGGGAGAATACAATCCGTCTTCTGATACTCCGACTCATGTGGTTCTTTACAATGAATTCCCAAATATCGGAGGAATCGTACATACACATTCGGAATGGGCAACAAGCTGGGCACAGGCAGGCAGAGCGATTCCGTGCTACGGAACGACGCATGCAGATTATATTTATGGGGAAGTTCCATGTGTACGTAATCTGACAAAAGATGAGATTGAGGAAGCTTATGAGAAGAATACAGGTATTCTGATCGCAGATCATTTCAGAAAGCTTGACTATGAGGCTGTTCCGGCTGTACTCTGCAAGAATCACGGACCGTTTACGTGGGGTAAGGATGCACATGAAGCAGTGCATAATGCAGTGGTACTTGAGGAAGTTGCCAAGATGGCATGCCGCTGTGAGCTGATCAATCCACATGTAAAACCGGCACCGCAGGAACTGCAGGATAAGCATTATTACCGGAAACATGGAGAGAATGCTTATTATGGACAGATTAAAAAGTGATAAAGAATTCCCGGTGAGGAATTGAGAAAAAAAGACTCCAGTGGGGAAGTCCTGTGAGTTATCATCTGAACATGGTTCAATTCAAAAATTCTAAAGTATCAGGAAGTACAGAACTTTGCTAAAAACGATACAGAAAAGTGCTGAACTCGCATCAAAGATGCTCAGACAGCAGCATTTTCTGTATCAACGCAAAAACCTGTACATTCCGATACTTGGACGAATTTTTTCAGGCGAACCAGATTCAGATGATAATCACAGGGATTCCTGGCTGGAGTTTTTTCTTTTCTCTCATATCTCACCGGACTTTATCTGGGGGTAGTGGCGACGGACGCCACTGGTGGTTGGGTGAAAGGTAGGAGTACACATGAGATACCATCTTCCGTTATATAGAAAAATCTCTTGCAACATAGAAGAACAAATAGTACTATAAATACAAAGCATATTTTCTATAAGTTCAGGGCAGTGATGTCGTCTATTTTTCTTAATTCACTTCAGAAATCCATGCTTTTAATCCAAATAAATAAGAAAAGCAGGAGTTTTGAGTGTAATGATTGCTAGTAGTTTATATGCTTATCTCCTGCGAGAACAGGAGGTAGTACTTATGGCAAAAAACAATGAAAATCGGCAAAATAGAAATGTAAATATCATTAAGGACTTAAATGGAGATAAGATTGTTGTTATAAATGATATTATTTTTAAGGGAAGAAGAAAAATATGTTGGAATGATGTGGAAGCGTATTTGCAGCAATATGTGGGAGAATTTTATAGTATAGCGGATACCAAGGAAATTGTTTATATTGGAACGGATTTGCCGGATGAATATGCTAATTCCAATTATACACATAGACTTAAAGGGACAAGTGCAAAGGCAAAGGCTAATGCAGCGCAGGCTATTCCAGAAATGATAGAAATTGCGGTGGGAAAATATTATGAAGAGAACCGAAAAGAAAAACATGCTAAAGATGCAAAATATGGATGGTATAAATATGAGAGTAAATTTGCATTACCTGTGTATGGCAGAGAGGGGAATATAGAAAGATATAATATTTTTAATGCATTAATGGTCATGAGATGCTCAAAAGAGCATAAAATGTATTTATATGATATCATAGAAATAAAAAAGAAATGAGATACCTTTTCAGGTTGCTTAACCGTACTCAGTAAAAGAACTCATTTCTTGATTATTATTATATAATAGCTGTAAAGGATTGTCAATCTAAATTAGTACAAATTGTAGTAAAACATGGAGAGCAGAAATGGATCTGGATGCGGCAGTAGAACGTGCAGTGGACGAGTGCATCCGGGAAGGAATCCTGAGAGATTTTCTACGGAAGAACCGATTGGAGGTTATTGCGATGAGTATATTTGAGTATGACAAAGAAGAGGAAGAAAAGAAACTCCGGAGAGCGGAATACGAAGCAGGACTTGAGGCTGGAGAAGAGAGCAAGGCGAAAGAAACTGCAATTTTGCTTTTTCAAGAAGGAGATTCGATTGAAAAAATTGCGAGGGTTCTTAAGGTTAGTGAAAATATCATCCGTCAATGGCTTGACAAATGAAAATGGATAAAGGGAGTCTTTGGCAGGAACTTTCTGGGTATAAAAACTTCCTCTCTGAATTCCGAAGCCGTTTTCAGAGAGGGAGTTTTTGCTATACAGAGAAGATGTTTTGGTTTAATCCCCTATTTAATAATCTCTTCCTGTGAACACCGCCACGCTTCTGGGCCGCATCACGAAACTTCCATCAATCCGAGCTTCCTGTCCTTCCGGGTAGCAGTATTGTCCATTTCCATCGCCATACGTGTTGACGCTTAAATGCCATGCGCCCCTTCCGTGAAGATTCGGCAGTGTGATGGTGACATCTTCCCAGAATGTATTGACTGCAACATAGATCAGATCATCTTTTCCCTTTTCCTTATCATATCCTGCGAAACTTACACAGAATGTTCGCGCATCTCTTGGAATATCGGTTTCCTCCGCATTCACATTATGCGTGTGGATAAGATCCATTCCACAGACTGAAGCCGGCAGCTGCTTGTGGATAACCGGATGTTTTTTGCGGAATGCAATCATAAACTTAAAGAATTCAAAAAGTTCTCTGTTCTTTTCGAGCATACGCCAGTCCAGCCAGGAAGTGAGATTGTCCTGACAGTAACTGTTGTTATTTCCAAACTTGGTATTTCCAAATTCGTCCCCGGCCAGGAACATTGGTGTTCCACGGCTGCACATCAGGACTGCACAGGCATTTCGTATCATTCTGCGACGAAGAGCCAGAACTTCAGGATCATCTGTTTCACCTTCTGCACCACAGTTCCAGCTACGGTTGTCATTCGCACCGTCTGTATTGTTCCAGCCATTGGCTTCGTTATGCTTGTCATTGTAAGAATAAAGATCATACAGGGTAAAACCATCGTGACATGTCAGAAAATTGACGCAGGAATTATAACCGGCATAGTTGCTGTGTGTATTGTCATAATATCCACCATAGAGATCACCGGAACCGGAAATACTCCATGCGGCATCCCATGCATTCCAGGAATCCCCTTTGAGATAACTTCTGAGTGCATCACGATATCTGCCGTTCCATTCTGCCCAGCGTCCGCTTGCAGGAAAACTGCCTACCTGATAAAGTCCACCGGCATCCCAGGCTTCTGCAATCAGTTTTACATTACTCAGAATCGGATCATCTGCAAGGGTACGGAGCAGCGGAGGATTGTTCATAGGAGAACCATCCTCGTTTCGCCCAAGGATGCTTGCAAGGTCAAAACGGAATCCGTCAACACGGTAATTGATCGTCCAGTAACGCAGACATTCCAGAATCAGCTGCTGTACGACAGGATGGTTACAGTTCAGGGTATTTCCACAGCCGCTGAAGTTATAATAATTCCCGTCCGGAGTCAGCATATAATAGATATTGTTGTCAAACCCCTTGAAGCTGAATGTATTTCCCTTTTCATTGCCTTCCGCAGTATGATTAAAAACAACATCCAGGATGACTTCAATGCCGTTATCATGAAGTGCTTTAATCAGCGTTTTCAATTCGGTGCCTTCGCGGTTATGTTCATTGGCGGCCGCATAGCTGCTGTTTGGTGCAAAAAATCCAACGGTATTATATCCCCAGCATTCCAGGAGCTGTTTGCCGTCTACAGTACGGGAATTCATTGTTTCATCAAACTCAAAGATTGGCATCAGTTCGACTGCATTGATTCCAAGTTCTTTCAGATATGGGATTTTTTCCATAAGTCCGGAAAAAGTTCCGCGATGCTGTACACCAGAAGAAGGGTGGTGGGTAAAGTCGCGGACATGAAGCTCATAGATGATCAGATCGCAGAGTTCTCTTTTGGACTGTGGCATGTCACCCCAGTCAAAACGGTCTTTGACGACACGGGCATGATAGGTGTGATCCCAGCGGATGCCCCAGGTACGCTGACCGGCCACTGCCTTGGCATATGGATCCAGCAGGATTTTATTTTTGTCAAACAGCAGTCCTTTTTCCGGACAGTACGGGCCATCTACACGATAGGCATATTCAAATTCATCAATATTCAGTCCGTAGACGATCATGGAATAAACGTCTCCGATCTTGTAGGCTTCAGGAAAAGGAAGCACGGCAAAAGGCTCTTCCTGCGCACGATGAAACAGAAGCAGCTCACAGGAGGTTCCGCCACAGGTATGAATGGTAAAATTTACACCATTCTGCAGCGGGGTAGCTCCATTCAGGTCGTAGACACCTGGACGGACCGGAAAACCGGAAATCTCTGCCATAGGAGCGGATTCATAGGGATGGTCGGATACAAATTTCTGATGATAGGATTTCATTTCTTTCTCCATTTCTAAAATCCCGGCCTGAGTGTTCAGACCGGGAACTTATTCGTATTACATATTTGTAAAAATATCATTCCGGAGCATGCCCGGAAATATATCTACAGAGCACTGTAAAATGCGGCTTACAGATCATTTGTCAGATGCAGCTTATCAAGAATATAGAAGATAAGGCTTAATGCCATGGCAACTACACATGCAAGAACCATACCGGTGAGCTTTACATTACCAAGGTTCAGAGCGATTCCGGAAAGTCCTACGATAAATACTACAGAAGTCAGTGCCAGGTTACGGGATTTACTGTAATCTACCTGATTGTCTACTAGCATACGAAGACCGGAAGTTCCGATCATGCCGTACAGGAGGAAGGAGATTCCGCCGATAACAGGACCAGGAATCGTGTTGATCAGGGCTGCAAGTTTTCCAAGGAAAGAGCAGCAGATAGAAAGAACTGCGGCGCCGCCGATGACCTGAACACTGTAGACTTTTGTCATGGCCATGACACCGATATTTTCACCATAGGTGGTAGTCGGTACGGAACCAAGACAACCGGATATTGTTGTTGAGAAGAAGTCTGCAAAGAGGGAACGATGAAGCCCCGGGTCCTTCAGAAGATCCTTGCCGACGATCTTGCTGGTTACGATCTGATGTCCGATGTGCTCGGAAGTTACAAGAAGAAGTGCCGGAAGGATAGTCAGGATTGCTTCAAGATTAAACTTCGGTGCCTGGAAATTCGGAAGTGCAAAGAATGCAGCTTCTTTTACAGCAGTAAAATCAAGGATTCCACAGGCAGCGGCTGCTACATATCCGGCAATGATCGCAATCAGGATCGGGATGACGGATAAGAATCCGCGGAACAGGATCTGACCGAATACGGCAACTCCGAGAGTGATCAGAAATACGATCACATTTTTCATATCGACCTGTTCATCAAGAAGTCCGGCTGTGCTTGCAGCACTTCCGGCAAGTTCCAGACCGATCAGAGCGACTACCGGCCCCATGGCAGCGGTTGGAAGAACAATATCAATCCAGTTGGTTCCGCACTGGCGAATGATCAGCGCAACGATCATACCGCAGATACCGAGGACCACAAAACCGCCCAGGGCATACTGGAATCCGAATTTGGATGCGACCAGAAGTCCAGGTGACAGGAATGCAAAACTGGAACCGAGATAGGCCGGTGCTTTGCCTTTGGTGATCAGGATGAATAAAAGTGTTCCGATACCGTTCATCAAAAGAACGATGGCAGGGTTGATACCAAACATGAATGGTACCAGGACAGATGCCCCGAACATGGCAAACATGTGCTGGATACTCAGTGGTATTAACAGGTTAACAGGTACTTTGTCTTCTACTTGGATGATTTTTCTCTCCACGTTATCCTCTCTTTCTTATCTGCACAGGGCAGACAGCTCAAATTCGGAATTATTATACCACAGCTGGGTGGGCATTACTATTTAAAATTGTGAAAGGCTGTGGAGGGGAGATCTGTTGGGTTGTCTGAGATGAACGCATTGTGCACAGAAACGGTAACATATTTGGACAAAAGCAGGCAACTTATTCATGAAATGTTGTTGCTTTTTTCATAAAATTATATTATAATCTTCAATGTAAAAAGGATTAACCCTTCAAAAATTCTTTTTACATAACCCCTTATTTAATTATTTATACTCCCCTTGAGATACCCGGTAGCTCCCCTACCGGGTATTTCTCTGTTTTAAAGTAAAAATCTGATAACGAAATATTTATAAATGGAAAAAATAATCCATCGTTAAGAGCGGTTTGTTTCTGGAAAGAATGCAGAAAGCTGTGAATATTTTTTTGTTGTCCGGGCCATACTAACGGATGTAATGAAGTTACATTACAAAATGAACCAGGAGGAATGTACAAATGGCAAAAAATTATGAAAGCGAAAACAAAGCGAAAAACTACGGCACAGATAAAACTTCCGATAAGAATGCGATGGACAGCAGAAACAGTTCCAAGAACAGTTCTAAGAATGTGTCCAGAAACAGCTACGGAAACAGAACTTCCAATGCATATGATAAGGAACAGAGTGATTACTCTGACAGATACTAAAGCAAAACAGGATTTTCCCTTCTCTTTAAAAGAGGCTGGCCATGTGCCGGCCTCTTTGTCATTGATGTTCGTCTGCTTCGGGAAAAAGGCAGGGCATGCACCGAAAAGAAAAAGAAACATATGATAAATAAAAAAGGAAGGTTTGTCATGTTTCCTATTGAAACAATTTCAGCCAAAATGCTCGACTATTATGTGGGGCGTACGGATGCTTTGATCATAGATCTCAGAGATGAAGAAGCATATGACAGCAGTCATGTGACGGGGGCAGTCAGCATTCCATATGAAGAACTGGAAAACAGAAACGATCTTCCGGTGAATAAAACACTTGTTTTTTATTGTGACAGAGGAGGCGCGAGTATGGCAGCGGCAAGAGAATTTGTCAGAAGAGGATACCGGACGCGGTCTGTTATTGGCGGATTTGCAGCATACAGAGGAAGAAATCTTGTAATTTCGCGATAACCATGATAAGGTAAATAAGAAAAGGAACGGTAGCTGTGGACAAAAGAAGCAGCTGCAGATCATGCTAAAATAGTAAGAGGAGAATCTATATGAAATACATGTTTGCATCGGATGTACATGGTTCGGCATATTATTGTCGAATGATGCTGGAAAAATATAAAGAAGAGCAGGCAGAACGCCTGGTGCTGCTGGGCGATCTGCTTTATCACGGACCACGAAATGATCTTCCTAAAGAGTATGCACCAAAGGAAGTTATCAAAATGTTGAATGGAATGAAAAATGATATTTACGCAGTACGGGGAAACTGTGAGGCAGAAGTTGATCAGATGGTCCTGGAGTTTCCGGTCATGGCAGACTACTGTATTCTGGTAATTGACGGGCTGACTTTTTATGCGACACATGGACATGTTTATAATGAAAATAATCTGCCGCCGTTTCATGAAGGTGATATTTTGATTCACGGTCATACACATGTGCTGAAAGCAGAGCAGAGAGAAGGATACATCCTTCTGAATCCGGGTTCTGTATCCATTCCGAAAGAAGGAAATCCGCCTACATATGCAGTTCTGGAAGACAAAGTATTTACGATCAAAGATTTTGATGGAAATATCATCAAGGAAATGAGGCTTGGATGAAATATATGGAATTGATCGCACCATGTCACTTTGGCATGGAGGCGGTTCTGAAACGTGAGATTCTGGATCTTGGATACGAGATCAGCAAGGTCGAGGACGGTAAGGTTACGTTTCTGGCGGATGCAGAAGGCATTGCACAGGCGAATATGTTTCTGCGCACGACAGAGAGGATCCTGCTCAAAACAGGCGAGTTCAAGGCAGTGACTTTTGACGAGCTTTTTGAGAAAACAAAGGCAATCCCGTGGGAAGAATATATTCCGAAGGACGGTAAATTCTGGGTGGCAAAAGCAAATTCTGTAAAGAGTGCCCTGTTCAGTCCGTCCGATATTCAGTCGATCATGAAGAAGGCAATCGTGGAACGACTGAAAACGGTTTATGGAATCTCCTGGTTTCCGGAGGATGGGGCAAGTTTCCCGATCCGTGTAGCGTTTATGAAGGATGTGGCGACAATCGGAATCGATACTTCCGGTGTTTCTCTTCATAAAAGAGGATACCGTCAGATGACAGTCAAAGCACCGATCACAGAAACTCTGGCATCGGCACTGATCATGCTGACACCATGGAATAAAGACAGAATTCTGGTTGACCCATTCTGTGGAAGTGGTACATTCCCGATCGAAGCGGCTATGATAGCAGCAGACATGGCACCGGGAATGAACCGTTCTTTCCTTGCAGAAGACTGGAAGCATCTGGTTCCGCGCAAATGCTGGTATGATGCGTTAGAGGAAGCACAGGATCGCGTGAATCTGGATGTTGATACGGACATCCAGGGATATGATATTGATCCGGAGGCGTTGAAATCCGCACGTGCCAATGCCAAAATGGCAGGGGTGGACAAACTTATTCATTTCCAGCAGAGAGCAGTCAGGGATCTCAGCCATCCGAAACCATATGGATTCATCATCACAAACCCGCCATATGGTGAACGTCTGGAAGAAAAAGAAGCACTTCCACAGTTGTACAGAGAGATCGGAGAGAGCTATAATCGACTCGATAAATGGTCGATGTATCTGATCACGTCTTATGACCGTGCGGAAAATGATATTGGACGCAAAGCTGACAAAAACCGTAAGATCTATAACGGTATGCTTAAGACCTATTATTATCAGTTTCTGGGGCCGAAACCGCCAAGGAGGAAAAAAGATTGAAAAAAGTAATTTTTGCTACAGGCAATCAGGGAAAAATGAAAGAAATCCGTGAAATTCTCGGGGATCTGGACATAGAGCTTCTTTCTTTAAAAGATGCCGGAATCCATGCGGATATTGTAGAAGACGGAAAAACTTTTGAAGAAAATGCACAGATCAAGGCAAAAGCAATCTGTGATCTGACAGGAGAGATCGTACTGGCAGATGACTCTGGACTGGAGATAGATTATCTGAATAAGGAACCGGGAATCTATTCCGCACGTTATATGGGTGAAGATACTTCTTATCATATTAAGAACGCGAAGCTGATCGAGAGACTGGAAGGTGTTCCGGATGAAAAGAGAACTGCCAGATTTGTCTGTGCGATCGCTGCGGCATTTCCGGATGGAAGCATGAAAACAGTGCGGGCAGCCATGGAAGGCAGGATCGGTTATGAAGAGAGCGGTGCCAACGGATTTGGTTATGATCCAATCTTTTATCTTCCTGAATATGGTTGTACTTCAGCAGAACTTTCCATGGAAGAAAAGAATAAGATCAGCCACAGAGGAAAAGCTCTGCGTGCTATAAAGGATGAACTTCGATGAAAGTACTGATTGTCAGTGACACCCATGGACGTGATGAAAATCTGGAAAGAGCGGTGATGCTGGAAACACCGTTTGATATGCTGGCGCATTGCGGGGATGTAGAGGGAAGAGAGATTTTTATAGAAGCTCTTGCAGAGTGTCCCTGCTGTATTGTTTCAGGTAATAATGACTTCTTTTCAGACCTTCCGAGAGAAGATGTGATAGAGATTGAGGGAAAACGTGTTTTGGTCACACATGGTCATTATTATGGCGTATCTATGGATATTTCAGGTGTTGCAGAAGAAGCAAAAGCCAGAGAGTGTGATATGGTATTCTTTGGGCATACTCACAAGCCTGTAATTGAGGAAATAGACGGCATTCTGGCGGTTAACCCGGGAAGTCTGTCCTATCCGAGACAACGCGGCAGAAAGCCCAGTTACGCGGTTCTCGAGACTGCTCCTGGTGGTGAGATGACCGTTGAGATTCGATATCTGTAGAATATTTGAATAAAGTACGTACATGAGACTCCAGCCCAACAGGTAAGAACTGTGGGCTGGGGTCTTTTTGCATATTTGGGGAGGGCACTGGATGACCATGGAAGAAGTTAAAGTTATGGCCAATTAAACCAATAGAATGCTAAAACAGCAGGAAATCTTCCCCATACGAGAGAGAAGTCTCCTGCTGTTGTTCGATACATTTCCTATTTGAAAAACGAAGAAATCCTTTGCTTTTCAGCCAAGGGTGTGCAGAGGGACTGGCGAAGTCCCTTTGCGGTTTGCAAAATCCCTTTGCGGTCCTTACGACCTGAATAAAACTGCGGATGACAGGACTTGAACCTGCACGTCGTGGACACCAGAACCTAAATCTGGCGCGTCTGCCAATTCCGCCACATCCGCAAAATAATAAATAAACAGACAAAACGGAATTGTCAGACAATCGATAAATCGATTAGCGTCTGCCTGATCTTGAACTGATGTTCAAGAACTAAGAATTCCGCCACATCCGCAAAATAATAGTTTTATGTCACATCTGTGTGACGTAAAAGTAGTATGAAAAAAGCATTACCGTTAAACGATAATGCTTTAAAATGAGACATCGGGGATTCGAACCCCGGACAACTTGATTAAAAGTCAAGTGCTCTACCAACTGAGCTAATATCCCATATAAAAGACTGGGCTAGCTGGATTCGAACCAGCGAATGCAGCAGTCAAAGTGCTGTGCCTTACCGCTTGGCGATAGCCCAAAGGCGAGGGTGGATACAGGGATTCGAACCCTGGGCCTCCAGAGCCACAATCTGGCGCGCTAACCAACTGCGCTATACCCACCACAGCGTGCCTGAAGGGATTCGAACCCCCGACCCACGGCTTAGAAGGCCGTTGCTCTATCCAGCTGAGCTACAGACACATTCCTCTGCTTCGCAACAGAGAAGCGGGTGATGGGAATCGAACCCACGTATCCAGCTTGGAAGGCTGGTGTTCTACCATTGAACTACACCCGCATGTCGCTGAAACGGTATTTGTTTACAGCATCGGGGTGACAGGATTCGAACCTGCGGCCTCCTGGTCCCAAACCAGGCGCTCTAGCCAAGCTGAGCCACACCCCGTTAACGGTATTTAGTTGTTTGCGTTTTGCTCTGTCGCTCAACGCAAGACATATTATATTATAGCGATATGCAAATGTCAACAGCTTTTTTCGATTTTTTTTAATTTTTTTTTGAAGAACCCGAAAAAGCCTGATTTTACAATGGTTTGAGGGCAAAAAAAGTTTTTGATTTTGCCATAAAAAGTGGAAAAAAATAAGAAAATCTCAAATATCATCAAAAGAAATTTAGTAGAAACAGAGTACATCCTGTTGAAAAAAAAGTATAGAAAATGTTACAATAAAAATCGAATTATAAAAGCATCGGTTTATTTTCAGTCCGAAAATATTTAGTTTTTATATTTTATAAATGTGAGAAAAATAAATCTGTTTGAATAAAGGAGAAATATAAAATGAACGTACAGGAATTTCAGGATAAACTAAAAGAAGTGCAGGAAATTGCAAAAAAGCATGATAATACGCTTGAAGTTGCAGAGATTCGCCAGGTATTTGAAGGCTGTGATTTAGACAAGAGCCAGCTTCTTGGAGTACTCAAATATCTCACTTCACAGGGAATCATGATCGAGGGAATGGAAACAGCAGGTGCGGAAGCAAAAGAAACGGAACGAAAAAAGGTTCCGCTGACGGCAGAAGAGGAAGCTTATCTGAAAGAGTATGTTGCAGAGCTGCCGGAACTTCCGGATATGGATATTGACAGGCTGTTTGTGGCACTGGCAGAGGGGCGGCAGGAAGCTGCACAGGCACTTACTTCTTATTATATGAAAACAGTGGCAGACATGGCTGTAGAAATGAATATAGAAGAAATGCAGCTTGCAGATCTGATTCAGGAGGCAAATCTCTGCCTTATTCAGGCGTTGGGAAATGCGGGAGAAGAGTGTAGAGATGAAGAATGGCTTCTTGCGGAAATTCGCAGGGGAATTCTGCTTGTCCTGGAAGAACAGACACAGAGAAAATTTGAAGATGACAGTCTGGTAGCACGTGTGGAGAAACTGGAGAAAGATGTTCGTGATCTGAATGACGGGGAAGATGAAAAAAATGCTTTCACGATTGATGAACTGGCGATCATCCTGGATATGAAGGTTGATGAAATCCGCGATATTCTCCGTCTTACCGGAGATGATAAATAAAGATTGTATGTCGGAAGCACTGCTGTGTGCGGAGAAATGTGTTCAGAGACATAAAGTTAGTTCCGAAAAACAATTGTTGAATTCAGGGTAAATCTGTGGTATTATGTACCCATATGGGAGGTATTTTTTATGCAAATCAGAGAATCGGCGGAGGATTACCTGGAGGCAATCCTTGTTTTATCTAAGAAAGGCGGCGGAGTTCGTTCCGTTGATATTGCGACTATGCTCGGGGTGTCCAAGCCAAGTGTCAGTCATGCAATGAAACTTCTCAGAGAAGATGGGTATATTGCTATGGACCGTTATGGTACTGTGACATTGATGGAAAAGGGAGCAGAGATTGCGAACAGAATTTATGAGCGTCATACAGTTCTTACAAAAATGCTGGAAGGTCTGGGTGTGTGTGATGAAGTTGCCAGAGCAGATGCCTGCAAGATGGAGCATGATGTCAGCGATGAGAGCTTTGAGAAGATCAAAGAGCATCTGAAAGCCAAAGGTGAGATTTAAGAAGACGAAGAGTGAAGCTGACAGAACGGGAAATATCTGTTTGAATAATATGCGAATATAAGAAAGTCATCACGATCAGAAGGTGGAGTGTATCAATTCTGAAAGTGATGACTTTTTTCTTGTATATGCAGGAAATTATATGTTAAACAGCCGTCTCTTTTTGCGGAAGCTGTGCCAGGATGATTGCACTGAACATCAGCACACAGCCCAAAATCTCACGTCCGCTTAAGTTCTGTCCAAGGATCAGCCATCCGGCGATAACTGAAATACAGGATTCCAGACTGAGAATGAGTGATGCAACCGTAGGATTCATATTTTTCTGTCCAACGATCTGCAAGGTGTAGGCAACACCACAGGACATGATTCCTGCATAAAGAATCGGAACTTTGGCGGCGAAAATTCCGGAAAGATTCGGACTTTCAAAGAGAAGTGCCGGGATTCCGGAAAGAATTCCGCAGACCAGAAACTGGATGCAGGACATTTTGACACCGTCCACCAGAGGCGAAAAATGATCGATGACCAGAATATGCAGGGAAAAAAGTACTGCACAGATCAACACAAGCAGTTCGCCCTTACCGATGGCGAATCCTTCGCCTGGAGTCAGACACAGAAGATAAAGTCCACACAGGGAAAGGACAACGGCAATCCAGATAAAAGGGCTGCATTTTTTCTTAAGGAAGATGCCGATTACCGGGACAATGATAATGTAGCATGCGGTTATGAATCCGGCCTTACCGACGGTGGTATATTTGATACCGAACTGCTGAAAATTGCTTGCCAGACAGAGCAGGATACCACAGCAGATACCTCCTGTGATCAGGGTTTTTCGGTCGGAAGATGACGGGATACGTTTCTTTTCTTCGGCAGATTTTGCCTTGCCAAGCCCCCAGATGACCGGCAGCAGAGTAAGAGCACCGATAAGGTTACGGACTGCATTGAAGGTAAAGCCACCGATGTAGTCCATGCTGACACTTTGAGCGACAAAGGCGACACCCCAGATGGTGGCGGTCAGCAAAAGCAAAAGCGAATTCCTGACCGGAACAGATTCTTTTTTCATAATGTTTCTCCTCGTGTAAATTAACGTATTGGATACTAACGAATTGCTCCTTGTATTATACTGCATAACTATGCATTGATAAAGGGCGAAAATAAAAAAATACAGGCCCTGCGTAGACAGAGCCTGCATGAATAATTATAAAATCAGATGAAAATATATTTCAGCACAAACAGTACGGCAAGTACGTACATCAGTGCGCTGATCTTCTTTTCTTTTGCCTTTCCGGTGATCAGGTTGATCACTACATAAGAAATAACTCCCATGGAGATACCTTCGGAAATACTGTACATGAATGGCATTGCGATGATCGCGATAAAGCAAGGGATCGCTTCTGTCATATCGCTGAAATCGATCTTTGTAACAGAAGTCAGCATCAGGTAACCTACGACGATCAGAGCCGGTGCTGTGGCAAAGGAAGGAATTGCCAGGAAGATCGGGGAAAGAAGGAGGGAAAGAGCAAACAGGATACCTGCTACCATGGAGGTAAGACCTGTACGTCCGCCTTCTGCAACACCGGAAGCACTTTCTACAAAGGTGGTAACGGTGGAAGTACCGCACATAGCACCTACAGTTGTTCCGACAGCGTCAGAGAGAAGAGCACCTTTGATCTTTGGAAGCTTGCCGTCCTTATCGAGCATGTCAGCTTTGGAAGCTACACCGATCAGAGTTCCAAGAGTATCAAACATATCTACAAACAGGAATGCAAACATGATGACTACGAAATCCAGTGAAAATACAATGGAAAAGTCCATCTTCATAAAGGTCGGAGCCATGCTTGGTACAGAGATTCCGTTTGAGAAATCAGGAAGCAGGCTATAATATCCGAGGTCTGCATTTGGTACATACAGGTGTGTCAGCTGACAGATGATTCCAAGTACCCATGTGATCAGAATGCCCCAGAGGATACTTCCCTTAACGTCTTTTGCAAGAAGGATAGCGGTTACCAGGATACCGATCAGGGCCAGCAGTACGGTGATTCCCTGTGAGGAAAAAGTTCCATCCGCTACAGAGGATTTGAAGGAAAAGATGCTGACCAGTGTAGAGTCATTTCCAACAACGATCTTGGCGTTCTGGAGTCCGATAAATGCGATAAAGAGACCGATACCTACGGATACGGCATGTTTCAGGTTCATCGGAATGGAGTTAAAGATCGCTTCACGCACGTTGGTGAGAGAAAGCAGGATAAAGATAATACCTTCTGCAAATACTGCTGCAAGTGCCTGCTGCCAGGTGTATCCCATACCAAGAACTACGGTGTAGGTAAAGTATGCGTTCAGGCCCATTCCAGGAGCAAGAACGAATGGATAGTTGGACAGAAGTGCCATCAGGCAGCTTGCGATAAATGCGGACAGTGCGGTTGCTGTAAAGACAGATCCGCGGTCCATGCCGGAAGCAGACAGGATATTCGGGTTGACAGCCAGAATATAGGCCATTGTCATAAAGGTTGTGATTCCTGCCATAACCTCAGTTTTGACATCTGTGTGGTTTTCTTTCAGGTGGAAAATTTTGTCGAGATTCATATAAGTACCCCCTTCGTGTTGTGCAGATGTATGCACTAAAAGATTTTGTTTCCGGAAACATATTTTCCGGCGATGCAGCTGTTATCTGAGAGATAGATCAGTCGTTCCAGTCGTTCTCTGGCCGTGAGGGGCTGAGGATGCCGGAGACTGCTGTCGTCCAGAATCAGTGCATCAAACTCATAGTCTTCCGCGAAAGTGCCGACTTTTCCGAAAAATGCGCCACCGCCCATAGTAGCCATATAGAAGGCTTCTTCCAGTGAAAGCGGTTTCAGAGAATCGTCCACCAGACGCCAGCGAAGCTTGGATACCTGAATGGCGTCTGCAATTGCGCGAAGCATGGACAGGGAGTGACCACCGGCGATATCTGTACCGAGTCCGATATGAAGTCCCGCTTCAATATAACGCTTTGCCGGTGCGATACCGGAAGAGAGATTGGTATTGGACTGTGGACAGTGGGCGATGAATACACCCCGTTCTTTCATAAGAGAGAGCTCTGCGTCGGAACTGTAGACACAGTGGGCCATGATCGTCGGGCATTGTTTACCGCCAAAAAGTCCGAACTGATCGTAGGCTTCTCCATAGAAAGAAGTTCCTGGACATAATTCTTTTACCCAGGCAATTTCGCCCTGGTTTTCGGAAAGGTGAGACTGTACCGGGAGACGGTAAGTTCGCTGGATCTCTGCCAGTCTGGTCATGAGTTCATCTGTACAGGAAGGGGTAAAACGAGGGGTGAGAATCGGTTTGACATTCTCATATTTTCCTGAGGTATCATCAAGCCAGCGGACAGTGTCCTTTGCAGAAACAACAGCACTTTCTTCCTGGAGAGCCGGAGAGCCGTTGCGGTCCATATTTACTTTACCTATAAAGGTTTTGAGACCGGTTTTCTCCATAAGGTCCATCAGAAGTTCTGTTGCATCCACATGTAAAGTGCCGAAGATAGAAGCGCGGGTTGTGGCACTGTGTTTTAAATCATTGGCAAAGATAGAATATGCTTTTTCTGCATAATTCAGATCTGCATATCTGGATTCTTCCGGAAACGTGACTGTGTTCAGCCAGTCAAGCAGTTCCAGATCCATATACATACCATGAAAAGCATACTGTGGGGCATGCAGATGAAGATCGTTCATTCCCGGGATGATCAGGCATTTTTTGAAATCTTCACATGGAATACCGTGAAACTGCTCTGGGATTTCCGGAAAAACACCGACAGTCCGACCATTCTGACAGACAAGATAAGCGTCCTCAAAACAGGTCAGATGTTGGGGATCTGTGCTGAAACATACAGCGCCTCTGAGTGCAAATGTGGCTGGATTTCTGGTCATAAAAGCTACCTCCTTTTTGCTGATGAAACACGTCGGCAGGCAAAAAAAATACCGAATATTTTTGCCCGACGAGTTACTGTGACCAGTAACACTTATAGGCAACTATTACGGTAGTTGGTAGAGACGTCCAACCAATTATGGACCTATATAAGCTTTGTGGTGTTGTTTATGAAATTATTATAAAATAGGAACAGTTTTCTGTCAAATGCAAATTCATAAGTTGCATGGAGAATATTGCATGAAAAATTTGTACAAAATTTCTCAAAATAAAAATGTTGAATGATAACAGATCTGCATAAAAATTCCGGCAGCCTGAAAAGCCAGACTGCCGGGATATAAGAATGACGGTTATTTATTTGTTGTTTTTGTTCTTTTCAACTTCCAGTAATTTCATTGCACGAACTTTGAGCGGAAGACCGAACAGTGTGATGAATCCGTCTGCATCGTGGTGGTCATACATATCACCTGTTGTGAAGGATGCAAGAGATTCGTTGTACAGGCTGTACGGAGAAGTTGTACCAGCTTTGATGATGTTTCCTTTGTAAAGTTTGAATTTCACTTCACCGGTTACATATTTCTGAGTAGATTCTACGAATGCCTGGAGTGCTTCACGAAGTGGTGTGAACCATTTTCCTTCGTATACGACCTGAGCGAACTGGCTGCCGATCTTTTTCTTGGCTTCCATGGTATCACGGTCAAGAATCAGTTCCTCAAGCTGCTCATGAGCTGCCATCAGGATAGTTCCGCCAGGAGTCTCATATACACCACGGGATTTCATACCAACAACACGGTTTTCTACGATATCAACGATACCGATACCGTTTTCGCCGCCAAGACGGTTGAGTTCTGTGATAATCTCGGAAACTTTCATTGCTTTTCCGTTGAGAGTTTTCGGAACACCCTCTTCGAATGTCATGGTTACTTCTGTTTCTTTATCTGGTGCTTTTTCAGGAGTTACACTTAAAACGAGCATGTCGTCATAGTTCGGAGCCTGGGAAGGATCTTCAAGTTCCAGACCTTCATGGCTGATGTGCCATAAATTACGGTCACGGCTGTAGCTGTGGCTTGCATCGAATGGAAGGTTGATTCCATGAGCCTGGCAGAATGCGAGCTCATCATCACGGGACTGCATGGTCCATACATCTGTCATTCTCCAAGGAGCAATGATCTTGATGTCCGGAGCAAGTGCTTTGATACCAAGTTCGAAACGGATCTGGTCGTTACCTTTACCGGTAGCACCGTGGCAGATAGCAACGGCGTTTTCTTTACGTGCGATCTCAACGAGTTTCTTTGCGATAGCCGGACGAGCCATGGATGTTCCGAGCAGATATTTGTGTTCGTATACAGCACCTGCCTGTACGCATGGCATGATGTAGTTGTCACTGAAATCATCAACGATGTCTTCGATGTATAATTTGGAAGCTCCGGAAAGTTTCGCTCTCTCATCCAGACCATCCAGTTCGTTTCCCTGTCCGCAGTTTACACAGCAGCAGACAACTTCGTAATCAAAGGTTTCTTTCAGCCACGGGATCAGTGCTGTGGTATCAAGACCACCTGAGTATGCAAGTACAACTTTTTCTTTCATAATGTATTCCTCCTGAAAATGATTTTCTGCTACTTGGCAGATACATGAATATTTGTTATTATAAAAGGTAAAGATTCATACGCTGATTTGATAAAGTATTGAATCTTCATGTCCTGTCGTGTTTCGACAAGAAATAATATACAACAATTTTTATAAATATGCAATACCAATATACAAAAAAATAAAAGAAATTTTTGCATAAAAATGCACTATTAAATAGGAAAGAACCCATAAAAATACATAAAATCGCGGAATGCGGATGCGAAAATGGTAAAATTTTGTATTGCATATTATGCAGTATAGATGTATAATCAATACAGTTTATACGGAGAATGTCCCGCGAAGTGTTTTGCCAGATATGGCAAAATCCTGAGACATACGGGGCAAAATCCCATTGCCGCAGGCAATTTGGAATGGATTTTGACCAATTACTGCGAATATATGAGCAGTAATGGTATAATCAATACAGTTTATACGGGAGGAGATCCCCGTTTCAAGCAGTTGCGCATAAAGTAACTGCTAATTTGTGATTCTAGGAGGAATGAGAAATGATTAAAGCAGGAATCATCGGAGCAACCGGTTATGCAGGAAATGAACTGGCAAGACTGCTCCTTGGACATAAAGAAGTAGAAGTTGCATGGTACGGCTCAAGAAGTTATATCGATCAGAAATATGCAGATGTATACCAGAACTTTTTTAAACTGGTAGATGCGAAGTGCATGGACGACAATATGGCTGCACTTGCAGACGAAGTAGATGTGATCTTTACTGCAACACCACAGGGACTTTGTGCGTCTCTTGTTAATGAAGAAATCCTTTCCAAAGCAAAGGTCATCGACCTGAGTGCAGATTTCCGTATCAAGGATGTAAAGAAATATGAGAAATGGTACGGCATCGAGCACAAATCTCCTCAGTTTATCGATGAGGCAGTTTACGGACTGTGCGAGATCAACCGTGAGGACATCAAGAAAGCAAGACTCATCGCGAACCCGGGATGTTATCCGACCTGTTCCACTTTATCCATCTACCCGCTTCTCAAAGAAGGCCTGATCGATCCGAACACTATTATCATCGATGCAAAATCCGGTACTTCAGGAGCAGGAAGAGGAGCCAAAGTTCCGAATCTTTACTGTGAAGTAAATGAGAATATCAAAGCATACGGCGTAGCAACTCACCGCCATACACCGGAGATCGAGGACCAGCTTGGCTATGCATGCGGGCAGGAAGTGCTGATCAACTTCACACCACATCTGATCCCGATGAACAGAGGAATCCTGGTAACTGCATACGCTTCTCTCAAGAAAGAAGTTTCCTATGAAGAAGTAAGAGCAGCTTACGATAAATATTATGCAGATGAAACATTCATCCGTGTCCTTGACAAAGACGTATGCCCGCAGACCAAATGTGTCGAAGGCAGCAACTATGTAGATGTCAACTTCAAGATCGACCCGAGGACCAAACGTGTCATCATGATGGGCGCGATCGACAACCTTGTAAAAGGTGCAGCGGGACAGGCTGTACAGAACATGAACCTGATGTTCGGGTTCGACGAGGCAGAAGGACTTCATCAGATTCCAATGCTTCCGTAAATAAAAACGGAGATTTTTGTACCAAGGAGGAGTATAAGTTATGAAGGTTATTACAGGTGGAGTTACAGCGGCAAAAGGATTCCAGGCGGCATCCACAGCAGCAGGGATCAAATATCAGGGAAGAACTGACATGGCAATGGTCTACAGCGAGAAACCATGCGTGGCAGCAGGAACTTTTACCACAAATATCGTAAAGGCAGCTCCGGTCAAATGGGATCAGGAGATCGTTTATAAACATCCAAGTGCACAGGTGATCGTCTGCAACAGCGGTATCGCCAATGCATGCACAGGAGAAGAGGGATTCAGCTACTGCCGTGCAACAGCAAAAGCAGCAGCAGAGACTCTGAACGTAGATGAAAACAGTGTACTGGTCGCATCTACAGGCGTTATCGGCATGCAGCTTCCGATCGAGAAACTTTCCGACGGTGTCAAGGCAATGGCTCCGAAGCTCAAAGGAACTCTGGAAGCCGGAAACGAAGCAGCCAAAGCGATCATGACAACGGATACCGTAGAGAAAGAAGTTGCCGTAGAGATCGAGATCGGCGGCAAGACAGTTACGATCGGCGGTATGTGCAAGGGATCCGGAATGATCCATCCGAACATGTGCACGATGCTTGGTTTTGTCACAACAGACGTATGCATTTCCAAACAGCTTCTTCAGGAAGCTCTGAGCCAGGATGTCAAAGATACCTATAATATGGTATCTGTTGATGGGGATACATCCACAAACGATACCGTTCTTCTGCTGGCAAACGGAATGGCAGAGAATCCGGAGATCAATGAGAAAAACGAAGATTATCAGAAATTCTGCGAGGCACTGAATTACATCAACACCACACTTGCCAAGAAGATCGCAGGTGATGGCGAAGGTGCAACGGCACTGTTTGAAGTAAAGATCATCGGTGCAGAGAGCAAGGAACAGGCAGTGACTTTGAGTAAATCCGTTGTTACTTCCTCCCTTACAAAAGCGGCAATCTACGGACATGATGCAAACTGGGGAAGAATCCTCTGCGCGATGGGCTACTCAGGCGCACAGTTTGATCCGGAAAAAGTAGACCTCTACTTTGAGAGCAAAGCAGGCAAGATCCAGATCATCGAAAACGGTGTGGCTGTTAATTACAGCGAAGAAGAAGCGACAAAGATCCTTTCAGAAGAAGCGGTAACTGCGATCGCAGACATCAAAATGGGAGACTGTACCGCAACCGCATGGGGATGTGATCTTACCTATGATTATGTCAAGATCAACGCGGACTACAGATCATAACGCCAATATAACAGGGTGAAAAGTTCAAAAACTGTTCGTGCTTGCACGATACTATAAAAATCGAGGAGAAATGAAAAATGGTAAATCAGAAATATCTGGACAAGGCGGAAACTCTTATCGAGGCTCTTCCTTATATACAGCGTTTTAATAGAAAGATTGTAGTAGTAAAATACGGCGGAAGTGCCATGCTGGACGAAGAACTCAAAGCAAATGTCATCAAAGACGTTGTTCTTCTGAAACTGATCGGATTCAAACCGATTATCGTTCACGGCGGTGGTAAGGAAATCAGCCGTTGGGTCAACAAAGTCGGCATGGAACCACGCTTTGTAAACGGCCTTCGTGTAACAGACAAGGACACTATGGAGATTGCAGAGATGGTTCTTGCAAAGGTAAACAAAGAGCTGGTTACTCTGGTAGAATCTCTTGGTGTACAGGCTGTTGGTATCAGCGGCAAGGACGGTGGCCTTCTTCAGTGCCACAAAAAGCTTTCCAAGGGTGAAGATATCGGTTATGTAGGTGATATTGAAAAAGTCAATCCGAAGGTGTTACAGGATCTTCTGGAGAGAGATTTCCTTCCAATCGTATTCCCGATCGGATTTGATACGAATTTTGATTCCTACAATATCAATGCAGATGATGCAGCATGTGCGATCGCAGAGGCTGTTCATGCAGAAAAACTTGTATTCCTTTCTGATATTGAAGGTGTATACAAAGACAAAGATGATCCAAGTTCTCTGATTTCTGAACTGCATGTGCATGAAGCAGAAAAACTGATCAGTGAAGGTTATGTAGGTGGTGGAATGATCCCGAAACTGCAGAACTGCATCGACGCTATTGAAGAGGGCGTAAACAGAGTGCATATCCTGGACGGACGTATTCCGCACAGCCTCCTTCTGGAGATTTTTACAAACAAAGGTATCGGTACTGCTATTTTAAGAGAAGACGGGGAGAAATACTACAATGAGCATGAATGAACAGATGAATCATGCAGAAGAAAATATTCTGCATACATATAACCGTTTCCCGGTCATGTTTGACCATGGGGAAGGATGCTATCTCTATGATACAGAGGGCAAAAAATATCTCGACTTTGCTGCCGGAATCGCAGTAAATGCCCTGGGATATCATTATCCGGGATATGATGATGCTTTGAAGGCACAGATCGATAAGCTGACTCATATTTCCAACCTTTATTACAATGAGCCGATGAGCGAAGCAGGAGAAAAACTGGTCAAAGCCAGCGGCCTTTCCAAAGCATTCTTCACAAACAGCGGAACAGAGGCAATCGAAGGTGCACTCAAAGTTGCACGTAAATATGCCTATGCAAAATATGGCAAAGAAGCACAGAAATATGAGATCATCGCAATGAACCATTCCTTCCACGGAAGAAGTATGGGAGCTCTTTCTGTCACAGGAACCGAACATTACAGAGAGCCGTTCGAACCTCTGATCGGTGGCGTGAAATTTGCAGATTTCAATGATCTGGAGAGCGTAAAATCACAGATCACAGACAAGACCTGCGCGATCATCACAGAGGTCGTACAGGGAGAAGGTGGAATTTACCCGGCACAGAAAGAATTCCTTGAGGGACTTCGTGCACTCTGTGACGAAAAAGATATCATCCTGATCTTTGATGAGATCCAGTGCGGTATGGGACGTACCGGATATTACTTCGCATGGCAGTCTTACGGTGTCAAACCGGATGTGATGACCTGTGCAAAAGCACTTGGCTGCGGTGTTCCGGTAGGAGCCTTTGTACTTGGACAGAAGGCAGCAGAAGGATCCCTCGTACCGGGAGATCACGGTACTACTTATGGTGGAAATCCGTTTGTATGTGCAGCTGTCAGCAAGGTATTTGATATCTTTGAACAGGATAGGATTCTTGCACATGTACAGGAATTAACCCCATATCTTGAGGAAAAACTGGATATACTTGTGGATAAATATCCAATCGTTGCAGCCCGTCGTGGAAAAGGTTTCATGCAGGGGCTGGTGATTGAAGGCGTGACTGTAGGAAGTGTTGTGACAAAAGCACTTGAGAACGGACTTCTTGTGATCTCTGCAGGAAGCGACGTGCTCCGTCTCGTGCCTCCGCTTGTTATCACAAAAGAAAATATTGATGAAATGATTGAGAAATTAGAAAAGAGCCTGGCGTAACTGCCGGGCTCTTGCCTGTTCTGAAACTATTCTACAAATCTGAAATCTAAGGATAAAAATCAAATCTATTATTCCATGCTGTCGAGATCAATATGTTTTTTAATCGCGGCAAAACTCTCTGTACTGATCACATGCTCGATCTTGCAGGCATCACTGGCTGCAACGACCGGGTCAACCCCCAGCTTTTCAAGCCATTCGGAAAGAAAAAGATGACGCTCGTAGATTTTTTCTGCAGTAGCGCGACCTGATTCTGTCAGGTAAAGGTATCCTTCCGGAGATACGGTGATCTGATCTGTCTCACGAAGTTTTTTCATTGCAACACTGACGCTGGATTTCTTGAAGCCCAGTTCAGAGGCGACATCTACGGAACGTACGACCGGATGTGATTTACTTAAAATAAGAATTGTTTCAAGATAGTTTTCGGCGGATTCGTTTGTATGCATCCATTACACCCCAATTTCTGTTGATAATCTAATTGAAAATGATTTCTCATTTATCAGCTTTAAAATTCAAGGTTTTCACTTAAATTTATACCATTTCTATAATACCATATTTTGATTATAAGAACAACAAAAATGCATAAATGTACAAATATTCTATGCGGTTTGGTATCAAAATATACAGATGCAAAAAGGTTCTTTTTGACAAACGATAGTTATATAGTACAAATAAAAGTGACTTACAACAAACCGTGGTTATACACAACAAATAAGAGTTTTGCGAAACGAAAAAAAGTACTTGACAGCTTACCTACGTTAGCATATACTAACCCATGTAAGTGAAAAGTAAACGGTGATTAACTGTGAACTTTTTTGCTAAAGAAAAAAATTCTCAATAAAAAGAAAGTGGGCTGATACATATGATGCCAATCACAATGGCAGGAATCGGAGAAAAATGTAAGATCCAGAAAATCGGTGGAAACGAAGAAACAAGACGTTTTCTTGCAAATCTTGGATTTGTCAATGATGCTGAAGTAAGTGTTGTTTCAGCAATCGGCGGAAACGTGATCGTAAACATTAAAGACGCACGTGTAGCAGTTAATTCAGATATGGCAAGGCACATTATGATTTAATACCAGGGTTCAAAAGCTCAGATGTCGAGCGTGTTTACACGCAGAGACGTATGGACTTGGAAGACACCTAAACATGAGAAAGAAGCAAGTTTCAGCATGAAGCTTTGTAGATTCCGAATGTTTGCAGAATCACGTGAGCTGCAGAGCAGCGAAGTGATTCGTCGGGTATTAACAAATGAAATAAACATAATCAAAGGGAGAAAGGAGACAGAACAATGACTTTAGGTGATGCAAAAGTCGGAACTACCGTTGTTGTAACTAAGATTGAAGGAGACAGCGCGTACAAACGTCGTATCATGGATATGGGAATCACAAAAGGAAGCGAACTGTTCATCAGAAAAGTTGCTCCGCTTGGAGATCCTGTAGAAATCACTGTAAGAGGCTATGAGTTATCTGTAAGAAAGAACGATGCTCAGTGCGTACAGGTAAAATAAGTGAGTAGTAGTGTTCTGTACTACATATAAGGATAAGGAGGTAAGAAAAAATGGCAATTAAGATTGCACTTGCCGGCAACCCGAACTGTGGTAAAACAACAATGTTCAACGCATTAACGGGCGCTAACCAGTACGTAGGAAACTGGCCGGGAGTTACTGTAGAGAAAAAAGAAGGTAAGTTAAAGGGAAAGAAAGGTAAAGGCGAAGACATCATCGTAACTGACCTTCCTGGTATTTATTCCCTTTCACCATACACACTGGAAGAAGTAGTCAGCCGTGACTATGTTCTCAAAGAGAATCCAGATGTGATCATTGACCTTGTCGATGCAACCAACATCGAGCGTAACCTGTATCTGACCACACAGCTGATCGAAACAGGCGTTCCGGTTGTTATCGCACTGAACATGGCCGATCTTCTTGAAAAAAGAGGAATCAAGATTGACACCAAGCGTCTTTCCATGCTGCTTGACTGCCCGATCATTGAGACATCCGCACTGAGAGGCGAAGGTCTTGACAAACTGATCGACGAAGCAGTAAAAGTTGCAAAGAGCAGCAAAGTTGATCTTCCAAAAGAAATCTTCTCCAAAGATCTGGAAGCAGCTATTGACGAAGTAAAAGGTGTTCTTCCTACATCTGTTACAGATGACAAGAAGAGATGGTATGCTGTTAAGTTCCTTGAGAACGACGAAAAAGTTAAAGAGGCTATGAAGCTTTCTGCTTCCGGACAGTCTCTGGTTGATACCAAACGTCAGGAACTTGAAAAACAGCATGACGACGACATGGAGAGTATCGTAACAGACGAAAGATACAAATTTATCCAGAAAGTTGTCAACACAACTGTTAAAAAAGCAAAAGACAAGCTGACTGTATCCGATAAGATTGACCGTATCGTTACCAACCGTATCCTTGGTATCCCGATCTTCGTTGCAGTTATGTGGCTTGTATATTATGTATCCGTTACAACAGTCGGAACATTCGTAACAGACTGGACAAATGATGTATTCGTAGTAGCTATTCAGGACTTCTTTACAAATATCCTTACCAGCATCGGCGCTGGCGATATGGTAATGGGACTTGTAGTTGATGGTATCATTGGTGGTCTTGGTGCAGTACTTGGATTCGTTCCTCAGATGGCAATCCTGTTCCTGTTCCTGTCCATCCTTGAAGACTGTGGTTACATGGTACGTATCGCATTCGTTATGGACCGTGTATTCCGTCACTTCGGACTTTCTGGTAAGAGCTTCATTCCGCTCCTTATTTCTTCTGGATGCGGTATCCCTGGAATCATGGCTTCCAAGACCATTGAGCAGGACAATGACAGACGTCTTACTATCATGACAGCAACCTTTATTCCTTGTGGTGCAAAACTTCCGGTTATCGCTCTTATGGGTGGTGTAATCGCCGGTGAGACTGCAGGATATGCAGAGAGCTCCTTTATCGCTCCTCTGATGTACTTCATCGGAATCGTAGCTGTACTTGTAGCAGCAATCATTCTTAAGAAAACAAAACCGTTCTCCGGTAAACCGGCTCCGTTCGTAATGGAGCTTCCACAGTATCATATTCCGCAGGCTAAGACAGTTCTCCTTCATGTATGGGAAAGACTGAAAGGCTTCATCATCAAAGCTGGTACAATCCTGTTCCTTGCTTGCGTAGTAATGTGGTTCCTTGGTGGATTTGGATTCACAGATGGTGGATTCGGTATGGTAGAAGACAGTGCAGACAGCCTTATGGCAGCAATCGGTGGTGTGATCGCTCCGATTTTTGCTCCGCTTGGATTCGGCGAATGGCAGCCGGTAGCAGCTTCTATCTCCGGTTTCACAGCAAAAGAAGCTATCGTATCTACAATGGGTGTCCTGGCTAACGTAGCTGGTGATACAGAAGATGCAGTAAATGTTGCGGCAGGTGTTGCAAGCTGGTTCCCGACAGGAATCGCAGCTTTCTCCTTCCTGATGTTCAACCTTCTTGATTCTCCTTGCCTTGCAGCTATCGCAACAATGGCAAAAGAAATGAACGACAGAAAATGGTTCTGGTTCGCAATTCTCTTCCAGAACGTATTCGCTTACATCGTATGCCTCTGCTTCTATCAGATCGGTTCTTTCGTAACTGGTGGAGCATTCGGTATCGGAACTGTAGTAGGATTCGCAGTACTTATCGTAATGCTGTTCCTGCTGTTCAGACCAGATCCGTACAAAGATCAGAAAGTTTATTCCAAACGTTCTGTACAGGCATAAATAAAAGAGATAAAATAAGGGGGCTGGATACAGAGATGTGTCCGGCCTCTGTTTTAATAAGTAACCTGAGTGACTGGTAGTGATTAGAGAGGATGAATAAAATGCTGGCAAATATTATTATCATGGCTTTGATCCTTGGATATTGTGCATATATAATCTATAAAAATGTAAAAAATGCCAAAGAAGGCAAACACATGGGTTGCAGTGGCTGCAGCGGCAACTGTGGAAGCTGTGGCGGCTGCAGCGGGGCTGCTTTTAACAAAAGTACTGCACAGTCCTCTAAAAAACGTCTGAGATAGGAGGCACTGATATGGGAAATTCGACAGGATCCACGATGTATATGTTTGGGGCAGTCATTGTCATCTATATTGTAGGAATGCTGCTCTATCAGGGATTTCAATGGCTTAAGAAAAAAAGAGAACAGAAAAAAGATGAAGAGTTCAGAAGAGATGACGAATAATGGTAGACATAATTATAGTCCTGAAATGAGGCAGTTGTTACCTACGATCGTGAACTCGATGATGAAGTGCTCAGAAAAACTGTAAAAGATGCAGGCTACAGAGTCGTGAGCATTCACTGATATACTATATATGAACAGGATAATTATCTGAGAACTGAATAAAATCTTCTCCCCCGCTCCCGCAGTACAGACAAGACTGCGGGATTTTTTTGCCTGTGCTGAAAATGGACAGCTTTATGAATAAGTGAACTGCATAAAAAGTACAATTCTGTATATGCTGATAATAAAACTAATGGACTGGTGTAAGCAAGATCCGGTCTGTTTTGCGTGGAGGTATATTTTTATGTGGGGAATTCTGGCAGCATTGATTTCAGGGGCACTGATGAGTATTCAGGGAGTTTTTAATACAGAAGTAACAAAGCAGACCAGCCTGTGGGTGTCGACCGGATGGGTGCAGCTTTCGGCATTTGCAGTTTGCGTTCTGGCATGGCTTTTTAATGGAAGGCAGAGCGTATCGGCACTCTGGCAGGTAGACAATAAATATACATTGCTGGGAGGTGTGATCGGAGCATTTATTACAATCACAGTCATTCAGAGCATGGGAGCACTGGGACCGGCAAAAGCAGCCATGCTGATCGTTATTTCACAGTTGATCGTAGCGTATGTGATCGAACTTTTTGGCATGTTTGGAACTGCACAGCAGCCATTTGAGTGGAGAAAAATCTTTGGAATGCTGATCGCAATCGCCGGCATTGTGATCTTCAAATGGGAGAAATAAAAGAGGAAATAAAGTTTCCTATTGTAAATCTATCGGGAATTCGTTAAAATAAGACATGGTTAAGTGTGAGAATCGGGGAATTCTGCCGTACTACTGCGGAAGGAAGTGAACCGATATCATGAAAGCAAAATTATACAGTCTGATGTTAGGCGTAACCCTGTTATTTACCGGAATGGGGATGGGTGGATGTCAGAAGCAAAAAACAGAAATAATGCTGGACGAACAGGTACATGAGGAGAGTTCGGATCTGCAGGCTGAGAGCAGAGACGAAAAGACAGAGAACCAGACGGAGACAACGATATCAGAAATACCGGCAGAAGAGTTGGTGGAAGTTTTTGTAGATGTCTGTGGAGCGGTGCATGTGCCGGGAGTTTATGCCCTAAAGACAGACAGCCGAGTATTTCAGGCGATTGAGGCAGCAGGGGGATTCCTGCCGGAAGCTGCTGCTTCAGCAGTGAATCAGGCACAGCCTGTTGCTGACGGCCAGCAGATTTATGTACCTACGCAGGAGGAAGTGAAAGAGGGCACTTTACCTGCGCAAATACAGTCGGCGAAGTCAGAGAACGGATCAGAGGTGACTGCAGAAGGCGTGATAAATATCAACACAGCGGATGCAGCAGCACTTAAGAGTCTGACCGGGATCGGTGATGCCAAGGCACAGGCAATCCTTGCGTACAGAGAAGAACATGGGCGTTTTTCCAGTATCGAAGAGATCATGCAGGTGCCGGGAATCAAAGAAAGTACTTTTTCGGCAATAAAAGATAAAATAGCAGTAGAATAAAAGCTATACACTCATAGTAACAAATAAGGAGAAAAGAATGAGCAGGAAAGTTTTAGTAGTTGATGACGAGAAACTGATCGTAAAGGGAATCCGTTTTAATCTGGAACAGGATGGCATGGAAGTTGACTGTGCCTATGATGGAGAAGAAGCGGTTGAGAAAGCAAAGGAAAACAAATATGACATTATTCTTTTGGACCTGATGCTTCCGAAGATGGATGGACTGGAAGTCTGCCAGCAGATCAGAGAATTTTCCAATGTTCCAATCGTCATGCTGACTGCAAAAGGCGAGGATATGGATAAGATTCTGGGGCTGGATTACGGTGCAGATGATTATATCACAAAGCCGTTTAATATCCTTGAAGTAAAGGCACGAATCAAAGCAATCATGCGTCGTGCACGTTCTGAACACGAAGAAAAAGAAAAAGCCAAAACAATTGAAGCAGGAGATCTGAAGCTTGACTGCGAAAGCCGCCGTGTATTTATTGCGGGCAGAGAGATCAATCTGACTGCAAAGGAATTCGATGTGCTGGAACTCCTGGTATTTAATCCGAATAAGGTATACAGCCGCGAAAATCTTCTGAATATTGTATGGGGATACGAGTATCCGGGTGATGTAAGAACTGTGGATGTACATATCCGTCGTCTTCGTGAAAAAATCGAGGCTAATCCCAGTGAGCCAAAATATGTACACACCAAATGGGGTGTGGGATATTACTTCCAGGCATAATCCATGGTAACGAAAAAAAAGACGAAGTTTTTCAGGAGTCTGCGTTTTCGGATACTGGTCATACTGATCATACTGGGAATTGTGCCGAGTGTTATTGTGACACAGCTCATGATCAGCAATTATGAAAAGCAGGCGATTGAAGTAAAAGTAAGTGAGGTTACGACAGAGTGTGCGATCCTGTGTAACCAGATCATCAAAGAAAATTATCTCAATGACTCCAGCTCCCAGTCTGTAAACAGCAAGCTGGAGTTGTTGTCTAATGTGTACGGGGGCAGGATCGTTCTTGTAGACAGGGATCTCCGTGTAGTTGCGGATACGTATCATGTAGATGAGGGACGAACGCTGATCTCACCAAAAGTTGTGAAATGTTTTAAGAACGGCGAGGCAACGAACTATCATAAATACGGGCAGATGCTGGAGATGGCGATTCCGGTAAAGAGTGCGGATGTACCACAGATTCAGGGAGTGATGCTGCTGAATATTTCTGTGAGTGATGTAATGGCGACTGTAGGAGACCAGGAACAGATGGCTATGCTGATCACGGGGATCATTGTTGCTTTATCGGTGCTGCTTGCCTATGTTCTTTCCACAATTCTGGTAAAACCTCTGGCGAGAGTCACAAAATCAATCGAAGATCTTACAGATGGTTATCAGAAGGATGAAATTTCTGTTCCGGATTATACAGAGACGGAGCTGATCACGGATGCATTTAACAAGATGCTTGCACGTATGAAAGTTCTGGATGAATCTCGTTCTGAATTTGTTTCCAATGTGTCACATGAATTAAAGACTCCGATGACTTCCATGAAGGTCCTTGCGGATTCTCTCGTGGGACAGGAGGGAGTTCCGGAAGAACTTTATCAGGAATTTATGCGTGACATTACAGCGGAGATTGACAGAGAGAACCGAATTATCACAGATCTTCTTACTCTGGTCAAAATGGACAAGAAGTCTGCTGATCTGCAGATCAGTCATATGGATATCAATCAGCTTCTGGAAGATATCCTGAAACGTCTGCGTCCAATTGCGGATAAACGTAATATTGACCTGATCCTGGACAGCTTCCGCCCGGTAGAGGCAGATGTGGATGAACTGAAATTCACTTCCGCTATCAGCAACCTGGTGGAAAATGCAATCAAATATAATGTGGATGATGGCTGGGTACGTGTATCACTGGATGCTGACCACAAATTTTTCTATGTTACAGTGGCAGACTCCGGTATGGGTATTCCGGAGGATTCCATTGATCGTATTTTTGAGAGATTTTATCGTGTGGACAAATCGCATTCCAGAGAGATCGGAGGAACCGGTCTGGGACTTGCAATTACCAGAAGTACGATTGCCATGCATCATGGTGTGATCAAAGTATTCAGCAGAGAAGGGGAAGGAACTACATTTTCAGTTCGTGTCCCGTTGTCTTATATTCCGTAGGAGGTGCCGGATGAAGAAATATATAAGAGTACTTCTTCTGGCAGCACTGGTTTGCAGTTTACTTGCCGGATGCAGTATTGAAACAAAAAGCAACAAAACTTCCCAGGAGGACAGTAAGTATCATCTGTATTATATGAATGAGAGTGAGACGGCGCTTAAAGAGGCACCGTATTCTCCGGAGGAGGATTCCACTGATTTTATGGTAAAAGATCTCATGCAGAAGCTTGGCAGCAAAGAAGCTCCGGATGGAGATGTCAGCCTTCTGCCTGAGGATGTTTCCATAAATTCTTATGAAGTACAGAAAGACCTGCTTGTGATTGATTTCAGTGACGAATATTCCAGTATGAGTAAGATACGGGAAGTCATGACGAGGGCAGGCATTGTGCAGACATTTCTGCAGATTTCAGATATCCGTAAGGTACAGTTTACCGTTGCGGGACAGGCACTGAAGAATTCGAGGAATCAGGAAATCGGAGAAATGACATCAGATACGTTTGCACAGTATTCCGGAAAAGATACAGAAAGCTATCGCTATGATACGTTTACATTGTATTTTACGGATAAAAGCGGTAAAAATCTGGTGAAAGAAACAAGAAATGTGTATTACAGAAGATCTCTGCCAAAAGAACGGGTAGTTCTGGAACAGCTCGCAAAGGGACCGATGGAAGACGGACATTATCCAACAATACCACAGAGTTCACTTGTACTGAGTGTGATCACTGCGGATAAGATCTGCTATATGGATCTTAACAATGCGTTCCAGAGTGGGGCAACAGAGGTCGGAGAAAACATTTCTATCTATTCTGTTGTCAATTCGATCGCAGATTCCTGCGATGTTGACAGAGTGCAGATTTCTATTGAGGGCAGTACAGAAGGAAACTTTCAGGACAGCCTTCCATTGTACAAATTTTATGAAAAAAATGAAGATCTGATCGCACAGGAGAAGGAAGAATCCTGAGGCGGTCAGTGACAGGAAATATCTGCTGCTGTGAACGGACAGTAACAGATATTTTCTTTCCTATCTATGATCTATACAGAAAGGGTGGCATATGAAAACACGACCATTGTGTCTTGTGTGCCTGCTTCTGATGTTCTGTATGTGGTTTCTGGATCTGGCCGGATTTGCAATGATCAGTGGAAATCCTCTGCCGGAATCTGTACAGAATTATATTACGGAACATCCGGATGCTGTTGTCTGCGGGGAAGTACAGCAAAGTCAGGCTTCGGAATATTCACTTTCTGTCTATCTGAAACATGTCTCTCTGATCGTCGGATCAGAACAAATTCCCATTAAAAATATAAGAGTGTTTTTAAAATCGAATAAAGAACTTCCAGTAGGAATGAATGTAAAAATTGCAGGAAAACTGGAGGAGGTGCCTGCACCAAGGAATCCCGGAGAATTTGATTCACAGCAGTATTATGCCTGCCGGAACATTTATTATTTTATGAAAGATGGAAAAATGCAGGCCTGCAGCAAAAGTTATTCCAGATACGGACAGTTTATGCAGAAACTGAAAAAACAGATGATGCAGACACTGGAAGTGGCAGCAGAAGATGATGCAGGGGTTTTTGAAGCCATGCTGCTCGGGGACAAGACAAATCTTGAAGAGAATCTGAAGATACGTTATCAAATGGCGGGAATCATACATATTCTGGCAATTTCCGGGCTGCATATCAGTGTACTTGGAATAGGACTTTTTGATATCCTGAAAAAAGCCGGTGCAGGGAATGTGATGGCAGGGCTGGTGTCTCTGTCGCTTTTGCTTCAATATGGCATGCTTACAGGTGAAGGTGTCTCGACGATGCGTGCTGTATGTATGTTTTTGCTTGCTGTAGGGGCCAGGATCGCCGGCAGGACGTATGATCTGCTTACGGCTCTGGCAGTATCCGCAGTTTTGTTACTGCTGGATGCACCTGCAAATCTGTATAACAGTGGATTCTGGCTGTCGTTCGGAGCAGTTGCCGGAATTGGGGTGGCGGCACCGATATTAACCGAATGGATCAAAGTTGAAAACAGGAAGCTGCGTATGTTTGTCAGAAGTCTGGCAGCCTCTTTTGCAGTACAGATGATGACGTTTCCAATCATGCTGCGAATTTACGGAGAGATTTCAATCGTCGGATTTTTTCTTAATCTGCTGGTACTTCCCACGGTTGGAATAGTGCTGGTCAGTGGAATTGCAGGAGTTGTGGTCGGTATGGTGTCAGGAGCTGCGGCATCATATGTGATCCTGCCGGGAAGGCTCCTTCTTTTTCTGTACGAAAAGCTGTGTGAAACAGCATCGGGGATACCGTTCTGTACATGGATTGCCGGAAGTCCGAAATTGTGGCAGTGTGCAGTATATTATATTTTACTGTCTGGTGGACTGTGGCTGTTGAGTCAGGAAAGACACACAGGCAGAAAAAAGCAGTTGTCGAACAATGCGGCAGAAAAAAGTTACAGGAGAAAACGTGGGATGCTCCTCGGGCTTTCTATGATTATGTTTCTGGCGGGAATCGGATGTGCATGTGTCAGACCAGCGGGAAAATTACAGATTACCTGCCTGGACATCGGACAGGGAGACTGCATTTTGATACGGACACCGGAAAGAAAGAATTTTCTGCTTGATAGTGGAAGCAGCAACAAAAAGAACATTGCACGATATCAGATACTGCCATATCTGAAAAATCAGGGGATTGGCGTGATAGATGCGATTCTGATCTCACATACAGATAAGGACCATATCAGTGGAGTGCAGGAACTGCTTGATTATATAGGGCAAAATCTTACCTCTGTGCGGGTAGATAATCTGATCCTTCCAGAATGGGAACAGCCGGATAAAGCATATCAGGAACTGATGGTGAAAGCACGGGAAGCTGGCATATGTGTACAGAAAGGCAGAAGAGGCAAAAACATCCGTGCAGGAAATGTGCTTCTCAGGTTTCTTGCACCGGAGAGCGGGGCGACGGGGACAGATGCAAACGAAGATGGAATGGTCATGGAAATGGTGTATAACGGATTCAAAGGTTTGTTTGCAGGCGACATCGGCACGGAAACAGAGAAAAAACTATTATCGGAACTGGACGATGTGGATTTTCTGAAGGTAGGACATCATGGTTCGAGGTATTCAACCTGTCGGGAGTTTCTGGATGTGGTGCGGCCGGAGGTGGCGGTGATTTCCTGTTCTTCAACCAATACATACGGCCATCCATCCGACGAGACAATAGAAAGACTGGAAGATGCCGGGGCAAAGATCTGGTATACGATGAAAGGTGGAGCGGTGACGGTGACTACGGATGGCGAAAACATCTGGATAGAAACGTTTACAGATTCATGAAAGAAATTAACCGGATATATGGATGGAGATTTATTCGTTGAGAAAAAGGGAAAAATCGTCTATACTAAACAGATAGTGAGTATTATGAGGCTGATCACAGAGACTGTGAGAGGTGGCAGTATTTGAGCAGGAGGTTCCGCGAGAAGTGAAGAATTTACAGGAAGACATCAAGACGGGAAATTTCAAAAATGCGTATCTTCTTTTTGGAGAAGAAGCTTATCTGAGGATTCAGTATAAAGAAAAACTGATCCATGCACTGAATCCGGATGATGATACGATGAATTTCAGTAAATATGAGGGCAAGGGAATCGAGGTACGGGAGATGATCGATCTCTGTGAGACGATGCCGTTTTTTGCGGATCATCGAGTGATCCTTGTGGAAAACTCCGGATTTTTCAAGAATAAATGTGATGAACTGGCAGATTATATGAAAACTCTCCCGGAGTATGTGCGTATCGTTTTTGTGGAGGAGGAAGTGGATAAGCGAAGCCGTATGTACAAAGCGGTCAAGAGCTGCGGTCGTATTGTGGAATTTGCAAAGCAGGATGAAAAGACGCTGATGCGATGGGCGGCTGGAATTCTGGCGAGAGAGGGTCGCAAGATCACGACCAGGGATATGGAGCTTTTCCTCACCAGGACCGGAACAGATATGGGAAACATTCGTATGGAACTTGAGAAACTGATTACTTACACGATGGGGCAGGATATTGTAACCAGAGAGGATATTGAGGAAATCTGTACCACAAGAACGGAAAATAAGATTTTTGATATGGTGCGCGCGGTTACGGAACGGAATCAGAAGAAGGCACTGGATCTGTACAATGACCTTCTGACACTGCGTGAACCACCGATGAGGATTTTGTTCCTTTTGTCGAAGCAGTTCCGACAGATGTGCCTGGCAAAGAAGATGGCGGGTGAAGGTGCATCTCAGAATGAGATTTCATCCAGACTTGGGGTACCATCCTTTGCTGCGAGAAATATACTGGCATGTGCAAGAGCATACAGCACAGAGGAACTGGAGCAGGCGGAGGAAGATTTTGTTGAGGCTGAGGAGGCGGTCAAGACCGGAAGACTGCAGGATGTGTTGAGTGTGGAATTACTGATAGTGAAATATAGTACTGAGAGAAATAAATAAAACGTGTAGAACAGGTGAGATAAAATATAGTACCGAGAGAGTTTGAAAATCCCGAACAACTATACTACCTGCAAGCAGTTTCGATATCTGGTTGTACTAGAATATAACCTGTCTGTTAAAAACGTCAAAATCATCAGCAAACTCGCTGACGCTCAGACAGAGCTTCTGATTTTGTCAACACAGACAGAACATATTCAAGGACAACTACAGATATCTGCAAAGGCTTGCGAATAGTATAGTTGTTGGGATTTTTTTATTTCTTGGTTTCGTATAATTAGCACACCTGTTTTTCGCTTTTATTTAGTTTCTCTCCCCGGGAAGGGGCGTGCGCATGGGTAGGGCGGCGGGAAGACGGTGCAAAGGGGAAGAACCTGGAACGCCGCCCTACTGATGCGACATGTATATGGTGTAAAGAAAATAAGAAGAATAAAAAATTGAATCTGTAGCCGTGAAGGAGACAAGAGGTATGGCTCCAATATATTTTTCTAGCTGAGAAGTGGATATATAATATTTCTTTACACCAATATACATAGGTGTCTTGACACCTAACATGTCGGGTAGTATAATCACAAATCAGAAAACACAAAACCCAACAGAAAACCGGCGTGAACCGGTACGAGGATAAACACATGAAAGAAAATTACGACGTCATTATCGTAGGAACAGGAGCAGCAGGCCTTTACTGCGCCCTTAATCTGCCTTCCAGAATGAAAGTGCTCATGCTTACCAAACAGCAGGCAGATCAGTCTGACTCCTTCCTGGCACAGGGCGGTATCTGTATGCTCAGAGGTGAAGAAGATTATAACGATTACTTTGAAGACACCATGCGGGCAGGCCACTACGAAAATGATGAAAAAGCAGTTGAACTGATGATCCGCAGCTCCAACAGCATCATAAGAGATCTGTTGCAGAGGGATGTTACATTTGCACGAACAGAGACCGGAGAGCTGGATTTTACCAGAGAAGGTGCACATTCTCAGCCACGAATCCTTTTTTATGAAGACATTACTGGCAAACAGATTACACAGACTCTTCTGAATCAGGCACTGACGAGGGATAACATTGAAATCTGTGAATATATGACCATGGTTGATATCATCTCAAAAGACAACATCTGTGGTGGCGTGATCGTGATGGATGAAAACAATGAGGTATATCCGGTCAGAGCACCGTATGTGGTTCTTGCCTGTGGAGGTCTCGGCGGACTTTACAAAAACTCAACCAATTTCCCGCATATTGCAGGCGACGGGCTTGGAATCGCCATGAAGCATCAGGTGGTACTGGAACATCTGGATTACATACAGATTCATCCGACAACTCTTTATTCACACAAACCGGGACGCCGTTTCCTGATTTCTGAGTCCGTCAGAGGGGAAGGAGCACTCCTGTATGACAAGAACGGACAGCGATTTACCAATGAATTGCAGCCACGAGATCTGCTCAGTCAGGCAATTTTTGCACAGATGGAAAAGGACGGAACAGATTTTGTATGGGAAGATATGCGTCCGCTTGGTGAAGAGACTATCATGAAACATTTCCCGAATATTTTCCACAGATGTGTAGAAGAGGGATTTGACCCACGTAAAGAGCCGATTCCGGTCGTTCCGGCACAGCACTATTTCATGGGCGGAATCAAGGTTGACCTGGGAAGCCGGACTTCCATGAAAGGTCTGTACGCATGTGGTGAGACAAGCTGCAACGGAGTTCATGGCAAAAATCGTCTTGCAAGCAATTCACTTCTTGAATCTCTGGTCTTTGCAAGAAGAGCGGCAGATGATATGATATTTGGAAGAAAACCTGATCCATGCAGACCGGGTACTATAGATCTGAAACCATATGAGGACAGAGATGCAGTTCTGACTGTTTATCATGAAATGGTTTTAAATGAAATCGAAAGGATGAAGAAGAGTCATGAATGAAATTACAATGAAAATGCAGGCTGATCAGCTGATCCGTATGGCACTGCAGGAAGATATCACAAGCGAGGATGTTTCCACAAATGCAGTTATGCCAACCGCTACAAAAGGAACTGTAGATCTGATCGCGAAAGAGGACGGTGTGATTGCCGGACTTGATATTTATGCAAGAGTGTTTACGATCCTGGATGAAAAAACAGAGATTGATTTTCACTGCAAAGACGGAGATGAAATAAAGAAGGGTGACCTGATGGCAACTGTAACAGGTGATATCCGCGTGCTTCTTTCCGGAGAACGTGTAGCACTGAATTATCTGCAGAGAATGAGTGGAATTGCTACTTATACCAGACAGGTGGCAAAACTTCTGGAAGGAAGCAAGGTGACACTTCTGGATACCCGTAAAACAACTCCGAACTGTCGTGTGTTTGAAAAATATGCAGTAAGAGTAGGCGGTGGATGCAACCACAGATATAATCTTTCTGATGGAGTTCTGCTGAAAGATAATCATATTGGAGCAGCCGGAAGTGTTACCAAAGCGGTACAGATGGCAAAAGCCTATGCACCGTTTGTACGTAAGATCGAGATCGAAGTGGAGACCTTGGATCAGGTAAAAGAAGCTGTAGAAGCAGGAGCAGATATTATCATGCTGGATAATATGACTCCGGAAGTAATGAGACAGGCAGTCGAGCTGATCGATGGCAGAGCACAGACTGAATGCTCCGGAAATATTACAAAGGAAAATATTCAGAAGATTCGTGAGATCGGTGTTGATTTTGTTTCGAGCGGTGCCCTGACTCATTCCGCTCCGATCCTTGACATTTCTATGAAAAATCTTCATGCGTTATAAGGAGAAAACTTATGAATACAGGAGAAAGACGTAGAGAAATACTCAGAATCCTGAATCAGACAGATGTACCGGTGGCTGCAAGGGAACTTGCGGGACGCTTTGGGGTCAGTCGCCAGGTGATCGTGCAGGATCTGGCAGTGATCCGCGCGTCAACACCGGGCATCCTTTCCACGACAAAAGGGTATGTCATGCAGCAGGACAGCAGTTGTACACGCGAATTTAAAGTGCGTCACAGTCAGGACAAGGCAGCAGAGGAACTGAATCTTATCGTGGACTGTGGAGGACATGTCAAAAATATCAGCATCAGTCACAGAGTTTATGGACGCGTCAGTGCTGAGATGGATATCCGCTCCAGACAGGATGTGAATGAATTTATCGAGGCTTTACAGAATAGTCGTTCTACTGTGCTCAGTAATGCGACTTCGGGATATCATTATCATCTGATTGAAGCTTCCAGTGAGGAACGACTGGACCTGATTGGGGAACAGTTGGAAAAAGCCGGATTTCTGGCACCACTTCAACCGTGGGAACAGAATACAGAGAAAGGAAATATTAAGTTATGACAATACAGGAAATTCAGCAGGAAATCCTGCGAATGAAAAAAGAACAGGATGTATGTATTCTGGCCCATGCATATCAGGGACAGGAAATCCTGGAAGTAGCAGATTATATGGGAGATTCTTATGGACTGAGTGTGCAGGCATCCAAAAGTAACTGCAAGGGTGTGATCATGTGCGGAGTTCGATTTATGGCGGAGACATGTAAAGTGTTGAGTCCGGAAAAGAAAGTATGGCTTGCCAATCCGACTGCCGGATGTCCGATGGCAGAACAGCTGGATCTGGAAAGTCTGCGCAAATTAAAGGCAGAACATCCGGATCATGCAGTTGTGGCTTATATTAATACCACATCTGAGCTGAAGACAGAATGCGATGTCTGTGTGACATCTTCTTCCGCAGTGCAGATCTGCAGCAAACTGGAAAATGACAAGATCCTGTTTATTCCGGACCCGAATCTGGGACGTTTTGTTGCGGAGAAACTTCCGGAAAAAGAGTTTGTATTCTACAAAGGTGGATGTCCAAGACATATCATTGTCAGTGCAAAAGATGTAGAAAAAGCAAAACAGGCACATCCGGATGCACTGCTCCTGGTTCACCCGGAATGCCGTCAGGAAGTTGTAGAGCTTGCTGATTATGTCGGATCAACAACGGGAATTATGGAATATGCAAAGAAATCACCGAACAAAGAATTTATCATTGGAACTGAAAACAGCATCGTGGAACATTTGCAGTTTGAATGTCCGGACAAACAGTTCTACCCATTGTCCGTCATGCTCACCTGTATGAACATGAAGATCACGACACTGATGGATATTTACAATTGCCTGAAAGGAACAGGCGGGGAAGTTATCGAACTTCCTGAGAATGTCATGGAAGGCGCCGGCCGCTGCATTCATCGTATGGTGGAGCTCGGAGGCTGAATATAGATAAAGAAAAAGTGGAGCTGCTGGGAAGTGTATTCTCAGCAGCTTGTTTTTTATAAAAATCAGAAGTGATTAGCAAAAATTAATTGACTTTTTATAAAGTCTCTTGAAATACATGAGAACAGATGGTACTATGATTGCAAAGCATACTTTCTATAAGTCTATGGCATTCATGCCAGTCTATTTTCTAATGTCATTTCAGAAATCCATGCTTTTAAATCAATCAAAATAAAAAGCAGGGGTTTTAATTAAGTGAAGCAGCTGATATTACTTTATATTTTGACTCCTGCAATAACGGGAGGTGCTGCCTATGGCAAAAAACAAAAAGACACGTAAAGTAACAGGAAAGAAAAATCAAATAGCAAAAAGAACACAGGTGAAGAGTAACCTGCCAACGGCAAACAGAAAGTATAAGGATACGGTATTTCGGATGCTGTTTTCGGATAAGGAGAATCTGTTATCGCTGTACAATGCGATTAACAGAACGGCGTATGAAAATTCGGAAGAACTGGAGATTGTGACGCTTAAGAGTGCCGTTTATATGGGAATGAAGAATGATCTGGCGTTTATTATAGACATGAATATGCTCTTGTATGAACACCAATCGACGTACAATCCGAATATCCCGCTAGGGGATTTATTCTACATATCGGCAGAATATCAGAAACTGGTAAACAAAAAATCCCTGTATTCCTCATCAGTACAAAAGGTTCCGGCTCCATATTTCATTGTATTTTATAATGGAACGGAGAAGGAAGAAGAATACTGGGAGAATTCTTTATCTGAGGCATACGAAAACCTGGCCGGAGAGCCGAGACTGGAATTAAAAGTGATCACCCTGAATATCAATGAAGGTCACAATAAAGAACTGATGGAACAGTGCCAAACGTTGAGAGAATATGCACAGTACGTAGCGAAAGTACGTAAATACAAAAAAGAAATGAGTCTGGATGCAGCCGTGGAACGAGCAGTAAATGAGTGCATTCAGGAGGGAATCCTGGAAGATTTTCTCCGGGCTAATAGAGCGGAGGTTATCGCGATGAGTATATTTGAGTATAATAAAGAGGAAGAAGATAAAAAGCTTCGGAAGGCAGAATATGAAACGGGTTATGATGAGGGAAAAAGGGAAATTATTCAAGCGATGTTAAAAGCGGGTGAATCGATCGAGAAGATTGCACAATATACAGGATATGCAGTAGAAGAGATAAAAAATAGAATCAAGAATTCCCGGTGAGGGGGAAATTAGAACCAGAAGATTACAAACAGGGTGATGGAAATAAATCCATCATCCTGTTTGTTTTTGGAAAATTCGTCGCTTTATACAAAAAATAGCGAAAAATATTGTCTGATTTAGCGGATTGCATATTGGAATGTGATATGGTATTATACAAATATAAAGAACATAGTTCAAATATACAGAACAAAAAACTTGGAGCATCCCTTATCCAGGTTTTTATTCACCCAATGTACAAGAACGATGTTCAATAATACAGAACAAAACAACGGATACAAGATTGGAGAGGAGGAATTTATTTTTTTAGATAAAAGCAAAAACACTGTACATTATTAATGAACAAGGAGGGCGAGCAGTAAACTATGAAAGCAGCAGTTTTTACAGGACCTTATGAATTCAAAATCTGTGATCGTGAAAAACCGAAACCGGGTCCGAAAGAGGTACTTATCCGTATACGTGCGGTTGGAATCTGCGGATCTGATATTCATCCATATATGGGGGATGGATTAGATCGAAGAGAACCGGGAATCATTATGGGGCATGAAGCCTCCGGAGATGTTGAAGAGATTGGTTCTGAGGTAACAAAATGGAAACCAGGTGACAGAGTTGCTATTAATCCACAGATCAATGATGAGACATGCCCGATGTGCAAGAAAGGACTTCCACATCTGTGCGATCATTCACTTCTGATTGGTTCATCTATGAGAGGATTTCTGGATGGGGCAATGTGCGAATACCTGATTATGCATGAAAAACAGCTTTATCATCTGCCGGATGAAGTAAGCTACGACCATGGCACATTCCTTGATCCACTTGGAAATGCGATACATCTGATCAACAGAGGTGGAGTAAAACTTGGAGATGTTGTTGTGATCATTGGTGCCGGAACGATTGGACTTCTGGCAATCCAGACAGCAAAACTTGCAGGAGCAGTCAAAGTCATCGCAGTTGATCTTTCGGATTACAAACTGGGAATCGCGAAAGATGTTGGTGCAGACATTTGCCTGAAATCAGATGATCCGGAATTTATGGACAAGATTAAAGCAGAGACTCATGGAGCAGGACCAGATGTAGTTGTAGAAGCTGTTGGAATTGGGGTTACTTATAATCTGGCACTGAATATGTGTAAAAAGAGAGGAACTGTTGTTGCACTTGGATTCACAAAACCGGAACTTAATATTGCAATCCAGCAAATTATATACAAAGAACTGAATGTATACGGAAGTACAGGATATGCTGATGAATGCGAGACAACCCTGGAATTCTTAAGGATGAAAAAAGTAGATATCGATAAAGTTATCACACACAGGCTGCCACTTGAAAAAGTAAAAGAAGGTTTTGACCTGTTATGTGATAAGAACAGCGGAGCGATTAAAGTCATTTTAAACCCATAGGAGGTAGTTTATGAAGAATAGATGGAGAAAACTGGTAGCAGGTGGGCTTGCAGCATCAATGACAATTATGATGGGAGCCAGTGGAGTATATGCAGCAGACAAAGATGTGGAAATCAACCTTCTGAGTCACAGATATGCAGCTCTGGAGTATTATGCTCAGGCAATGATTGATAATGCACCGGAAAATGTCACAGTTAATACTGAATTAACCACATATGGAGACTGGCAGGAAAAGATGACTATGAATTTATCATCCAAATCCAGTGCATATGATATCACATACATTTTCCCGCCGGATCTGGCTACATTTGCTGATAACGGATGGTTGATGCCACTAGACGATTATATTGAAAAATATAATGATGTTTACAATTTTGACGATATCCCGGATTATCTGTGGGATGCATACACATACGATGGACATATCTATGGCATTCCAAGCCATCAGTGGGCTGCATTGCTTTTTGCAAGAGATGACGTACTGGATGAAGCTGGCTTAGAAGTACCAAAGACTCTGGATGAGCTGGTAGATACAGCAGATAAACTGAATACAGATGATATGTCAGGCATTACTCTTTCACTGAAAGCATCAGACATGCTTGCAATTACCTTCCAGTGCTTCATGACAGCATGTGGTGGATGGTGGTTTGATGATGATATGAAACCAACATTTAACAGCCCGGAGGCAATGAAAGCAGTTGAATACATACAGAAATTAATGAATGATTGTCCTGATGGCAGCATGACATATGGTTCTGATGAGACTGCACTTGCAGTAGCCCAGGGATTGGCAGCAATGGGACTGATTCAGACAACAAGATCAGGGGATATGGACAATCCTGAGAAATCTTCGGTTGTTGGTAAGGTTGGATTCTACAGTTCTCCATCTATTGAAGAAGGCGGAGCTCCTGCTTCATTGTACGCGACAGCCGGCTACTCAATATCTGCATTTACAGAACAGGATCCGGATCTTGTATTCCAGACAATGTGTAATGCACTTACAGAAGATGTTATGAAAGATGGTGCATCAACTGGTATGCCAGTCAGAGAATCACTTCTGAATGATACATTATTTGCAGAAAGACCAGATTATAAAGCTGCCTGGGAAGCGATTCAGGCTGGTGCAAAAATGAGATCTGCAATTCCTGAATTCTCAGAAATCATGGAAATTTCCATGACTGCATTATCTGATGCATTATCCAATGGAACAGATGTACAGGCTGCAATGGATAAAGCGGCAGAAGAATGTGAACAGATACTCGCTGATGCAGGATATTATGAATGATTTTATGAATTAAAATAATGAATTAAAGTAAAAAGACAATACAGTATAGCCTAAATGTAAAAACATCTGCGTAGTCGTGACAGCATGGTGGTGCTGTATTGTCTTTTTGAATAACTTTTAAAGAAAGGGTTGAGGTGATGGATCGAAAAAGTAAATACCTGTTATTTGCATTGCCAAGTTTTATTTTGATTTTTACAGTTATGCTTTTTCCGGTAGGTTATGCAATCATATATAGCTTTACGGATTTCAGACTTGGTAAAAGTGCAAAATTTATAGGGCTTGAAAATTATATCAGTATATTCCAGGATTCCGAATTTCTCAGTGCCCTGGGCTTTACACTTATACTTACCTTAGTTGCGGTATTAAGTCAGTTTGTAATAGGAATGATATTAGCATTACTTTTGGATAATATCCATCACTTTAAAAAACCAATCAGTATTATGATCTATATTCCCTATTTCATAACAGCGGCTGCGATGGGCGTTATTTTCAGGTGGATGTTTATGTCAAACTGGGGAATTATTGATCAGATATGCCGCATGATAGGAATAAGTACACCAGGGTGGCTGGATTCACCGTTCTGGTCACGTGTGGTGATTATTCTGGGTGAAGTGTTTCAGAATACACCGTTTTCAGTAATTATTTTATATGCAGGACTTCAGTCGATGCCTTTGGATCAGATTGAAGCAGCTAAAATTGATGGAGCCAATAGCTGGCAGTTATTTACCAAAATAAAACTTCCAAATCTGAGACAGTTAATTATTATCATTTTTATGATGAGGACAATGGATGCATTCAGACTATTTGACAGAGTAAACGTAACAACAGGTGGTGGCCCGGGAATTTCGACAGAAACTCTTGCAATCTATAATTATACCACTACGTTTACAAAACTCAGAGTAGGAAGAGGATGTGCAATTGGTGTTATAACGCTGATCATTCTTGCCGTGATCATAAACGTTATAATGAAAGTTTTGAGAGTTAAGGAGGTGGATTGATGAGGGCGAAAAAAAGAATGATCGTTGTGATCAGTTATGTGGTTCTGATTCTTGTTGCACTCATTTCAATCTTTCCGCTTGTTTACGCAGTTATGATTGCAACAAAAAAACCGGTCGATGCATTTTCCATGTCATTTAAGTGGATATATACACCTATATTTGACAATTTTAAAACTCTTTGGATTGAAAAAGGATTTACCAAGTATCTGTACAATACAGTAATAGTTACCTGTTGCTGTGTATTGATTTCAGTGCCTACTGCTACATTAGGTGCATATGGCCTTATCAGAAATGGTGGGAAATTTGCGACCAGAATTTTAAATTCGACATTGTTGTTAAGAATGTTTCCACAGATGTTGTTGGCGATTCCTTATTTTATAATTGCTACTAATTTCGGATTGGCAGATACAAAATTTATTCTGGTTGTGATCGTAGTAGCATCAAATCAGCCATTTGCATTATGGCTGATGAGAGGATTTCTGATAACGATTCCTCCTGAGCTGGATGAAGCCGCACGAATAGACGGTTGTAATATGGTTCAGACAGTTACAAAAGTTATTTTACCAGTTGCAAAACCAGGTATCGCAACTGCATCTATATTTACATTCTTGCTTTCATATAATGAATATTTATTTGCATTGATTCTTACTCAGAAGAAAGCTATGACTCTTCCGGTAGCTATCGGACAGTATGGAGCAGAAGATCTTTCTTATTGGACATTATCGGCAGCGGGGGTTGTAAGTATTGTCATACCGATATGTATTGTAATGATATTCCTTCAGAAATATCTGGTAAAAGGAATGGTAGCAGGAGCCGTGAAAGGATAAGAGAACATACTTGATGGAGGAAAAGAAATGAATAATATTACAGTAAAAGTATTAGAAAAAAGATGTGAATATAAAGAAAATCCGTTAGGAATTGATACATCAAAGCCAAGATTTTCTTGGAAGATCAAAGCTTTGGAAAGAGCAGCCGGTCAGGCAGCGTATAATATTCAGGTTTGGGATGAAGCGGGGAAGTGCGTCTGGGATACGGGAAAATGTGAGAGTGATAATACTGTAAATGTACAATACGAAGGCCAGGCTCTGGAGTCAAGAAGGGAATATCGGTGGACTCTAAAGATCTGGGATAAGCAGGGAAATGAATACGAAACAGATGAGGAGAGATTTGAAACCGCAATTTTAGAAGATGCCGAATGGAAAGCTGAATGGATTCGAGGTGGTAATCTTCTGAGAAAAGAGTTTTCAGCAGATAAGAAAATCAAAAAATCCAGAGTATACATATCCGGACTTGGCTATTATGAGCTTTATATTAATGGGAATAAGATTGGTGATCATGTACTTGATCCGGCCTGGACAGATTTTGATCAGAAGATATATTATTCGGTATATGATGTCACAGAAAGTGTGAAAAAAGGAAAGAATGCAGTTGGTGTCATGCTTGGAAATGGACGCTATTCTCCATATGAGACAACTATTGCAAAAAACTGGCATCCATTAAAGAAATATGGAGAATCACCGGTATTGTTTTACCAGCAGTATATATATTATGAGGATGGAAGTGAGGATATCATTGTATCTGATCTGTCATGGAAAGTATCGGATGGTCCGATTGTGTTTGATGATATTTATGATGGTGAACGATACGATGCACGTCTTGAAAAAGATGGATGGGATATGCCAGATTATGATGATAAAGATTGGGCAGATGCCAGCAAAGTGGATGAAAAGATGGGTAGATTAGTTTCTCAGGGAACATTCCCTGCAGTGAAGGTGATCAAACCGCGGATTCCAGTTTCTATGACACAGCCACAGGCAGGGGTCTATTTGTATGATTTTGGACAGAACTTTGCCGGCTGGGTGCATCTTACGGTGCAGGGAAAACCTGGTGCTGTGATTTCTGTACATTATGCAGAACTGAAAGACGAAAAGACAGGAATGCTTTGCCCGAATACAAATAGAAATGCAGAAGCACTTGATACGTACACCTGCAAAGGCGATGGAATAGAAATCTTTGAGCCACATTTTACATATCATGGATTCAGATATATTGAACTTCGAGGATATCCGGGAACTCCATCTATAGATAGCGTGCAGGCAAGAGTGGTGCATTCTTCAGTAGAAAGAATTGGAAGTTTCAGTTGTGGAAATGAACTCATTAATAAAATCCATTCAAATTATGTATGGACCCAGGTAAGTAATCTGCATAGCGTTCCGACAGACTGCTGTCAGAGAGATGAGAGAATGGGATGGGTCGGAGATGCACAGATGTCAGCAGAAGCAGCAGCTTACAATTTTGACATGGCACAGTTTTATAGCAAATTCGAAGGTGATATCAGAGAATCACAGCTTGAAACAGGAAGCGTGGCTGGTGTTTCACCGGCATACTGGAGCTGTTATCCGGCGGACCCTACTTATGCAACAGCGTGTGTTGAATTTCCATGGGTTGTGAGCAGATATTATGACGATGACAGAATTGTTGAGGAAAGTCTTGAGACAATGACGAAATGGGTAGATTACCTTGGAAGTCAGGAAGATGAAGATGGAATTGTTTCATTTGGACTGTTTGGTGACTGGTGCCCACCAATGCATGCAAATCCGGTTGATACACCATTTGAGATCACATCTACATGGTATTACTGTCACGATGCTTTGATGGTATCACGCATGGCTGCAAGGATTGGCAAAAAAGATGTGGCACAGAAATACCGTGAAGTGGCAAATAAAGTAGCAGATGCATTTAACAGACGTTTTCTTAAAGTAGACAGATATTCAGCATCTAAGTTCTCTGATGAAGAGCTTGCAGAAAAAATCAAATCCTGGCTGAATGTTCTTCCGGAAGATCAGAGACCGGCAGTTATGAAACGATATGCAACACTGTATTCATCAAGTAGTCAGACTGCAAACCTTCTTCCTCTGTGGCTGGATATCACGCCAGAAGAAAATGTGAAAGATGTACTTGAAACACTGGTGCAGGATCTGGAAGTTACGCGGGCATGGCATATCAATACCGGTGTAGTCGGACTTAAGTTTATGTTTGACGTTCTGATTAAATATGGATATGAAGATCTGGCATACAGGCTTATTACACAGACTTCGTTCCCGTCATTTGGATATCAGATTGAGAAAGAAGGAGCTACAACACTCTGGGAAAGATGGGAATTCCTCAATAACGATAAATGTTTTAATTCTCACAGTCATCCGTTTGCAGGAAGTGTAGACGTATATTTCTACAAAATCCTTGCTGGTCTGGGGTTGGATGAAGAGGTTTCTGGATTTAAGAAGATTATTCTTAAACCAATTATGTCAGGTGATCTTCCATACGCATCAGCGTCTGTGAATACCATTCGTGGAAAAGTGGTGTCAGCGTGGGAGCGAAATGAAGAAGAACTCAGATATAAAGTAGAAGTTCCGGGAAATACGACAGCAGAGCTGTATATTCCGAAAAATGCATGGGACAAAATTGAAATCACCGAAGGAACAAAGTGTTGTTGGAATGGACAGAATGCGGAAGATGTTGAAGGAATGACGTATTTAAGAGAAGAAGAAAAATATGTTGTTTATCATATTGAAGCAGGTAACTATGAGTTTAAAGTAATACCAGTGAAATAAAGGGGGACAGGCTTTGAAAAGAACGGGAAAAAAGCTGCAGGGGATTATTCCGGCAATTGTCACTCCAATTAATGCAGACGGAAAATTAAATCTGGAACTACTCGAAAAACAGGCAGAGTATTTGCTTGATGCAGGAGTCCAGGGGTTGTTTGCCTGTGGCGGAACGGGAGAAGGCGCATATCTGAAGACAGAAGAAAAAAGACTGGTGTTCCGTACGCTGAAACAAATGCTTCCTGAAGATAAATTTCTGTGTGCCGCTCTGATCAATTCAAATACCAGAGCTGTGATTGATGAAATCGCAGCTCTGGGAGAAATAGAACCAGATTATATTGTGGTAACTGCCCCGTATTATCATGCAGCTTCTCAAAAAGATATTCTGGAACATTATATGACAATTGCGGAGAAATCGCCAGCTCCGTTGATCATATATAATATTCCGTCCACAACGCATAATTATATAGAGCCTGAAACGATTGACAAGCTGATTGCAGTCAAAAATATTGCAGGTGTAAAAGATTCTTCAGGAAATTTTATGAATTATACGAGGGGATTATTTGAAAATCAGAATAAGGAATTTGCATGGATACAGGGAGAAGATTATCTCTGCGGAGCTAATTTCCTTGCAGGGGCAGATGGCGTTGTTTCGGGACTCAGCAATGTAAGAGTCGAACCGTATGTGGAGATGTATGAAGCTTTTTTGAATCATGATACGCAGAAAATAAAAGAATGCCAGGTTAAAATCAATAAGTTATATAAGCTGATTCATTTGTATGGAAATGGTAATGCATCCATTAAAGCTGCAACAGAATTATACGGCAGAGGAAGCCGGTGGATGCAGCAATCCAGTATGAGTCTGGATGATATACAGATGGCAGAAATTAAAAAGATCTTGGATGAATACGAGCGATAGGAGGGGCCTATGAATAAGAAATTCAACAATGGTGTATGGCCGGTTATGCTGACACCATTCACAGACGACAACAAAGTAGACTATGATTCTCTGGAAAAACTGATCAACTGGTATATTGAGAATGGCGTTGCAGGTCTTTTTGCAGACTGCCAGTCCAGTGAGATGTTCTTCTTATCGCTGGAAGAGCGTGTAGAACTTGCTCGTTTTATTAAAGAAAAAGCAGCAGGAAGAGTACCGGTTGTGGCATCCGGTCACATTTCAGACACGATTGAAGATCAGGCAGAAGAACTGAATGCTGTTGCAAAAACCGGAGTAGATGCAGTGATTCTTCTTACAAATCGTCTGGCGACAGAAGAAGAAAGTGATGAAGTATGGCTTGAAAATCTGAAAAAACTGCTTGCACTGCTTCCGGAAGACCTGGCACTGGGATTTTATGAATGCCCGTATCCATATAAGAGAATAATTTCTCCGGAACTTCTGGAATGGTGCGCAAATACAGGCAGATTTTATTTCATTAAGGACACAAGCTGTGATATCCACAATATGGAAGCAAAACTTGCAAAGATCAAGGGCAGCAACCTCAAACTTTTTAATGCGAACTCATCTACTTTATTAGAGACTTTGAAGCTTGGTGGAAGCGGATTCAGTGGTGTAATGGCAAATTTCCATGCAGATCTTTATGTATGGCTGTGTGAAAATTATGATAAAGAACCAGAGAAAGCAAGAACGGTTGCTGATTTTCTGACAATGGCTTCTATGATTGAAAGACAGGTTTATCCGGTGAATGCAAAGTTCTATCAGAAGAGCATTGGCAATTTTGCATCGATCCATACTCGTACGAAGCCGGCAGAACTGTTAAATGAAACAGCTCGTCTTGAAGTGGATCAGCTTACCAGACTGACTGATTTTATCAGAAAAGAGCTTGAGGTATAAAGCAGGAGGAAATGCACATGAAGGTACTGGTAACAGCAACGAATTATTCTAAGTATTGTCAGCCGGGTAAAAAGTTACTGGAAGAGGCTGGCTGTGAGATTATTGAAAATCCGCATGGAAGACCATATACATTTGAGGAGCTTAAGGAAATTGTAGGAGATATTGACGGCGTAGTCGTTGGAGTTGATACATGGAATGAAGAGGTATTCCGTTTTGCACCGAAATTAAAAGTTCTGGCAAGATTTGGCGTAGGCGTGGATAATATAGATCTGAAAGCAGCAGAAAAAGGAGAAATTGTTGTCTGCAACAGTCCGGGAATCAATTCATCGGCAGTTGCGGAGCAGGCAGCAGCATTGATCCTTTCTTCAATAAGACAGATTCCACAGATGAACAATGCAGTGAGAGATGGAAAATGGCCTCGCCCGATGTTTCATGAGCTTAAGAGCCGTACAATTGGATTTCTGGGATTTGGAGCAATTGCAAGAAATCTGGCAGAACGTCTTGCAGGATTTCATCCGGAAATGATCGCATATGATAAGTATCCGAATCAGGAGATGGCAGATAAGCTTGGAGTAAAGCTGGTTTCACAGGAGGAAGTTCTGAAAAAAGCAGATATTATTTCGATTCACCTTCCGGCAACGGAAGAGACAAAACATCTGATCAACCAGGAAACTCTTAATAAGATGAAAGATGGCGTTTATGTAGTAAATACAGCAAGAGGCAGTATCGTTTCTGAAAAAGATATGGCAGAAGCGTTAAGAACAGGAAAAGTAGCTGGATTTGCATCGGATGTATTTGAAACGGAACCGATCGATCTTTCTGGTCCGCTGTTTGGCTTTGAAAACTATATTGCAACCCCTCATGTTTCAGCAGAGACATATGAAAACTGTGAGACGACTTCTGTGGTGACAGCGAAAGCAATCCTGGCAGTTTTTGATGGAAAAGAACCAGAGCATAAACTTGTCTGATCGTACAAAATAAAGGCAGAGGATGACCTGTTTACCGGGAAAATCTATTGATGAAAAAATTTATTGATGCTATACTATTACTATTAACAGTAACGCTATATTTGTTATATTGTTATATAGGTTTTGGCCAGCTAAATGGTAAAATAAAATCTATGAGGAGGGGTAATGGCAGACAATAATGAAATTAAAGTAAAGAGTCTTCAGAAGGCTTTGGAAATTCTGAATCTTTTTACTGTGAAACCTGTTTTGGGAGTGACGGAAGTCAGCGAGTACTTTGGATGGTATAAGAGTACGGTACATAATATTCTGTGTACACTTAAATCTATGGAATATCTGGAACAGGATGAAGAAACAGGAAAGTATCGGTTGGGGATTCAGGTTTTCAATCTGAGTAAAGCTCTGGGAGATAATTATTCCATTACTAAAATTGCCGGACCTTACATGCAGGAGTTATCAAATATTACCAGAGAAAGAGTCTATCTGGCGGTTCCATATCGAGAAGAAGTGCTGTATCTGGATGCAATGTATCCAGCAGAATCTGTTGAGCTGATGCGTTCGATCCTTGGAGAGAGGGCTCAGATGTATTGCACCGGAATCGGTAAAGCAATGTTGGCGAATATGAATGAACGTGCGATTGATGAATATCTGACAGCACACGAACTGAAAGCATTTACAGAGAACAGCATCACAGACAAAGACCTGTTCAGACAGGAACTTATGCGTACTCGTCAGAGAGGATATGCGATTGATGATATGGAGCATGAATTTGGGATAAAATGTGTTGCAATGCCGATATTTGACCGTAACAGAAATCTGTATGCGGCAATCAGTATCAGTGGGCTTGCAAGTCATTTTACAGAAGAGAAAATGTCTGAATGGGCGATTCTTCTGAAAAAATATGTTACCAAAATTGAGAGCAGATTATAAAAAGAAATAAAAAACTGTCATTGCATATGCGGTGGCAGTTTTTTTGTGTGAGGTAAGAGTAGGGTAGGAGAAAATAAAGACAAGAAAAAAGACAGTCACTGACGGTTGTGACTGTCTTTTTAATTATAAGCTTATAATTAAAAAAGTATATTTCCTGAATTAGCCAATGCTGTTGACAGCTTTAGACAGACGGGAAATTTTTCTGGCACAGTTGTTTTTGTGATAAACACCTTTAGATGTTGCTTTGCTGATTGTAGAGATAGCCTCTGTAAGAGCAGCCTGTGCAGCAGCTTTATCGTTTTTCTGAACTGCAGTTTCTACTTTCTTGATGGAAGTTTTAACAGCAGAACGGATAGATTTGTTTCTAGCAGCTTTAGTTCTGTTTACTAAAATTCTTTTCTTAGCAGATTTGATGTTAGCCAATGTGGTACACCTCCATTTCAGATTTTATTTAATGTGTCGTTGTTACAGAAACAGACACGGGCGCTTCTGTAAACATGCTTATATATGATAGTATATTTATTTTTGATTGTCAATAGTAAAATGCAGAAATGTCGAAAATTATTCATTGATTATTCGGATGGCAGGAAATCTTTTGTATCCTGTATCTTCCATACATAATCTCTTTTTAAATGGCAGAGATTAATAGTAAAGATTCACCTTATTTCAGATGGAGAAAATGTGATTTTCTAATGTAGAGAAAAGTACAAAATCAGGAGGATACAGAATGGCTGGCAGCAGAAGAATTCGGACGGACCTTGCACTGGAAACGACAGAACGCTTTGCGGAGGAGAATACGGAGATCCGTGGTGTGGAAGTGCATGAGGATTACGATGAGGAAAAAGAGGTAAAAACTACCGTTGTAAAGATTGTCACAGAAAACGGAGCAAAGTCGATGGGAAGGCCACAGGGAACGTATATTACGATTGAATCGCCGAATCTGTCGGAGCCGGATGAAGATTACCACAGAGAAATATCAGAAGAGATCTCGCATCATCTGAGAAAGCTGATCGATCTGCGAAAAGAAAAATCTATTCTTGTAGTCGGGCTTGGAAACTCCGCAATCACCGCCGATGCACTGGGACCGCATGTGGTGGAAAATCTCAGGATGACCCGGCATATCATAAGGGAATACGGACTTCGTGGAATCAGCCATGAGAAGATGCACCGAATCAGCGGAATCGTGCCGGGTGTAATGGCACAGACAGGTATGGAGACGGCAGAGATCATTCAGGGTGTGGTGTCAGAAACAAAGCCGGATGTGGTGATCGCAATTGATGCGCTGGCGGCGAGAAGTGTCCGCAGGCTGAACCGGACGATACAGATCACAGATACGGGAATACACCCCGGTTCCGGTGTGGGAAATCACAGAAATGGACTGACAGAGGAAAATCTGCAGGTAAAAGTGATCGGAATCGGAGTTCCAACTGTAGTGGATGCGGCGACGATCGTGCATGATTCTATGGCACATTTACTGGATGCCCTGGAAGAGGCGGAGCAGAAAGAGTTTCTGGATGAAATGATCGCTCCAAATCTTTACAGTATGTTTGTGACACCGAAGGATGTGGATGAGACAGTGAAGTATTTAAGCTTTACGATATCTGAAGGGTTGAATATTGCGTTCAGTGAAGTCTGACAGGAGAGTACAAAAGGCGAGTATGCATCTCTGGAGAGGTGCCCTGTGATGGGAATAATCCGGGAAAATTTATCATAGGATATTTTGAAAGGGGTGATCCTGTGGTGAAATTCCGGAAAACATTGTATCTGGTTGCGGAAGGATGTATACTTGCGGCATTGTCTGCGGCAGCAGGAATTCTTGTGCTGCATGAAAATGTATTTCGTCAGCTTCCGCTGTATTGTTTTCTGGAAGAAAAGGCAGAGGAGCGTGCCGCAGGACAAGACCAGGAAACCTACGAAAAGCTGAAAGAGAGCAATGCCCGTTATCTTGGCAGAATGGTCGTGAATGAAAATAAAAAAGCAGAGGACAAGCAGGAAAATACAGAGGACGGGCAGAAGGCAGGAAAAAGTGTGGCACAGGATAAAATCACACCGACAGCAAAACCGGAGAATACTGTAACTCCGGCTGAAAAGAAGGGAGAAAAAGACTCAGATACCACAGAAAAGTCCTCAAATACAGAAAAGCAGGCAGAGACTCAAAAAGATACAGACGAAGAAATTCATGGGGAAGAGGAAGTTGCCACGGCAGCGGCACAGGTGCAGCCTATGCCCGAAATCGACCTCGCACCGGAGACGCTTGCGGATTATGATTATCTGATGAATCATTTTTTTATTCTGGATTCCAATACGGAAACCAGTGCACAACAGTTGAATGCGGCAACATTGCTGGGAGAGGATCTGACGATTCCAAAGGAAGAAAAGGAACCGCAGATTCTGATCTATCACAGTCATTCGCAGGAAACTTTTGCTGATTCCAGAGCCGGAAAAACGGAAGACACGATAGTTGGAGTGGGGGATTATCTGACACAGCTTCTGACAGAGAACTATGGATATCAGGTCATGCATGTGACGGAGGCGTTTGATCTGGCGGGAGGGGAACTGGATCGGAGCAAAGCATATGATTATGCAAGGGAGTGGCTGGAGCCTGTACTGGAAGAACATCCTTCTGTACAGGTGCTGATCGATCTGCACCGGGATGGTGTACCGGAGGACCGGCATCTTGTCACACAGATCAACGGAAAGCCAACTGCACAGATCATGTTTTATAATGGGCTGAGTCATACGATAAACAGTGGGGATCTTTCCTATCTGCCAAATCCGTACATACAGGATAATCTGGCATTTTCTTTTCAGCTCGAATACCAGGCGGCATTGTATTATCCGGAACTGTATCGGGGAATTTATCTGGCAGGACTCCGTTATAATCTGCATCTGCGCCCACGTGCCCTTCTCCTTGAGGCAGGTGCCCAGACCAATACCGTGCAGGAGGTAAAAAATGCGATGGAACCATTCGCGGATATCCTGAACCGGGTGCTGCAGGGGGAGGGATAAAATGTGCGATTCTTGGCCTGTCAGAAAATGAAAGGAACGTGTTGGTTTAAAAATTAACACTTGCAATTTAGAACATATGTTTGTATAATGAAAAATATCAATTACCGAAGCAGGTGTGAACAGCTGGCAGAGGAGTGTTTGCTGAAAATATCCTTTTACAAGAGCTGGACTAAAGACAAAAAGCTATGCTATAATGCCTCGTAGTATGATTTTTTGTACTTTATAATAAGAAACATTTTCTGACAAATAGAGCTGAATACGTAAGGAGGATTCCGCAGAATGATAGACCAGAGCAAAATCCGTAATTTCTGCATTATTGCACATATAGACCATGGTAAGTCCACACTGGCTGACCGTATTATTGAAAAGACCGGTACACTGACAGAGCGTGAAATGCAGTCTCAGGTACTGGATAACATGGATCTGGAGCGTGAGCGTGGTATTACGATCAAATCACAGGCAGTGCGAATCGTATACAAAGCAAACGACGGAGAAGAATATATTTTTAACCTGATCGATACACCTGGACATGTCGATTTTAACTATGAAGTATCCAGGAGTCTGGCTGCCTGTGATGGTGCGATCCTGGTTGTGGATGCGGCACAGGGAATTGAGGCGCAGACACTTGCCAATGTATATCTGGCACTGGATCATGATCTGGATGTTCTTCCGGTTATCAACAAGATCGATCTGCCGAGTGCAGAGCCGGATCGAGTTGTCAATGAGATTGAGGATGTGATCGGTCTGGAGGCACACGATGCACCGAGGATTTCAGCTAAGACAGGCCTCAATATCGAGGAAGTGCTGGAGCAGATCGTTACAAAGATTCCGGCACCGCAGGGAGACGTGGATGCACCGCTGAAGGCATTGATTTTTGACTCTATTTATGATGCTTACAAAGGCGTCATTGTTTTCTGCCGTGTTATGGATGGCCGTGTCAGGAAGGGTACGCAGATCCGTATGATGGCAACAGGATTTACGACAGAAGTTGTAGAGGTTGGATACTTTGGAGCAGGACAGTTTATCCCATGTGATGAACTGACTGCCGGTATGGTTGGTTACATTACGGCAAGTATCAAGAATCTTGGAGACACAAGAGTCGGTGATACCGTTACTGATAATGAAAGACCTTGTGCAGAAGCACTTCCGGGATATAAGAAGGTTCAGCCAATGGTTTACTGCGGATTGTATCCGGCAGATGGTGCCAGATACGGCGATCTTCGAGATGCACTTGAGAAACTGCAGTTGAATGACGCTTCTCTGTTCTTTGAGCCGGAGACATCTATTGCACTTGGATTTGGTTTCCGCTGCGGTTTTCTTGGACTTCTGCATCTGGAGATCATTCAGGAACGTCTGGAAAGAGAATATAATCTTGATCTGGTAACGACTGCACCGGGTGTTGTTTACAAGGTTTACAAGACAAATGGCGAAGTGATCGAGCTGACGAATCCGTCCAACCTTCCGGATCCTTCTGAGATTGAATATATGGAAGAGCCGATGGTGAATGCGGAGATCATGGTGACAACGGAATTTATCGGTGCGATCATGGATCTTTGCCAGGAGCGCCGTGGCCAGTACAATGGGATGGAATATATGGAAGAAACAAGAGCACTTCTGAAATATAAACTTCCTTTGAATGAGATTATCTACGATTTTTTTGATGCGTTGAAGTCCCGTTCCAGAGGTTATGCATCTCTGGATTATGAACTCTGTGGTTACGAACGCAGTGAGCTGGTCAAACTGGATATTCTTGTTAATAAAGAAGAAGTCGATGCGCTTTCCTTTATCGTGCATGCAGATACAGCTTATGAGCGTGGACGTAAGATGTGCGAGAAGCTTAAGGAAGAAATTCCGAGACAGCTCTTCGAGATCCCGATTCAGGCGGCGATCGGCAGCAAGATCATTGCCCGTGAGACAGTAAGAGCTATGCGTAAAGATGTCCTTGCAAAATGTTACGGTGGTGATATTTCCCGTAAGAAGAAACTTCTTGAGAAACAGAAGGAAGGTAAGAAACGTATGCGTCAGGTCGGAAATGTAGAGATTCCGCAGAAGGCATTTATGAGCGTATTGAAACTGGATGACAAATAATTGAGAATTATGATCATGCAGATAATGAGGCACGATCATATAAACATGGAAGATATATTGCCGTGAATCGTGATTATTTACAGAAGGGAGGCAGGACCATGAAAAGAGGACCTGCAAAAATAGCGAAATATATTGCAGTGGGAAGTATGCTGATACTCTGCGTCAGCGTGGCAGGATGTGGACAGAAAAATACAGATCCTGCTTCGGAGCAGGTGCTGAAGATCAGTATTACGCCGGAACCATCACCGACACCGGCACCGGATACAGTGGATGTATCTGCGGTGACGGCAAATGGAGACATCAGTATGGTGAATCTGTATGTGGCAGAAAATCCGTCAGCAGCGGCTGGAAGTACAGCTACTGCAAATTCCGGAGAAACAGATACATCGACTTCTGATTCTTCTGAAGATACATCGGATTCTGCAGAGGATCAGAACTATGATGAATCTGACGAAGCAGACAGCCAGAGCTATGATGAGTCTGAGGATGAAAGTTATGACGATGGTTCGGATGAACAGTACGATTCCTATGACGAGGATACATACGGTGAAGAATGAGAAACGTACACCATTGGAACTGTATATCCATGTGCCATTCTGTGTGCAGAAATGCCAGTATTGTGATTTCCTTTCCGGTCCGTCAGACCGGGAAACAAGAGACAGATATATAGAAGCTCTGCTTGCTGAGATACAGGCAGTGCAGGGGGCTGAAGCGTATGAGATCGTTTCTGTTTTCATTGGAGGAGGAACTCCTTCCGTACTGGAAGCAGAAGCGATTGCTTCTGTTATGGAAGCCGTTCGGGACAGATTTGTATTTTCGGCAGAGGCAGAGATAACGATCGAGGCGAACCCGGGCACGGTAGATCCGAAGAAACTTCGAGGATACCGAAGTGCAGGAATCAATCGGCTGAGTTTGGGGCTACAGTCTACAGATCCGGCGGAACTGAGGATGCTTGGCAGGATTCACACATATGAAGAGTTTCTGCAGAGTTATCGACAGGCACGAGAAGCTGGCTTTGATAATATTAATATAGATATGATGTTTGCGATTCCCGGACAGACCGGGGAAGCGTGGAGAGCACATCTCAGTCAGGTGGCAGAGCTGAAACCGGAGCATATTTCCGCATACAGTCTGATCATTGAAGAGGGGACTCCGTTTGCAGAACGTGAACTGGATCTTCCGGATGAGGATACAGAGTATCAGATGTATGAAGATACGGCGGCGGTTCTTGCAGAGTATGGATACCACCAGTATGAGATATCCAATTATGCCAGAGAGGGATATGCATGCAGGCATAATATTGGTTACTGGAAACGCACAGAATATCTGGGACTTGGACTGGGAGCTTCCTCTCTTTACAGGGGAGAACGATTTTCGAATACAAGAGACATGCAGGAGTATCTGGGATTTTCAGCGGATGCAGAGCGAATCCGTAAGGAGGTCATGAAGCTTTCACGTAATGATCAGATAGAAGAATTTATGTATCTGGGACTTCGTATGACGGAGGGGATTTCGGAGAAACAATTTGAACAGAACTTTGGCGAGCAACTTGAGAATATTTACGGACCGGTTCTGCAAAAATATAAAGAGATCGGTTTTCTGGAAAAATCGGGGGATCACTGGAGATTTACAAGAAAAGGAATTCATGTGAGCAATCACATTCTGGCAGAGTTTCTGCTGGAGGAATGATAGAAGGAGAGAAAGATGTCTGAACGAACAACAGGAAAAAAGTTTATTAAGATCCGGGGAGCAAATGTCAACAATCTTAAGAATCTGAGTGTGGACATTCCGAGGGATGAATTTGTGGTTCTGACAGGAGTCAGTGGCTCAGGAAAGTCTTCTCTGGCATTTGATACGATCTATGCAGAGGGACAGAGACGATATATGGAATCTTTGTCATCTTATGCGAGACAGTTCCTGGGGCAGATGGAAAAGCCGGATGTGGAGTCCATCGAGGGGCTGCCACCGGCAATTTCCATTGACCAGAAATCTACCAACCGAAATCCTCGATCGACTGTTGGGACGGTCACGGAGATATATGATTATTTCAGACTTCTTTACGCCCGAATCGGCATTCCACATTGCCCGAAGTGTGGTAAAGAGATTAAGAAGCAGACAGTTGATCAGATGGCCGATCATATCATGGCACTTCCGGAGAGAACGAAGCTTCAGCTTCTGGCACCGGTAGTCCGTGGACGCAAGGGTACGCATGCCAAGCTTCTGGAACAGGCAAAACGCAGCGGGTATGTGCGTGTACAGATTGATGGTAATCTTTATGAGCTGTCCGAAGAGATCAAACTGGACAAAAATATCAAGCACAACATCGAGATCATCGTAGACCGTCTGGTTGTCAAACCAGGAATCGAAAAAAGACTTTCAGACTCCATAGAGACTGTACTGGATCTTTCGGAGGGGCTGCTCATGGTAGATACGATGGATGGTAATGTCAGGACATTCAGTCAGAGCTTTGCCTGCCCGGATTGTCAGATCAGTATTGATGAGATCGAGCCGAGAAGCTTTTCTTTCAATAATCCGTTTGGTGCATGTCCGGATTGTTTTGGTCTGGGATACAAAATGGAATTTGATGTAGATCTGATGATTCCGGACAAATCTCTCAGTATTTCTCAGGGAGCAATCGTGGTGATGGGCTGGCAGTCCTGTACGGACAAGGGCAGCTTTACCAGGGCAATTCTGGATGCTCTTGCAAAGGAATATAAATTCAGTCTGGATACGCCGTTTCAGGATTATCCGGATGAGGTCAAAAATGTCCTGATTCACGGGACGAATGGTCGTGCAGTCAAAGTATATTACAAGGGACAGCGTGGAGAGGGCGTTTACGATGTGGCATTTCCAGGCCTGATCAAGAATGTGGAGCAGAGATATCGTGAGACCGGTTCTGATGCGATGAAACAGGAATACGAAACGTTTATGCGCATCACACCGTGTAAAACCTGTAAAGGTCAGCGACTGAAAAAAGAATCTCTGGCAGTGACGGTCGGAGACCGCAATATTTATGAGGTGACTTCTCTTTCTATCGAAAATCTCAGGAAATTTATGGGTGAGCTGCAGCTTACAGAACAGCAGGAGCTGATTGGAAAGCAGATTCTCAAAGAAATCCGTGCGAGAGTAGGTTTCCTTTCAGAAGTTGGCCTGGATTATCTGTCTCTGAGCCGTGCAACAGCGACGCTCTCAGGCGGAGAGGCGCAGCGAATCCGTCTGGCGACACAGATTGGTTCCGGTCTGGTCGGAGTCGCTTATATTCTGGATGAACCGAGTATCGGACTTCATCAGAGAGATAATGACAAACTGCTCCGGGCACTGATGCGCCTTCGTGATCTGGGAAATACGCTGATCGTAGTGGAACATGACGAGGATACGATGCGTGCAGCGGACTGTGTTGTGGATATCGGACCTGGCGCAGGCGAACACGGTGGAGAACTGGTTGAGATCGGTACGGCAGAGACTCTGATGCAGAATGAAAGATCCATTACTGGCGCTTATCTGAGCGGAAGATGCAAAATTCCGGTACCGGCAGAACGAAAGAAACCGACCGGCTGGCTCAAGATCCGTGGAGCTGCGGAAAATAATCTGAAACAGGTAAATGTCGATGTGCCACTTGGCATCATGACGGCTGTAACCGGTGTCAGTGGATCCGGTAAGAGTTCCCTGATCAATGAAGTCCTGTATAAAACGCTTGCGAGAGACCTCAACAGGGCAAGGGTGATTCCCGGAAAGCACAGAGAAATTCTGGGGCTGGAACAGCTGGACAAGGTCATCAGTATTGATCAGTCACCGATCGGACGTACGCCGCGTTCCAATCCGGCAACTTATACGGGCGTGTTTGATCAGATACGAGATCTGTTTGCTTCTACTGCAGATGCAAAGGCACGTGGCTACAAAAAGGGACGTTTCAGTTTTAATGTCAAAGGCGGACGCTGTGAGGCCTGCAGTGGTGATGGTATCATCAAGATTGAGATGCATTTTCTGGCGGATGTCTATGTGCCGTGTGAAGTCTGCAAGGGTAAGCGTTATAACAGGGAAACACTGGAAGTGAAATATAAGGACAAGAGTATTTACGATGTGCTGAATATGACAGTAGAAGAAGCTCTGACTTTCTTTGAAAATATTCCTTCTATTAAGAGAAAGATTCAGACACTGTATGATGTGGGACTTTCTTATATCCGCCTTGGACAGCCGTCTACGGAGCTGTCCGGTGGAGAAGCACAGCGAATAAAACTGGCGACAGAACTCAGCAAACGCAGTACAGGACGTACGATCTACATTTTGGATGAGCCGACGACAGGGCTGCATTTTGCAGATGTGCACAAGCTGGTGGAAATCCTGCAGCGTCTGACAGATGGCGGCAATACGGTCGTTGTCATCGAACATAATCTGGATGTGATCAAGACCGCAGACTATATTATTGACATGGGACCTGAGGGCGGTGAACGCGGCGGCACGATGATCGCTGCCGGGACACCGGAAGAGATTGCGAAGTGTCCACAGTCTTATACGGGCCAGTATGTAGCGAAATACCTCAAATAAAAGGGACGAAACAGGGGCTTTTCATTTGATGGAAAGTTGTTTATAATAATCGTGATTATAAGAGCAGAAAATAGCTGCAAGATTTTTCAGAAATGGTACGGAAGGAGCTTTTATGGCTGCAAATGATATAGGAATAGATCTTGGAACGACGAACAGTCTGGTATATGCTTCCGGGAAGGGACTGGTGCTCAGAGAACCGTCTGTGGTCGTATACGATAAAGATACAGAAAAAATCAAAGCGATCGGTGAAGAAGCGCGACAGATGTCCGGACATGTTTCTTCCAATATGGAAGTTATTTATCCGATACGCCAGGGCGTGATCACAGATTTTGTTGTTATGGAAAAAATGCTGAAATACTTTATTTCCAAGGCAATGGGAAGACGTGCATTCCGTAAGCCTCGTATCAGTATCTGTGTTCCAAGCGGAATTACAGAGATTGAACGTAAGGCAGTGGAAGAGGCGACTTATCAGGCTGGAGCACGTGAGGTTTTTCTGGTTGAAGAACCTATTGCAGCTGCTATAGGAGCCGGTGTGGATGTGACAAAACCATTTGGAAATCTGATTGTGGATATTGGCGGAGGAACAACAGATATTGCGGTGATTTCCGTAGGCGGGGTCGTGGTTTCGTCGACCATAAAGGTAGCAGGAGATGTGTTTGATCAGGCGATCATGAGCTATATTCGAAGAGCACACAGCCTGTTTATCGGTTCAGATATGGCAGAAACGATAAAAGTCAGGATCGGAACAGCAATTGAAGAAGCTAATCCGCAGGTTATGGAAGTAAAGGGAAGAAATGTGCTTACCGGACTGCCAAAGAAAGTCAGGCTGACCTCTGAGGAAATCCGTGTGGCTGTCAAAGATGCGACCAACCAGATCGTGGAGGCCGTTCATGGGGTGCTGGAAAAGACACCTCCGGAACTGGCAGCAGATATTGTTGACAGAGGAATTGTTCTGGCAGGTGGCGGAGCATTGCTCAGAGGGATGGATACGCTGATCGAACAGAGAACAGGAGTCAATACACTGACTGTGCAGGATGCCATGAATGTTGTCGCGGTAGGAACCGGCAAATATGCAGAGATCATGGCGAGAATGGATGCATAAGATCAGGAAAAGCCAGGATTATTTATGAGAAAGATCATAGATATCCTGGTTTTGTTGTTTTGCAGGATGACAGGATGATGTCTGAGAAACAGGCGGAAAGAGGAAAGAATGAGCGAAAGTATAACAGGGTATATTGACCATGTTATTTTCAGAAATGAAGATAATGGTTATACAGTTATGGTATTAAAGGGAGTAGAAGATGATGAGGAACTGACTTGTGTTGGAACGTTTCCGGTGATCACACAGGGAGCATCCGTAGAAGCGGAGGGGCGTTTTATCCAGCATCCGGTGTACGGCAAACAGTTTCAGGCAGACAGACTGACTGAAAAAATGCCAGAGGATGCACTGGCGATGGAGCGTTATCTTGGATCCGGTGCGATCAAAGGAATCGGAGCTGCGCTGGCGGGCAGGATCGTCCGGCATTTTGGGGAGGATACTCTGCGGATCGTGGAAGAGGAACCCGAGAGACTGGCAGAAATCAAGGGAATCAGTGAAAAAAAGGCAAGAGAAATTGCCATGCAGATATCTGAAAAGGCAGATATGCGTAAAGCGATGATGTTTTTACAGAAATATGGAATTTCGTTGAATCTGGGAGCAAAGATTTATCAGAAATATGGAGATTCTGTATACAGTGTCCTGCAGGAAAATCCATATCGTCTGGCAGATGACATCAGTGGTGTCGGATTTAAGATCGCAGATGAGATCGCATATCGCATCGGTATACATACAGATTCAGATTACAGAATAAAAAGCGGCATGGTTTATACTCTTCTCCAGGCAACCGGAGAGGGACACACGTATCTGCCCAAAGATGAACTTTTTCAGAGGGCTTCCGATCTTCTTGGCGTGGATGCTTCTTATATGGAAAAGCATCTGGTTGATCTGGCGATGGAGCGTAAGATCATTCAGAAAGAACAGGAAGATCAGATTCTGATCTATCCGACACAGTACTATTATCTGGAACTGAATACGGCACGTATGCTTCGTGAGCTGGATATTTTCTGTCCGGAAGATGAAGCCATGATCGAGAGGCGTCTGGTGCAGATTGAGAAAGAAACAGGTACTGTACTGGATGAGATGCAGAAAAAAGCGGTCCGGGAAGCGGCAGGACATGGTCTGCTGGTACTGACAGGTGGTCCGGGAACCGGAAAAACGACCACGATCAATGCAATCATCCGTTTCTTTGAAGGGGAAGGTGCAGAACTTCGTCTTGCAGCACCGACCGGACGCGCTGCGAAACGCATGACGGAAGCGACTGGCTATGAAGCACAGACGATTCATCGTTTGCTGGAACTTAGTGGTATGCCGGAGGATGACAGGGAAGGGCAGCCGATCCATTTCGAAAGGAATGCGGAGAATCCTCTGGAGGCAGATGTGATCATCATTGATGAGATGTCCATGGTAGATATTCATCTGATGCATTCCCTTCTGATGGCAGTTACGGCGGGAACCAGGCTGATTCTGGTCGGTGACGAAAACCAGCTTCCGAGTGTGGGACCGGGAAATGTACTGCGTGATATTATACGGAGCGGGCAATTTCCGGTAGTAGAACTGAAGAAAATCTTCCGTCAGGCATCGGAAAGTGACATTGTCGTAAACGCACATAAGATCAATGAAGGAGAGCAGGTCGTACTGAATAACAAAAGCCGTGATTTCTTTTTCCTGAAGCGTTATGATGCAGACATCATCATTCGTGTCGTGATCGCGCTGATTCAGGAGAAACTTCCGAAATATGTGGAGGCGAAGCCATTTGAGATTCAGGTGCTGACACCTATGCGAAAAGGACTTCTCGGTGTGGATCGTCTGAATCAGATCCTGCAGCGTTATCTGAACCCGCCGGATGCATCAAAAAAAGAAAAAGAACTGGGACAGGGACTTTTCCGGGAAGGCGACAAAGTAATGCAGGTGCGGAATAATTATCAGCTTGAATGGGAAATCCGAGGCAGATATGGCATTCCGATCGAAAAAGGCGTCGGCGTATTCAACGGAGATACCGGAATCATCAAGACGATCAATGAATTTGCCGAGACGGCAGAAGTAGAATTCGAAGATGGACGATGGGCAGAGTATTCGTTTAAACAGCTGGAAGAACTGGAACTTGCTTATGCGGTAACAATCCACAAATCACAGGGATCGGAGTATCCGGCAGTCATTATTCCGCTTCTTTCCGGCCCGAGGATGCTGATGAACCGTAATCTGCTTTATACTGCAGTCACAAGGGCGAGAAAGTGTGTGACGGTTGTGGGAAGTGAGGAAACTTTCCGCGAAATGATCAGAAATGAAAAACAACAGAGAAGATACAGTTCTCTTGATCGGAGAATACTGGAAACAGAATAGCAAAGAGAGCGTGCCATCGGGGAGAAAGGTGCTTATTGAAAATCAAAGAAAAATGTCTGGATCTTCTGTATCCGCCCCGCTGTCCGGCATGTGGGGGGATCCTCAGAGAAAGGACGATCCGGATCTGCCCGGAATGCAAAGGAAGTTTCCACCCGGTGACAGAACACTATTGCCTGAAATGTGGAAAACCAATAGGGGAACTGGAAGAGTATTGTGGAGAATGCATACGCAGAAGGAGGAGTTTCTGCCGGGGAAGAGGTGTATTTCTGTATAATACCCGGATGAAAAAGTCTCTTATGCGGTATAAATATCAGGGATGCAGAGAATACGGACAGTTTTATGCAGAATCAATCTGCAGGTATGTCGGAGAGGAAATTCTGCGATGGAACCCGGATGTGATCGTGCCGGTGCCACTGTCCGGACGCAGATATCGGATGCGTGGGTTTAATCAGGCTGCTGATCTTGCGGAAAAAACAGGGATGATATTGCAGGTTCCGGTCGCTCCGGAGCTTGTAAGCAAAGTGCGAGAAACGAAATCTCAGAAAAAACTGGATGCTGTGGAACGAAGAAATAACCTGAAAAATGCTTTTTATGTAGAACAGTCGGTAAAGGGCCTTACCATTCTGATCATGGATGATGTATATACGACAGGGAGTACAGTGGAAACACTTGCTGAGTGTCTGGTGGAAAATGGGGCAGAGGCTGTATTTTTCGTGACTTTATGTATTGGACAGAGTGGGAATGGAGAAGGCTGACAACATAAAAAACACTTTTCATGGTTCGTGATATATGTTACAATCAAGCTATGTATGATTATTTCTGATAGTATGAAGAAATAATAGGTTGTAAGGAGCAAAATATGATCAACGAAGAAAAGGTTAAAATAATGACAGACCTTGCCATGTATGAGCAGGGAAAAGGAAAAAAATATCTTCCGATCAGCAAATATTACAGAAGTGATTATATCGGACTGGCACTGATCAAGAACTTTTTCCTGGTAACAATCGGATATGCTCTGATCATTGCAGCAGTTGCGGTATACTTTGGAGAATATCTGATGGAAAATATCCATAAGATGAATCTTATGGTACTCGGAATCTATATACTGATCGGCTACCTGGTCGTTCTGGCCCTGTATTCCATTCTGACGTATGTACAGTATTCTGTCAGATATTACCGAGCCAAAAAAAGTGTCAAAGAGTACTACAGTCAGCTTACTGAGCTGAATAAAATCTACAGCCGGGAAGAGAAAAAGATGTCCGGAAGAGGAACAGCGGGAGGGTATCGCAAATGACAGCATTACTGGAATTTAAACAGAAACTGAAAGGGCTTTACGGGCAGTATGAAATATATCTGCTTCCTTTATTAAAATTTCTCCTTGCTCTGGTATATTTTATCTGGATCAACTCCAATATGGGATATATGGCGGCTCTGGATAATATATTTGTTGTGCTGATCTTATCACTGATCTGTTGTATCCTTCCACCAGGAATGATGATCTTTACCGGATTTGCACTGATGGTAGGACACAGTTATGCACTGGGAATCGAAGTGGCAGGTTTTATGTTGATCCTGGTCCTGTTCATGATGATTCTGTTCCTGCGTTTCAGTGGCAGTAAGAATATTGTACTGGTATTTACACCACTTGCTTTTGCGTTTGATATTCCGGCACTTCTTCCGATCGGAAGTGGACTGCTGAGCAGTGCGGTATCCGCATTACCGGCAGCAGGCGGCGTGATCATATATTATTTCATCCGTTTTATCCGTGTGCAGTCTCCGATACTGATGACTGCAGACAGTGATGTGATGACCAAAATCACTCTGTTAGCGGATGGACTGATGAAGAATGGAGAAATGTGGCTGACACTGATCGCGTTTATCGTAGTCGTGCTGGCGGTCAATCTGATCAGAACGCGTATGTTTGACTATGCATGGAGAATCGCTATCGTAGTTGGCGGTGTGATCTATATTGTGATCATGCTTGCCGGAAGTATGAGTCTTGGAATCACAATTCCGGTAGTATCAGTGATCATCTATACAGTAATTGCCGTACTGATCGGAATCGTGCTTGAGTTTTTTGTATTTGGTGGTGACTATACCAGAACAGAACGCCTGGAATATGAAGATGATGATTACTATTATTATGTAAAGGCTGTTCCGAAGGCACTGGTCGCAACGTCTGAGAGAAGCATCAAAAAGATCAATGGAGAGTCCGGCAGGGCAGAAAGACGTTCGGCAGAAAAAGTAGTAAATTATTCAACACCTCTGTTTCAGGGAGAGGAACCAGTCAGAAAAAAAACTGAATCAGTGCCGGAAGAAGCATCTGTTGTAGAAAAAGCGGATATGAATGACATTGATTTCGAAAAGAAACTTGAAGAATCACTGAAAGACCTTTGATCAGGTAAATAATCAGAAAAAGCAGCCAAAGGAGAGGAGCGTTTATGCAGAATATTACAGAGATACTGACAAGATATTTATCGGATATTAACCTTCCGTCTGTCAGTATTATCGATGTAATTGAAATATGTCTGATCACATTTTTTGTGTACCAGTTTATGGTATGGATCAAATTTACACGGGCATATACTCTGCTTAAGGGGCTGCTGGTCATTGGCGCGTTTCTGATCATCGCTTATGTGTTCAAGATGAATACGATTCTGTGGATCGTTTCAAAACTGGCAAGTGCGCTGATCACGGCAATTGTCGTGATTTTCCAGCCGGAGCTGCGTAAGGTTGTGGAGCAGCTGGGACAGAAAAAAATCATGGCTTCGATCATACCATTTGATTCGGGAAAAGAAGTCAAGGAACGGTTTACAGACAAAACAGTCAATGAACTGATCAAAGCATGTTATGACATGGCCGAGGTAAAGACAGGAGCACTGATCGTAATCGAACAGGAAGTCCGTCTGGATGAATATGTGCGGACCGGTATCAATGTAGATGCGATTCTTACAAGTCAGCTTCTGATCAACATATTTGAACATAATACGCCGCTTCACGACGGTGCTGTGATCGTGAAGGGCAACCGGATCGTGGCGGCAACCTGTTATCTGCCATTGTCTGATAACATGGAACTGAGCAAGCAGCTCGGAACACGTCATCGTGCCGGTGTTGGAATCAGCGAGGTGACAGATTCTCTGACGATCATCGTTTCAGAAGAAACGGGTCAGGTTTCCGCAGCACAGGATGGCAGGCTGATGCGGAATATCAGCAGCAGTCAGCTTCGTGAGATTCTGGAAAGAGCACAGAACAAGAAAATCGTGGATAACAATAAACTGAGACAGTTGCTGAAGGGAAGAGTGAGACATGAAGAAAAAAGTGGGAAATAACCTTTCACTGAAAATTCTTTCGCTTGTGATTGCAATTCTCGTATGGCTGCTGGTTGTGAATATCAGTAATCCGATCAGCACAAAATCTTTTGTGGTATCGGATGTACAGCTTCTCAATGAGGCGTATATTGATGCGGACGGCAAGATGTGCATGCAGGATGAAGAGCAGGTTCCGATCCGTGTTACGATCAAAGCACAGAGAAAGATCCTGGATAAGATTTCTATTAATGATATTCGCGCAGTTGCAGATCTTCAGCAGGCAGTCAGCCTGGATACAGACCCTGTTATGGTACCGATCACAGTGACCTGTGGAAGGATTTCTCAGGATCATATAGAGGTATCACCACAGAATCTGAGTCTTCATCTGGAAGAAAAAGATACGCAGGAATTTGTAGTCAATGTAACAACGAACAATACCAAACCGGACAGAGGATATGAAGTTGGTTCACTTACTTCCAATCCGGAGAAAATCAAGATTACAGGTCCGGTCTCTCTGATCAATAAAATAGATAAAGTAAATGCCTCCATTGATGTGGATGGTGTGACTGAAGATGTGATACAGGAAACAGATGTCAAGATCATTGATAAGAATGGAGAGGAATTTACGGATTCTGATATGAGCTATCTGAATGTTTCCAAAGTTTATGTTACAGCAAAACTGTGGAAGGTTCAGTCCAATGTCAAGATCAGCGCAGATTATTCCGGAACACCTGCAGACGGTTATCAGGTTGAGAGCGTCAGCACGACACCAAATGTGATCAGTGTGGCAGGCAGCGAGGAATCACTGGCAGCATTAAAAGAACAGAATAATACGATCACACTTCCGGCTTCTGTCGCAGATATTTCAGGCAGAGACAGCGATTTTGAAGAAAAAATCAATATTTCGCAATATCTTCCGGATGGAATCAAACTTACAAGTGATTCCAGTGAAGACGTATTTGTACGTGTGAATATTCTTCCGGAGGGAAGCACCGTATGTGAGGTACCTACAAAAAACATTCTGGTCAGAAATGCACCGGATGGTATGCAGGTATCCTTTGATACTGCAAATGTAGAAGTGCGCGTCAAAAAGATCGACAGCAGTCTGGATGATCTGGAGGACAGCGATATAGAAGCATCAATTGATCTCAAAGATATGGAAGAAGGAAGCTTTGAGGTTCCTGTCAGCATCAGCATTCCGGAAGGTTATGAACTGGTGGATGAGGTTAAGACAGGTGTTGAGGTATCCAGAATTTCCACAGCTGATGAGAATAATTAACAGGAGATAAAGGGATGGTCAGTCAGAAGATAACAATCAACAATCCGTCAGGACTTCATCTTCGTCCGGCAGGTGTTTTGTGTAATGAGGCGATGAAGTATGATTCCGTTATCACATTTTCTTTTGAAGGCGGAACGGCAAATGCCAAGAGCGTTCTGAGCGTTCTGGGAGCCTGCGTGAAATGCGGAGATGAAATAGAACTTGTCTGTGAGGGAGCAGACGAAGATGTGGCAATGCAAGCTTTGACTGAAGCGATACGCGGAGGTCTTGGTGAATAAAAAAGTGTGTAAGGGTAATAAGGAGGAGTAATTGTGAAAAAACAGGTTGTAGCTGTAGTGCTGAGTCTGGCGATGAGCATGACAACAGCAGCAGAAGCAGGTATTGTCAGTGCCGCGGATTTTTCTGCTGAAGCAGCAACATCAGAAACAACAGATACTGCAGAAGTATCGACCGTGGATGACAGTGAGGACATAACAGGTGAGGATGATTCTCAGACGGCAGATGCTGATACCGCACAGCCGGAAGTCGTGCCGGAGGAGGATAACACGGACACTGCTGATACGCAGGATGCAGAAGTGGATTTTACTTCTGATGCAGAAGTGGATACAGAGATTTCCGATACACAGACGGCAGCAGTTGTGACAGAGGAAACTCCAGAAGCAGCGGGAGCTTCCAAAGAAACTTCCATCAATGACAATCAGGAGGGCGGTCAGGAGGCAAAACTCTACTATACACGTTGGGAGCCGGATAATGCAAAGAATCCGACCAAATGGAAACTGCATAAGATTGAGAAAACTACTGCGAAGGAAGCAACTGTACAGACCGCAGGAAATGATGATTCTGCAGACGCAGCAGATATATCAGAAGAAAATACAGAGGTATCTGAGGACGAAACTGCTATACAGGCTGCCGTGGAAGAGAATGGAGAAGCAGGCACTGTGGAAGAACAGCCATCTGCAGAAGGCGAACAGACATCGGACGCGGATTCCGGACAGCTGGCACAGGCAGATGAGACAACGGATGCAGATGCAGAAGTGACTCAGGTAACAGAAGATATCGATACACAGGCAGCAGGAGCTTCTGCTACTTATTATACATCTGCAGATGGCCTGGTAAAGATCACGACCATGAAAGCAGATGGAACAGAGCTGTTTACAGGATATTACGCATTTGACAAAGATGGATATCTCATCACAGGAAGAAGTCTGGTTGGAAGTAATACTATGGATTATTATTATTTTACAACCGCAGATGAGACAACGATCACAAAAACAGATATCACATCTTCTTATAAGACCCCATATAACTCTGCATTGGGACAGATGGTTCAGAATGCATGGAGATGGAATGCAGCAGATGGAGTATTCAATTACTACAATCCGAAGCAGGAAGTGTTTGATGTCAACAAGGTTTATCAGATTGATGGGGACTACTATTACCTTCTGAAAGACGGTAAGCCGTACGTTGGTGACAAATATCTTACCTACAACAATAAGAAGGGAACATATATGTTCCGTACAGCTGCTTCTGCAACAGACATTCCTGGTAAGATGGTACGCAATGGATGGGCAGGACGCAAGACCAGCCGTGGCACACAGTGGCGTTACTTTGATGCCAACGGTGTTTATCAGAAAAAAGGCATCGGTGCTTATAAGCTTCGTACAGATACTAACAATCTGTATCTGGTAGATGCCAATGGATATCTGATTCGCAACAAGATGGTCAAGGCAGCTAACGGATACTATTACCTTTCCAACAACGGAGCAGTAGTATACAGAGAGAAACTTGTCAAATATGGCAATTACAGATACTATTTTGTGAGTGACGGACGGCGTGCAACCTGGAAAAACCGCTGGGTAAAATGCAAAGGTGCGGGCAACCGTTATTACTACTTCGGCAAGACCGCGGGTCGCGTACAGGAGCAGAAGGGCATCAAGAAAGTTACAGTAAACGGCAAATTTATCGGATGGTTCCAGTTCTCCAGCAAGGGAAACAGCCTTATGAATTACTGGACCGGTGGCAGATATTACCTGCCGGACGGACGTATGGCAAATGGTCTTACCAAGGTTAACGGCAAATATTACTTCTTCAAGAGAAGCAGCAGCACGAAATACTATGGTAAGATGTACAAGAACCAGTGGATTAAATGGAACAACAAATATTACTATGCAAGTGCAGACGGTACTCTGTATTCCAATGGATGGAAATATGTAAAATCTGACGGCAAGAATTACTGGTTCTATTTCCAGAAAGACTGTACAGTAATGACGAATAAGTCTGTTACAAAGAACGGCAAAAAAGGCATCGTGGACAGCAGAGGACGTTTTATTTCTGCAGGCTGGTTTGTATATAATGACAGCAAGAATCTTGTCCGCTATGTGGATTCCAAGACAGGCAAACTTCTGAAGAACTGTGTAAGATGGATTGACGGAAAACAGTATCGATTTGACAAATATGGAAACAGAGTCAATGACAGAACTTCTGAATACAGACGCAGCAGTTATTATCTGGAATGCGATCGTGTCAACGGTGTTATGACGGTATATACCGACAGCACCAAGACGATTCCGATCAAGACAATTCGAGTTTCTGTAGGAAATCCGATCACTCTGACATCAGCAGGTACCTATACGCTTTCCAGGTCTCTGCGCTGGCAGCCTCTGATGGGACCATCCTGGGGACAGTATGGTACACATGTAGATGGATGTGGACAGGGAGGAATCTTCGTTCACTCTGTAGCATGCAGTCAGAAAAATGATCATAACCTTCCGGTCGGAGAATATCTGAAGCTTGGTAATCCTGCTTCTCATGGATGTATCCGTTGCTGTGTGGCTGATGCCAAATGGGTATATGACAACTGCAATGGTTCTACCATTCATATTATGAGCGGAACTTACCAGTCACAGGAAGTGTTTAAAGGACCTCTGGGAAGAAATCGTCTGACACCTCTGAGAGGAAACAAGACCTTTGATCCTACAGATCCGGCTTACGCAAACAAATAATACAAAATCTAAGGTGCTCTCCCAGAGGGAGGGCACTTTTCAGGAGGAAAAGAAATTATGAGAACTTACCTTGTAACAGGCGGTGCAGGTTTTATCGGATCCAACTATATTCATTATATGTTTCAGAAGTACGATAATGAAATCCGTATCATCAATGTTGACAAGCTGACCTATGCCGGAAATCTTGAGAATCTCAAAGATATCGAAGACCGTGAGAATTATACATTTGTAAAAGCAGATATCTGTGACAGTGATGCAATTATGAAGATCTTTGAAGAAAATGATATTGACCGTGTGGTACATTTTGCGGCAGAAAGTCATGTAGACAGAAGCATTCGTAATCCGGAAGTGTTTGTAAAGACCAATGTGCTTGGAACTCTGGTTATGCTGAATGCAGCCAAAGCAGCCTGGGAACTTCCGGATGGAACCTTCAAGCCGGACAAAAAATTCCTTCATGTATCTACGGATGAGGTTTATGGATCTCTGGAAGAAGATGGTGGATTTTTCTATGAAACAACACCGTATGATCCGCATAGCCCGTATTCTGCAAGCAAGGCATCTTCTGATATGCTGGTAAAATCCTATATGGACACGTATCATTTTCCGGCAAATATCACGAACTGCAGCAATAACTACGGACCGTATCAGTTCCCGGAGAAACTGATTCCGCTGATCATCAACAACGCACTTCAGGGAAAGAAACTTCCGGTATACGGAGACGGTAAGAATGTTCGTGACTGGCTGTACGTTATGGATCATGCCAAAGGTATTGATATGGTACAGGAAAAGGGCAGACTTTTCGAAACTTACAATATTGGCGGACATAACGAGAAACAGAATATCCAGATTATCCACATTATCCTGGATACTCTGCAGGAAATGCTGCCGGATGATGATCCGCGCAAAGCACTTGTCAGCGAAAATCTGATCACTTATGTAGAAGACCGTAAGGGACATGACCGTCGTTACGCGATTGCTCCGGACAAGATCAAAGAAGAGGTTGGCTGGTATCCGGAAACCTGTTTTGAAGATGGCATCCGCCTGACGATTCAGTGGTTCTTTGAACATGAAGACTGGATGAAAAATGTCACCAGCGGCGATTACCAGAAATATTATGATGAAATGTACAAAACCAAATAAAATGCTCCGGTGATCATACGGAGGATGAAATGCTGCGAGATTCCGGATCAAACCTGAATGATTGCAGCATTTTTGTTATAAAAAAGATACAAGAAGAGGATAAAATGAAAAAAATTGTGATTATCGGTGCCAATGATTTTCAGAGGCCGTTGATTCAGAAAGCTCATAATATGGGATATGAGACGCATGTATTTGCATGGCGGGAAGGAGCAACCGGGGCAGAAGATGCGGATCATTTTTATGAGATCAGTATTACAGAAAAGGAAGAAATACTGGAAATCTGTCGGAAGATCAGGCCAGATGCGGTTGCAACGATCGGGTCGGATCTGGCAAATATCACGGTACAGTTTCTGGCGGAAAAACTTGGTCTGCCAGGAAACAGCAGCTCCTGTATTTATCATTCGACAAACAAATATGCCATGCGTGAAGCTTTTCGAAATGCCGGAATCCCGGTACCGTTCTTTCAGTGCGTTTCTGAGGGAGAACAGGTTACACCGCCTTCCTATCCGGTAATCGTGAAGCCGACGGACCGGTCGGGAAGCAGAGCAATCACGAAAGTGAATGATCCGGGGGAACTGGCAGAGGCGATCACACTTGCGACTGCTCAGTCTTTTGAGAAAAAGGCAATTGTGGAAGAATATATTTCCGGTGCAGAGTACAGCGTCGAGACGATCAGTTTTGAGGGAAAACATACCTGTCTGGCAATTACCAAGAAATTTACGACAGGAAGTCCGCACTATATTGAAGTTGCACATCTTCAGCCGGCACCACTGTCAGAAGATATGAAGAAAAAAGTGGAAGAGACCGTTTTTCGGGCACTGGATGCACTGGAAGTGCGATATGGAGCCGGACACAGTGAGCTTCGCATTGACCGGAACGGACAGATACGTATCATAGAGATTGGATCCAGAATGGGAGGCGACTGCATCGGTTCGGATCTGGTTCCTCTGTCTACCGGACAGGATTTTGTGGGGATGGTGGTAGATACTGCTGCCGGCAAAGCTCCGGTATTTTGTGAGGCGGTGCCCCATGTCTCGGCGATTCGTTTTCTTATGAATGAAAATGATGAAAAACTTCTTGCATATCTGCAGGAAAATCATCCGGATAAAATTCGGAAAACAGTTATAGAGCATGGGGTAAAAGATGCGCATATTGTGGACAGCGGAAGCAGACCGGGATTTTTTATCCTGCAGGCAGACAGCATAGAAGAAATGATGGAACTTCTGCATCATGGACCGTGGGAAAACCCGATTCATGTATTCGATACACCGACACAGAAACTGCGATTTACCGAAAACCATAATGAATTCTATATGAAGAGAGATGATCTTCTGCCATTTGCATTTGGCGGGAACAAAGTGCGTTTCGCTCGCAGATTTGTGGAAGATATGCAGAGAGAACGCTGCGACAGTATGATCATATATGGAAATTATCATTCAAATCTCTGCAGGATATTGGCGACATTGTGCCATGAACTGGAAATTCCGTGCTATATGGTACACAATACAGAAGATGTTCGGGAAGACAGAGAAACTGCAAACAGCCGCATCATTAAAAAAATGGGAATTACAGAGATTGCCTGCAAAAAATCCGGAATAGCGGATGCGGTAGAACAGGCAATGGAGGAACTGAGAGAAAAAGGATACCGTCCATATTATATTTATGGAAATTCCAGAGGACAGGGAAAAGAATGGGTTCCAATGAAAGCATATGAAGCGGTTTATGATGAGATCTGCTGCTATGAAAAACAGCACAGTATCAGGTTTGATTATATTTTTCTGGCATCCAGTACCAATGCGACACAGTCCGGACTTCTGGCGGGCAGTCTCAGGCAAATGGATGAGCGCAGAATCATAGGAATCTCGGTTTCCAGAAATGCACAGAGAGGCCGGGAAGTGATCGCTGAAAATCTGCGGGAGTATGCACAGAGATTTCAGAGAGAATTACCGGTAGATTTTGAAAAAAACATCTGTTTTACAGATGCTTATATGGAAGGTGGCTATGGTGTCTGGTCAGAACCAGTTGCGGATCTGATTGAATCAGTTTATGGTACAGATGGGATTCCACTGGATATGACCTATACAGGAAAGGCTTTTTATGGTATGGTTAAATATCTGGAGGAAAATCATATCCAGGACAGGAAGATACTGTTTCTGCATACAGGCGGAACACCGTTGTTTTTTGATTTCCTGGAAGATGAGAAAAATAAAAAGTTATGAAAAAACTGATGATTCTTGGGGCAAGCTATTCACAGCTTCCCCTTTACAGAAAAGCACATGAGATGGGACTGAAGACGATCGCAGTCAGCACCCCGGGTGACTGGCCCGGATTTGCAGAAGCAGACCAGAGCTCTTATACAGATATTACAGATCCGGTGAGGGTACTGGAAGCAGCCAGAGAGCTGGGGGCAGATGGCATTACGACCTGTTGTCTGGATGCAGGAGTCCGTGCAATTGGTTACACCTGTGAAAGACTGGGACTCAGGGGACTTTCAGAAAAAGCCGCTGATATCAGTAATGATAAGTTCAAAATGAAAGAAGCATTTATGCAGGGCGGAGTCCGCTGTGCACGTCATACCTGCATTCGAAGCAGAGAAGAACTGGAAAAATCTCTTGAAGATTTTGTATTCCCGGTAGTCATAAAAGCAGTGGATCTGATGGGAAGCCGGGGAATCTTCCGATGTAATAACAGGGAAGAGGCATTTCGGTATTATGAAAAGACTATGGAAGCGACCGGCAGGGAATATTGTCTGGTAGAAGAATTCATAGAAGGGCAGATACTGGGATGTGAAGCAATGCTGTCGGATGGAAAAATGCTTTACTGTCTTCCGAATAACATTGAAGCTTTTCAGAGTTATGTGCCGACTCCGGTCGGACATTCTGTTCCGTACAGGAAACAGGATGAGCTTGGAGAAGAAGTGAAGCACCAGGTGCTGCTGGCGGCATCGGCGGTCGGACTGGATAATTGCCCGGTAAACTGTGACCTGATAGAAAAAGATGGAAGAATCTATGTGATCGAGATCACCGGTCGTGCAGGAGGAACCTGCCTGCCGGAAATGGTAAGTCTGTACTATGGAATTGACTATTATGAGGCGATCATACGCCTGGCGATGGGAATGCCGGTGGCATACATGTTTGATGAGCAAAAGAAGCATACGGCGAATCTGTCCAGAACCCTGCTTTCGGAGCGAGATGGTACAGTTGCTGCCATACACAATGAAAATCCTCCGGCAGCGGATATCATAGATCTGTCTTTTAATGTAGAACCCGGAGAAGAAGTACATCGCTATACAAATGGAAGAGACCGTCTCGGTCAGGTGATCATAACAGGAGAAAGTCTGGCATGCTGCGAGGATCGTATCCGGGAGATTTTGTCGAAAATTAACATTGAATTTACTGTATGATTGTGAGAAAATAACATGAGAAATTGTCTTACTTCAAAGAAAAGCATCTTTTTACTGCTCCATATCAGCCTTCTGTTCAGCTCATTGAGCGGCGTATGCTCCAAGATGGCATCCCGTTACACAGGGAATGTCTTTTCTGTGGAGTTTCTTTTCTGGTTCGGGCTGGTATTTGTCATTATGTTTGCCTATGCGATCATCTGGCAGCAGATCCTCAAAAGGATGCCGTTGACGGTTGCCTATGCAAACCGTCCTGTAACACTGATCTGGGGAATCATCTGGGGCGCACTGATCTTCGGAGAAAAAATCACCTGGAATATGCTGGCGGGGGCTGCCGTGATCTTTACCGGAATTTACCTGGTTACAGGAGAAGAAGAGAAAGGCGGTGAACACGCATGAGCCGTCTTCAGATGTCTGTATGTCTGTTGCTCTTTTCGGTATTTATTTCATCTGTTTCGCAGATCCTTCTGAAAAAGGCAGCCAACAGAACATACGAAAATACGATAAAAGAATATTTGAATCCGTTGGTCATCGGTGCATACGGGATGTTTTTCTGTTCGGTGATCCTGACTATGCTGGCACTGAGATATGTACCGCTTTCCATGTCACCGATACTGGAATCCACAGGATATATCTTTGTTTCCGTGATGGGGTATTTCTTTCTGAAAGAAAGATTTACAAGGAGAAAACTGCTTGGTTTTGCACTGATTCTGGCGGGAGTTATAATTTTTAACATTTAGAAATGAGGGAAATACATAATGCTGGTATCCATTGTCATACCGTGCTATAATTCAGAACACACCATTGGTAAGGTGGTGGAACTGGCTATAGAAGAATTTAATAAACTGGAGAATTACGAATGCGAATTTGTTCTGGTGAATGACTATTCCAGAGATGGAACCTGGAAATCGATTGAAACACTTGCAAAGCAGCATTCAAATGTAAAGGGCATCAATCTGGCCAAGAATTTCGGGCAGCACAATGCAATTATGGCAGCACTGAATTATACAGAGGGAGATCTGATCATAGGAATGGATGATGATATGCAGAATCATCCGTCACAGATTCCGCAGTTTCTGGATAAGATAGAGGAAGGCTATGACATTGTATTTGGTGTATTCAAACAGCGAAAATTCTCTGCATTCAAAAATCTGACAGGAGCGGTCAGCCGTTTCCTGCTGTGGCATCTTCTGGATCGTCCGAAGGATATTCAGATGAGCAGTTTCTGGTGCTGCAGAAGATATGTGAGAGATGAAGTTATAAAATATGATGGATACAATACTTTTCTTCAGGTATTGTTTTTCCGTACAACACATAATATTGCGAATATTGAGATCGAGCATTTTGCACGTGAAGTGGGAACTTCCAATTACAATTTCAGAAGAGGTCTGAATCTGTTTCTTTCCTGTCTGAATTTTACGGTGATCCCGCTCAGAGTATCTACTTTTTTCGGGACAATTTTTTCAGCGGCAGGATTTATCGGTGCGGTTGTGGTACTGATCCGGAAACTCATCTGTCCGGCAACTGCAATTGGATGGTCATCGCTGATGTGTGCAATGCTGGTGCTTTTTGGCATTGTGTTTCTGATGCTTGGAATCATTGGTGAGTACCTGGGCAAGCTGATGCTGAATGTAAATAAAACACCGCAGTATGTGATCAGGGATAAAGCGAATATTACAGGAAAAGAGGACTTATGATAGATTTTAACAGACCGGCGATTGTTGGAAATGAACTGAATTATATCCGGGATGCTGTGAACCAGGGAATGCTCTGTGGTGACGGGAAATACACAAAGCTCTGTTCTGCATGGATGAAGGAGCGTTTTGCGGTCAGCCAGGTGTTCCTGACAACGTCCTGTACCCACGCACTGGAGATGGCGGCTTTTCTCAGTGATATCCAGCCGGGGGACGAAGTGATCATGCCATCTTATACGTTTGTTTCTACGGCAGATGCATTTGTTCTGCGGGGAGCAAAGGTTGTATTTGTTGATATCCGTCCGGATACGATGAACATAGATGAGAAGTTGATCGAACAGGCAATCACAGAAAAAACAAAAGCCATTGTACCGGTACATTATGCCGGAGTGGCATGTGAAATGAATAAGATCATGGAAATCGCGCAGAAATATCACCTTAAAGTGGTAGAAGATGCAGCACAGGGAGTGGAAGCTTATTATTATGGCAGGGCACTCGGAACAATCGGAGACTTTGGCTGCTACAGTTTCCATGAAACAAAGAACTATACTATGGGAGAAGGCGGAGCACTTGTCTTTCAGAAAAATGAATACCAGGAAAAAGCGGAGATCCTGAGAGAGAAGGGCACTGACCGAAGCAAGTTTTTCCGCGGGCAGGTAGATAAGTACCGCTGGATCGATTATGGATCTTCTTATCTTCCAAGTGAGATGAATGCAGCGTATCTGTATGCACAGCTTGAGGAATGTGAAAAGATCAACCGGAAACGTCATCAGATTTATGACTATTATCATACAAATCTGGAGAATCTGGAAGAAGAGGGAAAGATTGAACGTCCGTGTGTACCGGAAGGCTGTGTACATAATGCGCATATGTACTATATAAAGGTAAAAGATTTGCAGACAAGGACTCGGCTGATTGCTTATCTTAAGGAAAATGGTATCTGCGCAGCATTCCACTATGTGCCACTGCACAGTTCTCCTGCCGGACAGAAATTTGGCAGATTCAATGGGAAAGATGTCTACACGACGAAGGAAAGCGAGCGGCTTCTTCGTCTTCCGATGTTTTATGATCTGTCTGTACAGGATCAGGAATACATCGTGGACAAAATACAGAAATTTGAGTTTTGACAGAATTACGGAGGGAAATACATGAAGAATAGAATATACCGGATCGCGGCAGCATTAAGTGTGGCGGCCCTCCTGGTGTCTTCTGCAACAGTACAGGCGGCTGGTGTTACTACAAACGGAACACCGGCAGCAGTAGCAACAGACAGCGTACAAAACTGGCCGACAGCACCTGCCGTCGCTTCAGAGACAGCAGTACTTATTGACGCAGATACCGGTGCGGTTCTGTATGACAAGGGAATGGATGAGTATCGTTATCCGGCGAGTACAACAAAACTGATGACACTGCTGGTTGCGATTGAAAACAGCTCCCCAAAAGACAGTGTGACTTTTACCGAAACCGGTATCCGGGATGTGAGCTGGGACAGCAGTAATATCAATGCACAGCTGGGTGAGACGATGACAATGAAAGACTGCTGGATGGCAGCCTATATTCAGTCTGCAAATGAGGTGTGTGCCCAGATTGCAGAATACGTAGGTGGAAGTGAAGCGAATTTTGTGGAAATGATGAATCAGAAGGCAAAAGAGCTTGGCTGTACACATACACATTTTGTTAATGCCAGCGGACTGCCGGACGAGAATCATTATTCCAGTGCACATGACCTTGCAAAGATCATGCGTGCCTGCCTGAAAAACAAGCGTTTTCGTCAGGTGATGAAATGCACCAGCTACAAGATTCCGGCGACCAATACAAGTCAGGCAAGATCTCTGCACACACATCTTCCTCTGATGGCACAGGAGTCAGACCTTTATTATGAAGGCTGCATTGGAGGCAAGACCGGATTTGCAACAGAAGCACAGCATACAATGGTGGCTGCTGCTGAGCGGAACGGGCGCACATATATTGTTGTGACGATGCGTGATGCGGAACTTGGAACAAACTGCACGGACAGCAGAGCCCTGTTTGATTATGCGTTTGACAATTTTGACAGTATTGATATTAATGGGACTCAGATGACCGTACCAAAGGGTGTTACGGTGAATGATCTGACAACAGATACAGCAGAAAGAAACGGAAAGACACTGAACCGTTATTATTACAGTGGACAGTTTGTCGGCTATGTGGTACAGGCTGATCCGACTGCGACACCGTCTCCGGAGCCGGAAACACAGACGGCAGAGACAACAGAGAGTACAGACAGCGGTACTTCTGCGGAAGAGGACAGAAAGTCTATGACACAGCAGCTGGAGGAGATCCGTTCTGAGGGAATGTCCAGTTCTATGAGAACTCTGCTGATCGCGATGGGAGTTATGGCAGGTATCCTTGTGATCCTTCTGATCGCACTTTACATTAAAAATGGATGATATGCAGAAATTTGAATAAAGGAGAACACATTATGAAGGGAATTATATTAGCAGGTGGTTCGGGAACCAGATTATATCCGCTGACCAAGGCAATCTCCAAGCAGATCATGCCGGTATATGACAAACCGATGATCTACTATCCGCTTTCCACACTGATGCTTGCAGGTATCCGTGAGATCCTGATCATTTCCACACCGCGAGATCTTCCGGTATTCCGTGAACTGCTCGGAGACGGAAAACAGCTGGGGATGAGATTTGAATATGCAGTGCAGGAACAGCCGAGAGGACTTGCCGATGCATTTATTATCGGAGCAGACTTTATCGGTGAGGATGCAGTTGCACTTGTCCTGGGAGATAATATTTTCTATGGGCAGAGCTTTTCACGTGTGCTTTTAAATGCATATAAACGTACAGAAGAAGAAAAGGGAGCAACGATCTTTGGTTACTATGTAAGAGATCCGAGAGAATATGGGGTTGTAGAATTTGATGAGAATGGAAGAGCACTTTCCATCGAAGAAAAACCGGAGCATCCGAAGTCTAATTATGCTGTACCGGGACTGTATTTCTATGACAACGATGTTGTTGAAATCGCAAAAAATGTCAAACCTTCAGCCAGAGGTGAGATTGAGATTACAAGCATCAACAACGAATATCTGAGAAGAGGAAGTCTCAAGGTGGAAACTCTTGGACGTGGATTTGCATGGCTGGATACCGGAAATCATGATTCGCTTCTGGATGCAGCGGATTTTGTGGCTGCTTTTCAGAAACGTCAGGGGCTGTACATTTCCTGTATTGAAGAGATTGCGTTTAAACGTGGATTTATTACAAAAGAGCAGCTCGTAGAACTGGCACAGCCACTTCTTAAGACTGCATATGGAAAATATCTGATCGAAGTAGCGGAGGGATTATAAAATGGGCAAAATCACAGTAGAAACCTGCCATATTGACGGGCTCAAAGTTATCACGCCAACGGTATTTGGTGATGAACGTGGATATTTTATGGAAACATATAATTATAATGATTACAAAGCAGCCGGAATCGATATGGAATTTGTACAGGACAATCAGTCAAGTTCCCGTAAGGGAGTACTTCGCGGACTGCATTTCCAGATCAATTATCCACAGGACAAGCTGGTTCGCGTTGTGAGCGGGGAAGTATTTGATGTGGCTGTTGACCTGAGAGAAGGTTCTCCGACATACGGACAGTGGTATGGCGTTCTGCTTTCCGCAGAAAACAAAAAGCAGTTCTTTATCCCTAAGAATTTTGCACATGGCTTTGTGGTCCTTTCTGATACAGCAGAATTTGCTTATAAATGTACAGATTTTTATCATCCGAACGATGAGGGCGGACTTGCATACAATGATCCGGATATCGGAGTAGAGTGGCCGATCCCGGAGGGAATGGAACTGATCCTTTCTGACAAAGATCAGAAATGGGGAAGCTTCAGGGAATATACAGCCAACAGGAGTAAAAAGGATTGAGAAACGAAACCTGGCTGCCGGGGGAAATCTACAGAAATCGAAGATTAGTTTTTTCACTGGCAAAAAATGATTTCAAAACAAAATATGCAGGTTCCTATTTTGGAACGATCTGGGCATTTATTCAGCCGATCGTAACGATCTGTGTGTACTGGTTTGTTTTTGGTCTGGCACTGCGCAATGGTTCCGACAAAGGTGTACCGTTTGTCCTCTGGCTGATCGCAGGTCTGGTGCCGTGGTTCTTCATTCAGGAGGGACTGACCGGTGGAACAAATGCACTTCTGGAATATAATTATCTGGTCAAGAAAGTGGTATTCAATATCCGCATTCTTCCTGTAGTCAAAGTATTTTCGGCAGTGTTCGTACATGCATTTTTTGTTGTGATCGTACTGGTGATCTATACCTGTATGGGATATCCGCCGAGTCTGTATGCACTGCAGCTGGTATACTACAGTTTCTGTATTTTTATGCTGATCCTTGCAGTTACCTATATGACAAGTGCAGCGGTAGTATTTTTCCGTGATCTGAGCCAGATCATCAATATCATGCTGCAGGTCGGCGTCTGGGTAACACCGATCATGTGGGACTTTAATGATCTGGGACTTGGAGGAATCCTTGCGAATATTCTGAAACTGAATCCTGTATTCTATGTGGTGCAGGGATACAGAGATTCGCTGATCAACAAAGTGGCAATCTGGGAACATCCGCTGCTGACTCTGTATTTCTGGGGATTTACACTGGTGGTATTTTTCCTTGGAACCAGATTATTTAAAAAACTTCAGGTACATTTTGCCGATGTACTGTAATTGGAGAGTAGAATGAGTGAATTTGCAATTCAGGTAAAGCATCTGGACAAGATGTACAAATTATATAACAAACCGTCCGACCGACTGAAAGAAGCTCTTGGTTTTAAAGTTCCGGTGCGGGAACATTATGCGCTCCGGGATGTGAGCTTTGATGTAAAAAGAGGTGAGACGGTGGGAATTATCGGAACCAATGGTTCCGGTAAATCCACGATTCTTAAAATTATTACCGGTGTACTGAATCCGACAGGTGGCGAAGTAGTGGTAGATGGAAGAATCTCTGCACTGCTGGAGCTGGGAGCAGGGTTTAACATGGAGTATACCGGAATCGAAAATGTGTATCTCAATGGAACCATGATGGGATTTTCAAAAGAGGAAATTGATGCCAGACTGCAGGATATTCTGGATTTTGCGGACATCGGAGATTTTGTACATCAGCCGGTCAAAGCATATTCCAGTGGTATGTTCGTTCGTCTGGCTTTTGCCGTTGCGATCAATATTGATCCGGAGATCCTGATCGTGGACGAGGCGCTTTCTGTAGGAGATGTTTTCTTTCAGGCAAAGTGTTACCGGAAATTCGAAGAATTCAAAAAGATGGGACGTACCATTCTTTTTGTCAGTCATGATCTCAGCAGTATTTCCAGATATTGTGACAGGGTCATTCTCCTGAATAAAGGCGTAAAACTGGAAGAGGGTTCTCCGAAGCAGATGGTAGATATGTACAAACAGCTGCTGGTCGGACAGGACCCGACAAAAGCGCCGGAGGAAAAAACAGAAGAGAAGACGAGAGAAAACTGGAACGAGCAGTTCCAGGTCAATCCGAATATGCTGGAATATGGAAGCAAGCTGGCGGAGATTACAGATTTTGCTGTTGTGGATGACAAAGGACTCTGCACCAACACGATTGAAAAAGGAGCTTCTTTTACGATCAAGATGCGGGTGTTGTTCCACCAATCCATACAGGAACCGATTCTGGCATATACCTTCAAGGATATCAAGGGAACAGAGATCACAGGCACAAATACCATGTTTGAAAAGATGCATGTGGAACATTCGGAGGCAGGAGATGTCTGCACGGTGACATTTACACAGGATATGTTCCTGCAGGGCGGAGAATATCTGCTTTCCTTTGGATGTACCGGTTATAAAGACGGTGAGTTTACGGTATTTCACAGATTGTATGATGCGTGTAACATTACAGTTGTGTCCAACAAAAATACCGTTGGATTTTATGATATGAACTCAAAAGTGGAAATTCATTGTGGAGAAGAAGCATGACAGAAAAAATTGGACAGGTAATTCTGGATGATACGTATTATCCGGGACAGGATTTATATACAGATGGTGCGATTGAAGATGAGATGCTGGAAATTGCCAGAACTTATCCGGAAGAGCAATGGAATCAGGTGATTGCAGAGCGCAAAAGCTGGCCAATCCTGTATCATTATTCTCATATCAGAGAAAATATCCTGAGCTGGCTTCCTTTTACCGGCCGGGAGAGTGTGCTTGAGATTGGTTCCGGATGCGGAGCTGTGACCGGTGCACTGTGCAAAAAAGCAGCAAAGGTCACCTGTATTGAACTGTCAAAGAAACGCAGTATGATCAATGCCTGGAGACACAAAGACTTTGCGAATCTGCAGATTCTTATGGGAAATTTCCAGGATATCGAAAAAACACTTACAGAAAAATATGATTATATTACGCTGATCGGTGTATTTGAATATGGGGAAGCCTATATACAGAGTGAAACTCCTTATATAGATTTTCTGAAGATTATTTCCAGACATCTCAAACCGGACGGGAAGATCGTTCTTGCGATTGAGAACCGTCTGGGGCTGAAATACTGGGCAGGATGCACGGAGGATCATTTTGGAACACTGTTCGAGGGACTGGAAGGATATCCGACAACCAGCGGAGTGAAAACTTTTTCTAAAAAAGAGTTGTCTGCAATTCTTGAAAAAGCAGGAAATCTGCAGGCTTCCTGGTATTATCCATTCCCGGATTACAAGCTTCCGATGACGATTTATTCAGACAGACGTCTTCCGGCCAAAGGTGAGCTTAATCGTCTGGAAACCAATTATGACCGTCTGCGGCTGCAGCTGTTTCAGGAGTCACCGGTTTATGATTCTCTGCTGGAAAATGATCTGTATCCGGAATTTGCCAATTCTTTTCTTTTGCTGATCAGTAAAGAAAAAATAGAGACAGAGACAATCTACTCCAAGTTTTCAAATGAGCGTGCACCGGAGTTTGATATCCGGACAGATATCTGTGAGAATCATGCAGGCAAACGGTCTGTACGAAAACTTCCGGCAGATACAAGAGCAGTGGAGCATGTAAAAAATCTGGAACGTATTTCCAGAGAACTTTCTGCCTTTTATGGAAGAGAGGGGCTGGAAATGAATACCTGTTCTGCTGAAGAGGAAGGTGTACGTCTGGAATACCTGGAAGGTGAAACACTGGAGGAACGTCTGGACAGTCTTCTGGAAAAAGGAAAGCTGGAAGAACTGGAAAAACTGTTTTTTATGTATCTCAAAAAGATCCGTCACATCCATGAGGGAGAAATCTTTTTCAAGACACCGGAGTTTGTGGAGGTATTCGGAGATGCAGAGATCAGTGAGAACTGTCGTTGCAGCGGAATGTCCAATATTGATCTGGTACCTGCCAATATTCTGATCGAAAAAGACAGAGTATCTGTGATTGATTATGAATGGACCTTCCGTTTCCCAATCCCATGCAAGTACATTCTGTACCGTATGATCCATTATTATCTGGAAAGCGATGGCAAACGCAGGATACTTAAAGAACGGGATTTTTATGGAAAAGCAGGAATTTCACAAAAAGAAATAGAGCTTTTTGCAGAAATGGAACGCCATTTTCAGAATTACATGCAGGGGACACATATTCCGCTGCTTTCCATGTATGAAGAGGTTTCACCGGGGAAAGTTGATATTCTGGCTTATTATGAGCAGCTTCGCGCAGCGAGTGCAGAACGGAGGCTTCAGGTGTTTTACGACAGGGGAGCTGATTTTTCGGAAAAAGATTCTGTTCTTCTGCCGATGGGACGGCAGGGTGTCTGCATTGATATCCCGATTCCGGAAGGTGTGCACAGGCTGCGCCTGGACCCAGGTGAGGCTGTCGGCGGGCTGGAATTAAAAACACTGACACTGGATGATGGAAAGAAACTTTCCTTTTCTACAAATGGATTTCCACTGGGTGCCGGACAGTATTACTTTGGTGCGGGAGATCCGCAGTTTATCGTGGAAGATCTGCCGAAAAAAGGACAGGCTGTCCGACTGGAAGTATATGTGATGAAAGCACAGGATGCGCAGGAAAAATTCTGGAAAGCATTTGCCAGTGCATCGGCACAGAAAGATCAGGAGATCCGGAAGCTGAAACGCCAGATCCATGAAATGGAAAACACAAAGGTCTGGAAGCTGTACCGGGGAATCAAGAAAAAATAACAGAGAGAAATCTGTGAAAAACAATTTTTAATGAGGATGAAACATGGAAAAATTACGCTTCAGCGTAGATGAACAGAAATATAATGACAGACATGGACATGTTTTGCGTCTGGAGGGATGGTATTTTCCTTCTTCAAAGACAGAATGCAAATTTGAACTTTTTGCTGACGGGCATCAGAAGATTGAGATTCCCAAAGTACAGTTCCATCCACGTCCGGACGTGGAACAGGCACTGGAAGAAGCGGCGGGAGATTTTCTGCCTGGCTTTACGGTGTGTATTCCGGATGCATTGCAGCTATCCCGGAAATATCAGGAGCTGGAACTTTTTGTAATAGATGGGAAGGAAAAGGCCTCCATCTGGGAAAAAACTTCTGATGAACTGGAAGATTTCATGAAGGAAAGCCTTGTGGAATTTCATCTGGACAGAGTAGAAGTCCTGTATGATACCATGCTGGAAATTCAGGGCTGGGCAATTGACCAGAGAGGAACAGTGGAAATTGCTGTCCATAAAGAGGATATGAGCATTCTGGAATGCAGGATCAGCCGTGGCAGAAGACCGGATGTGGCCGAACGCAGAGGACTGGATGAGGAATACCGCACGCAGGAGATCGGCTTTCGTATTTCGGCAAATATTCAGGAGATTCCGGGAAAACGGATCGTTCTTCATTTCCGGGGAGATTCTGTGACAAAGACCTGTGAGATTGATGTCCAGGAGCTTCGGAAAGCGAACAGACCCAAAGGGTTCTTCAGCAGACTGTTCGGCAAAAATGAACCGGAGAGTACGGGAGGCTATGAAGCATGGCTGAAAAAACACCAGGCAGACAGAAAAACTCTGAGAAAGCAAAAACATGCGGATTTTGCAGAGAAACCGCAGATCAGCATTGTGATTCCATTATATCAGACGCCACTTCCGTATCTGAAAGAGCTGGTGGATTCGGTACGTGCACAGAGCTATGAAAACTGGCAGTTATGTCTGGCAGATGGAAGTCCGAATGATAAAGCAAAAGAATTCCTTGAAAAGCATTATGGAAAAGAAAAACGACTGGTATATACCAAGCTCAGTGAAAATGGTGGTATTTCTGTAAATACGAATGCGGCGATCGCACTGGCAGAAGGAGAGTTTCTGATGCTCTGTGATCATGATGATACACTGGAGCCGGATGCACTGTATGAGATTGTCCGGGCCATCAATGAGAAGTCCGGAACGGATGTCCTGTATACCGATGAAGATAAGGTGAGCATGGACGGAAGACATTATTTTGATCCGAATTTCAAACCCGATTTCAATCTGTTCCGTCTGCGTGAAAACAATTATATCTGTCATATATTTGTGGTACGGAAAAGTCTGGCGGACAAAGTCGGTTATCTGAAACAGGAATTTGACGGTGCGCAGGATTATGATTTTATTTTCCGTTGCTGTGAACAGGCAGCAAATATCGTGCATATTCCGAAGGTGCTGTATCACTGGCGCTGTCACATGGATTCCACAGCGGCGGATCCGGCAAGCAAGATGTATGCGTATGAAGCGGGAAGAAACGCAATCCGTGAACATTATCAGCGCCTGGGAATCGAAGCAAAAGTAGAGATGACCGAACGGTCGGGCTGGTACCGGAGCTATGTGAAGGTGCAGGGAACACCGCTGGTCTCTGTCATCATTCCAAATAAAGATCATATAGAAGATCTGGAGCTGTGTCTGTTTTCCATGAACAAAAAATCTACCTACCGGAATTATGAAGTCCTGGTGGTTGAGAATAACAGCGAGAATCCGGAGACATTTGAATATTACAAAAAGCTGCCGGGACGTTATCCAAAAGTAAAGGTACTGACCTGGGAAAAAGAATTCAATTATTCCTCGATCAACAATTTTGCAGCAAAAGAGGCACAGGGAGAATATCTGCTGTTTCTTAACAATGATGTGGAGATCCTTACACCACAGTGGATAGAAGAAATGCTGCAGATCTGTCAGCAGGATCAGGTGGCAGCAGTAGGAGCGAAACTTTATTATCCGGATGACACGATCCAGCATGCAGGAGTGGTACTCGGACTCGGGGGAATTGCCGGACATATTATGTGCCGTGCATCCAGAGAAGAGACGGGATATTTTGGCAGGATGATCAGTGTACAGGAGATCAGCGCGGTAACAGCTGCCTGCATGATGGTGCGGAAGACAGATTTCGAGGCAGTGGGCTGCTTTGACGAGACCTTTCAGGTTGCGTTCAATGACATTGATCTGTGCATGAAGCTGCGGGCGGCAGGAAAGAAGATCGTGTTTACACCTTATGCGGAACTGTATCATTATGAGTCCAAATCAAGAGGCCTGGAAGATACTCCGGAAAAACAGTTCCGTTTTGATAAAGAAGTGACAAGATTCAAGGAAAAATGGGCTGCTCAGTTAGAAGCAGGAGATCCTTATTACAGCCCGAACCTTTCGGTAACAGAGGGAGACTGTTCTTTAAGGGAGGACTGAGAAACGAGGTTGATATGGCAAGAGAAATTTTTGAGGTAACAAAGGACCGCTTTCATCTGCAGGATCCCTGTTGCTATATTTTACAGGGCACATGGCCGAAAGAGGCAAAAATGCGTGCCATGTTGGACGGCTCTGAGATAAAAGCGGAGATTCAGAGACTGGAAGTAGTCAGTGCGCTGGAACGTTTTAAAGATCCGGATCTGCTGCGTGGAGAGCGGATCACAGCTGCTGTACAGCTGCCGAAATCCCTGGATGGATTTCAGAAACTGACAGTTTATGCAGATATGCCGGAAAAAACATTCTGCTGGTTTTCGATACCGGTAAAGAATCTGGAGAAGCGCAGAGGAAAGCCGCAGTTTTTTATTGAAGAAGAAAAAGTGCAGCAGGGATTTCTGCGTATCCGCGGATGGGCAGTAGCCAAAGAGCCGGTACGCATTCAGATTTTTGATGAAAATAAGCAGAAGATTCAGGCAGAGATCCTGCGAACGGAGCGAGTAGATGTGGAACAGCTCTATGAAGAGATGGAACACACAGACAAATCGGGATTTTTTGCAGAGTTGACAAATCTCAGTGGAAAAGTAGTCTATGTAGTATTTTATGCAGGAGATACCAAGTCTGTCCATGTAGTGCCGCTGCAGCAGGCAGTGGTGCTCCGCAAAAAAATAGAAAAATACGCACAGAAAGGTATCCGTTACTGGAGAAGTCAGGGAAGTGCGGCACTGGTAGGAAAAGTGGCATCCAAGATCCGTACAGCTTCAACCAGAGAGATTCCGTATCAGAAATGGATTCTGCGTCATCTCCCAAATGCGAAGGAACTGGAGCGGCAGAAGAGAGAAAAATTTGAATTTCAGCCTAAGATCAGTATTGTGATTCCGTTATACAGGACACCGGAGAAATATCTGAGACAGCTGGTAGAATCCGTGAAGAATCAGACCTACCCAAACTGGGAACTCTGTCTTTCTGACGGAAGCGGAGAAAATTCTCCTCTGGCGGAGATTCTGGAATCGCTGGCATCTTCTGACGAAAGGATCCGGGTGGTTTCTCACAAAGAAGCATTGCAGATTTCTGAAAATACCAATGCTGGCATTGAAATCGCAACGGGGGATTATATCGCATTTGCAGACCATGACGATGAACTGACACCACACGCGCTGTTCGAGTGTGTCAAGGCACTGAATAAAAACAGAGAAATCCGTGTGCTGTATTCTGATGAAGACAAAATGTCCATGGATGGACATAAGTTCTTCCAGCCTCATTTTAAGCCAGACTACAATCCGGATCTGCTGTGTACGGTGAATTATATCTGCCATCTGTTTGTGGTTGACAGAACTGTGATCGATCAGGTAGGAGTGCTGCGCAAAGAATTTGATGGTGCGCAGGATTATGATTTTATCTTCCGCTGTGTGGAAGCCGTGAAAGCGGAGCAGATCTGTCATGTACCGAAGATTCTGTATCACTGGAGATGCCATGAAGATTCTACGGCAGAAAATCCGGAAAGTAAGATGTATGCATTTGAAGCAGGAAAACGTGCGATCGAGGAGCATTACAGAAGAACAGGGATTGATGCAGAAGTATATCAGGGAGAGTTCCTTGGACTTTACAGAACAAAATTCCACAGAGACCATGATCCGTTGATCTCGATCATCATTCCGAATAAAGATCACATTGATGATCTGAAACGTTGTATGGATTCGATCGATCAGAAATCCACTTATCAGAATTATGAATATATCATTGTGGAAAATAACAGTACAGAAGACGCGACGTTTCAGTATTATAAACAACTGGAAGCAGAAAATCCAAAAGCACATGTGGTGTACTGGGACAGAGAATTTAATTATTCTGCGATCAACAATTACGGTGCGACTTTTGCAAAAGGAGAATATATCCTTCTGCTCAACAATGATACAGAAATCATCAATGAAGACTGCCTGGAAGAATTGCTTGGCTATTGCATGAGAAGTGATGTAGGTGCGGTTGGTGCCCGCATGTATTATGAGGATGATACGATCCAGCATGCCGGAGTCGTTATCGGATTTGGCGGAATTGCAGGTCACTGTTTTGTTCTGCAGCCGCGTGGTACGACCGGATACTGCCACAGGATCATCTGCGCACAGGATTACAGTGCGGTAACAGCCGCGTGTATGATGGTAAAAAGAAGTGCCTTTGATGAGGTTGGTGGTCTGACAGAAGAGCTTGCGGTTGCATTTAATGATATTGATTTCTGCATGAAGCTGCGTGCAGCAGGATATCTGATCGTCTATAATCCATATGCAGAGCTGTATCATTATGAATCCAAGTCCAGAGGACTGGAAGATACACCGGAAAAAGTAGCACGTTTTAATAAAGAGATTCAGACATTTGAAAGACGCTGGCCGGATATCATGCGGGACGGAGATCCGTACTACAATCCGAATCTGACATTAAAGAGCCAGGATTTTTCATTGAAGAGAATATAGGAGGCTTGGTATGAAAGTACTGGTAACAGGTGTAAAAGGACAGCTTGGTTATGATGTTATGAATGAGCTGGCAAAAAGAGGATATGAGGGTGTCGGTGTGGATGTTGCAGAGATGGACATTACTGACAGTGCAGCAGTGGAAAAAGTGATCGGAGAGGTTCATCCGGACAGGGTGGTACACTGTGCAGCCTGGACAGCTGTGGATGCGGCAGAGGATAACCAGGAGGTTTGTCACAAAGTTAATGTGGATGGAACTGCAAATATTGCAAAGATGTGTGGAAAACTCGACATTCCGATGGTGTACATCAGTACAGATTATGTGTTCGACGGACAGGGAACCCGTCCGTGGGAGCCGGATGATCCGGTTGTGGAGCCATTGAATGTATATGGTCAGTCCAAATATGAGGGTGAGGTAGCTGTAGAAAAATATGCACCGAAGCATTACATTGTGCGCATTGCATGGGTATTCGGACTCAACGGCAAAAACTTTATCAGAACCATGCTGAACCTCGGAAAAACACATGATACTCTGACGGTTGTGGATGACCAGATCGGAACACCGACATATACGTATGATCTGGCAAGACTGCTGGTAGATATGCTGGAAAAAGAAGAATATGGCAAATACCATGCAACCAACGAGGGCGGCTATATTTCCTGGTATGATTTTGCAAAAGAGATCTTCCGTCAGGCAGGTATGGCTGTCAAAGTCCTTCCGGTAAGTTCTGCGGAATATCCGGCAAAGGCAAAACGTCCTTCCAACAGCCGCATGGAAAAGAAAAAGCTGGAAGAACACGGATTTACAAGACTTCCTGACTGGAAAGATGCACTTGGACGTTATCTGAAAGAGATTATGTAAGATCATGCAGACAAGCGAAAAAAAACAAAATATCAGGGTACTTTTTTTATTGATAATGTTGTTGGGCATAAGCTGTCTGATTATTTTCAGAGAGTATCTGCTTGGTGACCGCCTGCTGATCTTTAATGATATCGGAAGCGATACCTGGCAGCAGTACATCATGATCTATACCGGTATTGTCAATCATCTGCGGTCCGGCGAGTTTGCATTATGGGATTTTACGAATGGGCTTGGAATCAATGTATTCAACTTCAACCTGTTTGATCCGTTCCTGATGCTTCTTTATGGAATCGGAGTTGTGCTGGGACCGGCACATATGCTGATCTACATTAATGTTATTCAGATCCTGAAGATCCTGGCGGCAGGAATGGCATGTTACTGGTTTGTGTCACAGTTTTCTTTCAGCTGGCAGGCAAAGCTGCTTGCTGCGTATGTTTATGGACTGAATGGATTTCTTCTGGTATGGGGACAGCATTATCAGTTTGGTACGGCAGTGATTTACCTTCCGCTGCTGCTTGGATTTTGTGAAAAATCTGTACAGAAGAAAAAAGGCAGAGGCTTTTTTCCTGTCATGGTCTTTCTGTGTGGAATCTACAGTGTGTATTTTACATACATGTGTCTGGCGGCGACAGGGCTGTATCTGATCTTCCGTATTCTGATGCTGGAAGGTCTGACCTGGAAGCAGCGTCTGGGCAGGTTTCTGCTCGGATGCGGAGAAATCCTTCTGGGGATCGGAATGAGTATGGTGATCTTTCTTCCGATGGCAGAGATTCTTCTGGGGGTATCTACCAGACTGGACAGCAGCGGAACAAGTTTCTGGAAGTTTGTAAAAAGATGTTTTACACCGTTTGCACCGAAATATTATGAGACACTTTTTAAACGGATCTTTTCCAGCAATCTTCAGAATGGCTATGGAATGGCAAAGGCAACGCAGCATTATATGCGAAATTATTATGAAGATCCGGTGATGTTCTGTTCGGCACTTTCTGTTTTTATGGATGTGCAGTTTCTTGCGGTACTCTGGAAATCAGATATGCAGAAGAGAGCGAAGAGGGTGCTTTATGCAGCGGCACTTCTCATTATTGTCGGAGTAAGCTTTCCAATCGGTGGAATCGTCTTTAATTATTTTACGATTGTTTCCTTCCGCTATACCTTCGTTCTGATGCCGGTGCTCGTGTTGTTGATGGCATGGATGTGGGATTATCTCAGAAAAGGCGGAAAAGTGAGCCTGCTTTTGCTTGCGGCAGTGGCTGTGCTGATGTGTGTGGAATACTGGAGTGGCTATGAACAGGCAGGTTATGCGGTTTACAAAAGGAATATTCTGATTTTGACTGTCACAGGGATTTTGTTTGCGGTCTGCATGCTGGTTCTGAATTATATGAAAAAGCAGCAGATCCGCAAAGCACTCATGGGTGTGATGGCAGCAGGTCTGGCAGTCAGTATGGTATCCGAGGGTGCAGTTAATTACGAAAACAGAGTTACCATGAAAAAATCAGATACCCCGCAGGAGCAGATGGAACAGGAAACACAGCGTTATGAAGCCATGTGGGAATCGGAAGATGATCTGGTGAAATACAGTGCGGAGGCAGAAAAGCCGCAGGACTTTTTCCGGGCGATCTATCGTACAGATATGCAGGACTGCCTCAGCTATCTTGAAGAGAACGACAGTAGTTTTTATCGGGTGGAAAAAGACTATATGGCCGGTTCTCTGGCAATGGATTCAGTGGCACAGGGATATCGAGGCGTATCTACCTACAATTCGGTCATGAATGGCTGGGTAAAGAAATTCGTGGAAGCCTGTTGTCCACAGTTGTTTGTGTCAGATCAGAACCATTATGTTTTCTGGAATCAGATCAGTGATAACTGGCTGGCGGCTTTTCTGGGTGTAAAATATATTCTTTCTGGACAGAAGGAACTGGATACCAGTAAATACCGGATGATCCGGCTGGAGGGCGGGCTCTATATTCACGAAAATCTTCTGGATGCAGAGACAGCGCATTTTTACAGTACGGCGATTTCGGAGAACAGTCTCAGTAAACTGTGTACGGAGGAGACAAGAGATACGCTTCTGGGAGGTGCCATTGCACTGGAAGATGGTACGGAGATACAGAATGTGTCGGAACTGGATAAACTGAAAACAGAAGCACAGAAGGAAAAAGAACAGTCATCGACAGTGACCCTGGATGCACCGGTGATCGATTCACGGCTGACAGGAAGCATCCATGCAGAGACAGACGGATATGCGTTATTTATGATACCATATGAAAATGGATGGAGTCTGACGATTGACGGTCAGGAAACCGAACTGCTCCGGGGTGATATTGGATTTCTGGCGTGCAAAGTACCGGAAGGAAATCATACACTGACGCTTACGTTCCAGGCTCCGGGCTTGTATTCCGGCGCACTGGTCAGCATTCTGTGCTGGATTCTTATGATTGGCGGCCAGGTATTTCTGGTACTGTATAAAAAGAAAAAGACAAACAAAAAAACAACAGCTCTGTCATAGGGCTGTTGCTTTTTTATGCATTTTTATGTGGTCAGGATTTTGCAATTTTTATAATGCGAAGAAGAATCAAAAGGAAAAGAACAAGGGCGGCACCGCCGATTGCAAAATATGGAATATTGGAGTGAGCCGCCGTGTAATTCTGGGCTGCCTCCACATTCTGGGCACTGGTTTGCATTAAGGTGCTGTCTTCCTCCGGGGCAGTGGCAGCCATAAGAGCGGTGCCCACCAGAGTACCATTGTAGAAGAACTGACGGGTATACTGTTCATCCTGTACCTCGCCATCCTGTGTGGTGAGGGCATCTGCAGTGGTACCTGCCGGAACAAAGACATTTCCACCGGAAATCATATTGAAATCCGTATCACCGAGAGAAAGCATCTGGAAATTATCAAATCCATAATTCAGGAGACTGACTGCTTCGGCGGCAGTTGTGCCGGAAGCACCCTGGAGAACAACGGCGATCAGAGAAACTCCGTCTTTTTCGGCTCCGCAGACCAGTGTGCTGCCGGAGGCTTCGGTATATCCTTCACGTCCGCCGATGCAGTACTGATAATAAGAAGCATTCGTATTGTTCAACAGAGAAAAGTTGTTGGTCAGAACTCGTTCACCGCCGGAAACGTTGGTTGCAGGAATCGTGTAGGAAGCAGTGCCGGCAATAGTTCGGAAAGATTCATTATCGATCGCGGCTTTCATGATCAATGCCATATCATGTGCTGTGGTGTGCTGATTTTCATCCGGCATCCCGGTTGGATTGGTAAATACAGTATTGCTGCATCCAAGCTCAGCAGCGCGGGCGTTCATCATCTGGACAAATCCGTCTACAGATCCGCCCAGCTGTTCGGCAACCTGCAGTGCGATATCGTTGGCAGAAGCCAGCATGATCGCATAGAGACATTGCTCTACAGTAAATACTTCATCCACCTGTGCGGAGATATTGGCACCGCCGTCTGTGACACCGGATACGCCGGTTGCAGTCATGGTGATCGAGTCGGTGAGCTGTGCGTTTTCCAGTGCGAGAAGCGTGGTCATGACTTTTACGGTAGCACCTGGATAAAGAATCTGATCCATGTTTTTAGCATACAGTGTTGTAGAGGTTGTGTCCTCCATAACGATCGCTGCGGTTGAAGTGATCTCCGGTCCCTGTGGCCATCCGGAGATACTGTTGGTGGAGATGGCAGAAGTTGTTTCTGCTGCGGCTGTTTCTTCGGCTGCCAGGACCGGTGTCTGAAATATCAGTGAACAGCTAAGTCCCAGAACAGCAAGACTGCTGCATAATTTTTTTAATTTCATATAAAATGTACTCCTGTTTTGTATTTTAATGATAATTCTATACTTTATATCTGAAGTCTATCATATCCCATTTTGAATGGTAATTCAAGCAGAATGCCACTGGTAAATTGGATGGAATAACATCTGCCCTTGCAAAAATGAAGGGTGGATGATAAAATAAAGCCGATTATAAGTAAAATTATTGAAATGATTCTGTAAAGATTAAGAGCAGAACATGAGGAAAAGTTATAATATGAGTAAAAATAAAGATGTATCAGGCCGGATCGAATGGGGCAGGATGCTGAAAAAACTAAGTCCTTATACGATTAAAAAAGGACTGCGTTATTTTAAACATTATGGACCCAAAGAATTCTGGATACGCCTTCATGAAAGGTTTGAGCCGGAGGAAGTGCCATATGGTCCATGGTATGAGGCTTATGTGCCGGATGAGGCAGAACTGGAAAGGCAGCGCAGGCACCGTTTTTCGAATGCTCCCCTGCTCAGTGTGGCAGTACCGGCATATCGCACACCGGAGCTGTTTCTGAGACAGATGATCGACTCTCTTCTTGCACAGACGTATTCCAACTGGGAACTGTGTATTGCAAACGGAAGTCCGGATGATGAAGCGATGAAGGCTGTGCTTGCGGAGTATACTGTCAGAGACAGCCGCATTCATGTACAGGATCTGCAAGAAAATCTCGGAATTGCAGGAAATACAAATGCAGCACTTGCGATGACGACAGGAGAATATGCGGGAATTCTGGATCATGATGATCTTCTCGCGCCAAATGCTCTTTATGAGATCGCAATGGCACTGGAAAAAGATCCGGGACTGGATGCTGTTTATACAGATGAAGATAAGGTTACAACAGATTTAAGTGAACATTTTCAGCCACATCTGAAACCGGATTTCAGTCTGGATCTGCTGCGTTCCAATAACTATATCTGCCATTTCTTTATTGTGAGACAGTCGGTGATCCAAAAAGTCGGCGGCTTCCGGCAGGAATTTGACGGGGCACAGGATCATGATTTTATTTTTCGGTGTGTGGAACAGGCGGACAGGATCGGGCATGTACCGGAGATTCTGTATCACTGGCGTACACACAAAGCATCTACAGCAGACAATCCGGCAAGTAAAATGTATGCATTTGAGGCTGGCAGACGTGCGATCGAAGCACATCTGAAACGAGTTGGAGAAGAGGGAACGGTAACACATACACCGGATCTTGGATTTTTCAGAGTGCAGTATCCAGTGCAGGGGAATCCCCTTGTTTCTATTATTATTCCAAATAAAGATGAAACGGAGTCTCTGCGTGCCTGCATCGAATCTATCCGCAAAAAAACAGCTTATCTCAATTATGAGATCATTATCGTAGAAAACAACAGTACTTCGGAGGAAATCTTTCAGTATTACAGAGAACTTTCCAAAGACCCGAAGATCCGTCTGCTCCGTTGGAAAAAGGAATTCAACTATTCCGCGATCAACAATTATGGCGTCCGTCATGCGAAGGGAGAATATCTGTTGTTCCTCAACAATGATGTGACGGTTATCACAGAGGGATGGCTGACTGAAATGCTTGGTATGTGTCAGCGAAAAGAAGTTGGTGCGGTCGGAGTCAAACTGCTTTATCCGGATAACACCATTCAGCATGCCGGCTGTGTGATCGGAATCGGAGGAATTGCAGGCCATATGTTTGTGAATATGCCGGCAAATCGTACCGGTTATCTGCATAAGGCATCCATCATTCAGGATATGAGTGCGGTGACAGCGGCCTGTATGATGATGAAAAAAGAAGCTTTTGAAGATGCTGGTGGTTTTAGTGAAGAACTTGCTGTGGCATTTAATGACGTGGATCTGTGTCTCAAAGTCAGACAGACAGGAAGGCTGATCGTTTATGATCCATATGTTCAGCTGTATCATATGGAATCCAAGACGAGAGGGGCAGAGGACAGCGAAGAAAAGGTACGGCGTTTCCAGGAAGAGATTGAATATATGCGTTCTCACTGGATCGATATCCTCAAAAAAGGCGATCCATACTATAATAAAAACCTTTCTCTGACAAAATGGAATTATTCACTTCGTCCCCTCAAAGGGATGCAAAGCAAAGACAATACAGACAGATAGGAGAAATTATGGAAGTATCGGTAATCATACCGAATTTTAATGGGATTGCATTTCTGGACAGCGTTCTTGGAAGTCTGGAAGGGCAGACACTGAAAAATTTTGAAGTCATTCTGGTAGATAATGGCTCCGCAGACGGAAGCTGTTCTTTTGTGACGGCAAATTATCCGTGGGTGCATATTATTGAACTGCCGGAAAATTTTGGATTCTGCAGAGCAGTCAATGAGGGAATCCATGCGGCGAAAGCTCCGTATGTACTTCTTCTCAACAATGATACAGAAGTAAAAGAAGATTTTGTGGAAAAGATGCTGGCAGCGATCAAAAGACATAAACATGCATTTTCGTGCGGAGCGCGGATGGTGCAGTATCATGACCGCGACAGACTGGATGATGCCGGAAATTTTTACTGTGCACTGGGATGGGCTTTTGCCAGAGGAAAAGGTAAGGATATCGATACTTACCAGACAGAGGACAGGATATTCGCGGCCTGTGGCGGAGCTGCCATTTATCGCAAAAAAATAATGGAAAAAATCGGATATTTTGATGAGGAGCATTTTGCATATCTGGAAGATATGGATATTGGGTACAGGGCAAGGATTTATGGATACGAGAACTGGTATGCTCCGGAAGCGATCGTGTATCATGTGGGAAGTGGAACAAGCGGTTCCAGATATAATCAGTTTAAGACCAGATATTCTTCGAGAAATAATATTTATCTGATCTACAAGAACATGCCGCTTCTGCAGATCATACTGAATCTTCCGTTTCTGGCAGTCGGATTTCTGGTCAAATTTCTGTTCTTTGCAGTAAAAGGAATGGGCAAAGAATATCTGGCAGGTATCAAAAACGGCTTTTCTATCAGTATGAAACATAAAAAAGTTCCGTTTAAGGCAAAACATCTGCCATACTATTGTAAAATCCAGCTTGAGCTGTGGAAGAATATGTTTTTCAGGTTTCGGGCATAAAGTCAGTTTTACAGCGGTTTATGGAATTTTAATATAATATCTCAAGGATATTGTTGATTTTAAAAGATAACTATTATAATATAGACGTGTCTGTCCGGAGAGAGAATGCAGATAAAAGCACTCTTTCTGGAGAGATATTGTCAGCATAATGAATGGATAGAGGTGGCAGAGGTTGATTCAGGACAATCAGAAAAATTTCAGTCGTCTCCAGATGCTGCTCGATATTATAGTCATTGCTGTTGCCTATGTATTTGCCTGGATGATCCGTTTTATCGGACCATTTGCTTATTCAGCAGTCCGGGCACTTGCTTTTGAGGAGTACATGTTTGCCCTGATATTTATTATTCCGGCATATCTGCTTTTGTATCAGGCATTTACTCTTTATGAGCCACTGCATATGCAGGGACGCAGACTTCTTCTTGCAAATATTATCAAAGCGAATGTACTGGGACTTCTGTTGGTGGTATTCGCCTTATATATGGTTGGAGAACCGGATTTTTCCAGACTGACAGTTTACATTTTCTGTGTGATCAATATCATCATGGAGTGGGGTGTCCGTCTGCTGCTTTTTGCCGTGCTCCGCAATATGCGCAAGAGAGGCCTGAACCAGAAACAGATGATACTGGTCGGTTACAGCCGTGCAGCAGAAGAATATATCGACAGGATCAGGCAGAATCCACAATGGGGTTATGTGATCCGTGGGATTCTTGATGACAATGTTGCAGCAGGGACCATATATAACGGAGTCAAGGTGATCGGACGTATTGCCAATCTTTCTGTGATCTTACCGACGAACCGTCTGGATGAGATTGCAATTACACTGGGACTGAGCGAGTATTATCGGCTTGAAGAGATTGTTGCAATGTGTGAAAAATCCGGGGTACATACCAAATTTATTCCGGATTACAACAAGATCATTCCAACCAAACCATATACAGAGGATATTCTGGGACTGCCCGTGATCAATATCCGTTATGTGCCACTGAGCAATACTTTTAATGCGATGGTCAAACGTGTGATGGATATTGTAGGTGCGATCGCAGCGATTATTGTTTCCTCACCGGTCATGCTTCTGATGTGTATTCTGATCCGGTTGACTTCACCGGGACCGCTGATCTACAAACAGGAGCGGGTAGGACTTCACAACAAGACGTTCTGGATGTACAAGTTCCGTTCTATGGAGATTCAGCCTGAATCAGAAGAAAAGAAGGCATGGACCGTCAAGAATGATCCGCGTGTGACCGGGATCGGTAAATTTATGCGGAGAACCAGCATAGATGAACTGCCACAGCTTTTTAACATATTGCGTGGAGATATGAGTCTGGTCGGACCGAGACCGGAACGCCCGTTTTTTGTAGAAAAATTCAGAGAAGAGATCCCGCGTTATATGGTAAAGCATCAGGTTCGTCCGGGATTGACCGGGTGGGCACAGGTAAACGGGTATCGTGGAGATACTTCGATCAGAAAAAGAATCGACTGTGATCTTTATTATATTGAAAACTGGTCGATCGGATTCGATATTAAGATTCTGTTTCTGACGATTTTTAAGGGATTTATAAACAAAAATGCATATTAAAAGATAAGGGGAGAGAAGATGGCACGACCAAAGTCAAAAGCAAAAAAGATATTGTTTGCGGTTGAAATTATCATACTGCTTCTGTTTGTCGGCGGTTTGTATGTATATGGACAGCTGAGCTCCAAACTGGATAAACTCAATCAGCCGGTACTTGATGACAGCAAGATCAAGGTAAACCAGGAAGTACAGGATTCTATTGATTCTGAGACATCAACACTGACCGGCTATACAACATATGCGTTATTTGGTATCGATCATCGTGACAAAAACGCGGCACTGGGCGGTGAGAACAGTGACACGATCATTATTGCCAGTGTCAACAATGACACAAAAGATGTAAAGCTTGTTTCCGTATACAGAGATACTCTCCTGAATCTTGGAGATGATACGTATTCCAAGGCGAATGCGGCTTATGCAAAGGGAGAAGCTGAGCAGGCGATCACCATGCTCAACACAAACCTTGACCTTAATATTACAGAGTATGCAACCGTAAACTTCAGTGCTCTGGCAACGATCATTGATGATCTCGGTGGCCTGGACATGGATATGTCCTATGCGGAAATTGTCCATATGAACAACTACTGTGTAGAAACTTCAGAAGAGACAGGAAAGTCCTACACACCGATCGAGCTTCCGGAACGTCCGGACGATATCGAAAAGGTTCAGTACAGTTATCATCTGAACGGCGTACAGACAACTTCCTACTGCCGTATCCGTTATACAGCAAGTCTGGATATGGGACGTACAGAGAGACAGCGTAGAGTCATTCAGATGATCGTCAGCAAAGCAAAATCAGCCGGACTGACCAAGATCTTTACGATCATGGATGATGTGTTCCCGATGATCACGACATCCATGGACAAGACAGAGATCCTTCAGCTTCTTCCGCAGCTGATCGGATACAGAGTAGATGATACGACTGGTTTTCCATCTTCTTACAAGTTTTCCAATGTCAAGGGAAGCTGCATCATTCCGACTTCTCTGGAAACAAATGTAACAGAGCTGCACAAATTCCTGTATGGAGATGAAGTTTATGTGCCTTCTTCTACTGTTGTAGCAAACAGTAATAATATTCTTGAAATCGTCGGAGGAGAAAACAGTCTGGACGATGTACAGACAACTACAGTTGAAGAAAACAGTACAGATGATACGGTTATGTACGAAAACAGCGGCGGAAACTGGTCTGATACAACCGGAGGAAGTGATTACAGCAGCGACTATTCCGGAGGAAGCGACTACAGTGGAGACAGTGATTATTCCGGAGGAAGTGATTACAGCGGAGGCGGAGACGATTATTCCGGAGGAAGTGACTACAGCGGAGGCGGAGATGATTATTCCGGTGGAGATGACGATTACTCCGGCGGCGGTTACAGTTCCGATGATGATTCCGATGAGGCCGGATCGATAGATTTTGAGGCTGCTGAACAGCAGTAAACAATCCATAAAAATAAAAGAAACAGGAGAGGGGGATTTCTCATTGAAGAAATTCCTCTTTTCTGTTACCATACACCCATAAGAAATAACAGATAACGTTTTAGAAAATATTCAGGAGAAAGAATGAAAAATATAAAAGTAGATGTGATCATACCGGCATATCATCCGGGAAAAGAATTTGCAGTTTTACTGGAGCGGCTGACTAGGCAGACGATGGAAGTCAATCATATTATTGTGATGAATACAGAAGAAGATTACTGGAACCGAGAATGGGAAGCACAGTATCCGATCATGGAAGTACATCATCTGAAAAAATCAGAGTTTGATCATGGAGGGACCAGAGCAGAGGCGGCGAAACTTTCTCAGGCAGATGTAATGGTATTTATGACGCAGGATGCCATGCCGGCGGACAAAAATCTTCTGGCAAATCTGGTCAGACCACTGATAGAGAATGAGAATACAGGCGCTGTTTATGCACGACAGCTTCCGGATCGCCAGTGTAATTTTGTGGAACGATATACCAGAGGATTTAATTATCCGGAAGAATCTGTGGTAAAGACAAAGGCAGATCTGCCGGTTTATGGGATCAAAACTTATTTTTGTTCGAATGTATGTGCGGCATACAGAAAGAGTGTCTATCAGGAGCTGGGAGGATTTGTGCAGAAGGCAATTTTTAACGAAGATATGATTTTTGCTGCCGGACTGATTCAGGCTGGATATGGAATTGCTTATGCGGCAGATGCAAGAGTGATCCATTCACATAATTATTCCTGCATGCAGCAGTTTCACAGAAATTTTGATCTCGGAGTTTCGCAGGCAGAGCATCCGGAGATCTTTCGCGATGTTCCGTCAGAAGGTGAGGGGATGCGCCTTGTGAAAAAGACGTTTTCCTATCTTATCAGAAAGGGAAAACTGTGGATGATACCGGGGTTTGTCCTTCAGTCGGGATGTAAATATGCGGGATATCTTGCCGGGAAGAATTACCGCCGGCTGCCCCGAAGAGCAGTCCTGTGGTGTACAATGAACCAGGAATACTGGAAGGACTGAGAAACACGCTTTTTTAAAGGACTTGTCACATTTTGAACACAATTGCTTGCTACACTGTCTTCATAAAAGAAATCGATGTAAGAAAGGAGCACAGGTATGAGTGATAACGGAAAATGGAATCTGGAAAATGCTCCGCAGAACGATACAGAAAATGGCAGGCAAAATGATCCACCCAGATACGAACATTACCGTATGCATCAGGGTGCAGAACAGAAGATGACAGATATGCAGCCTCCACGGAAAAAGCCGGAACATCATAGACATGGTGGAAGAAAACTGGCAGCAACAGTTTCGTTGGCAGTAGTTTTCGGACTGGTTGCGGGCGTTGTATTCCAGGGCGTAAACAGAGTGTCGGATAAATATTTTGGAACGGACAGTTCTTCATCTGCACAGGTTGAAACAGCTCAGCTTGCAGTAGATGCTTCATCAGACAATACAGAAGCTTCTGAGGCAGAAACAGATACTTCGGATACTGCAGCGACAGATACAGGCAGCACTCCGGCAGGTACAGTTGCTGATGTTGCCAGGGCTGCAATGCCGACGGTTGTGGCAATTACATCTGTCAGTATCCAGGAAATCCCGAATTATTTCAGGGCATTTGGTTTTGGATATGGAACACAGCAGTATTCCAGCGAAGGCAGCGGTTCCGGGATTATCGTTGGAGAAAATGATGATGAGCTTCTGATCGCGACAAATAATCATGTGGTTTCCGGAGCAACGACGCTGAGTGTATGTTTTGTCGGAAATGATGTGGTCAATGCAGAGGAAGAGACGGTAGATATGTCAGGCAGTGACGGCGATGTCAATGTAGAAGATGCAGTCAGTGCCAAGATCAAGGGAACCGATGAGACAAATGACCTGGCAGTTGTTGCAGTTCAGAAATCCGATATTCCGGAAGATACTCTTGCACAGATCAAGATCGCACAGCTTGGTAATTCTGATGCACTGGAGGTCGGTGAACAGGTTGTGGCGATCGGAAATGCACTTGGTTATGGACAGTCGGTAACTTCCGGCTGGATCAGTGCTCTGAACAGAAGCATCTCTACAGATGAGGGAACAAGTTCAGGTCTGATTCAGACAGATGCGGCGATTAACCCTGGAAACAGTGGCGGTGCACTTTTAAATATGCAGGGAGAGGTCATTGGCATCAACTCTGCAAAATATGCGGACAGTGCGGTTGAGGGAATGGGATATGCGATCCCGATTTCCAAGGCACAGCCAATTCTTGAGGAACTGATGAATCGACAGACAAGAGATAAGGTAGATGAAGCAGATGCGGCATATCTCGGGGTTGTATCTGCCGATCTTTCGACGGAAGCGATTCAGATGTATGATATGCCGGAGGGGGCTTTTGTGATCCGTGTGGACAAGGATTCAGCAGCAGGAAAATCTGGCATTCAGAAGGGAGATATCATCGTCAGCTTTGACGGCCAGGCTGTAAGCGGAAAAGATGATCTGGAGAATAAGCTTACGTATTATGCATCCGGAGAGTCGGTAGATGTGGGAATTTCCAGGGCAGATAACGGAGAGTATGTACAGAAGACGATACAGGTAACGCTCGGCGGACGGACAGGTTCCGGAAACTGACGGAATTTATAAAAACTTTAGTTTACAGTTTGATAGGTTATGTTATAATGAACGCATAGGTCAGAAGATGTCCGGATACATCAACAGGCCTGTGCGTTCTGTGCATGATACGGCATTGGAGCGCCTGAAGTGAAAGGAGTTTTTTATGACAGATAAATACGATGACGAGATAGTCGAGGAAGAAATCAGCGAGACAGACGATCAGGAAGAAACACATGGTCCTGAGAAATTCTGTACACTTTGCCACCGCACAGAGAAACAGGCAGGCAAGATGATCGATCTTCCGAATAACATACATATTTGCCCGGATTGCATGCAGAGAAGTTTTGACACCATGAACAATCAGATGCAGAATGGCAATTTTAACTATGGGGATCTGCTGAATATGCCAAATATCAGCATGATCGATCTTGGCAGTCTGCAGAGCCAGATGGGACAGCAGAAGAAGCCCAAAAAGAAAAAAGCAGAGAAGAAGGAACCGGTTCTGGATCTCAAAAAAATTCCCGCACCGCATAAGATCAAGGCAACTCTGGATGAGTATGTGATCGGACAGGAATATGCCAAAAAGGTTATGTCGGTAGCTGTTTACAATCATTACAAAAGAGTGGCAACAGATACCATGGATGAGATCGCAATCGAGAAATCCAATATGCTTATGATCGGACCGACTGGATGCGGTAAGACGTATCTTGTAAAGACACTGGCAAAACTTCTGGATGTGCCGCTTGCAATTGCAGATGCTACTTCACTGACTGAGGCCGGCTATATTGGTGATGATATCGAAAGCGTGGTTTCCAAACTTCTTGCTGCAGCAGATAATGATGTGGAAAAAGCGGAGCATGGAATCATTTTTATTGATGAGATCGACAAAATTGCCAAAAAGAAAAATACCAATCAGCGTGATGTCAGTGGAGAGGCAGTACAGCAGGGGATGCTGAAGCTTCTGGAGGGAGCCGATGTGGAGGTTCCGATTGGCGCCAACAGCAAGAATGCGATGGTTCCGCTGACAACCGTGAATACAAGAAATATTCTTTTTATCTGCGGAGGAGCATTCCCGGATCTGGAAAATATCATTAAGGAGCGTCTGAACAAACAGGCATCCATTGGTTTTTATGCAGATCTTAAGGATAAGTATGATAATGATCCGCATATTCTGGAAAAGGTGACCGTGGATGATCTCCGCAGTTTCGGTATGATTCCTGAGTTTATCGGTCGTCTGCCGATCATCTTTACGATGAACGGGCTGACGGAAGATATGATGGTACAGATCCTCAGTGAACCACGTAATGCGATTCTTAAACAGTACCAGAAACTGCTTGCACTGGATGAGGTTAAACTGGAATTTGATGAAGGTGCGCTGCATGCCATTGCGGCCAAAGCAATGGAAAAACATACCGGAGCCAGGGCGCTTCGGGCGATTCTGGAAGAATATATGCTGGATATCATGTATGAGATTCCGAAAGATGATTCGATCGGTCAGGTCGTGATAACCAGAGAATATATTGAAGGAAACGGAGGACCGAAGATTCTTCTGAGGGGCCAGGAGGTTCCTCTTCTGGAGAGCAATCAGTGAGAATCGGTCAGTAAACAGGAAGTTTGAGAAAGAGAGGGATTTTATTATGGCAAAAGACTTTTTTGGAAATCTTGGGGAAACACTCACAAAGACAGCAAAGGAACTGAGTGGTCGTGCAGAAGAGGTTTATGAGACACAGCGTCTCAAAAACAAAATTGCCGGAGAAGAACGCCAGGTAGAAAAAGCGATGGCAGATCTTGGACGGATCATTTACAAACGTTACAAAGAAGAGATTCCGGTAGATGATGCACAGAAAGCAATCTGTGAGCAGATCGATCAGCGTATGGAGCAGATCGGGAAATATAAAGAAGATATCTCCGACCTGAAGATCAGAAGCAAACGTTTCTGTCCGGCATGTGGAAGCCAGATTGAAAAAGAGGCAGCCTTCTGTTCGCACTGTGGAGCAGCCTGCCCGACCGAAGAGCCGGAAGAAGCAGCCGGCGATGATGTGATCGAGGGAACAGCAGAGGAAGTAACTGTTGAGGATACTGTGGAAGAAACTTCAGAAGAGGCAGAAACTCCGACAGAGGAAACTGAGAACGAGACTCCGGTGGAAGAAGCTCCGGTTGCAGAAACAGAAGCTCCGGCTGAAGATGCACCAGAAGAGACAGTGGAAGCACCAGAGGCGGAAGTTCCGGCTGAACCAGAAGAGGAAAAGACAGAAGAATAATTCCAGAACCGTATATAACTATCTGAACTGAGATGAAAATCAGAACAAGCCCTAATGCACAGAAAAATCTGTGTATCCGGGCTTGTTTTATAAAAGTTAAGGCTTTACAGAGATAAGATATATAGTAAAAATAAAAAAGAATGCAGGAGATGGGACTTGAACCCACACGATCTTGCGACCACAGGCACCTGAAGCCTGCGCGTCTGCCAATTCCGCCACTCCTGCATTTCATATATCAGATGTTGTTCCCAACAACTGCCTAATTAATATACCTCATATAATGAAAAATGTCAACAGAAAAAATAAAAATAATCGACAAAAATCATATTCATATATTAGACATAATGCCAAAGATTTTTTTTTAGGTGAAATTCTTTTGCTTTATATATAAGTATTGAGTTACACTTAGGATATAGGAAAAACAGATGATATTACAGGAGGACATAAAGGATGAGGTTGAAGAAAGTATTGGCGATCGGATTATCAGTGGCGATGCTTATGACTGTAATGCCGGGTGAGATATTTGCAGCTGATATGGAACAGGAAACGGTGGAGGTTGAAGAATTTTGTGATGATTCAGAGGCGGAGGTGAATATTTCGCAGCCAGAGAATTTCACAGAAGATTCTGCGGATACGGCGGAAAATTCTTTTGTTTCAGATACAGAGACGGAGGAAAAGGAACAAAACTATGAAGAAGATACAGAGGTGGAGACATTTTCTGATGGAGCGGACAGTGTCGGGCAGAGCTCACGGGCAGTGTTGACGAGTGGTGGAAGGATAAACGGCACGATTTACTGGAAGTTATATGACAAAAGTCAGCTTATTCTTTCTGGAAGCGGAACGATGCCGAATTTTTACGATGGTCCGACGGTTCCCTGGCTTAGGTACAAATCAGATATAAAAAGTGTTTCCGTAGCAAGCGGAATCACCAATATTGGAGCCAGTGCGTTTGAGGACTGTATCAATCTGGAAAGTGTGGAACTCAATGAGGGGCTGACCAGTATTGATTTTGCAGCATTTTACGCTTGTAACAGCTTAAAGAGCATAAAGATTCCAAAGACGGTTGTGAGCATTGATGAAGATGCTTTTGGAGAATGCAGCAGTTTGAAGGAAGTCGAAATTCCAAAAGGAGTAACAAAGCTTGGAAATGCAGTCTTTTATGGATGCTCGAGTCTGGAAACAGTGACGATCCCAAAAGAACTGGTGCGTTTTGATGGCGATGCATTTATGGAGTGCCATCAGATAAGAAGCATAAGGTATTATGGTACGGAGAATGACTGGATAAATTCAAGAATATGGTTCTCTGATATAAAAAAAGCTACGATATATTACAATTATGATCCGGAGCATGAACATGAGTATGAGCTTAAGATCACAAATAATATAACCTGTCCGGCTGTCGGAAAAGGAGAAATGATCTGCAAGCTCTGTGGTGATTATTATGAGACTTCCGTACTTCTGCATAACTGGGATTCCGGAAAAGTGACAAAAGAGGCAACCTGTGAAGAAACAGGAATAAAGACCTATACCTGTATTGGATGTGGAATAAACAAGACAGAAGAAATCCCGGCACTGGGACATACAGAAGTTGCGGATGAAGATGTGGATGCAACCTGTGAGACGGATGGAAAGACCGGAGGAAGCCATTGTGCTGTATGTGGCAAAGTTTTAGAAGAGCCGGAAACGATTCCTGCAACGGGTCATACATGGGATGAAGGAAAAATAACTACAGAAGCAACTTATACAGAAGAAGGGGTAAAAACCTACACCTGTACAATCTGTGGTGAAACAAGGACAGAAAAAATCAATAAACTGCTTTCGGTATCTCTCAGTGTGGATGAAGAAGAGGTACTGTCCGGAGAAAAAGTAGAAATTGTTGCAGATGCAACTGGAGGAAGCGGAGAATATACCTACAAATTTATTGTCTGTGATGACAAAGGAAACTGGTACAGACTGAGAGATTACGGAAACAGAAACACTTATATCTGGCGTACAGGGGCTCCTGGAAAGAAAATGCTTTATGTGGATGTAAAAGACAGCGAGGGAACGGTAACAAGAGCAGGTCTCGGATACAGAGTAAGGGGAGAGGAAATAACTGCCAGTGTCAAGGCAGACCCGTCAGGCAGTACGATTACAGGAAATCAGGTAAAACTGAAGGTAGATGCAACTGGAGGAAGTGGAAAGTATACTTACAAATTTGTCGTGTATGATGATAAAGGAAACTGGTACAAACTGAGAGATTATGGAACAGACAGCACCTATATCTGGAGGACCGGAGTAGGCGGAAAGAAAACGTTATATGTGGATGTAAAAGACAGTGCAGGAACTGTAAAAAGAGTAAGTCTTACATATGAGGTAAAAGAAAAAGAAACCAATCTTGCAGGTGAGTTTGTTGCGGATCCTTCCGGCAGTGCATCCAGCGGAAGCAAAGTACAGCTGAGTGTGAAGGCTGACGGTGGAAGTGGCAGCTATACTTACAAATTTATCATCTGTGACGATAAAGGGAACTGGTACAGACTGAGAGATTTTGGTACAGCTGATACCTGCACCTGGATACCTGGGGCAACAGGAAAGAAAACACTGTATGTAGATATAAAGGACAGTGACGGAACTGTAAAGAGAGTTGCAATGTCATATGAAGTAAAATAAACAAAAAGGAACGCATTCGGGCAATCTGAATGCGTTCCATAATTTAAAACAAAAAAAGAATGCAGGAGATGGGACTTGAACCCACACGATCTTGCAACCACAGGCACCTGAAGCCTGCGCGTCTGCCAATTCCGCCACTCCTGCATTTCGTTATGAATCAGTCGCTCTCGTCGACTGCCTGTTTATCATACCTCAGAAAGACAAAAATGTCAACATAAAATTTTAAATTTTTTAAATTATATTTTCAACTTAGACAATTTGCCAAATCAAAGTTTTTTAGAACAACTTAATTATTTTTAGCACTTTAACCTGTTGAAAAATAGAAACTCTTATGATACAATCTTGAAGATTTAGATAAAAAACAGAAAGGGAGATTATATGAAAGCATTTCTGATATTAGAAGATGGCCATGTGTTTACAGGAACCAGTATCGGTTCAACAAGAGAAGTCATCAGTGAGATCGTTTTTAATACTTCCATGACAGGATATCTTGAAGTAATGACTGACCCATCGTATGCAGGACAGGCTGTCTGCATGACTTATCCTTTGATTGGCAATTATGGAATCTGTTATGAGGACCAGGAGTCCAGGAAACCCTGGATTGATGGTTTTATTGTTCGTGAATTATCCCGTATCCCAAGCAACTTCAGAAGCGTGGATACGATTCAGCATTTTCTTGAAAAGCACGATATACCTGGTATTGCAGGCATTGATACCCGTGCTCTTACTAAAATTCTTCGTGAAAAAGGTACCATGAATGGTATGATCACAGTCAATGAAAATTACAATTTAGATGAAATAATCCCCCGTTTAAAAGCTTATACAACAGGAAAAGTAGTTGAAAAAGTTACATGCCGTGAGAAAGAAGTACTGAAGGGAAATGGACCGAAAGTTGCACTTATGGATTTTGGTGCAAAGCGCAACATTGCACGTTCTCTGAATGAAAGAGGATGTGAAGTTACCATTTATCCGGCACTTACACCGGCGGAGGAGATCCTTGCAGCGAATCCGGACGGAATCATGCTCAGCAATGGACCTGGAGATCCGAAAGAGTGCACTACTATAATAGAAGAAATCCGTAAGCTTTATGAATCTGATGTGCCGATTTTTGCGATCTGCCTCGGACATCAGCTGATGGCACTCGCAACAGGCGGTGACACACATAAAATGAAATATGGACACAGAGGCGGCAATCATCCGGTCAAGGACCTTGCAACCGGACGCGTATATATTTCTTCACAGAACCACGGGTATGTGGTTGACTCTGATATCCTGGAGCAGAAGGGAATTGCAAAACCAGCTTTTGTCAATGTCAATGACGGTACCAATGAAGGTATGGCATACATCGGCAAAAACATCTTTACAGTACAGTTTCATCCGGAAGCCTGCCCTGGACCGCAGGATTCCAGCTACCTGTTTGACAGATTTATGGAAATGATGGGAGGAACAGATCATGCCGAGAAATAAAGATATACATAAAGTTCTTGTAATTGGTTCCGGTCCGATTATCATCGGTCAGGCAGCGGAATTCGACTATGCAGGTACACAGGCATGCCGTTCTCTGAAAGAAGAAGGCATGGAAGTAGTTCTTCTGAACTCCAACCCTGCTACTATTATGACAGACAAAGACATTGCAGATAAGGTCTACATCGAGCCACTTACTGTAGAAGTTGTAGAGCAGCTGATCCTCAAAGAACAGCCGGACAGCGTACTTCCGACACTGGGTGGACAGGCTGGTCTGAACCTTGCGATGGAACTCGAAGAAAAAGGATTCCTGAAAGAACACAACGTTCGTTTGATCGGAACCACAGCAGAGACAATTAAGAAGGCTGAGGACCGTCAGGAATTTAAAGATACCATGGAAAAAATCGGCGAGCCGGTTGCAGCTTCCAAGGTCGTAACAACTGTAGAAGACGGTGTGGCGTTCACTAAGAAGATTGGTTATCCGGTTGTTCTTCGTCCGGCTTACACACTTGGTGGAAGCGGCGGTGGTATCGCCAACAACGAATATGAACTGAGAGAAATCCTCGAGAACGGTCTCAGACTTTCCCGTGTAGGTGAAGTTCTTGTAGAGCGCTGCATCGCAGGATGGAAAGAAATCGAATACGAAGTAATGCGTGACAGTGCAGGAAACTGCATCACAGTCTGCAACATGGAAAACATTGACCCGGTTGGTGTACATACAGGTGACTCTATCGTAGTTGCTCCGTCCCAGACACTGGGCGATAAAGAATACCAGATGCTTCGTACCTCTGCCCTGAATATCATCACAGAACTCGGAATCACAGGTGGATGTAACGTACAGTACGCCCTTCATCCGGAAAGTTTCGAGTACTGTGTTATCGAAGTAAATCCTCGTGTAAGCCGTTCTTCCGCACTGGCAAGTAAGGCTACCGGTTATCCGATCGCGAAAGTTGCAGCAAAGATCGCTCTGGGTTATACACTGGATGAGATCCCGAATGCTATTACCGGTAAAACATACGCAAGTTTCGAGCCAATGCTTGACTACTGTGTAGTTAAGATTCCGAGACTTCCATTTGATAAATTCATCACAGCCAAAAGAACACTGACTACGCAGATGAAAGCTACCGGTGAGGTTATGAGTATCTGCCATAACTTCGAAGGCGCACTCATGAAAGCCATCCGTTCTCTGGAACAGCACGTAGACAGCCTGATGTCCTATGACTTTACTGGACTGGATGAGGATGAGCTGATCGACGAGCTGGCAGTTGTAGATGACCGCCGTATCTGGAAGATTGCAGAAGCGATCCGAAGAGATATTTCCAAAGAATACATTCACAGAATCACCAAGATTGACAGATGGTTTATTGACAAAATTGCGATTCTGGTAGAGATGGAGCAGGCACTGAAGACTCAGCCGCTGACAGAAGAACTTCTTCTTGAAGCAAAGCGCATGGAGTTCCCGGACTACGTGATCGCAGATCTCTGTGGAAGAACAGAGGCAGATATCAAGGCTCTCCGTCAGGGTTACAAGATCACAGCTGCTTACAAAATGGTAGATACCTGTGCCGCTGAATTCGCAGCTGCCACACCATATTATTACTCTGTATATGGCGGAGCGGACACAGAAAACGAAGCCGTATCCACTCATGATAAGAAAAAAGTCCTCGTCCTTGGTTCCGGACCGATCCGTATCGGACAGGGTATCGAATTCGATTTCTGCTCCGTACATTGTACCTGGGCATTCAAAAAAGAGGGCTATGAGACGATCATCGTAAACAACAACCCGGAAACAGTCAGCACCGACTTCGACATCGCAGACAAACTGTACTTCGAGCCGCTGACACCGGAAGATGTGGAAAACATCGTAAATATCGAGAAACCGGACGGAGCAGTCGTTCAGTTCGGTGGACAGACCGCGATCAAACTTACCGAAGCACTGATGAAAATGGGAGTCAAGATCCTTGGAACATCAGCAGAGGACGTTGACGCAGCAGAGGACCGTGAGCTCTTCGACGAGATTCTGGAGAAATGCCAGATCCCGAGACCGAAGGGACACACCGTATTTACAGCAGAGGAAGCCAAGAAAGCAGCCAACGAGCTTGGCTATCCGGTACTTGTTCGTCCTTCCTACGTACTTGGTGGACAGGGCATGCGTATTGCAGTCAGCGATGAGGACGTAGAAGAATATATCGGAATCATCAATCAGATTGCACAGGAACATCCAATCCTGGTAGACAAATATCTGATGGGTAAAGAAATCGAAGTTGATGCTGTATGTGATGGAGAAGATATCCTGATTCCTGGCATTATGGAGCATATCGAGCGTGCCGGTATCCATTCTGGTGACAGTATCTCTGTATACCCGGCACAGACCATCAGTCAGAAAGCCAAAGACACGATTGCAGAGTACACACGCCGTCTGGCACAGGCACTCCATGTAATCGGAATGATCAACATCCAGTTCATCGTCTGCGGTGAAGAAGTGTATGTGATCGAAGTGAATCCACGTTCCAGCCGTACAGTACCGTACATCAGCAAGGTAACCGGAATCCCGATCGTACCGCTGGCAACCAAAGTTATTCTGGGATACAAACTCAAAGATATGGGATATACACCGGGACTTCAGCCGGAAGCAAAACATATCGCGATCAAGATGCCGGTATTCTCCTTTGAGAAGATCCGTGGTGCAGATATCAGCCTTGGACCGGAAATGAAATCCACAGGAGAGTGCCTTGGTATCGCAGAAAGCTTCAACGAAGCTCTGTACAAAGCGTTCATCGGAGCTGGCATCAAACTTCCGAAGTACAAGAATATGATCATCACTGTCAAAGATGAAGATCAGCAGGAAGTAGTTCCGATCGCAAGACGTTTTGAAGCTCTTGGATATCGTATCTATGCAACAAGAGGAACTGCAAGAGTTCTTAAAGAAAACGGTATTAAGGCAATCCGTACCAACAAACTGGAACAGCCTGCACCAAACCTTATGGACCTTATTCTCGGCCATAAGATTGATGTTGTCATTGATACACCGCCGCAGGGTGTGGAACATCAGAAAGATGGTTTCGTAATCCGCAGAAATGCTATCGAGACAGGTGTTAACGTTCTTACCAGTCTGGATACAGCAGAGGCTCTTGTAACCAGTCTTGAGAATACGGACCTTCACAACCTGACACTGATCGATATTGCAACGATCGCAAGCAGATAGGTTAAAATTCATATAATATAAAATTACTGACCGGAGAGACAGAAACTTTGTTTCTCCGGTTTTATGTATGACGGCAAACCTAAACAAAAGCTAAACTTTCAAATAAAATCCATCGAAAGGTTTACGAAGAGCAGAAAGTGTAATATACTGATACAAGTGGGATGATAATCCCGCGATATGCGAATAGCGGGTAGGATTATGAAAGTGCGGAGCACGGAGTAATCCGTAAGTATCAGAAACAAAGAAAATAGAGTAGAGAGGAAAAGAAACATGAGTGTTTTGGAGTTTATAAAAGTTGTGATCCTCGGCATCGTAGAGGGAATCACAGAATGGCTTCCAATCAGCAGTACCGGTCATATGATCCTGGTAGATGAGTTCATCAAGATGGATATGACCACAGAATTCAAAGACTTTTTCCTGGTAGTCATTCAGCTTGGTGCGATCCTTGCGGTCGTAGTCCTGTACTGGGGGAAATTATGGCCGTTTTACATAAGGCAGATTCCGAAGAAAAAGAAGGCACAGCTTGCCCGTAAGAATCCGGTTGCCCGTGTTGCGCTGACCTTTGTTGAGAAGTTCTGTGATAAGGACAAATGGATTCTCTGGTTCAAGATTCTGGTAGCATGTATTCCGACGATCGTGATCGCGCTTCCATTCAATGATTTTATCGAAGAAAAGTTCAACAATTATGTGGTCGTTGCAATCGCTCTGATCGTGTATGGTGTGATCTTCATTCTTGTTGAGAACTACAATAAGAGAAGAAAGCCGACTTGCACTTCTCTTGAGAATCTGAGCTTTGGTACCGCGTTTAAAATTGGCATTTTCCAGGTCCTGTCAGTAGTTCCGGGAACTTCCCGTTCCGGTTCTACGATCATCGGAGGTATCCTTGTAGGTACATCCAGAACGGTGGCAGCAGAATTTACTTTCTTCCTGGCAATTCCGGTTATGTTCGGAGCCAGCCTTCTGAAGCTGGTAAAGTTTGGTTTTGCATTTACACCGGCAGAGATCCTGACACTGGTGACAGGCGTGGTAGTAGCATTTTTTGTTTCTGTCATTGCAATCAAATTCCTGATGGGATATATCAAGAAACATGATTTCAAGGCATTTGGATGGTATCGTATCGTACTCGGTATCCTTGTACTCGGATACTTTTTAGGAAGAAATTTCCTTGGATAATGCCTGCTTAACTGAATAAAAGAGGAACCGAAACAGAATGATCTGGCTGCTGTGCATAATTGCAACAGCAGCCAGATTTGACTTTTGCGGGCATCCATGGGATAATAGCAGAAGTGTAAAAAAGAAAAACAGATATGACGGCTTTTTACAGCCGGAAAGGATGGCAGATAATGAAAGCAAAATATATAGCAGTTGTACTTGGTACTGCAATGGCAGTCACTATGGCAGGATGTGGATTTTCCAAATCAGCAGCAGAAGTAACTCCTACACCGATAGCAACACCGACACCGACAGAAGTTCCGGCAACAGTAACACCGGTACCGACTTCCACACCGGCACCAAAGGTGATCGGAGTAAAGACTTCTCAGGCAAAATACATCTATCTTACTAATGGGCTGCAGGATGATCTGAGAGAAATTTATCTGATGACTTCCGGCGGAACAGACTGGGGTAAGAACCTGATCCCATCTGAATCTTCCGTAAAAGCATCTGAACAGGTACAGATGTTCTATACACCGGAAACTACGGCTTCTGACAGCAGTGATGAGTCTGAAGAGTCAGCATCTACAACGGTTTATGATCTGAAGATCGTAACTTCCAAAGGAGAGGCATATGAAATCTACAGTGTGGATCTGAGTGATATGGAAAAAGCTTCTCTTGCATATGATGAGGAATCCTCTACGGCATATCTCAGATATACCAGTCTTGCTGACAAGAGTGAAAAGGATACAAAAGGAAATTCTCAGCAGACAGCATCGGATGTTTCCAGCAGCTCTGACAGCAGTGATACTTCTTCCTACAGTTATGATGACAGCAGTTCTGACAGCAGTTACGATGATGGCAGCAGCTCTGACGACAGCAGCTATGATAACAGTTATGACGACAGCAATTACGATGATGGCAGCTCTGATGACAGCAGTTATGATGACGGAAGCTCTGATGATGGTGACGATGGAAGTTACGATGACGGAAGCTATGATGATGGCAGTGACTATGTAGATGAAGGCAGTGATTCTGAGGATAATGGAGTAGAGTGGGACTACTGAAAATCTTTTTAGAGGTTCTATAGAGAATATCTATTGCGAAATGCTACAGATAAATTGACTTGAATTTTTTGTACAGGTAAAATAAATTTATTGGTTCTGACTGAATGTTACAGCAGAACAGATACGACAGAAAAGATGGGAGATTTATCATGAAGAAAAAATTATTTACTGTAATGCTGGCTGGTGTTATGGCAGCAGGAATGGGTGCAGGAAGTATACAGGCAGCAGTTGCAGAGGAGGCAAGCGGCGATGTTTATGTATTTATCGCAGCAAGTCTTGCAAATGCAATGGATGTGATACAGAAAGATTTTAATGAAGAATATCCGGACGTTAACATTCTTTTCAATGCAGACAGTTCAGGTACACTGCAGACACAGATTGAAGAGGGTTCCAGGTGCGACATTTTCTTCTCAGCAGCAACCAAACAGATGGATGCACTGGTAGATGAAGAACTGGCAAAGAAAGATTCTGTAGTGGATCTTCTGGAGAATAAAGTCGTTCTGATCAAACCAAAGGATGGAGAGACAAAGGTTACTGGTTTTGAAAACATCACAGATGCGGAGAATATCGCACTTGCAGGAGAAGACGTTCCGGTTGGACAGTATTCCCGTGAAATCTTCAAAAACCTTGGTATTGAAGATGATGTCAACAAAATGGAGATCAATGAAGGAAAGAACGTAACAGATGTACTTGCATCTGTCAGTGAAGGAAGTAACGAGATTGGTATCGTATATGCAACAGACGCTGCATCCGTTGCAGACAAAGTCGATATTATCGCAGAAGCTCCGGCAGGCTCTCTGGAAACACCGGTTCTTTATCCGGCAGGTCTGACTGTAGATACAGAAGCATCTGACTCTGAAGCTGCAGCAGCAGAAGCATTTCTGGAATACCTTCAGACAGAGGACGCTATGAAAGTATTCGAAGAATATGGCTTTGCTGAATACAAAGCAGATGACAAAAAAGATGAGGCTGCAGAAGACACAGAAACTACAGAAGAAGCAAAATAATTGCTATCTGTAAACAGTAATGGATCAGTTTACTGTAAAAAGTTACCGAAATAAAAATTACATATAAAAGGGGCTGCATATATGTCAGCTCCTTTTTGTAGATACAGAAAGACAGAGAAGGAAAGAAAATGGAATTTTTGCAGGAAATTAACTGGAGTCCACTGTGGATTTCTTTAAAGACTGGTGCGGTGGCTACGACCATTGCCTTTTTTCTGGGAATATTCTGCGCCCGCAAGATTATGAAGATGAGACCGATATCGCGAGCTGTCTGGGATGGAATCCTGACTATGCCACTTGTGCTGCCTCCGACAGTTGCCGGATTTTTTCTGCTTTTGCTCTTCAGTCTCAGAAGACCGTTCGGAAAGTTCCTTTTGACAAATTTTGATTTTAAAGTGGTCCAGACATGGAAAGGCTGTGTGATCGCGGCGGCAGTGATTGCTTTTCCTCTGATGTATCGCAATGCAAGGGCTGCTTTTGAGCAGGTGGACGTGAATCTGATCTATGCGGGACAGACGCTTGGAATGAGTGACTGGAAAATTTTCTGGAAGGTAATCGTTCCGGCAGCAGGACCGGGAATTGCATCCGGTACAGTGCTGGCATTTGCCAGAGCGATTGGAGAGTATGGGGCGACTTCCATGCTGGCGGGCAATATCCTTGGAAAAACAAGAACGGTATCTGTGGCGATCGCGGCAGAGACTTCGGCAGGAAACTATGATATTGCAGGCTTCTGGGTTGTGATAATCGTTGTGATCTCCTTTGCAATCGTGGCACTGATCAATATCGTCTCGGGAAAAGGCATGAAGAGTAGAAGGTGGATCTGATGGCAATACAGGTAGATATAGAAAAGAATTTTAAGGGATTTTCTCTTAAGTCGACATTTGAGAGTAATGCATCGACAACAGGAATCCTTGGGGCATCCGGAAGCGGAAAGAGTATGACGCTTCGCTGCATTGCCGGTATTGAGAAACCGGATAAAGGCAAAATCGTGATTAATGGAAAAACGGTCTTTGACTCAGAAAAAAAAATCAATCTCAAGCCACAGGAACGGCGAATTGGATATCTGTTCCAGAACTATGCACTGTTTCCGACGATGACAGTAAAGGATAATATTTTGTGTGGATATCGTGGAGCAAAAGAACAGAGGGAAGAAAAGGTCTGTGATTTTATCAGACGGTATCAGCTCGACGGACTGGAGAATCGTTATCCGTCACAGCTTTCCGGCGGACAGCAGCAGCGCGTGGCGCTTGCGAGAATGATGATCGGAGAACCGGAGGTAATCCTTCTGGATGAGCCATTTTCTGCACTGGATGGCTACCTGAAGGATGTGCTGCAAAAAGATATGAAGGAATTTCTCAAACAGTATTCCGGTGATATGCTGATGGTAACCCACAGTCGTGATGAGGCGTTTCGTTTCTGTAATGAACTGATGCTTTTAAAGGAAGGGAAGACCCTGATCTTTGGAGAAACAAGAGCGTTGTTTGAACAGCCACAGCTTCTGGATGCTTCCAGACTGACCGGTTGTAAAAATAATTCCCGTATTGAACGACTGGGAGATCATGAGGTATATGCGGTTGACTGGGGAATTTCATTACATACAGAACAAAAAGTGGAACCAGATATAACACATATTGCAATTCGCGGACACTGGATCGTACCGACGGATCAGCCGGGACAGAACTGTCTGTCATTTGAGACATCTGAGTATGTGGAAACAACTTTTGAACATCAGTATCTGGTGACGAATTCGAATGTGAAAGATGGTGCAGCATTATGGTGGATGCGTCCGAAGAACAGTTTCCGGGATGATCATGATGAAAATCTTCCGGCATACCTGTATCTTCCGCCGGAGCATCTGATGCTGCTGAAATAAAAGAAAAGAGAATACAGACAAAAGGAAGCAGGAATCTTTATGGAGTATGCTTATTCCAAAAGATTCCTGTTTTGTTGTAAAAGAAAAGAATTTTTATCGAAGATCCTTGGATTTGAGATAACCGGCGACAAGCATGGCGAGTTTGAATGTCATGGCATCTTCAAAAGTACGAAGATCCAGTCCGAAGCGTTTCTGGATCTTTTCGAAACGATACACCAGAGTATTACGATGGACATAAAGTTGTCTGGATGTCTCGGAGAGATTCAGGTTGTTTTCGAAGAAGGTACGAATGATCGCAAGTGTTTCGGCGTCAATAGAATCGAGAGTTTCATCTCCGAAAATTTCCTGAATGAACATTTCACAGATAGAAACAGGGAGCTGATAGATCAGTCGGCCGATTCCGAGTGTACGATAGCCAAATACATTTCGTTCTGCATAAAAGATCTTTCCGATTTCGAGAGCAGTACGGGCTTCTTTATAAGCATTAGAAAGATCTTTCAGTTCATCGACGGTGTTACTGTAAGCGACCCATGCCTGAGTCATTGCCTCTGTACCGAGCATGTCCACCAGCATATGGGCAATATCTTCCAGGTCTTCATAAGTTTCAGTGGAAGTGAGTTCGCGGATAATGATGATGCCGCTGTCATCCATAGCGGTGATAAAATCATGTGTGCGTGCGGAGAAAATATTTTTGATCGTAGCCAGGGCGTGTTCGTCTCTGGCCTGCTTGGTCTCGATCATAAAGATTGCTCTGCGCGCGGAAGAGGAGATGTGGAGCTTGCGGGCACGGTTGAAGGCCTCTATCTCGGTATAATTTCCGAGAAGCAGTTTCTGCATGAAAGCATTTTTGTCATTTTTTTCTGCGTGGCTTTCGAGAATGCTCTGAATCTGGCAGACAGCAAGTTCTCCGATGGTGGCAGTTGTGTCACTACTTCCCCATACGATCAGAAGATAAGGAAAATCATTTTTTTCGGTGATTTTGTAAAGACAGCAGGAGGCATTGGCCTGGCATAATGCTGTGCTGCTGCGAAAATCGTCCAGCCTGGCCGCAGAGGGAAGACGACGGTCACAAGTTGTGACGAATACGTGGTTGTCTTCCGTGAGCAGACAGAAATCCAGATGACTGATGCGTTTCCAGTCATCCATGTATTTTTGTATTGTTCTCTGTATGGACATGGAATCATCCTTTCTGAAAAAAAGACCCGGGGTAATAAATGCCCCGGGTCTGATATTCTGATTTAATCTTAGTTTGTGATAACCAGTTCTGTATCTTTGTCGAAGAAGTGAGTTTTTTCCATATCGAAATCGAATTTAACCGGATCACCTGTTTTGGCTTTTGTGCCTGGATCAACACGAGCTGTGATCTGAGTTCCGTTTACATCGAAGTACAGGAATACTTCTGCACCAAGAAGCTCGTAAACTTTAACTGTAGAAGACATGGAACCGTCAGCCTTATCTGCAACGTCTTCTGGACGGATACCCATAACAACTGTTTTTCCTACATAGCCGCCATCTTTAAGAGCTTTTGCTTTAGCAGCCGGGATAACCAGTTCGTCTTTTCCGATCACTGCAACAAGGTCGGAACCTTTTTCTTTGATCTGTGCATCAAGGAAGTTCATCTGCGGGGATCCCATGAATCCGGCTACGAACAGGTTGCCTGGTTTCTGATACAGGTTCTGAGGTGTATCTACCTGCTGAACAACACCGTCTTTCATAACGACGATTCTGGTACCAAGTGTCATAGCCTCTGTCTGGTCATGTGTTACATAGATGATTGTAGCACCCAGTCTCTGATGAATCTTGGAAATCTCGATACGCATCTGTACACGAAGTTTTGCATCCAGGTTGGAGAGCGGCTCATCCATAAGGAATACCTTAGGATTACGAACGATAGCACGTCCCATAGCAACACGCTGTCTCTGTCCACCGGAAAGAGCCTTCGGTTTACGATCAAGAAGTTTTTCCAGGTCAAGGATTCTTGCAGCTTCACGAACTGCTTTATCAATCTGGTCTTTCGGAACTTTACGAAGTTTCAGTCCGAATGCCATGTTATCATATACGGTCATATGAGGATACAGAGCGTAGTTCTGGAATACCATTGCGATATCACGGTCTTTTGGCTCTACATCGTTCATAACTTTGTCACCGATCTTTAAGGTTCCGCTGGTGATTTCTTCCAGTCCGGCTACCATACGAAGTGTAGTAGATTTACCACATCCGGAAGGTCCTACGAAGATGATGAACTCTTTGTCTTCGATTTCAAGATTAAAGTCTTTAACGGCTTCGAAACCGTTAGGATATGTTTTATTAATGTGCTGTAAAGATAAACTTGCCATTACTTTTTCCCTCCAAAAAATATTATGTAAGTTTTGTGCTCTTGTTTTGAACTGTTATCAGTATACTGAATTTGTGAAAAAGAATAAAGAGAAGAACCTTACAAATATTTGAGGGGTTTCTTGACAGATTGACGAAAAGCCCGGGAAGCTTCGTCAGAGTGTCAGAATCTGGTCGCATTCATTATAAAACATCACGATTCATCTGACAAGAAACACATCCGGGCCGTTGGGAAAACTGTCGGAGAAATTGGAGAAAACAGAAAATAATGTGCATGTTTGCGCAGAATACTATAATTATATGTTTGATTTATACGCTTTTTCGTTTATAATAGATAAGATAAGAGTAGTTTAACTATTAATGCATAATGAAAAATAGGCGGACAGCGCTTAGGAAGAGGGATAAAAGTTGGATGCGATTGCGGATCTGTTGACAACACTTGGAAATAATTTTTCACTTGTGGTGATTGGAAGTGTGGAAGTACTGGCGGGCGTATTTCTTCTTGGCAGCAGCCTGAAGAAAAAAGTACCTGCAAAAAAGCGGCAGGCTTTTTATGGATCGGAGGCTGTGTTTCTGAAACAACTGAATGTTCGTGAAGAGGAAGCGTGTATTGTGATACGCTGCAGTGATCTGATGCCGGTGTATGCGACTGAAAATCTGGAAACACTGCTGGGAGTTTCATTTGAGCATGTACAGCGGGATGTGACAAGTCTGGACAGAAATTGTCAGGGAAGCGAGCGCAGCAATAGTATCTGGAAACAGTATAAAGCCTGGAGCGGAAGCTCTCCGGAACATTACGAAATAGAAATGAACGATGGAAGATGGCTGAGAATGTCGTTGAGCGGTGCTGATGACGGGAAATACCATCTTATGTCTTTTCTGGATTCTACAGATATACATAAAAAGATAGCACAGTACGAAGAGGCGCTTCGCAAAGCAGAGGAAGAAAGTGAATCCAAAACGACTTTCCTGAACAGAATGTCTCATGAGATCCGTACTCCGATGAATGGAATCATGGGTATGCTGACACTGGCGGAGAGCAGTCTTGAAGATGAAGCTCCGGCACGAAACTATCTGAATAAAGCAGAAGAACTGTCCGGACATCTGCTGGCACTGATCAATGATATCCTGGATATGTCACGTATTGAGGCAGGCAAAGTAGAGCTGGAGAAAAAAAGTTTCAGTCTTCGCAGGCTGGGACAGAAACTATATGATATGTTTGCCAGAAATCTGGAAGCAGAGGGAATTCATTATGCAGTAAATTTTGAAGATATGACAGTCGACTATGTGATCGGTGATGAACTCAGAATCAGCCAGGTTATTATCAACTTTCTCTCCAATGCAGTAAAATTTACCAGAAAAGGCGAAATAACCGTAACGTTTCGACAAATGATGCAGCAGGAAGGTATGGCAGACCTGATGATCTGTGTGCATGACACAGGAATCGGCATGGAGCCGGAATTTATCAATCGGATTTTCCGCCCGTTTGAACAGGAGAGCAGTGATACTTCCAGGACATACGGCGGAAGCGGACTGGGGATGGCAATTACGGATCATCTGGTCAAATTGATGGGCGGTGAGATCGTTGTCCGGAGTACACCGGGAAAGGGCTCTGATTTCTCAGTATTTTTACATCTTCCAACGGCAGAGGCACCATTGGAAGAAGAAAGACAGCAGGAAACTCAGGAAGAAGTACAGAATGGAAATGAAGCTGCTTTCCATGGACGGAACATTCTAATGGCAGAGGACAATGAGATCAATGCAATGATTGCTGTAGAGATTCTTTCCAAGATGGGGGCAAAAGTTGATGTTGCAGAAAATGGACAGGAAGCGGTGGAGATGTTTGCTTCCCACGCGGAAAATTATTATGATTTTATTCTGATGGATGTGCAGATGCCGATAATGGACGGACGAAGAGCTGCAAGGAAGATCCGCAGTCTGGAACGGGCAGATGCAGAAACAATACTGATCTTCGCACTGTCCGCAGATGCATTTGTGGAAGATGAGCGTAAATCACTGGAAAGCGGTATGAATGCACATTATGCAAAACCCGTAGATTATCAGGCTTTGCAACGCAATATTGGAGTTTTTCTCAGAGAGAAAGAGATGGGACGATAAATGAAGAAAAAGAAGATAGGGATTGCAGTGATCACAGTACCGGTTCTGGCGGCAGGCACGGTTGCACTGGCATCTTCCTATAGAGCAGGAACAGGATTCAAGCCGTCAGATTCAGAACAGGAGCTGCAGGTAAATCAGGTTGTATTTAATGATGAGGAAACCGGAACAGGCCGTGAAAAAAAGAAAGACGGAAATGAAAGCCAGCTCCTCAAAAAGAATAATGAAGAAAAGGACACTGCAGAGGGAACGCAGCTGGAAAATCAGGCAGATTATCTGTTTGAAAATGAGCAGATACATACGGAAACAGCAGGTGTTCTGAATAACAGAAGCACGGATACGAGCAGTCAGGATGAGGAATCGCAGCCGGCCGAACAGCCGGATCAGGTCTATAATCTTACCAATAATGCTTCGGATGCAAATGCTTCTCTGAATGATCCTTCGCAGACAACAAAAACAGGAGTCAGTGTGAATCCTTCAGGAAACGGGTCTTCATCAGGAAATTCTTCCGGCTCACAGAACGGCAGTTCCAGTACGGCAGATCCGACTAAGACACCATCACGGTCTGACAGCAATACAGGAAATAATGGAAACAACAATAACAGCGGAAATGGTGGAAATACAGCAGATGTTGTAACTCCGACACCAGCACCGGGAACTACTTCCAGACCGGCGGATTCCGCGAGAGATCCTGAATCTACCAAAGCGAATCCGAATCCGGGAGGCGGTCTGGGACAGATCACCAGCAAACCTTATACAGAAGGCGTGAAGCCGGGAAATGAAAACACAGAGGATGGTGGAAGCAGTATTGTGATCCGGCAGTCGACAAGTGCGACAGGAAGTTCTCTGTATGTCGGACAGTCTGTTGAGAAAAAAGATATCTATAATGCACTGGAGACGATGGTTTATGGTGAAGATGGAGTACGTTATCTCTGGGGAGATGATGCACTGGATAAATATGTACGTATTGAGGGAGTTTCCTTTGATGGAAAGAAGACCTGGCGCAACTCTTTTCCGGTAACGATCCCGGATAATATAGATGAGGGAGAAATGTTTATCCGCGTTACTTACCGACTAGCAGAATCCGACACAAACTGGCTGGAGGAACTGGTGCCGTATGAGGTAAAACAAAATCGTATTTTCATTTTATCAGAACAGCTCACACAGGAAAATCAGCAGATCGATACAGACAATATCATGAATGACGAACAGTTTCCGAATATTGGAAGTCTGATGAATCTTCTGCGTCTGCAGAGAAATCTGGTAGAGGGAGATGAACTGAAAGCACTGTTTCCCGGATGGACAGAAAACGGAGAACTGGTACCCTGGCTTTATAGTTCGCAAAAAGGACGTCATATTCTGGAACCGGCGGACTGGGTTGCTCTGGATTCTGCCTATACAGTCAGATTTGTACTGCAGTGGATGTCAGATACATATGATGTAGGAAAAGAATATTCCAATCTTACTTATCTTCAGACACTGACGAACTGCACCGAAAAAGCTATTACAACAGAACTGGATGCAGACGGAATGCATCGGATCCTGACTGTACCACAATATGTGCAGGCTGTGATCTTTGATGCGGATGCGGACAAAGAAATCGATTATCTGGAGATTCCGGATACGGTTTTCTATGTAGATAATTCATCCGGAGGTCTGAGAATCCGAAAGGGATACCGGGTAAGTTCGGACAACCTGAAATATCAGGCACTGGAAAACGGAGTACTGGCAGATAAGACAGGAACTTCTTATCTGGGAATTCCATATGATATGCAGACACTGACAGTGCCGGAAACTGTGAATAAAGTGCTTCTGACCAAAGAAAATCAGATCTCTGTGCTGGAACTCAGGGCAGAAATTCTGGATGAAATGCCGCAGATCAGTTATGAAAACCTCAGCAACTGCAAGACGGTCGTGAAGAATGATCTTCTGAATACATTTATGGAGCAGAACTCCACGGTTTTTTCTCAGGATCAAAATAATACAGTGGCTGCAGAAGATGCACCGGATATTACCTATACTATAAAAAATGAAGGAATCATCAGCAATGATGGAAAACTGCGCAGAGTTCTCCATACCGGAAGAAGCAGTTTCTCCATGCCAAATGGAACTTGTGTGATACAGGAAGGTGCTTTTAATGGGATAGGTGGTCTTACAACACTGAACCTTCCACAGGATGGCAAAGCAGTGACACTGGAAAAGAATTGTTTTGCGGACAGTGATCTCGCTACGATCCGCTGCTACTCAGCAGAGCAGTTTTATAAAATAGCAGACCAGATTGAGCAGAGCGGTGCTTCTGCTGAGATTTCCATCGAGCTTGTGGGTACATCAAAAGAGGGAATCCGCTATTCAATTGCAGATAAAAATGATGAAGAAATCATTACCGTGATCGATGTTCCGGATGCTCTGACTTTGTTTGATGGAAATCTGGTTCTGGAAGATGACAGTGAGATTATGGTCACTGCAATTGGGGACAATGCATTTGAAAACTGCAGCAAACTGAAGTGGGTAACCCTTCCGGAAACGGTAAATTCAATTGGATATCAGGCTTTCAAAAACTGTACTTCACTGCAGGGTCTGTTTATCAGTACAGAAGATTCGATCTATATAGGAAATATGTCACTGGATGGATGTGATTCCCTGCGATTTGTTGGCTCTAATGCCATGCAGGCTGTGATGCAGGATGAATATTCGCCGGTTATTTCAGATGCCAGTGGAAACCGTTATTTTTATGTACCGACCGGATCAGATGGCTATACCGAAAACTGTATCAGCTTTACAGCAGAATCTGGTGTGCGCGGCTACGATATGGTGGATATCGGTGACGGAAATTATATGCTCTTCGGTGTGGATGATGACTGGCAGCCATGGCTTGGGCTGCGAAGTGGCAGCAGCGTTGCGGATCAGGTATCGCTTCCTGTGACAACGGTGGAGATGTTTAATTATTCGATGGCAGATTCTCATGCACCATCAGGAAGTTATACCGTGAACTGGGAGGAACTTACGGAACTGTGGGTTCTGGACAGCGGAACTTTCCAGGATGCAGACCTTGGCGGCGATATTGTGATGCTGGGAGCTGTCGAGGCAGGCGCATCTGCATATATTGGAGAAAGTACATTTGCCGGCTGCTCCAATATCACTTCTGTTGAAATCATGCAGAATCAGTATTCTATGGGACAAAATGCCTTTGATAACTGTACGTCTCTGAAAACAGTAAGGTTTCACAATACTTTAGGCGGAGGCACATTGTATTCCGGAGCATTTACAGGATGTGACAGTCTGACAGATATCACGTTTGATGGGGCGACCCCGGCAGAGCTGGTTATCTTTGGTTCGCAGGGGTATCAGTTCAATTACGAGTGGACAGCGGAAGAAGAGGCACAGAAATTACATATACATGTTCCGGAAGGCTCGGAAATGGCTTATATTAAAGCATGGCGTTATATCGCAACCGGATATTTCTCTGTTTTTGAACAGACCGCTTATACGAGAATGTGGGAAGATGTCCAGTGGGAGAATATGGACTGGGATACATGGGAATTTCCATCTGATGAAGTAACGATGCAGCTTGTAGAAGCAAAACTTCTTGAGGGCGAAAACTACGTTCGCAGTATGCTCGGAACTGCACTGGTGCAGGAACCGACGGATATGTATCATTATCGCTACAGTAACTGGGAAGTTACTTTACTGAAGGTTCCGACTGAAGTAGAAGAACTGGATCTGGCATGGACCTATGATATGGAACTTCCGGATTATACGGTTATTAATTATATAGGCAGCAATGCTTTTTCAAAAGGTGGAAAACTGAGATATCTGAATATTCCGGACACGGTATCCGGAATTTATTCAGACGCGTTTGCAGGTGTGAAGATCAGTAAGCTTACGCTGAATTTTGAGAGCACTACACCGCCTTCTTTACTGAAGAATGACAGTGGAGAGATTTTTGAATTTGGAGTCACAGATGAGCAGCTGGAAATCCATGTTCCGGAGGGAAGTGAGGAAACTTATATTCAGGAATGGCGATATGCACTTGCCGGATATACAGATCTGGACGAGGTACGTCAGGCAGTCAGAGAAGATCTGCTTGCTTCCGGAAATGGCACAGAGCCTTCAGAAGAAGAGATTGACCGGGCTGTTGCAACAAAACTTCTTCCGGCAGAAAACCGACTGCGGCTTATGATGGGACTGGAAACAGTTACATCGGTTGCACCGCAGGAAGCAGAAAAAGATTCAGAAGAAATTTTTGTAAGTGGAGAACAGAACGGAACCAAAGAGGATGAAGAAGTCGTGATTTCTGAAGATCCGGAAACCATAGATATGGAGGAAGATACACAGAAGGAAACGGAAGACAGTCCGACAGAGGTGACGGAGAATGAAGGTGCCCCGGACAGTGCAGAAGAGACAGAAAGCAGTATAGAAGGAAACACTGTGGCTGGACAGAATGATCTGACAGATGGACCGGCCGGAAGCGAGGAGGAGATACAGGAATGATCGTTGAGCAGTCAAGAGAAATTATCGAGGAAGTAGATAAAGCCTTTATCGGTAAAAATAACATTATAGAAAAAGTTCTGATGACAATTTATGCAGGAGGGCATGTGCTGCTGGAAGATTGCCCCGGAGTGGGAAAGACAACTCTGGCTATGGCATTTGCAAAAGTGCTTGGGCTGAGCAATAAGCGTATCCAGTTCACAACAGATACGCTGCCGTCTGATATCACCGGTTTTAATATGTACAACAGGGAGAACAATCAGTTTGAATACAGGGAGGGCGCAGCAAATTGCCAGTTACTTCTGGCAGATGAGATTAACCGTACTTCTCCAAAAACACAGTCTGCACTTCTTGAAGTTATGGAGGAACATACGATCAGTCTGGATGGAGTGACACATGAACTTCCGGTTCCGTTTATTTGTATTGCTACGGAGAACCCGTTAGGTTTTGCAGGAACACAGCCATTACCGGAATCCCAGCTTGACCGTTTTATGGTATGTCTTTCCATCGGTTATCCGACACTGGAAAATCAGATGAAGATCATTCGTGCTCAGCGTTACAGCAATCCACTTATGGATCTGAAAACGATTACCAGTGCACAGAATATCCTGGAAATTCAGAATTACCTTACTTCTGTGCGGATTGCAGACAGTGTGCTGAAATATGCGGTCCTGCTCTGTGAAGAGACCAGAGAACATCCACTGGTAGAGCTGGGAATCTCACCGCGAGGTGTTTCTGCACTGATCAGAATGGCAAAAGCAGGTGCTGTTATGAAGGAGCGAAACTATGTGATACCAGAGGATATACAGAATGTATTCTGTGATGTATGTGCGCACAGACTGGTGCTGCGCCCGCAGGCTCAGGTAGAAGGTGTCCATGCGCGAGATATTCTGGAAGACATTATGAAAAAGATCAAGCCTTCCTCTGTGGAAGAAAGGTAAGCGGATATGTGGAAAAACCGACTTGGATATATTCTGGTCATGGCAGGATGTGCGGTGCTTCTGTTTTTTTACAGCAGGCCGTTTTTATTGTATGCACTGCTCCTGATGCTTGGAGTGGCAGTTGGAGATTTTTTTCTTCTGCGTCGGGATGCCCGGAATCTGCAAACTGAATTTGAGATCAGACCTGCGGTACGTCAGGGAAATACAGCTTCTTTGATTTTGAAAACTTCTTCAAAGCATAGAATGCTGGTTGCAGGGCAGATCCTTCTTGATGCAGTTGTCAGGAATGAAATGTTTGATACAGTGGAGCAGCGTAAAGTACAGATGCATCTGCAGCATACGGAAGAAAGCTTTGAAATTCCGATTTCTGCAAATCTGAGTGGAGAGATCAATATTGAATCCGCCGGTGTATGGATTTCGGATCTGTTTAAACTGTTTCGTTTTCCGGGAAAGAACCTTCGGACGATTCATACCGTGATCTATCCGGAAGATGCCCCGATCAGGGTGGAGGTTTCCAGAAAATTTGTCGGAGCGTCACAGGATGAGGGACTGGTGCAGAGCCGCAAAGGAAATGATCCGAGTGAAACGTTTGATATACGTGAATATATGCCGGGAGATGATGTGCGCTCGATTCACTGGAAACTTTCAAGCAAAACCGACACCCTGATTTTTCGGGAATCAAGCGATCCTTCACGTTATCATATGGTGATTCTGCCGGATTTTGGTCTGAAACAGGCAGGCGAATCAGCCTCGGAGACAGAGCTGAATGCAGCAGTCGGGATCGGTGCAGCAGTATGCAGACAGCTTGCAGCAAAGGGAGTTGCTTTCTGTATGGCATTTCCGTCCGCATCGGGGATCAGACTGGTAGAAGTACGAAATCAGAGTGATTATCGACGGATGCTTTCTCAGTGGCTTGCCATGCGGGTACAGAAAAACAGTGGGGACGGATTAAAAATGTTTATAACAGAGCATCTGGAGCATTGTTTTACAAGACTTCTGATCCTGTCTGCCGGACAGTATGATCAGAATCTCAGCATTCTGGATGGGCAGATCAGTGTTACGGTACTGAATGCATCTGAGAACAGAGAGGATGTTTATGTGAGCAGGAATGGCAGCTGTGAATTGATGGAGATTCCGGCTGCTCACAAAAACGATAGAACCTATCGGATTATATGTTAGGAAATATAAATGAAAACAAAAATGAAAAAAACACCGGTTATGATTCAGGAGCTGTATTCCGGTGTAGAAGAAAGATATGACAGACAGATTCTGTGGATCTTGTTTCTGACACTGCTCATGACAGGTGGGATTCTGAGTGGAATAAGGGCAGGATGGGGAGAGACAGCTCCGTCAGGCGGCAGTATGCTGCTGACTGCATTGTTTGGACTTGCCGGTTGTATACTGGCATATATACGAAAAAAACAAAATCCACTGGGAGGGCTGTATATGCTGCTTCCATGGGCAGTATTGGCTGTGATGACCAGACTGCAGGGAATAACCACAGGTGCAAAAGCCTGGATCAATGTATTGATCAGCAGATGGAATACAATAAATAAGGGCGGTGCGGCACTTTTTTCAGTCAATGCGGGAAAAAGTGATATTTTGGTATTTACTTTGTTTCTGACACTGGCAGTTGCACAGATTGCCTGGATACTTGTTGCCGGATATCATATTGTGTGGGCGAATCTGTTCTGTCTGCTGTGGCTGATGATTGAGCTGTTCTGTGCGGTTTTGCATCCCATTGCCTGTGGACTGCTTCTGGCATCCTTGAGTGGTCTGTGGATATCTGACCGGAATTTACGGATCAGTTTCAGAGGGATCGTATGGACTGGTGGAATTCTGGTGGTTATGTGTGTGTTTGGAGGAACTGTATCTTCAGAGGAGATTTCCATGGTAAGTCAGATACGTGAGAGCGTACAGGAAACTGTCCATCAGATAAGATACGGCAGGGACACACTGCCGGAAGGAAATCTGTATCACGCGGATGAACTTCAAAAAGAAAACGGAAGTATGCTTCAGGTACGGACAGAGCAGCAGAAGAATCTGTATCTTAAAGGCTTTGTGGGTGCTGAATATGAGGCGGGGATCTGGAATCCGCTTGCAGATTCTGCGTATGGAGAAGAGCATGCCGGCATGTTGGAATGGCTTCATGAAAAAGGTTTTGATCCTCTTACGCAGGTTTCGGATTATTATACCTGCAGTACCGATGAAAATAAGCCGGAAAAAAACAGGATTGAAGTCAAGGTGACCGGAGCATCAAGATACTATGTGTATGCACCGGCTTCGCTGGATCTGGTAAGAAGTGGAAAATTATCCGAAAAAAAAGACACCAGACTTTTCAGTAAGGCGCTTTTGGGCACAAAGAAATATGCACTGGATGAAATATCATCGACAAGACCATCAGAGCTGATGGTAACAGACAGTTGGGTGAGTGCTCCACAGACAGAAGATCAGGAGTCCTATCTGGAAGCAGAGGCAGTGTATCGCTCTTTTGTTTATGAAAAATACAGAGATGTAGATACAGAAACTGCTGATCTGATCCGCACTGTGTTCTGGGATGATTATGCATCGGACAGTGACGGAATCTACAGTGCGATCTGTCAGATCCGGAAAGTACTTAAAGAAACCGTAAGCTATACAGAAGAACCGGAAGAGACCCCGGAGGGAGAAGATCCGGTGCAGTATTTTCTTACAGAATCGCAGAGGGGAAATTCCATGCTTTATGCATCGGCAGCGGTAGATGCACTGCGCGTGCATGGAATCCCGGCCAGATATGTGGAGGGATATTATGTATCTTCTGAGACAATGTCCCAGAATGGCGGAGCAGAGCTCACGCTTACCGGCAAAGATGCACATGCCTGGGTTGAAGCCTATTTTGACGGAATCGGATGGATGCCGCTGGATGTTTCTCCGGGATACTATTACGATGCTGTAGCGTTACAGAAAATGGTAGGTTCCCCGGATATGGCACAGAAAAATGCGTTTCTGAAAAATAATTCGTTTGGGGCGGAACAGGTCACCGGACTGGAGGGAAACACAAAAGAAAATCTCCGGGATAAAATGCTTCCAACTGTGAGAAGTGTAGCAGCGATCTGTCTTGGCATAATAGCGGTACTGTTTATGCTCGGAGTACTGCTTATCGTACTTGCAGAGGGAATTCGGGGCTATCTGCTGTGGAAGGATGCGAAGATGAGCAGAAGTGCTGAACAGAGCAGGAGAATCCACTGGATAGAAAGAAAAATATACAATTATCTGGATATCATAGGTATTGAAGCACGGCTTGGATGGAATACACAGGAAACGGATCATGAGCTTGCGCAGCGATATGAAGATATGGAAGAAGGCGAATATAGCCGCGTCTGTGATCTGATTGAAAAAATGATCTATGGTGAGATAGAACTGGAACCATATGAGGAGCGTACTGTGAACAGCTTCCTTGAAAAGCTGCTTGCTGAGAAAAAATCATTAAATTGGAAAAACTGGCTGAGATACAGATATGTCTATGTATGGAAAAACAGAAAGGATTTGTAGGAAAGAGATGACTGCAAAAAGACAGATAAGATTAAATGTAGGCATTTTACTGATTGTGGTGTTTATGATTTTTACATGCTTTCCTGTGAATTCTCGGGCAGCAGGAGCAGAAGATGAAAATCGTGCATTAAAGAAAGTACGAGTTGGATACCTCATTTATCCGGGATATCAGGAAGGAGAAGGAGATCAGCCGAAATCCGGTTACGGATACGAATATCTTCAGCAGATTGCTTATTATGCAGGCTGGGAATATGAATATGTCAACGGTAACTTCAGCGAACTTCTCGAAATGCTGAAAAATGGCGAAATTGATATTATGGGTGATCTGTCCTATACAGAAGAACGTGCCAGAGATATCAACTTTGCCAGGGAGGAACAGGGAAGAGAATATTACTATCTGTTTGTGCGTGAGGACAGGACGGATATCAGTGCAACAGATTTTTCTACTTTGCAGGGCGCAAAAGTTGGAATCAACAAGGGAAGCGTCCAGGTCGATCTGTTTGAGGAATGGTGTAAAGAGAATCAGATTGACTGCGAGATTAAACTTTACGAAAGCAGTTCAGAACGCTATAATGACATGAACAGCGGCAAACTGGATGCGATTGTGTCTACAACGGTTGCTGAGAAAGAAATCTTGAAATATCACTGGAATTCCATTCTCAAAATCGGATATTCCCCATATTATTTTGCAGTAAGTAAAAAAAGTCCGGAGTTGTACGAAGAATTAAATAATGCCATTACAAGAACGTTGCAGTCGGACTGGTATTATAATGAGAAAGTTTACCTGAAATATAATGGAAAAACCTCAGCAGCTTCTGCCAGTCTTGATGCAGAGGACAAAGAATGGCTGGAAGGTAAAGAGGTAATAAAAGTCGGTTATACGAATGATACACTTCCATATTCGGACTGGGATGAAAACAGTGGTCAGATGATCGGACTTTTATCTACATTTATTGATCATATGAAAGACCGGTATGGTGCTACCTTTGAACCTGTCAGATTTGATGGCTATGATGAGATGGCAGATGCATTGCAGAATGGGGAAATCGATACGGCTTTTCCTGTATATGGCGGTTACTGGACAGCAGAAAAAAATAATCTGATGGTTTCCGGAAATCTGACATCAGGCTATCTTATGGTAATCTACAGAGATACCTATGATACAGAAACGACTTCTTCGATCGCGGTCATTGAAGACAGTCCGCTGCAGCAGTTTTGTGTGCAGGAACATTTCCCTGATGCAGAGATCATAACCTGCAAGAGCAGGCAGGAATGTGTGGATGCAGTGGAATCAGGAAAAGCATCCTGTACATTGATGTGCTCAGATACCTATTATGCGTATCGCAATGAGTTTGAGAATCTGTCAGATCTGAATATTTCCAATACAGGATATGAAGTTCCAGTCAGTCTGGTGACAAGGCGGGATGATGTCCAGATGTACAGCTTTCTGAAAAAAGGACTGGCAAGCATTAAAGACATGGATATTCATGAAGCGCTGATCGTCAATGGATATGCAAATCCGGAAATGAATGTCCGGCAGTTTCTTCAGAAACATGTGATTCTTGTGATAATGGTTCTGGCGGTTGTGCTTGCATTACTTATGCTCTTGTTTCTTTATTATGTATATTCCAGCCGCAAGGCATTACGTCTGTCGAAATATAACAGTGAACTTAATGAAAAAGCCTATATTGACCTGGCTACAGGGCTTCCAAACAAAAATAAATGCGAAGAGATGATGTCCTCGCACCTGAATATCTCGAAACCAACGGCCTGTTTTATGCTGGATCTGAATGATCTGAAAAAAGTGAATGATACACTTGGTCATGAAATGGGAGATATTATGATTCTGAATTTTGCAAAATTACTGAGAAAAGTGGTTCCTCTTAAGTATTTTGTAGGAAGATTTGGTGGAGACGAATTTATTGTGATAGCAGAGGACATTTCCGGCAGAGAAGAGGCCGAGGAGATGGTAAAAAAGATTAAAGAGATGATTATGAAGTTTAATGGCCTTCGCAGTGAATTTCAAATTAACTATGCCTGTGGCTATGCATTTTCAGAGGATTATCCGGAGACCAGTCTTTCTGATCTGCTGAATGAGGCAGACATTAAAATGTATGAAGACAAATTAAAATCTAAGCAAGAAAGTCGAAAGATATAATCCTTTTGCAGATTTGCGTACATCGGAATGAGAGGAAGTGCAGGCATAGAGAGATGCAGTTGCAACATAGGGCAGCAATATAAAGAAAATTGGAGAATTGTAAGATGACAAAAAGAAACATGCTGGCAGAAAGTACCGGAAAAATGTTTTCGGGGCAGGGAACAGAAGATACTCCTGTGACGGTTGATCATGATGATTTCTGGTCGTTTGAGGAAAAGAATGTTCCTGTTCACTGGCATGAGGAGCTGGAAATCTGTCTGCCGGAAAAAGGAGAGGCCGTTTACCAGATTTATCAGAAAAAATATGTTGTCAAAGCAGGAGAGGGACTTTTATTAAATCGAAATATACCACATAGCTGCAATTCGCCTGGGAATGCACATGCACGTTATAGTACTGTTTTTGTAAAGCCGGAATTTCTGTATGAGGATACAGATGATGCCCCTCCTTATTTTTGCTCATTTCTGCAGAATGCAGTGCTTCCCTGTGTTTTTTTGACAGAGTCAGACGAAAATGAAAAAGAAATCTTACAGAAACTGAAACAGGTGGAGGAATTGTTTGATCAGAAAACAGATGGCTGTGAACGGGAGGGAAAAGAACTTCTGCGTGAGGCATTTTACATGATTTTTCAGGAACATCAGAAGGAATTGAGCAGATTTGTGCGGGTGAAACGTACGGAACTGGAACGACTGGAAATAATGCTGGATTATCTTCATACCTGTTATGCGGAAGGTACTTCTTTGCGTGAGTTGTCTGAGCAGCTCTATTTATCAGAAGAAGTCTGCTGCCGACTGTTCAAAAAACTGACAGGTAAAACAATCACCGGATATCTGGCAGAGTACCGTGCGAACAAAAGTTTTCCTTTGGTGAAGAGTGGAGAGTATTCTATGACACAGATTGCCGAAATGGTCGGGTTCAGCAATCAGAGTCGTTTTGCCTTTGCATTTCGGAAAATGTTTGGCTTCAATCCGGGAAAATACCATTCTTCGGGGCACAGAGAATAAATCGTAGAGACGTATATGGATTAATGCAAATTATAAAACAGCGGAAATATCAGCAATGATACTTCCGCTGTTTTGCAGCTCCGGATATCTGATCCAGGGCAGTTTTTATTTATCGTCCGTAGAGTCTTCGTCAATTTCTTCAAGCTTTTTCAGTCTTTTTTTATACAGCCTGGAAGAAATCGTTAATGCGATCAAACACAAGATTTCTATAGATAGAAACATAATAACTCCAGTTGCAATAGAACCGGCGAGTTTGTGATAATTCCGATAGGAGATAATAAACCACAAAATCCCCATAACAGATGCTGCAATGCTGCTGGCTATGATATTGTTCTTGAAATTCGGCTTCAGCTTCCGATCCCAGATACCGTTTCTTATGCATCCGATCGTAAGATATGCGGCAAGGCACATAAATACGATCCATTCTCCGGCAAGATTTTGTCTGCTGTCGTTTCCTATAGCTATCTGTATTAACATTACAGCCAGTAATCCCCAGAAAGCCAGCCAGCATCCATTGTGTTCGATCTTCAGAAGTTTCAGTTCCTGTAATTCATCCAGATTACTCTTCGTTTTCTTCATCGTCATCATCCTCCCAAAATAAATCATCCAGACTCTTATCTAAGATACGGCAGATTCTGCGGCATAGCTTGATCGTTGGATTGTATTCTCCCTTTTCAATCGCATTCATAGTCTGCCGCGAAATACCGGCAGCCTCCGCCAGTGCCTTCTGCGTCATATCCTTTTGTGCTCGTGCTACTTTGATAGCAATATTCTTTGGCAAGACCGCTTCACCTCCCTGATGATTATAAAGTAGCATTTATTATTATAAAAGTCAAGTATATTTTACTTTTGATCTAATATATTTGATTCTATAGGGGACGGTGACCATCGGGAAATAGATTCCTGCATCGAGAAACGTACTGCATGCTAAATCCGATGCCGCCGTCAAAGATGCAGCCCGTACCGGAAAGCTGCCTGCCCCTTTCACTTTGCGAGAAAACATTGCTCCCTGGTCACCAATTAATTAATTATGCATATCCTAACAGCAGAAGTCTTTAAAGGAGTATCTGCATGAAAAATAAAAAATGGATTTCACTGGCGGCGGCAGTCGTTCTGGCGGTGACGGCGCTGCCGATGGGAGTATTTGCTGCGAAGAAAGACGGGGCAGAGGAGAAGCTTACGAAAGTTACACTGAATGAAGTGGCACATTCGATTTTCTATGCACCGCAGTATGTGGCAATCGAAGAGGGATATTTTGCAGAAGAAGGTCTGGATCTGACGTTAGTGACGGGATTCGGAGCGGATAAAGTTCTGACTGCTTTGATCTCCGGTGAGGCAGATATCGGATTTATGGGAGCAGAAGCATCCATCTATGCATACCAGGAAGGTGCCACTGACCCGGCAGTGAACTTTGCACAGCTTACCCAGCGTGCCGGAAACTTCCTTGTGGCAAGGGAAGAAATGACTGACTTCAAATGGGAAAATCTGAAAGGAAAGAAGGTTCTCGGCGGTCGTAAGGGCGGCATGCCGGAAATGGTCTTTGAATACATTCTCCGTAAAAACGGCCTTGACCCGCAGAAAGACCTGACCATTGACCAGAGCATTGATTTCGGTTCCACGGCGGCGGCTTTTACAGGTGATGCTTCGGCGGACTTTACCGTAGAATTTGAGCCGTCCGCGACAGCACTGGAAAAAGAAGGTGCAGGATATGTTGTCGCTTCGCTCGGAGTAGATTCCGGCTATGTTCCATACACTTCCTACAGTGCAAAGACCAGTTATATGGAAAAAAATCCTGAAGTTATCCAGAAATTCACAAACGCTCTCCAGAAAGGCATGGAATACGTCCAGACCCATACCCCGGAAGAAATCGCGAAAGTTATCGCTCCGCAGTTTGCAGAAACTGACCTCGATACAGTTACGACCATCGTAAAACGCTACTACGATCAGGATACCTGGAAATCCAATCTTATCTTCGAAAAAGAGAGTTTCGAACTTCTGGAAGACATCCTTGAAGATGCCGGTGAGCTGAACGAACGTGTACCATACGAAAATCTCGTAACAACAGAATACGCCGAGAAGGCGGCAGAAAAATAAAGAGCAGAAGCAGAACAGAAAAATCCTGAAGGCCTGAATCAGAACCTTCGGGATTTTTTACAGTGGATAACAGCCATAAATGTATAGAATGCTACTTGAAAATCAAAATTTTTCATCATATAATTTAAACGAGTATGTGCCGTTTTTCATAAGAAATCACGGTATTACAGCAGAATAAAAAATATGCTGCATATAAATTTTCAGTTTATGTAATAGAATATTCCTTTATTTTGAGAAAGATACAGAAAGGAAACAGACAATGGAGGATAAAGAAGAGAAAGAAATTAATCTGGAGCAGGCGCTTCGCAGTATTTATGAGCAGATTTTTACGGTTGATCTGCAGGCAGATACCTATTATGAATTATATTCAAAACAGGCATTTGCGACAGAAAAGAAGAAAAACAGCGGAGCCCAGCAGGCATTTTTGATGATCGCAGACCGGGTCAGCGTGGAAGCATACAGAAATGCAGTAAAGGAATTTCTTGATTTTGCGACTATTCAGGAAAGAATGGAAAAAACAGATAATATAGCGACGGATTTTCTTGATATAAATGGAACCTGGCATTCCGTATCTTTTATTGTTCAATTGCGCAATAAAGAAGGAAAAGTAGAGAAGTTTCTGTTTGCAATTCGAAATATAGACGAAGAAAAGAAAGAAGAACTTGAGCGGAAACATTTAACAGAAATTCGCCTTCAAACCATGTCAGAAGCCATTCATGGAGGCTTCAAGATTGGTAAATTTGATGAAAAATTTACATTTGTCAAGATATCTGACCAGTTTGCCGACATGCTGGGGTATGCGTCAGCAGAAGAACTGATGGAAGTTTCCGGCGGATGCATGGCAGAAATCCTGAATCATGAAGATATCAGCCGTGAAATACCGCAGGCATTGCAGGCTGTTTATGCGGGAAAAATGTATACCATGCATTATCGGATCCGCTGCAAAGACGGAAAGTGGAAAAGCATCGAAGACAGAGGAAGACTTATTCGAAATAAAGACGGTGTAGAGGAAGTCTGGAGTTTTATCGTGGACCAGGATGAACTGACAAAGAAAACAGAGGACCTGGAAAGCGTACAGAAGGCAAATACAGCACTGGAAAACATGCAGAAAGAATTACAGCTTGCGAGAGATGAGGCCAATGCGGCAAATAAGGCGAAATCAACATTCCTGGTCAATATGTCGCATGATATCCGTACGCCTATGAATGCGATCATGGGATTTACGGATCTTGCTTTGAAGAATAATCCCCAGCCGGAAGTTCGAGGATGCCTGGAAAAAGTAAAGCAGAGCTCAGATTATCTGCTGGCGCTGATCAATGATGTGTTGGATATCAGCCGTATAGAGAGTGGAAAGTTTCGATACATGCCGGTACCGGTTGATATTATGGCGATAACAGATACGGTGTTAAATCTTACCAGAGGCCTTATGTTCAACCGGGATCTGGAGCTTATCGTTCATCGGGGCAAGCCGCTGAATCATTATGTTCTGGCCGATGAAGTGCGGATACGTGAAGTTCTGATCAATATTATGAGTAATGCCATAAAATTTACCAACGATGGTGGCAGCATTACATTTGAGACTTCGTGGAAATCAGAAACCGATTTGCAGCATCTGATGTTCCGTTACCGTATAGCGGATACAGGAATTGGTATGAGCAAAGAATTTACGGAACATATATTTGATGAATTCTCACAGGAAAATTCAGGTGCAAGGACACAGTATCAGGGAACCGGTCTTGGAATGACTATTGCCAGACAGTATGTGGAACTGATGGGCGGTACGATTGAAGTCGAAAGTGAAAAAGGAAAGGGGACGACTGTTACCGTTAATCTGCCGCTGGAACTGGCTGAACCTATAAAAAAAGAAGAAAAAGAACACCATTACAGAAGAGATACAAAAGATCTGAGAGTACTTATGGCAGAGGATAATGATCTGAATGCCGAGATTGCTATCATGCTGCTGGAGGATAAGGGTATGCATGTCACAAGGGCTGTAGATGGATGTGAGGTTACAGAGATGTTCCAGAACCATCCGGCAGGCACTTTTGATGTAATATTAATGGATATCATGATGCCGCGGATGAATGGATATGAGGCGACAAGAAGCATAAGACATATGGAGGAACGACCGGATGGGAAGACGATTCCGATCATTGCAATGACAGCAAATGCTTTTACAGAAGATGTACAGGCTGCACTGGATGCCGGGATGAATGCACATCTGTCCAAGCCGATCGTAATTGATACCGTGACAAAAGCAATTCCGGAAAATCTGGAATCTGAAGATTAAGGAGAAGGGGATTACAGAAGGATGTTAGAAAGTGGATATCAGGAACCATTGTTCATAAGAAAAAAAACACATATCAGCGAAAAGCTGCAGGAAAATATTCCGGCTCTGCTGCGTGAAAACCATGGAGTGGGAATTATTGGCGGTTATTATGAAAATGGGCTGCCAATTGAGCTGATCAGTGAATTGGCTGTGAAGATGCTGGGGTATGAGTCAGCAGAGGAATTTGAAGCGGCGACAAAGAATTCCATGACGGCGTTACTTTATGAAAATAAATTTTCAGAAGAGCAGTTTGCAGAGTTTTCTGATTGTGTGGAAATACATCTGCGTGCAAAGAATGATTCTCTGTGGGTAAGAATTGTCAAGAAAGACATTGAAGATCATCAGGGGCATAAAATGTGGCTGATCTCTGTCTGTGATATGGATGCCCTTTATAAGAAAGAGCTACTGGTAGATCAGATCATGTTTGAAAAAAGACGGCAGGAGCTTGTGCAGCAGGAAGAACTCCGAAAAGCAAATCTTATTCTGGAACAGCAGAAAAATGAACTGCAGAGAGCATACACGCAGGCACAGCATGCAAGCACGGCAAAATCTGATTTCCTGGCCCGCATGAGCCATGATATCCGTACACCGATCAACAGTATTATCGGTTTACTGGAAATTGCAGAGCATTTTTCCAGCGACACAGAAAAACTGAAAGATATTCGTACAAAGTGTCAGACAGTTGCGTGGTATCTGCTTTCACTGGTAGATGATGTACTGGATATGAGCAGGCTGGAGAGTGGAGAAATGCATCTTGTGGAAAGTGCTTTTCGTCTTGATGAGCTTCTGGAACAGTGTTATGAGATCATTGCTCCGCAGGCAGAAGAAAAAGGAATTCTTTTTACACTTGAGAACTGTCTTGAAAAAGAGGACTGTGCTCTTGTCAGCAGTTCCACGCATTTGCGTCAGATATTGACAAATCTTTTATCAAATGCAGTGAAATATAATCGACCAAATGGAAGTATTACTGCAGTTGCAGAAAAGGATAAAGATGATGAGACAGGCATTACTGTCCGGTTTGTGATAGAGGATACTGGATTAGGAATCAGTGAAGAATTCCAGAAAGAAATGTTTGAACCCTTTACACGTGAAGCATCTCAGGAAAATACAGCTTCCGGTACAGGACTGGGACTTCCTATTGTGAAAAGGCTGACGGATATGCTGGGTGGCAGTATTTCTGTCAGAGGCGAAGTAGGGAAAGGAACCACTTTTACTGTTATTCTTCCATTTCAGAGGGATACAGAAAATAAATCAACAGAGGCCGGTCAGGGGGAACATAAAGAAAGCCTGCATGGCATGAAGATTCTTCTGGTGGAAGATAACATGCTCAATCTGGAGATTACGGAATATCTTTTGAAGCATGAAGGATGTACTGTAAGAACAGCCGTTAACGGTCAGGAAGCAGTCCGGATATTTGAACAGAGCAGACCTTTTTATTATGATGCAATTCTGATGGATGTCATGATGCCTGTTATGGATGGATATACGGCGACACGTAATATCCGTGCTATGGACAGACCGGATGCACAGAAGGTGCAGATTGTAGCTATGACTGCCAATGCTTTTGCAGAAGATGTTGCCAGATGCAGAGAAGCCGGTATGAATGCTCACCTGCCGAAACCTTTCAAGGTAGATCAGCTGGTGGCATCCATTGCCCTGCGGATGGACGAGAGCATATAAAGAAGACAGATACCTACGCAGAGCGTTCAGGTACATTTTCACGCATCATCTTATAGTAAACCGGAATCAGCAGAGCGCAGGCCCCAATCCATGCAAGAGGACTGGCGATACAGACGGAAGTGTATCCGATCATACCGGAAAGTCCTACGGTAGCGGCGATACGCATGACCAGTTCGATCATGCAGGCTGCGAAAGGTGCGCGTCCGTTCTGCATACTCTGGATGGAAGTACGGTAAACGGCAAGAAGCCCGAGGATAAAATAAAACGGTGCAACGACAGTCAGATACATATCGGAATAATGATAAATCTCCTTTGTAGGATCAGACAGGAACATCTGCACGATCGGATGACGCAGCAGCAGGATACCGATACACATGATCAGATTGAACGCTTCTGTCTGTATCAGACAGGCCCGCACACCCTGACGGATACGGTCTCTTTTGCCTGCACCGAAATTCTGGGCGACATAGTTGGAGATTGCTGTCATCATGGCATTGTTTACGAGCACGGAAAGCTGGTCTGCTTTGGAAGCTGCGGTATATCCTGCAACAGCGGCAGTACCGAGAGAATTCACAACGGTCTGCATGGCAAGCTGTCCGATGCACATGACAGACATCTGGAATCCCATGGGAAATCCCGTTTTCAGATGCAGCACGATCGTTCCATTGAGATCATGGAAATCATCCCGGTGCAGGTGAAGTACCGGGAAATTTTTCAGCCCGACGATCAGACTTAAGACTGCGGAGAGAAACTGCGAAAGGATTGTAGCCCAGGCAGCTCCCGCAACACCCATATGGAACGGTACAATAAACAGGACATCCAGAAAAATATTCAAAACAGAAGAAAACACCAGGAAATAAAGTGGCGTTTTGCTGTCACCAAGTGCACGTAGCATGTTTGAGATCATATTGTAAAAAACAGTCGCGCCCGTTCCGAGAAGAACCACGAACATATAATCATAAGCTTCCCCGGAGATATCGTCCGGAATCTGCATCCATCTGAGGATCTGATGTGCCAGAAGACAGCAGATCAGAGTCAGCACAATCGTAAAAATAATACTGAGAAGCGTAGATGCGGCAACACTTTTTCGCATACCCTTTTCATCTTTTGCACCACATCTCTGTCCGAGACAGATCCCGAATCCCCCCGTAAATCCATTGATAAAACAGAATACAAAATAAATAATGATACTGGTAGCACCGACCGCAGCAAGCGAGTCAGCTCCGAGTGTTTTGCCGACGATCACAGAGTCAGCAAGTGTATAAAAAAGCTGAAATAAATTTCCGAGAATGACTGGAATTGCAAATTTCAATAACGACCAGAACGGATTTCCGACAGTGAGATCCATTTCTTTTGACTTTGTTCTGGACATAAGTAACCCTCCCTGTAGTATTTATATTGCGTGCTTTTTACTGCACGCCCCATTATAGAGAAACAGATTGTAAAATGCGATTCCGGTATTGCTGTTTATGATACAGATATTGACCAGATCAGCAAAATTATTTATGATAATACAAGAATTCTTTTTGATTATAAAAGCAGATAAAACGGTCTATAAAAATAGAAGAAAATGGAGAAGCGTAAGATGGCAAAAAGAACGATCCTGGTGGACAGTGCCAGAAGAGAACTTGAGAAACATGGAACAGAAACCTTTCCCATGACAGTAAATCATGATGATCTATGGTCATTTGAGGGAAAAAATGTTCCGATCCACTGGCATAATGATCTGGAAATCAATCTTCTACGGGAAGGCGAGGCGATTTTTCAGGTCTATCAGAAAAGTTACCGAGTCCGACCGGGAGAGGGATTTCTGTTGAATCGAAATGTGCCTCACAGCTGCAGTTCGCCGGGAAATGAACATGTCCGTTACAGTACGATCCTTGTAAGACCGGATTTTCTGTATGGCGACTTCGGCAGCGATGTCGAGAGGAAATGCTTCCGCCCGTTTTTGCAAAATTCAGCAGTTCCCTGCATCCACCTGATGAAATCAGATGAAAACGGAAAAGAAATCCTTCAGAAACTGAATCAGGTAGAAGAAGCGTTTGACCAGAAATCATTCTGCTATGAGTTGAAGATCAAGGGGCTTCTTTGCGAAGTATTCAGCATGATCCTGTACGAGCACAGACAGGAATTGACAAAATTTATTCCAGCCAATCAACAGGAACTGGAACGTCTGGAAAAAATGCTGAATTATCTTAATATCCACTTTGCAGAAGTCATCTCCCTTCAGGAACTGGCAGATCAGGTTCATTTATCAAGAGAAGTCTGCTGTCGTCTTTTCAAAAAAATGACCGGAAAAACGATCACCGGATACCTGGAAGAATACCGTGCCAACAAAAGCTTCCCTCTGGTACAGAGCGGACAGTATTCCATGACCCAGATTGCAGAGATGGCAGGATTCAGCAATCCCAGCCGCTTCGCCAGTGCCTTCCGCAGAAGATTCGGCTGCAATCCGGGAGAGTATCATACTATAAAAAACAATTAAACCGACTGCAGATCCAGATGGCGAAGCCGCGTAACATTGCAGTGCTGATGACAGGTCTTTTCATGAAATAATCCGGAAAACATGTTTTTTAAAAAGTACAGAAATAGTAAGCTTCCAAGATTGACGTTCTATTCAGGGGATGGCTATAATAAGACAGATATTTTACGGTTAAAATCGGATATGCTATATTTGGAAGTTAAATAATACAGGAGAAAATAAATGAAAAGGGAATTTGAAAACCACTGGAAAACGGGAGAGATAGATGCAGTTCTGAATGCCCATCTTGCAAAGCAGATCCAAGCGGAAAAGGTAATAAGGACGGTAGCTGTGTACTGTAAAAGGAGCAAGGATATATGAATACATTCAGGAATAATATTCAAAAGTGCACCTGCCTTGTAATATGTCTTTTTTTACTTCTTCCTATGGTAATGCCCGTCCGGGTATCTGCTGCGGAATCAACAGAAAGAAAAGTAATCCGGGTAGGTGCGCCTGAAAGCATCTACGATGATGTGAATGCACATGGGGAACGGACCGGCTACGGATACGAGTATCTGCAAAAGATCGCAAACTATACTGGCTGGGAATATGAATATGTCCCGTGTACATGGAATGACTGTTTTGAAAAATTGCAAAATGGTGAAATTGATATCCTCGAAGCAATTTCCTATACGGATGAGCGTGCCGAAACAATGGCATTTTCCAGTATTCCAATGAGTGAAGAAAAATACTATATTTTTGCGAAACTGGCAGATACAGATATTACGATTACTGACATTTCTACTTTTAACGGCAAAAATATTGGCGTGCTTAAGGATCATCTGCCAGAAACAGTTCTGAATGAGTGGTCAGAGAAGAATCATCTGCATATGAACCATCTGAACATTACCACGAAGGAAGAGGTGATCGAGAGACTGGAGAAGCAGGAAATAGAATGTTTCGTTTCTGTGGAAGGTGCTTTTTGGAGTGAGTCAGGCATTGCACCTGTAACCACAATCGGCAGTTCTGGTATTTATTTTGCGTTTAGAAAAGACAGTCAGGACATCAAAACGGATGTGGATAATGCCATGCTGAGATTATCGGAAGAGTATCCGTTTTTCAGTGATGATTTATATCGACAGCATTTTTCTCAGGCAAGCATTCCCGTTCTTACCAGAGAAGAAGAGGAATGGTTGTCAGGACATGGCGCAATACGGGTCGGGTATTTAAAGAACGATGGCGGGATCAGCACTCTGCATCCAGACACCGGTGAAGTAACAGGGGTAATATCGGATTATACTCTGCTGGCAGAGAACTGCCTGTATGGGCAGACTCTGAAATTTGAGCTTGTGGGCTTTGATTCCCGTAATGATCTGCCGGATGCGCTTCATAACGGTGAGATTGATATGATATTCTATGTTGCCCAGAATCCAAATTCAGCGGAGGCTCGGGGGTATGATCTGTCAGATACGACCTGGACCGCGAATATGGCAGTCATCACTTCGCAGGATGTATTTGACGAAACGAAAGAAAATACCGTTGCAATCCTTGCCGGGAAGATATCCCTGCAATCGTATATTTCAAGGAATTATCCAAAATGGAACATTACAGAGTATGAATCCCAGAAAGATATTGTGCAGGCCGTATGCAATGGCGAGGCAGATTGTTTTGTGGTGGATTCCGGCGATTCAGCAGATTATACAAAAGAGTACGGGTTTCATTCGTTTGTCCTTTCAAAGCCGAATAATTCATCTTTTGCAGTGGAACACGGAAATATCACCCTGTTATCCATTCTGAACAAGACACTGGAAACTGTAACCAGTTCTAAATTATCCGGCTTACTGAATATGCATGACAGTGAATTGAAAAAGATTACGCTGTTAGATTTTTTCAGGGACAACCTTCTGGCTGTTTCGGTGCTGGTTGGTTCCATCTTCCTGCTGATGCTGTTCTTATTGAGAAAATCGATCGTTGCAGGAAAAAAGGCACAAAAAGCGCAAAGGCAGGCAGAGGCTGCAGGACTCACACTTACGGAAGAGCATGATGATTATGAAGATGTATATGTTTTCAGCAGTCCATTGCATCTGAAAAAGATTCTGGTAAATCTGTTTACAAATGCCGTCAAGTATAATAAGCCCAATGGTTCTATTCACACCAGTATGAAAACCATCGAAAGGACGAAGGATACCATTGTATGTGAGTTCAAAATTCAGGATACGGGCATTGGGATGTCTGAGGATTTTGTGAAAAATCAGCTTTTTGTCCCATTTGTGCAGGCAGATACCTCTGCACGTTCCAGCTATGCCGGTACAGGACTTGGTATGCCAATCGTGAAAAATATGGTTGACAAGCTGGGCGGTACGATTACGGTTGAAAGTAAACTTGGTGCAGGCAGTACATTTACAGTTGTGCTTCCGTTTAAACTTGACCCTGACGGAAAACCGGAAGTGCAGGAAGAGATAATGAACTGCTCTGTTTCCGGAATGAGATTCCTGATGGCAGAGGACAATGAACTGAACGCAGAGATCGCAAAGGTTCTTTTGGAAGAGAAAGGTGCGTCGGTGACCGTGGTCGAAAATGGCAAAAAAGCCGTGGACCTGTTCGTTCAATCCCCGGGAGGGACATTTGATGCCATTTTGATGGATATGATGATGCCTGTTATGGATGGTATAACTGCAACGAAAACCATTCGTGCATTGAATCGGTCAGATGCAAAGACTATTCCTGTTATTGCCATGACAGCGAATGCATTTGCAGAGGATGCAAAGAAGTGTATCAATGCAGGTATGAATGCTCACATTGCGAAACCACTTAATATCGAGATGGTCGAAAAGACCATTTGCAGGTATGTAAAAAAATAAAGTATACGAGACGTAACATATAGAGTAAAAGAATAAGACCTGTTATCATCGACAGAATCATTTGTCGCTGATGACAGGTTTTTTCTTATCCGGTCTATTGGATTAGGTATTTATTTTTCTCGCATATTCTCGCAAAAAGTTTCTTTAATTTTTAAAATAGTAATTATTACTAATGAGTGTGGAATCATTATAAAGGCAAATGATAAAGTCAGGGCGGCAAATGATCCTGAAAACATGCTTAAGGAATTGGTGTGATGAAGATTATATTATCACCTGCAAAAAAAATGATTATTGATACAGATAGTATAGCACCAGTTGGATTGCCGGAATTTATTGACAGGACGGCGGAGATATTAAGCTGGATGAAAAGCAAATCAAAAGAGGAACTGAAAGCTATCTGGAAATGTAATGACAAGATTGCAGAACAGAATTTCAACAGGTTAGAAAATATGGATCTTTATAACATGCTTACACCGGCTGTTTTATCGTATGAGGGAATTGCATTTCAGTATATGGCACCATCTGTGTTTGAAAATCAGCAGTTTGCTTATATACAAAATCATTTGAGGATACTGTCTGCGTTTTATGGTGTTCTGAAACCGATGGATGGTGTAACGCCTTATCGCCTGGAGATGCAGGCGAAAGCTGAAATAAAAGATACAAAGAATCTATATGATTACTGGGGTGAAAGATTATATCGTTCAGTGATTGACGATGACAGGGTTATGATTAATCTTGCATCAAAAGAATACTCGAAATGTATAGAAAAATATCTGTCAGATAAAGACAAATATATTACGGTTACATTTTGTGAACAATCAGGAGATAAACTGGTAACAAAAGGTACATATGCCAAGATGGCTCGTGGTGAGATGGTCAGATATATGGCAGAAAAGGAAATTGAAAATCCGACAGATATACAAAAGTTTGACAGACTTGGATATACGTTTAGAAGAGATTTATCATCTGAATCAGAATATGTTTTTGAACGAAAAATTATGGAATAAGATGGTGCTAAAAGAGATACTTACTAAGTGTTATCGTTATTTTAAAAATAGTAATTATTACTAATTTTATGTTGACATTTTATAACTCTTAATATATAATTCTAATCAAGAATAAATCCTAATAAGGAGGATGAATGACTAACAGAAGAAATACAATTCAGAAAGATCTTGTAAAAAATGCTGTATATGAAATGAAAAGGCATGTTACAGCAAATGAAGTATATGAATTTCTAAAAAAAGAATATCCTACCATTGGAAAAGGAACGGTATATAGAAATCTTGACATACTGGCAGAAGAAGGCACTCTGAGAAAGGTTGAAGTGCCAGATGGAGCAAACCGGTTCGATATCACATTGAAAAATCATTATCATGTGAGATGCATAAAATGTGGTGAGGTATCGGATGTAGATATGGATGAAATACCGGATTTAATGAAAAGGATTCGTGATACACATGGAACAGAGTTTTTGGAATATGATATTTCCTTTAAAGGCATTTGTCCGAAATGCAGGGAGAAGATGAAGGAGGAGCAGCAGGATGGATAAAAAAGCGATGTATAAGCTGAGTTACGGATTGTTTGTACTGACTGCCAGAGAAGCGGAAAAGGATAATGGCTGTATCATTAACACTGCAATCCAGGCGGCATCAGAACCAAATCAATTAAGTATCTGTGTAAATAAGGCAAATTATACACATGAAATGATCCAGAGAACTGGAAAATTCACAGTGTCAGTCTTAAGCCAGAGTGCCAGGTTTGAATTATTTAAACATTTTGGATTTCAATCCGGGCGGGATATGAATAAGTTTGAAGCATTTGAAAAATGTGCACGGGGTGCAAATGGCATTTACTATATCACAGAAGGAACGAATGCATATATTTCTGTAAGTGTTAATAAAACAGAGGATTTGGGTTCCCATACGATGTTTATTGGTGAAATAACAGATATGGAAGTCTTAAGTGATATCCCTTCTGTAACATACGAGTATTATCAGAATCACATAAAACCTAAGCCACAGGCAGTTGGAAAGACAGAAGATGGTCAGACAATATGGCGTTGCAGGATCTGTGGATATGAGTATGTAGGAGAAGAATTACCGGATAATTTTGTATGTCCTTTGTGTAAACATCCGGCATCAGATTTTGAAAAAGTGATAAAGAAAGCGGAGGTAAAGGAAATGGCAGCAAACAAATACGCAGGAACACAGACAGAGAAAAATTTACAGGAGGCATTTGCAGGAGAATCACAGGCAAGAAATAAATATACCTATTTTGCTTCTGTTGCAAAAAAGGAAGGCTATGAGCAGATGTCAGCATTGTTCTTAAAAACAGCCGATAACGAGAAAGAACATGCAAAGATGTGGTTCAAAGAGCTGACCGGAATTGGTGACACAAAAGAAAATCTGGCTGCTGCTGCAGAGGGTGAGAACTACGAGTGGACAGATATGTATGAAGGATTTGCAAAAACAGCAGAGGAAGAAGGATTCCCGGAACTTGCTGCAAAATTCAGAGCGGTAGGAGAGATTGAGAAACATCATGAAGAAAGATATCGTGCACTTCTTAAGAATATTGAAACAGCACAGGTATTTGAAAAGAGTGAAGTCAAAGTTTGGGAATGCCGTAACTGCGGACATATCGTAGTGGGAACCAAGGCACCGGAAGTATGCCCGGTATGCAATCACCCGCAGAGCTATTTTGAGGTACACGCAGAAAATTATTAATGTGAATTTCTTGTACAAGGGAGGAAGCAGGAATGAAATACGTATGTGATGTTTGCGGATGGGAATATGATGAAGAGGAAGGATACCCAGAAGGTGGTATCGCACCGGGAACAAAATGGGAAGATGTTCCAGAAGATTTTGAATGTCCTTTGTGTTCCGTTGGAAAAGATCAGTTTTCTGAAGTATAATGAATCATAATGAAAAGGAAGGATATCAAGTATGAGTTATAACCGATGTCCTTCCTTTTTTGCGGAATAGAAAATGTACATATGGTAAAGGAGAAGGAACACTATGAGAGGTCTTAGTCGAAAATTATACATTGATCTTTCTGTGCCAACCGAAGAGGATCAACGTTCAGACCAGCAGCGTATTCTGGAATGTTTATCAGCAAAGGGCGTGAAAGAGGAGGTCCATATTCCGGTTCGCATTTTGAGGCAATTATATCCATTACTTGATCATGCAGGTTGGAAAATAACAGTATCACTTTCATGGAATGGAGAAAAATGGGAGCTGGTTGATATAGAGAGCGGAGATACAGTCAGCCAGCATTATGGGCTGGCGGTAGACCTTGGAAGTACAACGGTAGTGGTGAAACTTTTAGACTGTAACAATGGTGAGATACTGGGGGAAGAGAGCTGCTTTAATAAACAGATTCAGTGGGGAACCGATATTTTATCACGTATTTTTTACTGCAAAGATGATAAGAAAAAATTGGAAGAGATACGGCTTGCTACAGTTGAGTCTATTATAGAATGCATGGATAAGCTGGATGCAAAGCATCCGGTGTCACGAAAATGTCTGTCTATGGTAGTAGCAGGCAATACCACCATGATCCACTTTCTTTTGGGAATAGATGCCTTCTGTGTCTTTTACACGCCACATGCTGTTCATGCCGATCGTCCGGGATTCCAGCCGGCAAAAGATCTGGATATTCCGTTGAATGGTTATGTGTATTGTTATCCGGCGAAGTCTAATTATCTGGGTGGTGACATCATCAGCGGAATGATTGAGACGGAATTATATAAAAAAGATGGAATCAGTGTTTTCTTTGACATCGGAACCAACGGCGAACTTGTGATCGGAAATAAAGATTTTCTTCTTTGCGGCGCTGGTGCAGCAGGTCCTGCATTGGAAGGAGGAGTAGTACACACCGGGACTAGGGCTGATGCCGGAGCAGTGGACAGTGTGAGGATAAGAAATGGAAAAATTCATGTTCATGTAATTGGTAATTCTTCAGGAGAAATTAGCCCTAAGGGTATCTGTGGTTCTGGTATTGTGGATCTGATTGCGGAACTTTTCTTAGAAGGCTGGATAGATTTTCGGGGTAAGTTTTCTCCCGAAAAAACGAATCTTATTCAAAAGCGGGACGGTCAGCTTTGCATAGAATATGCTCCTGGTCTGTATTTTTATCAGAAAGATATCGACGAATTTATTCTTACCAAAGCCGCAGCACATATAATGGTTGAGATCATGCTCCGGGAATCTGGATTTGAACTGAATCAGGCAGATCGATTTTATGCAGCCGGCTCTTTTGGAAAACATGTATCTGTGGAATCAGCCATTACCATTGGGATGTATCCTGACATGGAACGGGAGAAGATGATCAATGCTGGAAATTCTTCGCTGGAAGGAGCACAGAAGCTTTTGCTGAACAAAGAACTTCTTGCAGATATTGATCAGATACTGGAAGAAATGACTTATATACAATTTGCGGAAGTGGATGATTTTCTGGAACAGATGGTAGCTGCCCAGGCCTTACCTCACACAGATTATAAAAAATATCCAACGGTCATGGAAAAACTAAAGAAAAGACAAAACATATGCTTTTATTGATCCGAGGCTGAGAAATCTGTCATGGTAAGTATATTCCAGATTTCTCAGAAAACAGAACAAAGGAGGAGACAAGATCAAAAATGAAATTTGATGTGCTGGGGTTATTAGCAGCCTGCTCATATGCATTGGACTGTGTAGAGGCAGAGCTGATTAAAGTAACAAACAATCATTCTAAACGTGTGGCATATATGGCGGTTTGTACTGCTGAAAAAATGGGTATACAGGGTCAAAGCCTGCAAGATCTGGCAGAGTGTGCATTGCTGCACGACAATGCAGTGGCACAATATATTCAGGAAGAGCTTCAAAATGACGCTTTACGTAACGGGGTGACGAAGCTGGGAAGGCATTGTACCATAGGAGAAAAAAATCTGAAAAATATACCGTTTCATAATGATGTATCTAATGTCATACTGTACCACCATGAAAACGCTGATGGAAGTGGGCCTTTTGGAAAACAATGGAATGAAGTACCGTTATTTGCAAGGATTATCCATATGTGTGATACGATAGATATATTTTGCCGATCTATGAAATCAGATTCGGATGAGTGGAAAAGAACAGAAGAATTTGTAATAAAGTCAAAAGATAAATTGTTTGATTCCTTCTGCGTGGAAGCTTTTTTTAATGCTTTTTCAGATGAAAAAATTCATATGATTGATAATGAAACCCTGGATACGATATTGTGGAAGAAAGTACCCAGAATAAAGCAGGAACTTAATTTTACACAGATTAAAGCTATTGCAGATCTCTTTGCTCATATTGTAGACTATAAATCTCCATTTACAAGTAACCACTCAATTGGTGTTGCGGATGGTGCGGAAAAAATATCAAGATTTATGGGATTTGATGAGGATATCTGTCAGAAAATGTATCTTGCCGGAGCTTTGCATGATATAGGAAAAGTTGCAATTGGAAATGAAATTCTGGAAAAGCCAGAAAAATTAACAGATGAAGAATTTAAAACGATGAAACATCATGCAGTATATACCTATTATATTTTGTCGGGGATAGATGATTTCGAAGAAATAAGAGACTGGGCGGCTCTTCATCATGAAAAGTTAAATGGAAAAGGATATCCTTTTGGAAAAACTGCTGATGAATTAAATGAGCCGGAGCGTATCATGGCTTGCATTGATATTTACCAGGCTCTTACGGAAGACAGACCTTATAAGAAGGGATTATCACATGAAAAAGCATGTGATATACTTGATGATATGGCACAGAAAGGTTTTGTTGATTCTGACATTTGTGGAAAAATCAGAGAGTGTTTCAGTAAAGCATATCAGATGTAGTTCAACAGATAAAAATATAATGTGGCAAGAAAGTGGAGTATATGGAGAAGTCAGAAGTAATACGGGCAGTAATGAATATCCCAGTTCTGTAAGAGAATATTCAACTTCGGATTCAGGAAAATAAATAGAGAAAAGCAGCAATTTATTGTTTGACAGTTGTGAACGAGAAAGGTAATATAATTATATGGTTCTTGTGCAAGCTTACAATAATATAATATGAGCTGTAGCAGTTTCTTTTTTGATCGAATATTAAAGAATAATGGGGTATAAATACTCAGGTATATACGTCTAAGTTAGCAAATAACCTAAACAGACGAAGTGTACAGACAGTTCAGAATAAGATGAACTGTCTGTTTTTCGCGTTATAGGAAATTACTCTGTAATGTTCCAATAACGAAAAAAACGCTCCGCTCATGGAAGAGGGAATGTCAGGTTCCATAATTATGGGTTCACAGTTACAAAAAATGGGGGATGCTGATATGGATAAGGATGACCGTAAATGTGAGATAAATAGTAGAATAAGAAAAGTCCGTGTGGTGAAATTTGCCATTTTGATGATTTTAACAGGCATTATAATAACAGCAAATCCATCTATGGCACATGCAGCGAGTGGTGAAGAGCAGCGTGAAACCATACGAGTGGGATTTTTCGCCATGGATGGATATCATATGATGGATGAGGAAGGTAACCGCAGTGGCTATGGTTATGATTTTCTGCAGCTGGTTTCCCGTTATATAAATGTTGATTTTGATTATATCGGATATGAAAAAAGCTGGGAAGAAATGCAGAAGATGTTGGAAGACGGTGAAATAGATCTGCTGACTTCTGCAAGAAAAACTCCTGAACGTGAAGAAAAATTCGATTATTCCAGACCCATTGGCAGCAACAGTGCGATTTTAACCATACGCAGTGATAACAATACAATTGTTATGCATGATTATGATACATATGATGGAATGAAGGTTGCACTTTTAAACGGAAACAGCAGAAATGATGATTTAGCAGATTTTGCAGAGGAAAATGGTTTTAACTATCATCCGGTATATTTTGATACGATAGAAGAAATGACTTCCGCACTTCAAAAAGGAAATGTGGACGCTGCTGTTACCAGTTCTCTGAGACAAACTGATAATGAAAGAATCATCGAAAAATTTAAGAATACGGAATTCTACGCCATTGTAAAAAAAGGAAATACAGACCTGATGAAGAAGGTGAACTATGCTATTGACCAGATGAATGCGGTAGAGGGAGACTGGAGGACAGAATTACACAACCGCTATTATGAGAATTTTAATGACCGTAACCTGAATTTTACAGATGAAGAAGAGAAACTTATTCAGGAATACAGTTCTGCAGCTACCACATTAAGAGTGGCATGTGATCCAACCCGTTATCCATATTCGTATATAGATGATGGAGAAGTGAAAGGAATTATTCCAGACTATTTTAGGAAACTTGCAGATTATGTTGGGATTAAATATCAGTTTATCCAATACCAGTCCAGGGAAGAATATCTGAAACACCGCAATGATGGCTCAGTAGATCTGTGCATTGACTTGCGTCTGGATTCAGAAAATGATTCAGAAAAACAGAATTTTACGATTACAGCTCCGTATCTTACCTTACGAATGGCGAAGGTTACCAGAACCGATTTTGATGGAGACATCAAAGTAATTGCCACCGTTGCACAGTCCGCAGCATTTGATGATAATTATGATTATGCCAAAGATGCAGAAAAACTGGTCTGCGGGACCCGTGAGGAAGCGGTAAAAGCGGTGTTGGACGGAAAGGCAGATGCAGCATTTGTTTATTACTATACAGCACAGGCCTTGGTGAACCAGGACAAAAGCGGTGCATTGATGTATACGCTTCTGGAGGAGACATCTTATAAATATTACATTGCAGTTTCCGAACAGGTAAATCATGCACTGGCGGGTATTCTGACAAAGGCGATCTATGCACTTCCGGATAGTATGATAGAAGATATATCAAAGAAGTATACTTCGTATCATGCCAAAGATTTGACTATTTTGATGCTGATGCAGATGCATCCGGTCATTTCTATCAGTATAGGTCTGATGTTAGCTGCTATTATGTTTATTATTTTGACCGGAAGAGTACATATTCAAAAAAGAAGAGCATTGCAGGAATATCAAAGAGCAGAAGAAATGGCAGCTTTGGCAGAAAAAGCGGATGCCGCAAATAAAGCGAAGACCAGGTTCCTGGCCAATATGTCCCATGATATCCGTACTCCGATCAATGGGATCATCGGACTGCTGAAAATTGATGAGATAAATTGGAACAATGAGTCCTTGCTCAGAGAAAATCATAGAAAAATGCAGATTTTTGCAGATCATTTACTTTCATTGATTAATGATGTTCTGCAGGTAAGCAAGCTGGAGAGCGGAGAGAGCATTTTAACTCGTGAAGTTATCAGCCTGTTGGAACTGACACAGGAGATCGTGTTTATTATTGTGGGGAAAGCGGAAGAAGAGGGAATTGAATGGAATTATGAAAATGGGAATTCAGTAATTCCGTATCCATATATCTATGGAAGTCCGCTCCACCTGCGTCAGATTTTTTTGAATATTTACGGGAACTGCATTAAGTATAACCGGCCAGGGGGAAAGGTTACAACTACCGTAGAGTCCTTGGGAGATAAAAATGGCATCTGCACTTACCGTTGGACGATTACAGATACAGGCATTGGTATGAGCGAAGAGTTCATGAAACATATCTTTGAGCCTTTTGTACAGGAAAGACATGATGCGAGAAGTATTTATCAGGGAACTGGTCTTGGAATGACAATCGTAAAGCGGTATATTGAGATGATGAATGGAACGATTGATATTAAGAGCAAAGAAGGTGTTGGATCGACCTTTATTATCACGATTCCATTTGAAATTGCAGAGCCGCCGGCTGATTTGCCGCAGCAGTTGCCGGAAAATGACAATAGTATTAAAGGATTGCATCTTCTGATGGCAGAAGATAATGAGTTAAATGCGGAAATTGCGGAAACGCTTCTGGCGGAAGAAGGAGCCGAAATTACAGTGGTTGTTAATGGACAGGAAGCAGTAGAAGCGTTCCAGAATCATCCGGAAGGAACATTTGATGCTATTCTTATGGATGTTATGATGCCAGTTATGGATGGTTTAACAGCAACAAGAACAATTCGGGCACTTGACCGCCCTGATGCAAAAACAATACCGATTGTTGCGGTTACAGCAAATGCTTTCCCTGAAGATGTCCAGAAATGCATGGATGCAGGAATGAACGGTCATGTTGCAAAACCGATTGTCATCGAAGAAGTAAAAAAGAAAATAACGCTCAGAAAATGAACAATAGTAAACAAAGATTGAAGAAAAGCATTTGAGTGTGGCATAAATGCTCATGCTGTGAAAACAATTGATATGAAGGCAATAGTTTAAGTGAGGAAAACTGATGAAAAATGTATTGATTATTTCAAGCTCGCCAAGAAAAAAAGGGAATTCACAACTCTTGTGTGAGCAGTTCAAAAAAGGGGCAGAAGAAAAAGGACATCAAGTGAAAATCGTACGTATCATGGAGCAGAATATAGGTTTTTGCAGAGCTTGTGATGGCTGTATGAGAAATGGAGGTACCTGTGTATTAAAAGATGATATGGCTGAGATACTCAAAATGTTTCAGAAAGCAGATGTACTTGTACTGGCTACTCCAGTTTATTTTTATGGGATCAGTGCTCAGATGAAGACCTTTATTGACCGTACGTATCCTATCTGGCAGCATCTGGGTAAAAAAGAGGTTTACTACATTATATCGGCTGGTTTGGGTGAGGACATTATTGAAAGGTCACTTGGTGATCTGAATGGTTTTGTAGAGCATCTGGAAGAATACAAAATTGCAGGAAAGATATATGCAGCAAACGTGATGGATGCTGGAGTGGTCAGGGAACAAAGTGTTTTCAAAAAAGCCTATGATATGGGATGGTCTATTTAACAAATGTTGAAAAATCGGGATTGACCGAGCTGTAAGCGAGGGATACTTCTTGTCCGAAGGGCAAGAAGGTGGAGGTGTAAAAGATCATAGCAATCGGAATTTGGAGGACTGAATTATGTGGAATGAATTAGGTATAAGCGGAGGAACCGCAATTGTTATTTTGATTGCACTGTATTTCGTTATCAAATGGGCAGTGAAAAATGGCATCAAAGAAGCCTACAGTGCTATTACTGGAAAGAAAACTGATGAAGATATTCAAAACGAAAAAGAGCTGAAAGAACTTGGATTGAATTCAAAAGATCAATAACTTCCAGTTGTCTGGCTGATAATTTTGAATTGTAGGTGAATGAAAATGAGTGAGGCTATCGAATTTAAAAGTACTATTTCAACAAAGGAATTTTGCCAATTACGTGAATCTGTTGGCTTTCAAAAACTGACTGTTGAGCAGGCAGAAACGGTCCTTTTTAATACATCACTTCTTGTAAATGCTGTTAATGATGGAAGAAGTGTTGGGATTGTTCGTGTACTCACAGATTTTGTTACGGATGCATATATAACAGATATGATTGTCAGTCCGGATTTTCAGGGAAAGGGACTGGGAAAACAATTAGTGAATAAAGCTTTGGAGTGTTTGAAAGATCATTCAGTGGAAGAAGTGAAATTAGCATGCAGTTTATATGCAAATCCCGGCAAAGAAGCATTTTATGCCAAATTTGGTTTTCAAGAACTTCCAAATGACAAATATGGGTATGGCATGTTGGCTGAACTATAAAAGAGAAATTTTGAGGAAAGAAAAATATTAAAAATAATGTTGAAAGCATTTGTCAGGGATGGCAGGTGCTTTTTTGCGTTATAGGAAATTACTCCGTAATGTTCCAATAACGCAAAAAACGCTCCGCGAGGATGCGACTAGATGCATTTGGAATATGTCTGCTAAAGCAGACTGCATCTAGCGCGCAAAGCGTAGCAAGTCCCGCAAAGATTGAGGGATTCAGGGAGTTTGAAGTGGACTTGTCCGCTTTGTTCTTTCTCGGAAAAGAGGAAGAGACAAAATTAAAAACCTTGACAAATACAATTTGATTGTGTACAATCGAAATATAAATTGAATGCAATTAAATTGAGAAAAATTAAAAAGGAGGATTTATTATGAATATCTATGATTTTAAAGTAAAAAAACAGAATGGTGAGGAACTTTCTCTTGAAACTTTTCGTGGAAAGGTTATTCTGGTTGTCAACACAGCTACAGGATGTGGATTCACTCCACAGTACACAGAGCTTCAGGAAATGTATGAAGAACTTGGAGAACAGGGACTGGAAATCCTTGATTTCCCATGCAACCAGTTTGCAAATCAGGCACCGGGAGAAGATGAGGAAATCCACGATTTCTGTACAGGTCGATACGGCATTACTTTCCCACAGTATCACAAGGTTGATGTCAACGGCGAAAACGCTATACCTTTATATAAATGGCTTACTTCAAACACTAAATTTCAAGGTTTTAACGGTCCTGCTAAATTGTTTATGACGCCTATTGTTAAAAAGATGGATCCTGACTATAAAAATAACGGTAATATTAAATGGAATTTCACAAAATTCTTAATTGACAGAGATGGAAACATTGTTCAGCGTTATGAGCCGACTGCAAAAATAGATGATATTAAGGAAAAAATTAAGGAGATCTTATCCAATGCGTCGTAAAACCCCTTGCTTTAGCTACGGGGATATAAGACGCGTCCATCGAATTTACGCAAGTAATTGAAGATGGACAAAACAATAATTGTATTAATTGCAAAAATATAATATAATACAAATATGAACACAACATATAAATCCAATAACAATATCGTCTATTCCTGTAAATATCATGTGGTATGGTGCCCAAAATATAGACGAAAAGTATTAACTAATGGTGTAGATGTCCGGCTGAAGGAGCTGCTCACAGAGTATGCTACAGATCTTTCTGTAGACATTCTGGAAATGGAGATCATGCCAGATCATGTTCATATGCTGCTGGAAGTAGATCCTCAGCTGGGCATCCACAAAGCTGTAAAATCTTTCAAAGGCTATACGTCCAGGATCTTAAGACAGGAATTTCCGTATCTTAAAACCAAGATGCCGACCCTGTGGACAAACAGCTATTTTGTATCTACCGTGGGCGGTGCCCCGCTGGAAACAGTAAAACAGTATATTGAGAACCAGAAAACATCGCAGAGACAAAAGGATAAGATGGGATAATGCAAAAAGGGATCAAATTCAGGATCTACCCGAACAGAGAACAGAAAAAACTCATCCACAGGACGCTGGGATGCTGCCGGCTCATTTACAACCGGGGGCTTGCCATGCGTAAGGAAGGCTATGAAAATGGGAAAAAGATCGGCTATACCCAAACGTCCGCTATGCTGACGGAACTGAAAAAACAGGAAGAATTTGCCTTTCTGAAGGAAGCCGATTCCATTGCATTACAGCAGTCTTTGCGGGATCTCGACCGGGGATTTGTGAATTTCTTCCAAAAGAGGGCTTCCTATCCAACCTTCAAAAGCAAACATAACCGGTTCCAGTCATACAGGACCATAAACCAAAAAGATAATATCCGCATTGTGGGAAGATATATCAAACTTCCAAAACTTGGTTTTGTCAAAGTGCGTCAGTCGATGGAAATTGGAAAGCTCCATCATGTGACCATTGAGCATACGCCGTCAGGAAAATATTTTGCGGTCCTGAATGTTGACTTCGAACCGGACCCACGTCCAAATAGTGGCGGAATGATCGGGATTGATGTTGGGATCAAAGAATTCTATTCCGACAGTAGTGGTAATACAGTATCAAATCCCAGATATCTGGAACGCTCTATGCGAAAACTCATAAGAGAGCAGCGCAGACTTTCACGGAAGCAGAAAGGTTCCCATAACCGCGACAAACAGCGGATCAAAGTTGCCAGAGTACATGAGAAAATAACCAATCAAAGGAATGATTTCCTGCAGAAACAGTCAACGCTGCTGGTGCGTGAAAACCAAACCATCTGTATCGAAGACTTGAATGTAAAAGGGATGCTCCGTAACCATAAACTGGCAAGATCCATAGCAAGTGTTTCCTGGTCCATTTTTTTCAAAATGCTGGAATATAAGGCGGTCTGGTATGGAAATGAGATCCGCAGAGTACCAACGATGTATCCGAGCAGCCAGACCTGCAGCTGCTGTGGCTACCAGAATCCGCTGGTAAAAGATCTGCGTATTCGTATCTGGGAGTGTCCAGAATGTCACGTGGTTCATGACCGGGATATGAATGCTGGCATCAATATCCTGAAAAAAGGACTGCAGATGCAGTATGCATAAAGACAGAAAACTGCACCGTAGGGCATACGGGAACAGTATAATCCAGCTTGTGGACACTGTGTAAGACATTGCAGTACCGTAAGGTTATTCACCAATGCAGTAGTGGTAGAAGCAAGAATCCCCCTTTAGCTGTGGGGAGTGTCAAAATATGTTTCACTATGACTATCTAACAACAAATACCTGTTCTAATGTTATCAGTTTAGATTTAGAGGGAAATATCGTTCATAACATTCAGTTTATAGGAGGCTGCCACGGCAATCTTAAAGCAATTTCCTTATTACTGGAAGGATGGACAGTTGAAGATATAGAAGAAAAACTGAGTGGAGTTTTATGTGGAAAACGTCCTACATCATGTTCCGATCAGCTTGCCAGGGCAGTTCGTGCAGCATATGATGCATCTTTGGATCCAAATTATACACCAGACAATGGGGAAGACTGATTATATAAGATTTTAAAAATATTGGCTTTACTCCGCTGATTGTGTTATATTTAATTGTACAAAATTAAAAACGGAGAATATTATGGAACAGAAATTTGATGTATTAAAACTTGATAATCAGTTATGTTTTCCTCTGTATGTATGCTCAAAGGAAATTGTAAAAAAATATAAGCCGTTTCTGGATGAGATTGGCTTAACATATACCCAGTACATTACTATGATGGCAATGTGGGAGCATGAGGAACTGTCAGTAAAAGAATTAGGTGAATACCTGTTTCTTGATTCGGGTACATTGACACCGGTTTTGAAAACATTAGAGAAAAAAGGCTTTCTCTCTCGAAAACGTTCATCAGAGGATGAAAGAATTCTCATAGTTACACTTTCTGAGAGCGGCAGAGAATTGAGAGAGAAGGCAGTAGAAATTCCATTCAAAATGCAGGGCTGTATTTCTATAGATGGAAAGGATGCGGCAGAACTTTACCGTATCCTGCACAAAATGATGGGAAGTATCCACTCCCTTGACAAATAATAACAAATGTTCGAGAAAATTCAGAAGATGCGTGAGAGCAGAAGTAATATAGAATGTCATACTGATGGGACCGTAACCAGAAAGGCTAAGAGATATACAGATAAAAAGGGGAAATAAAAAGAGTACAATAACTCAGGATTGACCGAGCTGTAAGCGAGGGATACTTCTTGTCCGAAGGGCAAGAAGGTGGAGTTGTAAAAGATCATAACAATCGGAATTTGAGGAGGAAATATGGCATCAAGCAAGGAATACTTAGAGTTTATTTTAGGGCAGCTATCTGAGTTAGAAGAAATTACTTATCGAGCTATGATGGGAGAATTTATTATTTATTATCGTGGCAAGATTGTAGGCGGTATCTATGATGATAGATTACTTGTTAAACCAGTAAAATCAGCAATTAGTTATATGCCGACAGCTCCGTATGAATTACCCTATGAGGGAGCAAAAGAGATGTTGTTGGTAGATGAAGTTGATAATAAGGAATTTTTGACAGGCTTGTTTCATGCAATGTATGATGAACTGCCAGCCCCAAAACCGAAAAAGAAGAAATAGACAACTTCCAGTTGTGCGTCCAGCCAAGGGTGTGCACCGTTAAATTGTATCAATTTCGTAGTTGCAACGAAGAGCTGTCCATGTGGATATTATCCAGGTCTGTGAGCGTAGGCTGACTTGAAAAAGTAAATTCCAGTGCACAGATAAATTCCACCGTGCTTTTAAAATCTGCCTGAAATCGAACGATTTTTGAGGAAAAATGCTGGATTTCTGTTATAATCATAATAATT
>NZ_JAHLQA010000042.1 GCF_018918125.1 Blautia sp. MSJ-19
ACCTTTGTTCAAACCATCTTCAATCTTAATTCTCTGAGTAGTAGTTAAATGTTTTTTATCATGTTTCGTTGTAGTCATAAGAAATATCCTCCTTGGTAAAATGGGAGGAATCCACTGCACCTATAGAATACCATGTAAGACTAACGTCAGCTAGCCGGAATTAAGATTTACACTCCGGAAGTTACTTTTACATTTAACGTCTGAAAATTGCGAAATGTATTGACCTAAAGTCAGGTTCAGGTGATATACTTATACTAACAAAGATAATTTTTAAAGTCAATCAGAATGGAGGAACAATCATTATGGCAAAAAAATTAGTAGCATATTTTTCAGCAAGCGGAGTGACTGCAAAAATGGCAAAGGCTCTTGCAGAAGTGACAGGAGCTGATTTATTTGAGATTCAACCAAAAGTTCCATATACGAGTGCAGATCTGGACTGGATGAATAAAAAGAGCCGCAGCAGTGTGGAGATGAGTAATCCGGATTCCAGACCGGAAATTGGAAATAAAGTGCCGGATATGGGACAGTATGACACAGTATTTGTAGGATTTCCGATCTGGTGGTATGTGGCACCGACTATTATCAATACATTTCTTGAGAGCTATGATTTCACAGGAAAGAAGATTGCAACATTTGCGACTTCCGGTGGAAGTGGAATGGGCAAGACAGACAGTATCCTGAAGAAATGTGCACCGAATGCGGAATGGAAAGAAGGCAGACGCTTCGGCAGTGCAGACAAAAATGCATTGAAAGCATGGGCTGAATCACAGGGAATGTAATCCGGACAACTCAGATACGAATACAGACAGAGCGATACAACTTTTCTTCTGAAAGGAAGAGGGAGTGTACCGCTCTTTTTACTTTATTGGAGAATGTTCCAGTACCGCTTTGGTATATATTATATATAGTATACAAAAAAAGTTCGCCAGATAAAAAAATGTTGTAATATGTAATTACAAGAATAAAAAAATATAGTATAATGAGATTTCATAGAACAGGGGAAACTGGAGAGGGAAGATTATGGATTATCAGCAGCTTATTACCTTTATTATGGAAATGCTCGGAACGGTTGCGTTTGCTGCTTCGGGAGCTATGGTTGCAGTAGATCGGGCAATGGATATTTTTGGTGTGATCGTACTGGGAGTTACGACGGCCGTAGGGGGCGGGGCCATCAGGGATGTGATTCTTGGAATCGTACCACCGGCAATGTTCCAGAATCCAATCTACACACTGGTAGCAACGATTACAGCATGTGTGGTATTTTTGATCCTGTATTTAAAAAAGGAGCTTTTACAGGGGCACAACCGGGAAACTTATGACAAAGTAATGTTGGTCATGGATTCCATCGGACTTGGAATCTTTACTGTAGTAGGCGTAAATACCGGGATATCACGAGGATATGTGGATTACATGTTTTTACTGGTATTCCTGGGAACGATCACAGGAGTCGGAGGTGGATTACTGAGGGATATTATGGCAGGAGTGCCACCGTATATTCTGGTGAAGCATATCTATGCCTGTGCTTCCATCGTAGGTGCAATCGTCTGTGTGATACTGTACCGGAATTTTGGTGCAGTTGTTTCTATGGTTGGAGCATCGGCAGTTGTGATTTTGATTCGATATCTGGCAGCACATTACCGCTGGAACCTGCCGAAACTGACAAGAAGTGAATAACAGAAAAATGAATACAGGACATATGAAAAACAGCCCTTCCCGGAATGGAGAGGGGCTGTTTTGGCTTAAAAGAGGAAATCAATATATAGGTTTGATTACTGTCACAAATTATTCAAGAGGCTGTGTGTCCTGAAGAGCCTCAAATCCTTCTTCACCGGTACGGATCTTGACAACGTTTTCGATATCGTATACGAAGACTTTACCATCGCCGTACTGACCGGTATGAAGTGTTTTCTTAGCTGTTTCGATGACGGTTCTTACCGGAACAAGGCTGACTACGATCTCAATCTTGATCTTCGGCAGCAGGTTCATATCCATTTCAACACCACGGTAGTAGGAACGGGAACCTTTCTGGACACCACATCCCATAACGTTTGTGATGGTGATACCGGTAACACCGATCTCATTCATGGCATGCATGAATTCTTCCAGTTTGCTCTGACGTGTGATGATAACAACCTTTGTCAGTTTGTGTACGCCTTCTCTTGGAAGTTCCGGAATGGTATCAGCAACTTCAGCAGGAGCAACATTTGCGGAAGTGTTTGCAGAAGGAACTGCTTTTGTAACGCCCATAGGAGTTGGAACGGTCATAGTGTCATGTACAACAAATCCGTCATAAGCACTTGTAAGACCGTGTTCTTTGGAATCCAGACCTTCAATCTCTTCTTCAGCAGATACACGAAGACCAACCGTATGTTTGATTGCCTGGAAGATGATCGTCATAGTAACTGCAACCCATGCGATGGTGATGATCATGCCGATAAACTGAACACCGAATCCATGGAAACCGCCACCAACAAGAAGACCTTTCCAGTCTGTACCTGTTCCATCAGAGAAAAGACCAACTGCGAGAGTACCGAAAGCACCGTTTAATCCGTGAACGCCGACAGCACCAACCGGGTCATCGACTTTAAGAACTTTGTCAATAAATTCAATACCAAATACTACGATAAAACCAGAAATAACACCGATGATAGCGGAAGAAGTAGGAGATACAGTATCGCATCCTGCTGTGATCGCTACCAGACCTGCAAGAGATCCGTTGAGGGACATGGAAACATCTGGTTTTTTGTATCTGATCCATGTAATAGCGAGTGCGGTTACAGTTGCAACAGCAGCTGCAAGGTTTGTGGTTACGAAGATTTTACCCGCACTTACGATAGCATCGCCTTCCATGCTGACGGTAGATGCACCGTTGAATCCGAACCAGCAGAACCAGAGGATGAAGACACCTAAAGCACCGATGGTAAGGTTATGTCCTGGGATGGCTTTGGACTTGCCGTCCTTTCCGTATTTACCGATACGAGGTCCAAGGATGAGAGCACCGATAAATGCTGCAACACCACCGACCATATGTACGGCACAGGAACCTGCAAAATCATGGAATCCCATCTGGCTGATGAAACCGCCACCCCAGATCCAGTGTCCGGATACCGGGTAAACGATCAGGCTGATCAGGAAACTGTAGATACAGTAAGAAGAAAATTTTGTACGTTCTGCCATGGCTCCGGATACGATCGTAGCGGAAGTTGCACAGAAGACTGTCTGGAAAATCAGGAATGCCCAGAAGGGAACTCCGTCAGGAAGCATTGCAGAACCATAGTTTGCTTCTGTGGCAATGCCACCGATCTTTCCAAAGAATCCGTTTCCGGCACCGAACATGATTCCGAATCCGACGATCCAGAAGGTAGGAGTACCGATACAGAAGTCCATAAGGTTTTTCATGATAATGTTACCAGCGTTTTTAGCTCTGGTGAAGCCGGTTTCGACCATTGCAAATCCGGCCTGCATAAAGAAGACAAGCGCGGCGCCAAGAAGCACCCATATAGTGTTTACTGATGAATACATAAAGTTACCTCTCTTTCCCTAAAAAAGTTGAATAAAACAACAGTTACCTGAAATAGAAAAACGCGGGAATGAAGTATATCATTCTCCGCGCCTTTACGAATCCAATATATATGTAAAACAGGGGATGTCGTATCGTGTGATTAATGGATGAGGAAATCGATAATGAATTATGAAGTAGTTCATGTTCATAATGACATCCCCCGGTTTTACCAGTGTAAAATTGTCAGGTTATCCTCTTATTTCTCAGTCGGAGATAGAGAATAACAGTTTTCCATAAGTCGGATATGGAAGGATGGAATCTGGAATCAGAGCTTCAGCTGCGTCAGCGGATGCACGGACTTTTTCCATATCGGTAAGGACAACACTCTGATAGAGTTTTGCACTCTTGAGAAGGTCTTTGCCGACTTCGTATTCTGCCATTGCAGTATCCTGTTTCAGGGTTTCCAGATCTTTAGCCATTGTCTCAGAAAGTTCTGTCAGTTTTGTCAGAAGGGAAGCCTCTGCGGATACAGAGATATCCGGTACGACAGATTTTTTAAGCGCTGCAGTCTGAGCCAGTTTTTCCATGTATGTAGTAACTGCCGGAAGAAGATCTTTCTGAATGATCTCAACCAGAGTACCTGCTTCGATGTGAAGTGTCTTTACATAGTTCTCAAGCTTGATCTCATAACGGGAATGAAGCTCTGCATGTGTAAAGATATGATGGCTTGTGAGAAGTTTTTCATTTTTCTCGTCTACGAAATGCGGAAGTGCATCCGGTGTGGATACCAGGTTGTAAAGACCACGTTTCTCTGCTTCTTCAAGCCATTCATCTGTATAACCGTTTCCGTTGAAGATAACACGTTTGTGATCTTTGATGGTCTGTTTCAGTAATTCATGAACAGCGGAATCCATTTCTTCAGCCGGAACATCTTTCAGTTTTTCAGAGAACTGACGCAGAACTTCTGCAACAGCTGTGTTGAGGATGATGTTCGGGTTGGCTACAGAGGAAGAAGATCCAAGCATACGGAACTCGAATTTGTTTCCTGTGAATGCAAACGGTGAAGTACGGTTTCTGTCTGTGTTGTCTTTTACGAAGTGTGGAAGTACTTTTGCACCGATATCCATCTGAACAGCACCATGTCCTGCAAAGAACTCATCGTTTTCGATTGCTTTGAGAACCTCGGTAAGTTCATCGCCAAGGAAGATAGATACAACTGCCGGCGGAGCTTCGTTTGCACCGAGACGGTGGTCGTTTCCTGCGCTGGCAACAGAGATACGGAGCAGATCTGCATAATCATCTACTGCTTTGATAACAGCTACAAGGAATACCAGGAACTGTGTGTTTTCAGCAGGTGTTTTGCCAGGGTCCAGAAGGTTGACACCTGTATCTGTGCTCATGGACCAGTTGTTATGTTTACCACTTCCGTTGATGCCTTCGAATGGTTTTTCATGAAGCAGGCATACCATATTGTGTTTGGCAGCAACTTTTTTCATGATTTCCATTGTAAGCTGGTTGTGGTCAACGGCTACGTTTGTAGTATCAAATACAGGAGCCAGCTCATGCTGTGCAGGAGCAACTTCATTGTGTTTTGTTTTAGCAGGGATTCCAAGTTTCCAGAGCTCTTCATCGAGATCATGCATGTAAGCAGATACACGAGGTTTCAGAGTTCCGAAGTAATGATCTTCCATTTCCTGTCCTTTTGGAGCAGGAGCACCGATCAGAGTACGTCCGCAGAAGATCAGGTCTTTTCTCTTATTATAGAGATCTTTGTCTACCAGGAAGTATTCCTGCTCCGGACCTACGGTTGTATTGATGTGTTTGACATCAGTATTTCCGAGAAGGCGGAGAATTTTGATTGCTTCTTTATTTAAGGTATCCATGGAACGAAGAAGAGGAGTTTTCTTATCCAGTGCTTCGCCACTGTAGGAACAGAAAGCTGTCGGGATATAAAGTGTACGGTCTTTAATGAATGCCGGTGAAGTAGGATCCCATGCTGTATATCCTCTTGCCTCGAATGTGGCACGAAGACCGCCTGAAGGGAAACTGGAAGCATCCGGTTCACCTTTAACAAGTTCTTTACCGGAGAAATCCATGATGATCTGACCGTCAACAGTAGGAGAAATGAAACTGTCATGTTTCTCTGCTGTGAAATTGGTCATTGGCTGGAACCAGTGAGTATAATGAGTTGCGCCGTGTTCCAGTGCCCATTCTTTCATGGCAACTGCAACAGAGTTGGCAACATCAAGTTCCAGATGTGTGCCGTTTTCAATGGTTTTCTTCAGCGCTTTGTACATGTCTTTTGGTAATTTCTCACGCATGATCTTGTCGTTGAAAACAAGACTGCCGTAAATTTCAGGAATACTCTGTGCCATAATAAAAATCTCCTTTCGATTCCATTAATCTAATTATTCTCAGATAAACAAAAAAGGCGCCTTGGAATCTAATCCAAAGCGCCGTTGCTTATGTGATGTAGTATACACAAAAAAATCAGGATGTCAATAATTTTTGTGAAAAAAATTTCAAATTTTTTGTTTGGCTGGTTGAATTTATTTGTATGGATTTTTAGTGGGACAAGGGTTGACAAAAGTCGATCTTCTATTATAATTTCAGTTAGATTCACAGGTAAAATTCACATGATAATGGGAGGAAATTCTGATGGCAGGAATTAAGGAAGCCTGTGGTGTATTCGGTATTTATGATCTGGATGGAGGAAATGTTGTTCCATCCATTTATTATGGCCTTACATCACTTCAGCATCGTGGACAGGAGTCTTGCGGACTTGCAGTTTCCAGAACAGACGGAGAGCGTGGCAACGTCCAGTTTCATAAAGATCTGGGACTGGTAAGTGAAGTTCTTCGGGAGGATACCATACGGAATATGGAGGGAGATCTTGGAATCGGACACGTACGTTATTCTACGACAGGCGCATCTGTTGCAGAAAATGCACAGCCACTGGTACTGTCCTATATTAAGGGAACACTTGCACTTGCACATAACGGAAATCTGATCAACACTCCGGAACTGAAATGGGAACTGATCCAGAATGGAGCAATCTTTCATACAACAACAGATTCAGAGGTCATTGCATTCCATGTGGCACGAGAAAGAGTACACTCCAAAACAGTAGAAGAGGCTGTCCTCAAAACTGCCCGTAAGTTAAAAGGTGGCTACGCACTTGTGATCATGAGTCCACGTAAACTGATCGGTGTCCGTGACCCGCTTGGACTGAAGCCACTCTGTCTTGGTAAACGAGACAATACCTATGTACTTGCGTCTGAAAGCTGTGCACTTACTTCTGTGGGGGCTGAATTTGTCAGAGACATTGAACCGGGTGAGATGGTTACGATCTCAAAAAAAGGCATAGAGTCCAACAAGGAGTTAAGCACCGGCAAACATGCCCATTGTGTATTTGAATATATTTATTTTGCCAGACTGGACAGCATGATGGATGGAGTCAAAATCTATGATGCACGTATCCGCGGAGGTAAATCTCTTGCAAAATCCTATCCGGTAGAGGCAGATCTTGTTACAGGAGTTCCGGAATCCGGTATTCCGGCTGCGAAGGGATATTCCGAGGAATCCGGCATACCGTTTGGATTTGCTTTCTATAAGAACAGTTACATTGGAAGAACCTTTATCAAACCGACTCAGAAAGAACGAGAGTCCAGTGTCCATCTGAAACTCAGCGTTCTGGATTCAGCAGTTAAAGGGAAGAGAATTGTTCTGGTGGATGACTCCATTGTACGAGGAACGACGATTGCAAATCTGATCCGCATGCTCAAAAAGGCCGGAGCACTGGAAGTACATGTACGTATCAGTTCCCCGCCGTTCCTGCATCCGTGCTATTTCGGAACAGATGTACCGTCCAATGATCAGCTGATCGCCAGCAATCACAGTGCACAGGAAATCTGTGAGATGATCGGGGCAGATTCTCTTGGTTATATGCAGAGTGACTATCTGGAGGGAATGGCAGGACATCTTCCATTATGTAAAGCCTGCTTTGATGGTAAGTACCCGATGGATGTAGAAGCAGAACTCAACAAAAAAATCGACTGTGGATGTTAAGATTTATAAAAATTACATATTTACAAACGAAAAAAAATAAGGTATAGTAATTTTCATATTTTAAGATCTTATCTGACAAAGGCGTCAGAAGTGAGAGAGGGAATGGTCCCCTTGTCCGCTTCTGACGCTTTTTTGTTTAAGATACAAAATGGAGGAGGAAATCGGTAATGGCAGTAAAATACGTTTTTGTTACAGGTGGTGTAGTATCTGGACTTGGTAAGGGAATTACGGCAGCGTCTCTTGGAAGACTTCTCAAAGCGAGAGGATATCAGGTAACGATGCAGAAATTTGATCCTTATATTAACATTGACCCGGGTACGATGAATCCGATCCAGCATGGAGAAGTTTTTGTTACAGATGATGGCACAGAGACTGATCTGGATCTGGGACATTATGAAAGATTTATTGATGAAAGCCTGGATAAGAATTCAAATGTGACAACCGGTAAGGTTTACTGGTCTGTATTACAGAAGGAACGTCATGGAGACTTTGGAGGAGGAACCGTGCAGGTTATTCCTCATATTACCAATGAGATCAAGAGCCGTTTCTATCGTGCCAAAGCACATGACGAAGAAAAAATCGCAATCATTGAAGTCGGTGGAACTGTTGGCGATATTGAAAGCCAGCCATTCCTCGAATCTATTCGTCAGTTCCAGCATGATGTTGGACATGACAATGCGATCCTGATCCATGTTACACTGATTCCTTATCTGAAAGCATCAGAAGAAATGAAGACCAAGCCTACACAGGCGAGTGTCAAAGAACTTCAGGGCATGGGAATTCAGCCGGATGTTCTGGTATGCAGAAGTGAACATCCGCTGACCGATGAGATCAAAGCCAAAATTGCACTGTTCTGTAATGTACCGGTCAGCCATGTACTGCAGAACCTGGATGTAGAGTATTTATATGAAGCACCTCTTGCAATGGAAAGAGAGAAACTTGCAGATGTAGTACTGGAATCTTTGAGGCTGGAAAATCGTAAACCGGATCTGACAGAATGGACACAGATGGTTAATGATCTTCGTAATCCGGAAAGCACAGTCAACATTGCTATGGTAGGAAAGTATACACAGCTTCATGATGCATATTTAAGTGTTGTAGAGGCATTGAAACATGGTGGTATCTCCTGCAGAGCCAAAGTAGAGATTACCTGGATCGATTCAGAAGAACTGAATGAAAAGAATCTGGATCAGGCTCTTCACAAAGTAGATGGTATTCTGGTTCCGGGTGGTTTTGGAAACCGTGGAACAGAAGGCATGATTCTGGCTGCACAGTATGCACGTGTACACAAGATTCCATATCTTGGCATCTGCCTCGGTATGCAGATGGCAATCGTAGAATTCGCAAGACATGTACTTGGATATGAAGATGCAAACAGCATTGAGCTGGATCCGTCTACCAAGCATCCGGTGATCGCTCTGATGCCGGATCAGGAAAGCGTGGAGGATCTGGGAGGAACTCTGAGACTTGGAAGTTATCCATGTGTGCTTGCAGACAATTCCAAAGCACTGGAACTGTTTGGAAAGAAAGAAATTCAGGAGCGTCACAGACATCGTTATGAAGTTAATAATGCATATCGTGAGGAGCTTGCTGCGAAGGGAATGACGATTGCGGGAACTTCACCGGATGGACATATCGTAGAAATGATAGAAGTCAAAGACCATCCATTTTATGAAGGAACACAGGGACATCCGGAATTTAAGTCCAGACCGAACCATGCGCATCCACTGTTCCGTGGATTTGTAAAAGCAGCAGATGAGTATGCAAAGCTGAAACAGAGCCGACAGGCACAAAATAAAGAATAATATAAGGAAGGTTTTCCTTCCGTATTACAGATAGAAAGGATAAATGACCATGCAGGAAGTAAGGAGAGAAGATCAGGGACTGTACCGCCGCGAATTCGAGCATGATAACTGTGGTATCGGTGCGGTTGTAAATATCAAAGGTAAAAAGACCCATGATACAGTGGCAAATGCGCTTAGAATCGTAGAACATCTGGAGCATCGTGCCGGCAAAGACGCAGAAGGAAAGACCGGTGACGGTGTAGGTATCCTTCTGCAGATTTCACATAAATTTTTCAAAAAAGCCTGTAAGAAGGAGGGCTTTGAGATTGGCGGAGAGAGAGAATATGGTATCGCACAGTTCTTTTTCCCGCAGCATGAGATCAAGCGTGCCCAGGCAAAAAAGATGTTCGAGATCATCGTGGAAAAAGAAGGGCTGGAACTTCTTGGCTGGAGAACTGTTCCGGTAATTCCGGAAGTTCTCGGACACAAAGCAAGAGAATGTATGCCTTACATCATGCAGGCATTTATCAAGAAACCGGAAGAAGTGGAAAAAGGTCTTCCATTCGACCGTATGCTTTATATTGCACGTCGTGAATTTGAGCAGAGTAATGACAATACGTATGTCGTATCCATGAGCAGCCGTACGATCGTGTACAAAGGTATGTTCCTGGTAGGACAGCTCCGTACATTCTTTGCAGATCTTCAGAGTCCGGATTATGAATCAGCGATCGCGATGGTTCATTCCAGATTCAGTACAAACACAAACCCAAGCTGGGAGAGAGCACATCCGAACCGTTTCATGGTACACAATGGTGAAATCAATACCATTCGTGGAAATGCAGATAAGATGCTTGCAAGAGAAGAAAACATGGAGTCTCCTTATCTAAAAGGACAGCTTCATAAAGTCCTTCCGGTTGTTAACCGCAATGGTTCTGACTCCGCAATGCTGGACAATACTCTGGAATTCCTTGTTATGAGTGGCATGGAACTTCCACTGGCAGTTATGATCACAATTCCGGAACCATGGGCATATAATGATACCATTTCTCAGGAGAAGAGAGATTTCTATCAGTATTATGCAACCATGATGGAACCATGGGATGGACCGGCATCCATTCTGTTCTCTGATGGTGATGTAATGGGCGCTGTTCTTGACCGTAACGGTCTGCGTCCGTCCAGATATTATATTACTTCCGATGGTTATATGATCCTTTCTTCAGAAGTCGGTGTTATGCCGGTACCGGAAGACAAGATCGTTCTCAAAGAGCGTCTGCATCCTGGCAAAATGCTGCTGGTTGATACGGTACAGGGAAAAGTCATTGATGATGACGAACTGAAAGAAAAATATGCCAAAATGCAGCCATATGGTGAGTGGCTGAACAGCAACCTGGTACAGCTCAAAGACATCAAGATTCCGAATATCCGTATGGAAGAGTACACAGACGAGCAGCGCGCACGTCTGCAGAAAGCATTTGGTTATACTTACGAACAGTACCGTACTTCTATCCGAAACATGGCATTGAATGGCGCAGAAAGTATCGGTGCAATGGGTGTGGATACACCACTGGCAGTCCTGTCTGATCAGGATCGTCCTCTGTTTGATTATTTTAAACAGCTTTTTGCACAGGTTACAAACCCGCCAATCGATGCGATCCGTGAGGAAATCGTAACATCTACCAGCGTCTATGTCGGAAAAGACGGAAACCTTCTGGTGCAGCAGCCGGAAAACTGTCATGTATTGAAAATCGTACATCCGATTCTGACCAATACGGACATGCTGAAAATTAAAAATATGAATCACGAGGGCTTCAAAGTAGCTGTCGTTTCTACCTTATATTATAAGAGCACCAAGCTGGAGAGAGCAATCGATCGTCTGTTTGTCGAGGTAGACAAAGCATATCGTGACGGTGCAAATATCCTGGTACTTTCTGACCGTGGTGTAGATGAGAACCATATGCCGATCCCGTCATTACTGGCAGTATCCGCAGTTCATCAGCACCTCGTAAAAACAAAGAAGAGTACATCCCTTGCAATCATTCTGGAATCCGGAGAACCAAGAGAAGTTCATCATTTTGCAACACTCCTTGGCTATGGCGCAAGTGCGATCAACCCGTATCTGGCACTGGAAACCATTCGTGAGCTGATTGACAACCATATGCTGGACAAGGATTATTATGCGGCAGTAGAAGACTACAATCATGCAGTTTTAAGTGGTATTGTCAAGATTGCATCCAAGATGGGTATTTCTACGATCCAGTCCTATCAGGGCTCCCAGATTTTTGAGGCAATCGGTATCTCACAGGATGTGATCGACAAATACTTTACCGGTACAGTCAGTCGTGTCGGTGGAATCACTCTGGAAGATATTGAGGATAATGTAGAAAAACTTCATTCAGAGGCATTTGATCCACTTGGACTGGATACGGACCTCACACTGGACAGCGTTGGCGCGCATAAGATGAGAAGTCAGGGTGAGGAACACAGATACAATCCACAGACAATTCACCTGCTTCAGCAGTCTACATGGACCGGAAGCTATGATCTGTTCAAACAGTATACAGCTCTGGTAGACAAAGAAAGCCATGGAGCACTCCGTGGACTTCTGGAATTCAACTATCCGGAAAAGGCAATTCCGATTGATGAAGTAGAGAGTGTAGATGAGATCGTAAAACGATTCAAAACAGGTGCAATGTCCTATGGATCTATTTCTCAGGAAGCCCATGAGACACTGGCAATCGCAATGAATCATCTGCACGGCAAATCCAACACCGGTGAGGGTGGTGAGAGTGCAGAACGTATCGCATCTGCAGGAAGCGAAAATGACCGTTGTTCTGCAATCAAACAGGTTGCCAGTGGACGATTTGGCGTTACCAGCCGTTATCTGGTATCTGCAAGAGAGATTCAGATCAAGATGGCACAGGGTGCAAAACCTGGTGAGGGTGGACATCTTCCGGCTAAGAAAGTATATCCGTGGATTGCAAAGACACGTCATTCTACACCTGGCGTATCTCTGATTTCTCCGCCGCCGCACCATGATATCTATTCCATCGAGGACCTGGCACAGCTGATCTACGACCTGAAAAACTCAAACGTTTATGCAGACATTTCTGTAAAACTTGTATCCGAAGCTGGTGTCGGTACAGTCGCAGCCGGTGTTGCGAAAGCCGGTGCACAGACAGTTCTGATCTCCGGATACGATGGAGGAACAGGAGCTGCTCCGAGAAGTTCTATCCACAATGCAGGTCTTCCATGGGAACTTGGCCTGGCAGAGACACATCAGACCCTGCTGATGAACGGACTGCGTAACCGTGTACGTATCGAGACAGATGGTAAGCTGATGAGTGGACGTGATGTTGCAATCGCAGCACTGCTTGGTGCAGAAGAATTCGGTTTTGCCACAGCTCCACTTGTAACTATGGGCTGTGTGATGATGCGTGTATGTAATCTGGATACCTGTCCGGTTGGTGTGGCAACACAGAATCCGGAACTTCGTAAACGTTTCCGTGGTAAACCGGAATATGTAGAGAACTTTATGAGATTCATTGCACAGGAATTGAGAGAGTATATGGCACGTCTTGGTGTTCACACGGTTGATGAGATGGTAGGACGTACAGATCTTTTAAGACAGTCTCCGGAAGCAGTGGCAGCAGAACCTCATAAAGGCAAACTGGATCTCAGCGCAATCCTTAATAACCCATATGCCGGAAACGGACAGAAAGTGACTTTTGATCCAAAAGCTGTCTATAACTTCGAACTGGAAAAGACACTGGATGAAAAAGTTCTTCTCAAGAAATGTGCAAAGGCAATTGCAAGAAAAGAGCATGTAGAACTGAGCGTGGATGTTACCAATACAGACCGTACATTTGGTACGATCCTTGGTGCAGAGATCACCAGACAGACCGGAACAGGCCTGCCGGATGATACGATCGTGGTTAACTGTAATGGAGCCGGTGGACAGAGCTTCGGTGCTTTCATTCCGAAGGGACTGACACTGAATCTTACCGGTGACAGCAACGACTACTTTGGAAAAGGACTTTCCGGTGGTAAACTGATCGTGAAAGTTCCGGAAAAAGCAGCTTACAAACCAGAAGATAACATCATTATCGGAAACGTTGCCCTGTATGGTGCAACCAGTGGCTATGCATTTATCAATGGTGTTGCAGGCGAGCGTTTTGCAGTTCGTAACTCCGGTGCTTACGCAGTCGTAGAAGGTGTCGGAGAACACGGATGTGAATATATGACCGGTGGACGTGTCGTAGTACTTGGACGTACCGGAAAGAACTTTGCAGCCGGTATGAGTGGTGGTATTGCCTATGTACTGGATGTGGAAAACAAGCTGTACAAAAATATCAACAAAGCAATGATCTCTATTGAAAAAGTAGAGAACAAATATGACAAGAAAGAACTTCGTGATCTGATCGAAGCCCATGTTGCGGCTACAGGTTCCGAATTAGGAGCCAAAGTGCTTGCTGACTTTGACTATTATCTGCCGCACTTTAAGAAACTCATTCCAAATGAGTACAAGAAGATGATCACACTCAGTGCCAAATTAGAAGAAAAAGGACTGACCAGTGAGCAGGCGCAGATGGAAGCATTTTACGAAAGCATTGGAGCAAAGCATTAAGGAGGATGAGGAAACATGGGAAAGCCAACAGGATTTTTAGAATATAAAAGAGAGACAGCCAAAGTACTGCCTCCAAAGGTCCGGATTGCCAACTTCAATGAATTCCGGACTCCGATCAGTAAAGAAAAACAGAAAAAACAGGGAGCACGCTGCATGGCATGTGGCGTTCCTTTCTGTCAGTCAGGTATGATGCTGAATGGAATGGCTTCCGGCTGTCCGCTGCACAACCTGGTACCGGAGACAAATGATCTGGTTTATACAGGAAACTGGAAACAGGCATATTTGAGACTTTCCAAGACACACAGTTTTCCGGAATTTACTTCCAGAGTATGCCCGGCACTCTGTGAAGCAGCATGTACCTGCAATCTGGACAGTGAGCCGGTATCAACCAAAGAAAACGAAAGAGCGATCATTGAAACTGCATGGCAGGAGGGCTGGGTAAAACCACAGATTCCGCGTGTACGTACCGGAAAGACGATCGCAGTCATTGGAAGCGGACCATCCGGACTGGCAGCCGCACAGCAGCTGAACCGAAGAGGTCACAGTGTGACGGTTTATGAAAGAAGTGACAGACCAGGCGGACTTCTTCGTTATGGTATTCCGAATATGAAACTGGAGAAATCTGTTGTAGACAGACGAATTCATCTCATGGAAGAAGAGGGAGTGCAGTTTGTTCTGAACACAAATGTCGGAAAAGACATCACTGCAGACGAACTTCTCAAAAAATATGATCGTGTAGTCCTTGCATGTGGCGCATCCAATCCGCGAGATATCAAAGTTCCGGGAAGAGAAGCAAAAGGTATCTATTTTGCAGTCGATTTCCTTGGAAAAGTAACAAAGACTCTTCTGGATTCTGACTTTGAAAAGGTACCGTATGAGCTTGCAAAAGATAAACACGTGCTTGTTATCGGTGGCGGTGATACCGGTAATGACTGTGTGGGAACCAGCGTTCGTCTGGGAGCAAAATCCGTGACTCAGCTTGAGATGATGCCAAAACCTCCGGTAGAGCGTGCGGCAAACAATCCGTGGCCACAATGGCCGAGAGTTCTCAAGACTGATTATGGTCAGGAAGAGGCAATCGCTGTATTTGGTCATGACCCACGTGTATATCAGACAACCGTTACAGAATTTATCGCAGATAAAAAAGGCAATGTGTGCAAGGCCAAGATCGTCAAACTTAAAAGCCAGAAAGACGAAAAGACCGGAAGAATGATGATGGTTCCGGTAGAGGGAACCGAAGAAGTTATTCCGGCAGATGTGGTACTGATCGCAGCAGGATTCCTCGGAAGCCAGAAATATGTGACAGATGCGTTCAAGGTGTCCATCAATGGACGTACCAATGTAGAGACAAAACCGGAAGCATATGAAACTTCTGTTCCGAGAGTCTTTACAGCAGGAGACATGCATCGTGGACAGTCACTGGTCGTATGGGCGATCCGCGAAGGCCGCGAAGCTGCAAGAGCAGTGGATGAGTCCCTGATGGGTTATACAAATCTTTAAACAGAAAGTGCAAAGAGCTATGGTGAAATGACATCATAGCTCTTTTTTACGTTATAAGAAATTACTTCGTAATATTCCAATAACGTAAAAAATATGTGCTAAATGATAAAAAATATTAAATTATTTACATCTTTCTTTGTTTTTTTATATTCACCGGATAAGAAAAATTTTTTAAAATATATGAAAAATGAGAGAAGAATGCCTTTTATGAAAGAAAAAATCAGAAAGGGCTTTTTTGTGTTCGGAATCCTGGTTGCTGTGGCAGGTGTGGGCCTGGCAATGTATGCTACGGTGAACAACTGGTATTGCGAGTACAGAGCCGGAAATGAAATTGAAAATTATACCGAAGTAGTCAGAAATACCAGTCAGTCAGTGCTTGCAGATATGAAAAAAGAGTCTGCGGCTTATAATGAAAGTCTGGCGGGGGAAAATGAGGCGGTTTCTTCAGTCAGTTATGATGATATGCTGGCGGCAACGGATGCGATTGGCTATCTGGAAATTCCGAAACTTCATCTCAGGCTTCCAATCTATGAAGGAACGGATGAAGAAGTGCTTGCAAAAGGTGTGGGGCATATGGAGCAGACATCACTTCCGACAGGAGGTACTTCTACACATTGTGTTCTGGCAGGACATACCGGACTTCCTACAGCGAAACTTTTTACACATCTGGATGAAATGAAGGAGGGTGATCTGTTCTATATTCGTGAACTGGATGAAATATTGTCCTATAAAGTGGACCAGATCAGTGTTGTGCTTCCGGATGAAACAGATGAACTCCGGATTGTGGAAGGGAAGGATTATGTGACGCTTCTGACCTGTATTCCTTATGGAGTGAACAGTCATCGGCTGCTGGTCAGGGGAGAACGTACAGAAACACCATCGCAGCTGTCGGATACAAAAGATACAACAACCGGCAGGAACTGGCATTATGCAGTCCTGGTGGGAATAATGTTACTGGTGTTGGCAGTGGTATTCGGGAGATTCAAATATAAAAGGAGGAGAGAGGATGAAAATAAGTAAGAAATGGGCAGTACTTCTGGTTGTCTGTCTGCTGGTGATGACTGTACTGCCTGTAAAAGCAGAGACGACAGGGAGTATTGGAATACAGCTTTCTTCAGGTACAACGGAAGTAGAAATGATGTTGTACAAGATCGCCGACTATGCAGATGAGGAATATACGATGACCGAGGAGTTCCGGAACTGCGGGATCTCGCTGGAACAGCTTTCGGGAGCAAAAAACATTGCTCAGATTACAGAAGCACTTGAAAAATATATAGAGACACAGAAGCTGCAGGGCAGACAGAAAACAGAAAAAAGCAACGAAAAGATTTTTTTTGACAATCTGAGTCCGGGGCTGTATTTTGCTGTGCAGACTGCGGGACAGGAAAAAGCACTGGCAGAAAGTGCACTGATCCTGCTTCCGTCTACAGAAAGTGGAGAGAAAAATTATAATCCGGAAGTTGCGGTAAAGTGCGTTCCGCAGGAAGGGGCAGTCATTCTGAATAAAACAGACCCGAATGGAAATGTTCTGGAAGGCGCAAAATTCAAATTAGAAAAAAAAGATGGGACTTCCTGGAAAGAATTAAACTTTCAGATGACCACAAATAAAAATGGACAGCTGGAAATATCAAAACTTCCATTTGGACAGTATCGCTTTATTGAAACAGAGGCACCAGAGGGATTTGTGAGACTGGAAGAACCGGTAGAATTTGAGATTTCCAAAGCGGGAGAAGTGGAAGAGATAAAAGGAAAATACGAAGCAGTATCCGGAACAGCACAGGAGCTTCAGGTGATCAATCAGCCGGAAAGCAGTACGCCGAGCGCAACACCGGACAGCCCGAACAGTCACAACGGAAGTACACCAAAGAAAGGCGTAAAAACAGGAGATACCACACCGATCGTACCGTTTGTAATACTTCTTACAGCAGCAGTTGCAGGTATTGCGGCAGTGGTTATGGTGAAATTAAGAAAAAAGGAAAAAGAGGAAAAATAAATTATCAAACCCGGATTCGTTCCGGGGGGGTAAAAATCCGAAGAGTTTTGATTGCGGATGATGAAAAGATTGAAAGAAAAGGAATTACAGCTCTTCTCCAGATGGAAAACTATGATTTTGAGATTCTGGAAGCGGTCAATGGAAAGGATGCACTGAGACAGATCAAAGAAAAGAAAACGGACATTCTGTTGAGTGATATTCGCATGCCTTTTATGGACGGTCTGGAGCTGGCTCGTGAAGTGCGAAAACTGGATCCGGATATGGCAATTGTCATTTTCAGTGGATTCAGTGATTTTAACTATGCGAAAGAAGCAATCAGAAATGGTGTGCAGGAATATATCCTGAAACCTGTGAATCCACAGGAATTCAGTGATACCATGAAAAAAGTGATGAAATATCTGGATGAAAAAAATGAGACGGAAGAACTCTTACAGAAAAATCAGGATTTCCTGGAACAGTATTTTTTATTAAAGTATATTCGTTCGGGAAAGACGGAAGTAATCAGAGAGGCCATGGAAGTTCTGGATGTGTCCTGGTGGAAAACGGTTGGCAGAATGATTTCCATAGAAGCATCGGACAGCTTTTTTGAAAATTATGCAGGTGATTTTGAAAAGATGCTCACAGAGGAACTGCAGCTTCCATTACATTATCTGAACGTATTATCCGGAAGTTCTCTGCTCTTTTTTGACCGGAGTGTAAAGGTGGATTATCATATACTGGCAAAACACATCCATGAATTTGTCCAAAAGAGCTGTGGAGCAGAAATCTACGTGGCCGTGTCCAGTATGCTGGAAGGAGAGCAGGCAATTCCAGAAGGAACAAAAGAACTGGAGAGTCTGATGGAGAATCGGTATTACAGACCGGATCAGTGGATCTTTATGCCGGATTCCAACTGGGAAAACAGGGAGAATTATGAACTTCCGCTTGAAATGATCGAAAAGATGGAAGAAGATATCCGGCTTCATGATATCACACATCTCTGGGAGCACTTCAGACGATTTGTAGAGTGCAAGGAACAGGGAGCCAGATTTTCTTATATCTATATGAATTTTGCGTGCACCAATCTGGTCAAAAATATGTATGCAGATATGGAGTATCCAATTGAGAAGTATACAGATGTGATTGAAAAGCTGTTTCGGGTAGAGAATATCCAGGAAGTGGTGGAAATTCTGGAACAGACGATCCACATCTTTGAGACAACGCTGTTTTCCAGTCAGAGCAGCAGCCGCAGTGAAGTGGAAAAGGTAAAAAGTTACATTTATGCACATTATCAGGAGGACATCAGTCTGGAGTTTCTGGGGAAAGCCGTATATCTGTCACCTGGCTATATGAGTTATATTTTTAAGAAAGAGACAGGGGAAGGAATTTCACAGTTTATCCGTAAGTTCCGGCTGGAAAAAGCCAAAGAGCTTCTGTGCACGACCAATAAGAAAATCGTGCAGATCTGCACAGAAACAGGATTTACAAATGCTTCTTATTTCTGCAAGAGTTTCCGTGAATTCTATGGATGCAGTCCGGAAAAATTCCGCAGGACGGAAGGCAAAAAAGAAGCGGTATAAAGTACTTGTGCCAAAAAAAGAAATGATTGAAGAGAAAAGATACAGATATTTTATTGAGAAAAATTCTCATGAAAATCTGTATCTTTTTTTGTTTCATCATCACGTTATAGATAAAAATTATTATATATTTCATGGAAAAGTCATATTTTTTATCACATTTTACCACGCTATAATAATTTCGATGAAAATATTATCGCAAAATGCTGAGGGAAGGATGAGAAGATGAAGAAGCGTAAATGGCATAAGATAACAGCAGTTCTGGCGTGTGCGGCCGTCATGCTGTCATCACCGGGAGTTACGGATCTGGTGAAGGGATCTACCGTTGAATTTGTCGATATGGAACCTGTCGAGACAGAGTCTGATGACGCTTCCCTGGTGAGCGAGCAAAGTTATTTGGAAACAGAAACGGCCTCTGAAGAGAGTGAGATTCATTTTGAAAACGGAATGTCTGCGAATGATGAGGAAGAAGAACAGACAGAGAGCGTGGACATTGAGAGTGCACAGGATGCGGATGAGTTTTCTTCAGGAGAAGAATTCACGGATGATATCGAGACGGAAATACTGGACGAAGAAGTCTGTCCGGAGTCTGCAGAAACGGTTCTCGGGAAGGCAGACGCAACAGAACATACAGAAGTGCTGCAGGGACAGCCACATAAAGTAAAGATTTCTTCAAGTGTCCCGGCAGGACAGGAGGCTGCAAAAGTCAGACTGTATCTGACGGATGTGCAGAATGAATGCCCGGCAACAGATCTTCAGATCACCTTACAGAATGGTGAGACGGAACAAAAAGTTACAGATGAAACTATCCAGCTTTCGGGGGCACTGAACCAGAAGGAAGTGCTTACCATTACACCGGTTACGGAATATCAGACCGATGAAGATGGTGATTATGTCTATGATGAGGAAGGCAATTACGAGATAGCAGCACGTTATCTGGAATATGAGGTGCCTGCAGGAGGAAGCACAGAGTTTTGCGCATCCATCGTATATGCGACAGATGCAGAAGAGTACAGTTATCAGGCAGAACTTAGAGTCGAGATGTCCAGAGAGAATGAAGAGGGACGAGAACTCCTTCCGCTGAAAGAGGAAGACAGCAGGATCACACTGAACTGGAACAGTGAGGCAGACGAAGCAGAGCTTGTTGAGATGATTGCAGAGTATGCAGGGGAGACAAATGAAAAGATTGTTTACTTTGCAGCACCGAAAGAGTGGACCGATGCAGGCTATCAGATGAAGGTGTGGATGCAGGCAGGAGATTCAGGAGATGGAGCAAACAATCAGAGTCTTCTGGATATGAATGCTCTTAATACGACCTATGAAGGTATGGAAGTTTATTCTGCAACTTTTACAGATGCACAGATGCCATATGGAGGACTGGCAAGATTATATTTTCAGGCATTTGACACGCAGTGGAAAGCAGAAGAACAGGCAATTATTTCATGGACTGCAGATACCGTGTTCCTCGGCAAACTGTATGATTCCAAAACCAAGAGCTGGGTAGACTACACTCCATTTGATCCAAATGATCATACATCCTTTGCCGGAAAGACCATGTATTTTGAAAATGATACAGAAGATTCACTGGATGCAGTTACTGCAAACTTTTATGAAAAAGATACAGATGGAAATTTACAGTTGGTAGGTCAGCCTGTTGTAATGACATCCATTCAGAATGGATTTTATGTAACTATTCCATCAGAAGCATGTTCATATGTACAGTTTACAGATGCTGATGGAAAGGTATTGGGAGATACTTACTCGAATTTCTACGGACAGGGAACAGATGAAGCAGATGTTGAGAGTACCCTTTTTGCAGTTGGTTCCACAGACTGTTACAAATATGCCGGAACGGCGGAGAATTCCACATGGGGTGTGCTTGGAGCACGGACGATTTATTATGACGCTACGTTGTCGAAGATGTCCTATTCAGGCAGCAGTAATCTGAACGGTGGGAAAGGAATCCCTTATGACAGCAGTTCAAAAGTTTATTATTATGCAGTAAAAAGTGACGGAACGGCTGTTAACGGGGAAATGACTGCGGTGGATGGCACAGATCTGTGGAGAGTCAGCCTGTCAGGGGAGTATACAAAGATCCGGTTTGCAGGGTATGCAGTGAAGGATGCAAATGCTGCTGCAAATGGTGACGGAACGGATCTGGTAGACATTCCGCAGAACATGAGCAATCCGTGCTACTTCGGAGACGACAGTGATGATGCGATTTACAAAGGCGGTAACCGCGGTGGCTACTGGGGAGAAAAAGGTAGCACACGCGATGCGGAAAGCGGCAAAGACACAACGGTCACAGACATCGTGCAGAGTACATTTAACAGGAATCCCAGCACATTGTATGTGAATTCGACGTTTTATGATTATTATACCGATTGCGAACTGAACGGAAACAACCGGGACAATTATGATCAGAACAATCCCCCTTCCGGATCACAGAGAAGTTATGTGACGTTTCGACAGTTTGATCAGGCACTGAGTGATTATTACAGTTCCAATAACGTTAGAATACCAATTTATACGGGGCATTTTCAGCCGGATTACTCGAATTGGGGAACACGTTTTTCTGCTATTGCAGATACCTTGAATCTGTATGGATATAACAAGAGTAACCAGAATGGATTCATGTCAACCAATAACTCGACACTGAATGCCAATGGAAACAGTACCTATTATGATGCGGCGGCACAGGGACTTGTGGCAGATACACTGAGTAACGGCAGTCTGATGGCAGCAGGAGGAACGGCACAGGAACCACATTTTAGTGAGTCTTTCCTGACGGGAGCAAACAGCAAAAATACAGTGCTTGGAAAAATCTATCATAATGTGGCATTTCCGTTTACCAAGCAGAAGCTGGATATCAATGGAAATAAATGCGACGATAATACGACGAATGTAGACTACTGGTACTTTGACAGTGCAGATACGACGCTGGCAATGAGACAGGACAATGGTTCCGGAGAATATTATCTTCAGGATACCGGAAATCAGAGCTGGTCACAGAATGTCAACAGTTCAAGCCAAACTTCAGGGGTGTCGAATACATATGGGTTCTTCCCGTTTAATGAAACAGCGACTGCCTGTTCAGCAAGTAATTACAATTATGGATTTGGTACAAAACTGGAATTTACTTTCCGTCTGACAGATGATGGACAGGTAACAGCCAGCGACGGAACGACGAAGTTTCCGATTCAGTTCACGTTTTCCGGTGATGATGACGTATGGGTATATGTGGATGGTAAACTGGCACTGGACGTTGGCGGCGCGCATGGAAGAGTTACCGGGGCATTGAATTTTGCAGACAAAACGGCAACAGTCAGCAGAACAAAAGTGAGTCAGGGATCTGGTTCAGAAGACACGAATGTAACAACTAGCTTTACACTTTCTGGCACGAATGGGGATGAGCACAAGCTGACTATGTTCTATATGGAACGTGGTATGTGGGAGTCCAACATGAAAGTCACTTTCAACTTCCCGGATGAGAATCAGCTGCAGGTAGAAAAGCAGGTAGATACAACAGAGGTAAATGATCTGTTCAAAGACCTGTTCAAAAATACCTCCCTGTTTAACTTCTCAATCAAAAATCTTGCAACACATTATGGAACAAAAGCAGCATCTTCTTCAACGACAGACCCGGTGAAAATCAGTAATTTAAATTATACACTTTCACCGACGAATAAAGGCAATACCTTCGCAAAGGGAACCAAAGAAGGCTTTACGGATGCGGCACACTGGTATGCCAGAGAACAGGACATTGCAAGCAACTACAGAGACCAGAGATATGGAGAACTGACGCTGGACGGTGTTGCGGACATTTCCAAAATGCAGTATCTGGAATTCAAATTCTATTACGATTATCCGGATACCCCATCACTTTCCAATATGTATCTGCAGCTGGTGGATGCAGCTGGAAAGGAAGCCGGATGTCTGAACAAAGAAACACTTTCCGGACGAACCTATGGTACGGTGGCAGTCAAAAACAAATCCTGGGTAACTGTGAAACTGGATCTGAGCAGACTCTCCTGGGCAGAAGGATTTGACAAGACAAACCTGAAGAAGATTCGATTCGGATACAACTATCCGAGAAACTTTTACCTGAAAGATTTTATATTCCGACCGACAGCAGAGCTGACCAGTTCCACCGGATTCGTGACAAAGCAGTATGACATTGCAGATTATGGTTCTGCTACATCCGGAAAACTGGAAAACCCTACAGGAGCGGTGTATACCTCATCGGCAAAAAGTGGTGCGTATGCAATTGAGGAAGATGGAAGTTTCGTATTGCAGGATAAAGAGAAGATCACATTTACCGATCAGTTTCGCCGTGGCAGTTACATTTACCTGAAGGAAGAGGCAGATCCGGATCTGTTCGAGACAACATGGACCATGTATGAAAACGGACAACCGGTAACTTCTATGGGAACAGGAAGTAATGTGACCAATGGAAGTGTGAGCAGTCTGAATAAAGTGGCGGGAACATCGGTAGAGGATGGAAGAACGGAAGCTTACATAACCGGAAATGATACAGAAGGACGGACGATAAACAATGCCTATACAGGCACGAAGCCGTCAGAGAATACCTTTGTGTTCCGTTCTTATGCAGACCCGGATAACACTACGACCTTAACCAAATTAAAGGCAGTTTTTTATAACAAAGTAAAGACCGGTTCATTGACCATTAAAAAGGAAGCTGCTTATCAGACGGATCAGCTGGATGGCACTTACCGGTTTAAGCTTACCTTTACCAATGTGGGAGGTACCGGACTGGAGACAGCACCGATCGAACTGCCGGAAATTTCGTTAAAAGCAGGGGAGTCCTATACGATTACAGGAATTCCGGTCGGAACATTCTTTACGATCGAAGAAGTGACACCGGATGATGGCTCCACACTTGACAGTATCTGGCTGAACGGAGTGCAGCAGGAAGCCGGAACCATTGACCTTCATGGTGACATCAATGCAAGTCTGACACAGGCAGAAGTAGTATTTAAAAATACAAAAAAGCCAAAGGTCAATCTGTCGGTAGAGAAACTCTGGAAAACAGAAAACGGAGAAACCTATACAGGAGAATTTCCGGATACGATTTATGTACAGTTGCAGAGAAAACAGGCAGATACAGATATCTGGCAGGCAGTAGAGTACAACGGAAAATCTTATGCAGAACTTACCTACAACATCTATACACAGAAAAGAGAGACTTCTTTTATGGATCTGGACAAATATGTGGATTACACACAGGAAATACAGATTCCATGGCAGTATCGAATTGTTGAGGTAACAGTGACAAAAGATGCCGATGGAAATGTGACAGCAGTAACACCGGTAGAAAATGGAAATAGCATTGAATTTTCGGAAGGAAATTTTACTGTTTCTTATGATTATGGAGATACCGGAATTTCCATTGGAGATGATGGTGCAGGTTCTGCAACAATTACCAATATATATCAGCCGCCAAAAACGAACCTTCAGATCCTGAAGATCAAGGCGGGAACATCCGGAGAGAATCTGGTGAAACTTGCCGGAGCAACCTTCAGGCTTGAGAAATTGAATGCCGATGGAACTGTGGATACTGCTTTTACAGCACAGGATGTTACAACTGATGATGAAAATGGTGAGCTTGGTTTTGCAAAATTCACAGATCTGTCAGATGGAACTTATCGGATCACGGAGATCAAAGCTCCGGAAGGATACAACCTTCTGAAAGCGCCGATTACAGTGGTGATCGACAGAAAGGGAAAATCCATCACAGTCGATGGAGGCGAAAATTCTATCGGAAGTCTTCAGGAGAACACACTTACGATTCAGGTTGCCAATCAGGCAAAATTCCAGTTACCGGTCACCGGAAGCTGGAGCAGACTGATCCTCGGATTTGGCGGGGCGATTCTCGCCGGAACTGCGGTAATCATGTATCTGTTGTTACAAAAACGGAGAAAGGAGGGCAAAGCTTCCTGACCGTTTGAAGAAACAGACAGATGATTCAAATAAAAATGAAATGTAAAAAGGAAAAGAAAAAAGAAAAGAGAGGAAACGGGTATGAAGAAATTTAAGAAACTCCTTGCCGGACTCCTTGCCGGCGCAATGATGCTGGGCAGTATGTCAGCAACTGCATTTGCAGCAGATGCAACAGAACCAGTGCCAACTGCAACGATTGATTACACTAAGAAAGGTTCCCTGACACTGTACAAATATTATTTCAAAAACACTCAGCCAGATGGGCTTACAGAGGGAACCGGAGAGACAGAGGGGATTCCTGCCGGTGCAACTGCCCTGGAAGGTGCTGAGTTCTCAATCTGGAGAGTTGCAGACATTGATGGAAATGTGACTATTGATGGAAAAACAGATCAGAAATTTGACGTAACTGGTGTCAAAGATACGGATGTGGCAACTGCAAAAGGATTCGTTGGAGATAAACCTGCAGATGCTGTTCAGACTACAGATTCAACTGGCAAAGCTGTTTTTGGAAAAAGTGATGCCGGAAATACACTGGAACTTGGATATTACTACGTGAAAGAAACCAAAACACCTGCAAATATCTCATCTACACCTGCAGAATTTGTTGTTTCTGTTCCGATGACGAATAAGAAAACAGATGCGGGCACAAAATGGATCTACGATGTAACCGTATATCCGAAAAACGTAAAAACAGAAGCCGGTGTTACCATTAAGAAGGTCAATGCAGCCGGCGCGGATATTTCGGCAAATGCAAAATTCGTGCTTCAGAAAAAAGCCAGTGACAATACCTGGAAATATGTGAGCTATAATGACACAACAAAAGCATACAATTATGAAGTTGCGAGCTTGGGAGATGCTACACAGTTTGGACAGGGTGCCGCTATTTCCGGTCTTGGAAATGGTTCTTACAGACTTTTTGAGGTAAGTGCAGATTATGGTTATATTATGGATGGAACCATTGCATATGAATTTGATATTGCAAATAATGGTGAAATTACAAAGCCGGCTGCAAATTCTGGAAATTATCTGTCTTATGTAAAAGATGGAGAAGCAGATAATAAAAAATCTGCAATTATTACCGTAAAGAACGAAAGACCTGACCTTGAAAAGAAAGTAAAAGAGAATAATACCTGGCAGGATGATGCAGATACAGCCGCAGGTAAAGAAATTGAATATCGTGTAAAAGTATCTGTACCGGGAAATATTGCAAAACTTAATACATTCAAAATTACAGATACACCAGAGCATATTAAAGATGATGTAGATACTGTAAAACTGTATAGTGATGAGGCATGTACACAGGAAATTGCAAATCTGACAAAAGATACAGATTATACAATTACAGCAACTGGCGATGGATTTGTTTTAGATTTTATTAACGCAGCTACAGACAGAGTAACAGATGCTTTTGCAACAAACTACGCAAATCAGAACATCTACGTATATTATAAAGCAACATTAAAAGATGACGCCATTTCAACAGTTGACGGTAATCCAAACACAGTAAAACTGGATTATTCAAACGGAATTTATCCGACTGCTGCAGATGAGCCAAATTCAGGAAAAGATCAGGATCATGCATATATTGAAGACAAAGCAGTTGTTTATACATTCAAATTTACGATCAAGAAAACAGACAAAGATGGAACTCCTCTGATTGGTGCCGATTTCGTATTGTATAAATGTGATGCGGAAGGCCTGACTTCAGAAACAGAAATTAAAAAAGGTACTTTAATCAAAGAATGGAAGGATGCAAAGACAGCAACTTTTGAAGCTGACAAACTGGAAGCTGGATACTATTATGTAATCGAAACAAAAGCACCGGAAGGATATAATCTTCTTACAAAACCGGTAGAGATCAAAGAATTAAATGTACAGTATGCAACAACATGGACAACAAGCTCTGAGTTTACAAAGGATGCAGATGGAGTTTGGCATCTGGTGAAATGCGAGAAGACCAGCACAACATTTACATATGATCAAGATGCATCTCATAAAGGACTTGAGTTTACAGGTGAGCAGACCATCGTCAACAAAAAAGGATTTACTCTTCCAGTAACCGGTGGTATGGGAACCATCACCATCACAGTTCTTGGTATCGCACTTGTATTTGCAGGCGTACTGATCATCGGTGCATCCAGAAAGAAAACCGCAAAATAAGAAGTGCGAAATGACAAAACAACAGAGAGAACTATTCCTGAATATGCTACCATGACTACTCCTTTGGAATAAATGCTCTAGGACAGACTCGTCACTCTGCCGCAAGGCAGAGTGTGGGTGTGTCTTATTTGCCTTATATGAAACTGTCTGAAGAATACAGCAGGCCGCTTCACATGAGACAGATAAGAGAGAATCATCATATGGAAAGGAAACACAGGTTATGAAGAAACCGAGACTGCTGACGCTGTTCAGTGTAATTCTGATCGTTGCCGGGATTGGACTGGCACTGTATCCGACAGTCAGCAACATTCTGGCACAGAAGCATGCGTCAGAGGCAATCACAAATTATCAGGATGAGATCCAGGATATGGACGAAGAAAAGATCGATGCGGTCAAAGAGTCCATGAAGCAGTACAATGAACAGCTTGGAAATGCCGTGGCACAGGATCAGACCGGAGAAGAAGAGCAGACTTCTGTAAGCCATGTGGATATGCTGGGGGTCGGTGAGGTGATCGGTTATCTGACCGTGCCGGTGATCAATGTGAATCTTCCTATATATAATGGGACGTCGCAGGATGTTCTGGCAAAAGGGGTTGGTTACATACCGGAAACTTCGTTCCCGCTTGGCGGGGAGAGTACACACTGTGTGCTGACCGGACACAGGGGACTTCCGGATGCGAAACTCTTTACCGATATGGATAAGATGGAACTCAAAGACCAGTTTTATATTCATGTGCTGGATGAAGTGCTCGCGTATGAGGTGGATCAGATCAAAGTCGTTGACCCGGATGACACGTCTGATCTGGATATCGTCAAAGGAAAAGACTATGTGACCCTGGTTACCTGTACGCCGTATGCTGTCAATACGCATCGTCTCCTTGTGCGGGGACACCGCGTACCATATACCGGTGAGGAAAAGACAAAAACGGTTTCCCAGATCCAGCCGGCGGCGATGGCGAAGCGAGTGGTAGATGTCTGGCCATGGTTTCTGTTTATGATGGCAGGTGTGGCAGTGGCGGAGGGTGTGATCATTTTACTGATTTTTATAAAAAGACACCATGATAAAAGGAAAAATAAATAACGGTGAGTTGTCTGAAAAGACAGCGTGAACTGGAATATCGGAGAGACAGGAGGAATCGAAGAATGGAAAATAAAAAAACAGAAGAGATCATGAAAGAAGTCCGGAAAGTGATCTTTGGTAAGGATAACTGCATCCGACAGGTGATGACAGCGATTCTGGCAGGAGGGCATATTCTGATCGAGGATATTCCGGGAATCGGTAAGACTTCCATGGCACTTGCTTTTGCAAGAGCAATGAACCTGACACAGAACCGTGTGCAGTTTACACCGGATGTCCTTCCGTCGGATATCACCGGTTTTTCCATGTACATAAAAGAAAAAGAAGCATTTGCCTATCAGCCGGGAGCAGTGATGTGTAATCTGTTTCTGGCTGATGAGATCAACCGAACATCAGCAAAGACGCAGTCGGCGCTTCTGGAAGTTATGGAAGAAGGGACAGTTACGGTAGATGGTGTGACCAGAGAAGTTCCATCCCCGTTTGTGGTAATTGCCACAGAGAACCCAATCGGATCTGCCGGAACACAGAAATTGCCGGAATCCCAGCTGGACCGTTTTATGATCTGTATCAAGATGGGATATCCGGATGTGAGAGATGAAGTGGAGATCCTGATGAGACAGTCCGGCACCGGTACGCTGAAAAGTGTCATTCCGGTTGTGAACGCCGGAGAACTGGAACAAATGCAGAGCGAGGTGGAGCATATTTTTATCCACGAAACGGTCTGCCAATATATTGTAGAACTGGTAAATGCGACCCGCTCCCATGAACTAGTCTCGCTGGGATTAAGCACCCGTGGTGCGATCGCAGTGACCAGGATGGCAAAAGCAAATGCCTATATGGAAGGCAGAAATTTCGTTCTTCCACAGGATGTGACCCAGGTATTTCCGGCGGTGGCGACACATCGCCTCAAATGCAGCGCGAGAGCCAGAATGGAGCAGGGAAGTGCAGGACAGATCATTGAAGAGATACTGAAATCTGTCAGGCAGCCAAGACCGGAGCGAAAAGTATGAAAAGTAAGATTTTGTATCTCCTGTTTCTTCTGATCACTTTGTGGGTAGCAGTGTCAGGAAGAAACAGCTTTGCATATTTTCTGTTGATCGGTGCAGTTTTGTTTGCTTTTTGCATGGCAATTGGAGTACATGATACGGCAAAAAGGATCCAGGTGCAGGCAGAGACAGAACGAACGGCGATCATCAGAGGTGAGCAGGGGCGATTTTTTCTTCATATAGAAAACCAGAGTATATTTCCGGTCGGAGATATTCGGATCACGCTGGAGGTCAGTGGTGTCGGCAGAATCGTCCGTCACAGTGGAGCAGACAGAAAGAGCAGGGATTCCTGGCAGATTTTTCTTGAACCGGTGCACTGTGGATTTGTCCGGATTCGTGTAGTGGAGATGCGGGTCTTTGACTATCTTGGACTTTTTTCTGCAAAGATCCGTATTCCGAAACTTGCAAGAACCATTTCAGTACTTCCGAAGATACAGGAGATTGATGCAGAAGCACTTACAGATTTAAAAAGCACAAAGGAGACGGAGCAGGAAGCGGTGACAGCGGCTGTGGGAACGGACAGTCAGGAAATTTTTGATACAAGAGTTTATCATCAGGGAGACATGCTCAAGAACATTCACTGGAAACTGAGTGCCAAGGAAGATGAACTTATGGTCAGAGAATTCAGTATGCCGGAAGGCAGCATGCTCTGTGTATTTCTGGATACTTCAAATGAAGGAAAAGAACCTGGAGCAGATCAGATGGATGCCTTTCTGGATCAGGCAGCTTCGCTGGGAAATTACCTGTTGGAAAAACAGCAGGATTTTGAATATGTATGGTTTGAAAAAGGGAGAAAAGATGCCCTTAGGATACAGGTGACGGACAGGGAAGGATTTGGGCAGGCACTGGAAGGCATTCTTGGAATCTGTCAGGGAACTGCAGAAACAGGAGCGATATCAGAGGAATATGCGATTCGCATCGGAATGGATGGACAGATCCGGCAAGATTTTCCGGAGAGTAAAGGAACGATATGAGAAAAAAAGAAACGCACGGAAAACAGAATAAGGCAGAAGTACTTCTTCTTGATTCAGGATACCAGCCGGATCCGGCACGCCGGCAGTCAGAAATCCGAGACAAAGGTCTGTCATGGCTGGTGCTGACGGTGTCTGTACTGATCCTGACAGGGAGTGTACTTGCTGCATTTTCAGTACAGGATGACGGACTCTGGATGCTGTTTCCGGGCATTTTGGTGTTCTGTCTGTTCTGGTGCTGGTTTTATATGGATAAAAGACTGGATTCCAGAAGAATCTATCTGATACTGGCAGTTCTGATCGTTTATACAGTGGTCTGTTTTGTATTGCAGAGTCAGATTACCGGTGGATTTTATCAGACAGCAGATTTTGTGATGAACCGGATCAATCAGAGATACGGTGGGAATATGCAGTTATTTCAGGTGAGTGGAAGTTATGAGATACCAGTATTTTTTCTGACCGTTTTGTTTCCGGTTACAGGGGTGTTGGGAGCAGGAAGCGTTCAAAAGAAAAACTGGCTTCTTGTTCTGTCAGTTCTGTTTCCGGTGGCAGCACTGATGCTGCTTTCCGGTGGCAGACCGGGTAATCTGTGGATGTATCTTCTGACACTGTGTGTTCTGTTGTTGTTTACGGCGGGACGCAGTCAACTTCCGGGATGGAAGGCAGCGATGACAGCGATACTGCTTGCAGTGATCGTATCAATTCCGGCATATGGAATCGCCGTACCGCTGGCAAAAAAAGAAATTCCGACGATAACGAGGACAACGACCAGGATTCAGAATCGTATGCTGCAGTCTCTGGGAAGAATTCTTCCGGCAATATCCAGTGGAAATCTAAAGCTTTCGGTGGAAGGTGTTGCCGGTGGAGTGGAAAACGGGGAACTTGGTGCGACAGACGGTGTGTTCTTTACCGGAATGGATGCACTCAGAGTGACCAGTCAGCAGATGCCGCAGGAGACGGTGTATCTTAAAGGCTATATTGGAGAGACTTATACAGGCAGCAGCTTTGAGCCGGGGGTGGAAGAGAATTTCCGTAATGCGGCAGCGACCTGGAAGACAGAGGATGATTCTTCTCGTTATGTGCAGAATCTTCCGTTTCTGCGGATGATGTATTATGAGAATCAGTCCACGGATGAGCAGAACACCGAAAGCCTTTGCAGTACAGCCAATCAGATCACAGTGGAGAATATAAATGCCAACACAAACTATACTTATGTGCCGTATGAAGCATTTTTGAATGACGGATATATCGTGGATGCCGGGGATGGCTCCGTAGAAGGACAGAGTCGGCAGGATGACATCTTTTCCTGTTACTGGCGAAGCAGTTACAAAGAGGCAATGGAGAGTTTCCGGGATGGGAAAGATACTTCCGGAACGCTCAATGAAACAGAGCGGGCCTACCGTGATTACTGCAGTGTTTATGATATGCAGATACCGGAAAAAGGACTCGAAAAGCTCAAAAAGGAATGTGCAGAGGCAGCAGAGCAGAATGGCTGGAATGAGTCGGAGATGAATGCGGAGATGCCGGATTGGGCAGTTGCAGACAGATATGAGGAGATCCGGCAGTATGTGGTAAAGAGACTTCTCAGTACGTGCAGTTATGAGACAGATGTGGAAAAACTGAAAGACGGACAGGACTTCGTAGAGAATTTTCTTTATGAAACAAAAGAAGGCTACAGTATGCATTTTGCAGCCGCTGCGACGATGATGTTTCGGATTTTTGGAGTACCGGCACGGTATGTGACCGGCTATGTGGCACCGCAGGAGCTTTTTACAGAGGATGCAGACGGCATGTATTCAGCCGTACTGGAAGATGACAATGCACATACCTGGGTGGAAATCTATCAGCCGTTTCTCGGATGGACACCAGTGGAAGTGACACCGGGTATGGAAACAGAGTTTGTGGACCAGACGGAAGCGAAGGACCAGAATGCGGAAGTACCGGATGAACAGGCGAACGGGGCTGAGAAAGTAAAAGAAAGGGAAGAAGGACTGGTTGTGCAGATTGCGGGCTGGTTTACCGGGAACATTGCACTCTTTCTTAAAATTGCGGGTATCTTGTGCGGATGCCTTGTACTGGCAGGAACCTTTGTAAAGATATGCGCAGTGCGAAGAGAACGCTATGGCATCGGAGAAGATCCGGCAGGACAGATACGTGCTGTCTATCGTGATCTGTGTCGAAATCTGTACAGAAAAGGAATGCCCGAGGACTGCATAGTGGCAGATGGAAGTGTCGTCGAACAGATCTGTAAGATATGCCCGGAAGTGACTGCACAGGACGGAGAGCTGCTTTGTTGTCTGGTCCTGAATGCGAACTATGGGAACGATCCTGTGACAGAAGAGGAAAGCCGCTGGATGCGCAGAATCTGTAAGCAGATAAAGAAAGCCGCAAGGCGAAAAAAAAGTTGACAAAGACCATATGGATTGCTATAATACCTGCATGAACAAGGGCGTTCTTTTGGAGGGTAACCCTCCGAAAGTGCGCCCCTTTTTTACGTTATAGGAAATTATTTGGCAGTGTTCCTATAACATTTGTTTTTGAATTACAAATTATAATAGAAGATATTTTTATCATAAGGAGAGAAGATTATGGGGAATTATACCAGAGAGGAAATTTTGCAGATGGTGGAGGACGAAGACGTAGAGTTTATCCGCCTTCAGTTTACCGATATGTTCGGGGCAATCAAAAATATCGCTGTAACCGCTCGGGAACTTCCCCGGGCACTGAATAATCAGTGTGTGATCGATGGAGAGCAGATTGCAGGTACTTCTGGATTAAAGGATGCCGACCTGTATCTCAGACCGGTACTGGATACTTTTGCAATCCTGCCGTGGCGTCCACAGCAGGGAAAAGTGGCACGAATGATCTGTGACCTGTATTTCCCGGACGGAACACCTTATAAAAACAGTCCGAGATATATCCTGGAAAATGTTGCAGGCAAAGCACAGGAGGAAGGGTATACCTGTTATATCGATCCGGAATGTGAGTTCTTCCTGTTCCACACAGATGACAATGGAAATCCGACAACAGTGACACATGAGCAGGCCGGTTATTTGGATATCAGTCCGCTGGATCTTGGAGAAAATGCCCGCAGAGATATGGTGCTGACACTGGAAGATATGGGAATGGAAGTAGAATCTTCTCATCATGAGGCAGCACCGGCACAGCATGAGATTGACTTCCGCTATGGTGAGATCCGTAAGATCGCAGACTGTATCACTACATTCAAGATGGCAGTCCGTATTGTTGCCAAGAGACACGGTCTTCATGCGACATTTATGCCGAAACCGAAGGCAGAAGTAAATGGTTCTGGAATGCACATTCAGTTTTCATTGATCAAAGATGGAAAGAATGTATTTGAAAGCCAGGAGAATCCGGGAGAACTCAGTCAGGATGCATATTATTTCATTGGTGGATTGCTTGCACACAGCAAGGAAATGGCACTGATCACCAATCCGATCGTTAATTCATACAAACGTCTTGTTCCGGGTTATGATGCGCCAACGGAACTGACCTGGACAGAAAACAATCAGAATTCACTTGTTCGTATTCCGGTAACCAGAGGGGAAGGAATCAGAGTGGAACTTCGAAGCCCTGATACATCAGCTAACCCATATGTTGTCCTGGCAGTCTGCCTGGCAGCAGGGCTGGATGGAATCAAAAATAAGATTACGCCGACAAAATCATCAAACTGTGCAACACAGGATCAGCGGACAGAACACCTTCCGTCAACACTGAAAGAGGCAATTGATTATTTTGAATCCAGTAACTGGGTAAAAGAAGTACTTGGAGAGGAATTCTGCAGTCAGTATGTAGCGGCCAAGAAAAATGAATGGCTGAGATATACCAGACAGGTAACTGACTGGGAAATCGCGGAATATCTGTACCGTCTGTAAGTATGATACAGGAAATGTAAGAGAAACGAGGGAAGAGGAGAGACACTGGTATGAGCAGCATTGTCATTGCATTACCGAAAATAGAAGATGCCAGAAAAATCCGCAGCGTTCTGGAACGCCACGGATTTGTGGTAGCCTCTGTATGCAGTACAGCATCGAATGCTCTTTCTAACGCTTCAGAACTTGGAAGTGGTGTATTGATCTGCGGTCCCCGTTTGCCGGATATGAATTATATGGATCTGGCGGAGTGCATGCCGCGTGAGTTCGAGATGCTGCTTCTGGCATCTGCAAGAGTGATCAGTGAGGTCCCGCCGTCAATCTTGTCGGTAGAGATGCCGATGAGGGCCAGTGATCTGGTCAATACGGTAAATATGATCCTCATGCAGCAGGAACGAAAACGGCGGAAGGAAAAAAAGAAACCAAAACTTCGTTCCGAAAAAGAACAGAATTATATTTCCAATGCAAAGATGATGCTGATGCAGCGAAATCATCTGAGTGAAGAGGATGCTTACCGGTACATCCAGAAATCAAGTATGGATTCCGGGACCAATATGGTTGAGACAGCACAGATGCTGCTGATGCTGTTGTATGAGAATTAACAGTTTTATACAGAAACAGATAAGTAAGGCTCAGGTCGTGTGATCTGGGCTTCACAAAATAAAAAGACTAGATATATGGAGGATGAGGAAATGGAGTTTATGAACGGTATTATCAAAAAAGAAGTAACCGGATGGGATGATCTGCTTGGTAATTCCCTTTTAAATCAGGAAGTAGTTCTGGAAGGAGCCGTTCACAGCATCCGTAATATGGGCGATGTGGCTTTTGTGATCCTGAGAAGAAGAGAAGGACTTTTTCAGACTGTAGTTGAGAATGAAAAAGCAAATCTTTCCGTCCATGACCTGAAAGAAGCAATGACTCTTCGGGTAAAAGGAATCCTGAATGAAGAGGAACGTGCTCCGCATGGAAGAGAGATCAGAGTAAGAGAAGTGGAAATCCTTTCTGCACCGGCAGAGCCAATGCCACTGGCAATTGATAAATGGAAATTAAATACTTCTCTGGAGGCAAAACTGAATTTACGCCCGATCGCACTCCGTAATATCCAGGAACGATCCAAATTCAAGATTCAGGAAGCACTGACGCGTGCATTTCGTGATTTCCTTTATGAGCAGGGATTTACTGAAATCCATACACCGAAGATCGGAGCGAGAGGCGCTGAGGGTGGTGCAAACCTGTTCAAGTTCAGCTATTTCCATAAACCGGCTGTTCTGGCACAGAGCCCACAGTTTTACAAACAGATGATGGTCGGTGTGTTTGACAGAGTATTTGAGACAGGACCGGTGTTCCGTGCTGAGAAACATAACACAAAGAGACACTTAAATGAATATACCAGCCTGGATTTTGAAATGGGATATATCAATGGCTTTGAAGATATCATGGGAATGGAAACAGGATTTCTCCAGTATGCGATGGAACTTCTGAAGAAAGACTATGCAAAGGAACTTCAGATTCTCAAAATCGACCTTCCAAAAGTAGACCAGATTCCGGCAGTACGTTTTGACAAAGCCAAGGAACTGGTTTCCGAGAAATATAACCGAAAGATCCGTAACCCATATGATCTGGAACCGGAAGAAGAGGCACTGATCGGAAGATATTTCAAAGAAGAATATGATGCGGACTTTGTATTTGTTACGCATTATCCGTCCAAGAAACGTCCATTCTATGCGATGGATGATCCACAGGATGACAAATTTACACTCAGCTTTGACCTTCTGTTCCATGGCCTGGAAGTCACCACAGGCGGTCAGCGAATCCATGATTATGATCAGCTGAGAGCAAAGATTGCTGCAAGAGGCATGGAAGAAGAAGGAATGGAGCAGTATCTGGATACCTTCAAACATGGTATGCCGCCACATGGAGGCCTGGGAATCGGTTTGGAACGTCTGACTATGCAGCTGCTTGGTGAGGAGAATGTCCGTGAAGCATGTCTGTTCCCGAGAGACCTGAACAGACTGGAACCGTAACTGCTTATAGGTGGTATCCCGTAAGGATACGAGGAGGAAAATAAAAAATGGCAAAGATCATAGATGATGAAACAATCGAAAATGTATGTATCCTCGCAAAGCTTTCGCTGGATGATGAAGCAAAGGAAAAAGCAAAACAGGATATGCAGAAGATGCTGGATTATGTAGAAAAACTGGATGAGCTGGATACGGATGGTGTGGAGCCACTGTCTCATATCTTTGGGGATGAAAATGTATTCCGTGAAGATGTCGTGACAAATGGAGACAATAAGGAAGCAATGCTTGCAAATGCGCCGAAGGCAAAAGAAGGACAGTATCAGGTACCAAAGACCATCGGATAGACTGGATAGCTGAACAGAGAATCCAGATAGAGGAGAATAGATTATGGAACTGCAGACAATGACAGCCCTGGAGCTGTCAAAAAAGATCAGACAGCGTCAGGTCAAAGTAGCGGACGGTGTCAAAGAAGTTTTTGATCAGATAGAGAAAAAAGAGGGCAAAGTACACGCATATCTTGATCTTTATAAAAAAGATGCCCTTGCAAGAGCAAAAGAAGTCGAAAAAGGAATTATGGACGGCACCTACACCGGACCACTCGCCGGAGTGCCGATCGCAGTCAAAGACAACATTTGTATCAAAGGCAAAAAGACGACATGTGCGTCCAGGATCCTTGAGAATTTTGTACCACAGTATAACGCAGAAGTCATCGACCGTCTGGAAAAAGCCGGAATGATCGTGATCGGAAAGACCAATATGGACGAGTTTGCCATGGGAAGTACCACAGAAACTTCTGCTTATGGCGTGACAAGGAACCCGTGGGATCTGGAGCGAGTTCCGGGAGGCTCATCCGGCGGTTCCTGCGCAGCAGTAGCAGCAGGAGAAACCTTTCTGGCACTTGGTTCTGATACCGGCGGTTCTATCCGTCAGCCAAGTTCTTTCTGTGGTGTGACCGGAATCAAACCGACTTACGGAACGGTATCCCGTTATGGACTGGTAGCCTATGCTTCCTCTCTGGATCAGATCGGACCGGTTGGAAAAGATGTGGCGGACTGTGCGGCACTGCTTGAAGTGATCGCAGGACATGATCCAAAAGACAGTACTTCCCTTGATCGCAAAGACCTTGATTTTTCAAAGAGCATCGAAGAAAAGAAACTCCTCGGAATGAAGTTTGGTGTGCCGAAAGAGTTCCTTGCCAAAGGTCTGGATCCGGAAGTGAAAGATGCTTTTATGAATACACTGAAAACACTGACAGAGCAGGGAGCAATTGTAGAATTCTTTTCTGTAGCGACTATGGAATATATGATTCCTGCTTATTATATCATCGCCAGTGCGGAGGCAAGCTCCAACCTGGAACGTTTTGATGGTGTCAAATACGGTTATCGTGCAGCAGAGTATGAAGGTCTTCATGACATGTACAAAAAGACCAGAACAGAAGCTTTTGGCGAAGAGGTTAAACGTCGTATTATGCTGGGATCCTTTGTATTAAGTTCTGGCTACTATGATGCGTATTATCTGAAAGCACTTCGTACAAAAGCTTTGATCAAACAGGAATTTGACCGTGCATTTGCAAAATATGATGTGATCCTTGCACCGGCTGCTCCATATACGGCACCAAAGATCGGAGAAAGCCTGAAAGATCCGCTTGCAATGTACCTTGGTGATATTTATACGGTTGCCGTAAACCTTTGTGGACTGCCAGGAATCACCGTTCCGTGTGGACAGGACAAAGCCGGTATGCCGATTGGCATTCAGATGATCGGTGACTGCTTTGGAGAACACAAGATTCTCCGTGCTGCGGCTGCTTATGAGGCGGCGAGGGGAGCATTCCCGACACCGGAGAGAGGAGGTGCAGAGGCATGAAACAGTATGAAACCGTCATTGGTCTTGAAGTCCATGTAGAACTTGCAACAAAAACAAAAATTTTCTGTGGATGCTCCACGGAATTTGGAGGAGCTCCGAATACACATACATGCCCGGTCTGCACAGGTATGCCGGGATCTCTTCCGGTACTGAACAAAAAGGTCGTAGAATTTGCACTGAAAGCCGGCATTGCAGCAAACTGCCAGATCAACCAGTACTGTAAATTCGATAGAAAGAACTATTTTTACCCGGATAACCCTCAGAACTACCAGATTTCACAGCTGTATCTGCCAATCTGCCATGATGGCTGGGTAGAGATTGAGACTTCTGCCGGAAAGAAAAAAATCCGTATCCACGAAATGCATATGGAAGAAGATGCCGGAAAGCTGATCCATGATGAATGGGAAGACTGCTCTCTGGTAGACTATAACCGAAGCGGTGTACCGCTGATCGAGATCGTATCCGAGCCGGATATGAGAAGCTCTGAGGAAGTTATCGCATACCTCGAAAAACTTCGCTGCATGATGCAGTATCTCGGCGTATCTGACTGTAAATTACAGGAAGGTTCCATGCGTGCCGATGTTAACCTGTCTGTCCGTGAAGTCGGCAGTGAGACATTCGGAACAAGAACCGAGATGAAGAACCTGAACTCCTTCAAGGCGATCGCAAGAGCCATCGAAGGCGAGAGAGAACGTCAGATCGAGCTGATCGAAGAAGGCAGAGCTGTTGTCCAGGAGACCCGCCGCTGGGATGACAACAAAGAATCTTCTCACGCAATGCGTTCCAAAGAGGATGCCAAAGATTACCGTTATTTCCCGGACCCGGATCTTCCACCGATCCATATTTCCGATGCATGGATCGAAGAATTACGTAAGTCTCAGCCGGAGCTTCGTGAAGAAAAGCAGCTTCGTTATCAGGAAGAATTTGAACTTCCGGCATACGATGCAGGAATCCTTACCGAGTCCAGACATCTTTCCATGTTGTTTGAAGAGGTTGCAAATCTTTGCGGAAGTCCTAAAAAGGCTGCGAACTGGTTTATGGGAGAGGTTCTCCGACTGACAAAAGACAAGGGACTTGATGTGGAAAAAGTTTCCTTTACACCGAAGCATCTGGCAGATCTGATCCAGATGGTGGAGAAAAAAGAAGTCAGTGCACAGAATGCAAAGAAAGTCTTCGAAAAAGTTTTCGACGAAGATATCGAACCGGTATCCTATATCGAAGAACACGGTCTTAAGATCGTAGAAGATACAGGACTTCTCAACGATACCTTACAGAAGATCATGGATGAGAACCCTGGACCGCTCGCAGAACTTCTTGGCGGCAAAGAAAAAGTATTCGGATTCTTTGTCGGTAAGATGATGAGAGAACTCAAAGGCAAGGCAAGCCCGGACGCAGTCCGTGAGGCTCTTGTAAAAGAAGTGGAAAAAAGAAAGAACCAGTAAAGAAAGCATGCTGATCAGGCAGCAGAGAACGGAGTAAACAGCAACAGCCAGCATAGAGATGAGGAGAACAAATATTATGGTTACAGTAAATAAAAATTATCTGAAATTACCGGGAAGTTATCTTTTTTCCACGATCGCAAAAAAGGTAGCAGCTTATCAGTCAGAAAATCCGGATGTACAGATCGTACGTCTTGGAATCGGAGATGTCACGCAGCCGCTGGCTCCGGCGATCATTGATGCACTTCATAAATCCGTAGATGAAATGGCAAATGCCGAGACTTTCCACGGATATGCACCGGATCTCGGATATGAATTTTTAAGAAGTGCGATTGCAAAAAATGATTACGAGGCAAGAGGCTGCCAGATCAGTGCAGATGAGATTTTTGTGTCAGACGGAGCAAAAAGTGATTCAGGAAATATTCAGGAAATCTTTGGTACAGAAAATAAAGTAGCTGTCTGCGATCCGGTATATCCGGTATATGTGGATACCAACGTTATGGCAGGACGCACCGGAGAATACAACAAGAAAAATGAAAACTTTGATGGTGTGATCTACATGCCTTGTCTGGAAGAGAATGGATTCCTTCCGGAACTTCCGACAGAGACACCGGATCTGATCTATCTGTGCTTCCCGAACAACCCGAGTGGTGCAGCAATCACAAAAGACAAACTTCAGGAGTGGGTAGACTACGCAAACAAGAACGGTGCAGTGATTATCTATGATGCCGCTTATGAAGCATATATCACAGAAGAGGATGTGCCGCACAGCATTTACGAGTGTGAGGGTGCACGAACCTGTGCAATCGAGCTTCGAAGCTTTTCCAAGAATGCAGGATTTACAGGTGTTCGTCTTGGATTCACGGTTGTCCCGAAAGACCTTGTCCGTGAAGGGGTTGCACTGCATGATCTCTGGGCAAGAAGACATGGAACCAAATTCAATGGTGCCCCATATATCGTACAGCGCGCAGGCGAAGCTGTTTATTCTCCGGAAGGAAAAGCACAGTTAAAAGAGCAGGTTGCTTACTATATGAGAAATGCCCATACGATTTACAACGGCCTGAAAGAAGCTGGATATTCGGTATCTGGTGGTGTGAATGCTCCATACATCTGGCTGAAAACACCGAATAACATGAGTTCATGGGATTTCTTTGATTATCTTCTTGAAAATGCACACGTAGTAGGAACCCCGGGTTCAGGATTTGGTGCACATGGAGAAGGATTCTTCCGTCTGACTGCATTCGGAAGCTATGAAAATACACAGGAAGCTCTCCGCAGGATCAAAGCCCTGTAAGAGAGGGTAAAGTTGAATAAAGAACGGCATTGCCGGTAAGGAAAAGAGGTGGTTTTTGACAAACTGCCTCTTTTTCGTTGCTATCCGAAAAAATATACCGTATAATCGTAGTGAACTATTTTTACGTATTTTGCAGAGAAATATTCAGGATATAACCGGATACCAGTCAAAGGAGTCGTTACAGATGTACATAGAAACAACCAGAAAACTATTGGAATTTATCAGAAAAAGTCCAACTGCATTTCAGGCAGTGGAGGAAATGAAAAATAGACTGACAGAACAGGGATTTGAGGAACTTTCAGAAAAAGAACACTGGAAACTGGTTCCGGGAGGCAAATATCTGGTAACCAGAAATCATTCTGCACTGATCGCATTCTGTATACCGCAAACCGAAGTGTGGAAATTTCATATTATGGCAAGCCACAGCGATTCACCGGCATTTAAAATCAAAGAAAATCCGGAGATCAAAATAGAAAACAGCTATGTAAAACTGAATGTGGAAAAATATGGTGGTATGCTGATGGCACCGTGGTTTGACAGACCGTTGTCCGTTGCAGGAAGAGTGATCATACGTGGCAGGGATGGGCTGGAAGAGAAACTGGTCAATGTCGAGCGTGATCTGGTGATGATTCCGAATCTTGCCATTCATATGAACCGGGAAGCCAACAATGGCTTTTCCTATAATCCGCAGAAAGATCTGCTGCCATTGTTTGCAGCAGGATCTACAGACAGAACGCTGCTGGAAATAATTGCGGAACAGACCGGCATCCCAAAAGAAGATATACTCAGTCATGATCTGTTTTTGTATAATCGTATGCCAGGTACGATATGGGGGGCAGATCAGGAATTTGTTTCTTCCGCACGTCTGGATGATCTGCAGTGTGCATTTTCATCTATGGAGGGACTTCTCCGGTCACAGCATCAGAATTCAATTACAGTTCACTGTGTGATGGATAATGAGGAAGTTGGCAGCGGAACGAAGCAGGGAGCTGCATCCACATTTCTTAAAGACACACTTCTCCGAATAAATATGGGACTTGGAAGAACATACGAAGAATATCTGATGACACTTGCAGGAAGCTTTATGGTGTCTGCAGACAATGCGCATGCGCTGCACCCGAATCATACGGACAAGGCAGACCCGGTGAACCGACCGGTGCTGAATAAAGGAATTGTGATCAAATACAATGCAAATCAGAAATATTGTACAGATGCAGTTTCAGCAGCTGAATTTAAAGAACTTTGTGCAAAGGCGGATGTACCATACCAGACATTTGTGAATCGTTCAGATATAGCAGGTGGTTCTACACTTGGAAATATATCTAATACACAGGTTCCGATGAATACAGTGGATATCGGACTGCCGCAGCTTGCCATGCATTCCCCGTATGAGACGGCAGGTGTGAAGGATACGGAGTATCTGATTCGAATGGCAGCAGAACTTTTTGCATAACAGGGTATGCTTTCAGAGTGAAGAAAAGAAGGAAAGAAAAATGAGTGATAAAAAAGCAGTATTTTTTGACGCAGACGGAACGATCTGCGATATAGAAAAAGGAGTGCCGGACAGTGCAATCGAGTCTATCAAAAAGCTGATCGCAAACGGGCATCAGGCATGGCTGTGCACAGGAAGAAGCCGTGCATTTGTACCGTGGTATCTTGAGCAGATTCCGTTTACAGGAATGATCAGTGCCTGTGGGGCAACGATTGAAAAAGACGGAAAAAGACTCTACAATAATGAAATGACACCGGAAGTGGCAAAATATTCGGTGGAAGTATTGCGCAGATACGGACTGATTCCGGTTATGGAAGGTGCCGATTATATGTATTATGATAAAGAGGAATATACTACAGAGGTAAACTGGTATACAGATCTGATCACAGAGGCACTTGGACCGAAATGGAGACCGATCCGTGGAAACGAAAACTGTATGCATATCAATAAGATCAGTGCCAAGATGCAGGATGGCTGCAATGCGGATCAGGCCTGCCGGGAACTGGAACGATATTATGATGTGATTCATCACGAGGAGAATGCATTTGTCGGAACAACGATTGAGCTGATCCCGAAGGGATGCAACAAGGCTGTGGGAATTGCCGCAGTCTGCAGAATCTTTGACATTGCATGGGAGGATACGGTGGTATTTGGAGACAGCAACAACGATCTTTCCATGTTTGAATATGCGGCGACAAAAGTTGCCATGGGAAATGGCTCCCCGAAGATTCGTGAACTTGCAGATTATGTGACGACAGATATGTTTCATTATGGAATCCGGAACGGACTTACCAAATTAGGACTTATTTAGAAGGAGAAGGTATGAAATACGGAAAAATAAGAATCGAGGATGGCAACTTTATTTTTTCCAGACACATGTTGATCAATTATCTTCCATGTAAAGATATTCTCTGGGCGTACAAACGCAAAGAAGGTGCAGAGGGTGGTGTACAGAAACAGTACAGTACCAGTTCGCTGGTGATCATTACGCGAAGAAAAAAGAAATATCAGTTTGAGATGACAGACAGAGAGATCCACAGCTGTATACAGCTTCTCAAAGCACTGCATCCGGAGATTGCGACCGGTTACCCACAAGGGGGCAGGATCCCGCTGCAGAGCCTTCCAAATACACGTGATCTGGGAGCACTGGAAACAGTGGACGGAAAGCATATTCTGCCGAAACGACTTCTTCGAAGTGGAGACCTGTACCATCTGTCTATCATGGACCAGGATATGCTGAAAAAAGAATATCGATTGTCGGCTGTGATTGATTTCCGGACCAGAATGGAATCTCTCAAAAAACCGGATACGGTTATGGAAGGTGTGACCTGGTTTGAGATGCCGATCGTGGATGAAGAAACCCTTGGGATTACAAGAGAAGCAGGTTTTATGGAAATGCTGAATCGAGTCAAGGCATCACCGGATGAGTTTATGCTTCGACAGTATGCTTCGCTTGTCCATGATGATTACAGTGTAAAACAGTATGCACGTTTTCTGGATGTCCTTCTTCATCAGGAAGAAGGTGCGGTTCTCTGGCACTGCAGTGCCGGTAAGGATCGTGTGGGCGTAGGAACTGCACTGCTGCTGCATGCACTGGGCGTCCCGAAAAAAACAATCTATGAAGATTTTATGAGGACAAATCTCTGTCTGGAGGGAGAGATGGAACACATGATACGTCTTCTGGAGACAAAAATGATCGTGGATAATGAAGTGATGGATGTAGTACGGCTTCTGTACAGAGTAAAAGAAGAATATCTGGATACGGTATTTGAGACAATTGAAAAAGACTATGGATCCATGGATGTTTTTATGAAAAAAGCACTCTATATGTCATCCAAAAATCTGGAAGATCTCCGGAAAAAATATCTTGTATAAAAGTGCATAAAATGTCAAAAAAGTGCAATGTATACAAAATTTTTCGTTGACAAACGATGTAATGTTGCTATAATAAAGAACATGCAGACAATTTTACAATGGAATTGTTTACAAGATTAAAGTGTTGAAAGCAGGTGCGTTATGCAGAAGAGAATTTTGTCCCTGTTAGTAGATAACACTGCTGGTGTACTGAGCCGTATTTCCGGACTGTTTAGCCGCAGAGGTTATAATATTGACAGCCTGACAGTCGGCGTGACTGCGGATGAGCGTTATTCCAGAATGACGGTTGTATGCAGTGGAGATTCCATGATTCTGGAACAGATCACCAAACAGCTTGCAAAGCTGGTAGATGTAAGAGATATCAAGGTTCTTGAGCCTGATAACAGCGTGAGCAGAGAGCTGGTCCTTGTCAAAGTTGCAGCGAGACCGGAGCAGCGTGAGGGAATCATTTCGATTGCAAATATTTTCCGTGCCAATGTGATTGATGTCGGAAAGACTTCTCTGGTCATTGAGATGACAGGAAGCAAAAGTAAGTTAAGTGCGCTGATTGACCTTTTGGGTGAGTATGAGATACTTGAACTTGCGAGAACTGGTATTACCGGACTTTCCAGAGGTGCCAGTGATGTAAAATTCCTGTAAAAGACAGGTCTTTTATATACAGATTTATTAAGTTTGCTAAGGGGTACAGCCCTTTAACGATAAATATTATTTTACAAATAGCTTAGGAGGAAACAAAAATGGCAAACAGGATTTTTTACCAGGAAGACTGTAATTTAGGATTGCTGGATGGTAAGACCATTGCGATTATCGGTTATGGCAGCCAGGGACATGCACATGCACTGAACTTAAAGGAATCAGGATGCAATGTCATTATTGGTCTGTATGAAGGAAGCAAGTCCTGGAAGAGAGCCGAAGAGCAGGGCTTTAAAGTATATACAGCAGCAGAAGCAGCAAAACAGGCTGATATCATCATGATTCTGATCAATGATGAAAAACAGGCTAAACTTTACAAAGAAGACATTGAGCCAAACCTTGAAGAAGGCAATATGCTGATGTTTGCTCATGGTTTCAACATCCATTTCGGAACAATCGTACCGCCGAAATATGTTGACGTTACTATGATCGCACCAAAAGGACCTGGACATACAGTAAGAAGCGAATATCAGGCAGGAAAAGGTGTTCCGTGTCTGGTAGCTGTTGAACAGGACTACACAGGAAAAGCACTTGACAGAGCACTTGCTTATGGCCTTGGAATTGGTGGAGCAAGAGCTGGTGTCCTTGAGACAACATTCCGTACAGAAACAGAAACAGACCTTTTCGGAGAGCAGGCAGTTCTCTGTGGTGGTGTTTGCGCACTGATGCAGGCTGGTTTCGAAACACTTTGCGAAGCTGGATATGACCCGAGAAACGCTTACTTCGAATGTATCCATGAGATGAAACTGATCGTAGACCTGATCTATCAGTCAGGATTTGCAGGAATGAGATATTCTATCTCCAACACTGCTGAATACGGCGATTACATCACAGGACCAAAGATCATCACAGCAGAAACAAAGAAAGCTATGAAACAGATCCTGACAGACATCCAGGATGGTACATTCGCAAAAGAATTCCTGCTTGACATGTCTGATGCTGGAAAACAGGTTCACTTCAAAGCTATGAGAAAACTTGCTGCTGAACATCCGTCAGAAAAAGTCGGCGAAGAAATTCGTAAACTGTACAGCTGGAATGGCGAAGACAAACTGATCAACAACTAAGAAAAATTTGCGTAGCAAATTTTTCGCTCTTCAAATGTAGCGAAGCGGAATTTGAAGTTCCACAATTACGATACTCAAATGTAGCGAAGCGGAATTTGAAGTTCCACAATTACGATACTCAAACGGCATGCCCGATTTATCCCGGGCATGTCGTTTTTTGTTATTTATGCCTGTCACAATCTGACGAACGAATTTTGTTGACTTTCCCGTGAACAGGGCATAAGATAAAGACATCTTAAGACAATCTTGATTTTTCAATCAATGCAGATCTGCAAAAAAATCCAATTTATTTTTCAAAACAAAACAAGAAAGGAGAAGCATGAAAACGGCAGAAAGAGCCGGAAGAATTTTTCTGACATTCATGGCGGTGGCCGGTCTGTTCCTTCTGATACTTCCATTCTTTGGAATCTCGATAGATACAGTACTGTCCGGTTCTATGGAGCCGGTTTTAAAAACAGGAGGTATTGCTTTTACAGATACAAAGAATCGGACGCCTGAAATCGGAGAGATCATTACGTACCAGGCGGGGGACAGTAAGGTCAGCCATCGTGTAGTCGGAAAAGAACAAAATGGTTACAGGACAAAAGGTGATGCAAATAATGGAGAGGATGCAGCCCTGGTAATGCCATCCCAGATCATTGGGAAAGTGGTCTTTTCACTTCCTTTTCTGGGATATGCGGCAGTATTTTTTAAACAGAAAACAGTTTTTGCGATACTGATGTTTATGCTTTTGCAGGAACTGCTTTTTCTCCTGATGCAGGGTATTCAATGGAAAGGAGAGCGCAAAAAAAATGCGCGGAAAATCAAATATGAAAAATAACATGAAAAAAGTACTTTTTCTGACAGGTGTATTATGTCTTGCTTCTGCAGGCGGTGTGTCTGCATATCTTACAGATTATGACAAAGTAGCCAACCAGTTTACAGTAGGTAAGGTTGATGTGGAACTGAAAGAAGACAACTGGAAGCCGGAGGAACAGAAAAAGATTGAACCAGGTAAGGTGATCAAAAAGGATCCTAAGATCAGCAACAAAGGAATCAACGATGCGTTTGTGTATCTGGAAGTGTCAATTCCGATGGCTGAGGTGACTGCAGTGTCAGATAACGGAACAAGACTTGAGAAAAAAATGCAGGAACTTTTTTCTTTCAGTTCAAGAACCAGCTGGACAAAACTGAATGCACAGAAGCTTGGAAGCAAGCAGGTGTATGTATTTGCCTATAATAAGATTCTGAAACCTCAGGAAACTACGGAACCGTTATTTGATATGGTGAAATTCCTGAATATTATCGAAGGACAGCTTGACGGACAGCAGCTGGAGATTCCGGTAAGAGCATATGCGATTCAGGCATCCTATACAGGTGACAGTGCATCAAGTGTACAGGATCAGGCCAAACTTGCATATCAGAAATATGTGAATCAGAATAAGAATCAGCCGGGCAAGGTGACTGAATAGTGCGGGGAAAGCAGGTGAAGATACATGACCGACAGAAAGAAGATTCTGGCCGGAGCAGGAATCCTTCTGGGGTTGTTTGCCGGAGTGCAGGGCGTGTCGGGATATCAGACCGCTTATGACCAGGCAAAGAATGTAATTGTTCCCGGAAATAATGATACAGAGATCAAAGAGGAATTTCCGACTCCAACACCGATTGATACAGATGAGGATGCGGATATCCCAAAGAAAATATGGGTTGCGAACAATCCTTCGGGAACGAACAACACCAGTGTAAACTGTTATGTTCGGGTTGCAGTAGGTTATTCTGATAATGATATCGGAAAAGCCGTTTCCATGAAAAATCGTGATACCGTAAACTGGATTGATGGCGGTGATGGTTTTTACTATTATACGAAACGTCTGAAAGAAGGTGAGTCGACAACTGCACTTTGCAGTGGTTTTACTGTATCTCATAAAAAACTGGAAACGACGTACTGGGATCGGCTGAAGGAATTTGAAATTCAGGTATATGAAGAATCTGTGGAGGCAGATCCTTTTAATGATTACCAGAGTGCCTGGAAATATTACAGCAATGAGAATTAAAAGAGGCGGGTGAAGATATGAAAAAAGGTACAAAAATCGCAGCAGGAATTCTTATTGGCAGTATGATTGCGGCAACCGGAGTTTACGGTGCGTTTTCTGACAGTCTGGATGTGGTCAACCGTATTTCAGTGGGAGATGTACATATTTCTGTTTCGGAATTTGCACAGAAAGGCACCGGGGAAGTTCAGTATAAAGATCCGGAGAATGTGATTCCGGGACAGAAAATTTCCAAGATTCCAAGAATCACGAATTATGCACTTCCTTGCTGGATTCGTGCAAAGATTGATTGGGAAGGCGGGAATGAAGAACTGGAAGGTCTGACAGATACGGAACTTTCCGGAATCTCAGAAGACTGGGTAAAACGTGGGGAATATTATTATTACACGAAAGTGCTCAAAAAGAGAGAGTCGGCCGACTTTTTTAAAGCAGTTACAATTCCGGAGGAATGGACAGAGAAACATGCGCTTCAGAAATTGAGGGCAGATATTCAGGCAGATGCGATACAGGCTGCGAATTTTACTCCGGATTTTACTGCAATGTCTCCGTGGGGAAATCAGAAGATTCAACAGTGTGTTCATGAGACAAATGGTGCTTTGACCTGTCGGAAGGGAGAGACGAAGCTGTCTGTGGAATTTAATGGAAAGGCACATCGTCTGGTTGCAGTACCGGATGATTTCTTTACGAATCTGCAGACCGCCATGCCAGGAGATATTCTGAGAGATACGGTAACAGTGGCAAATACCACGAAAAATGAGGCGGAGATTTTTTTCCATACAGGTACGCAGGGACGTTCGCAGCAGCAGATGAAAATGCTCAAAGAAATCCGTCTGAAAATCTGGCAGGGAAACCGGACACTGTATGAAGGTACACTTGATTCTCAGGAAATGAGCAGTGAACATTCCCTGGGTGTCCTTAAAACGGGACAGAAAGATCGGATTCAGTTTCAGATAGAAATTCCTCAGGAATGGGACAATTCTTATGCGTTGCAAAAAACAGATGTGACCTGGACATTTTCGGTTAAAGAAGATGAGAATATTTCAGAGGATGTTCCTGATGGAGAAACAGGAGCGCGCAGAGGTATTTCGACAGCTGTCGATTATTCAGGTACAAATAAGAAGAAAGGTGTGAAAACAGGTGACGAAACACATGTAGAGCGATGGATACTTCTCTTTATCGGTACAGGAGCTGCAGTTCTGGCACTGAAAATCTTTAAAGGAGGAGAAAAGTCATGAAAAAAAGAATAGCAGGTTTTCTGATGGCTGTGGCTATGGCAGCTTCTGCTTTTTCTACAGTGTATGCTTCAGAGGAAAGGCTGGAAACGGTGTCGACAGAATCAGGGGATATGGAGTATCCGGATTTTGAGAATGGTCTGGAAGTGGATGAGTCGGAATTGCCAGAGTCGCAGGAGGACAGGGAAACAGATGAAGAAAATCCGGAGATAGGAAATTTGGATGCTGTGGAAATACCGATTTCGGACACGGAGATTTCTTTTGAAGAAAATGAGGAAGAGACAGAGGAAGTGAACGAAAGTTCTGCGGATATGGAGGAAGTGTCATTTGCAGCGGAATCCGAAGAGGAACTATTTGCAGACGGAGAAAGTGAGAAATCTGTAGCAAGAGCAACAAGCAAAGTTCCGATTGACTGGGTGAGCGCAGACTATAAGATGCCGGAAGCATATGCTTTTACGTATGCATTTCGAAAAGGAGTGACAAAACTTTCTTATATCAGCCGTAGTAATGGGACATTAAACGACAAAGTCCATGGCTGGTTTGGTGACAGTGTTGGTTATACGGAAGAGTATTGCAAGACTTTTTATGGATGTGCGATTGACGATACTACTTATACGGAACCGATTACAGCATTATACAGTGATGTGGGTGAGTACCGGGGCCAGATCGTAGATCTTCGTGTCAAAGTGGAAAAGTGGGGCACAGTAGATAAAGATCATGTGGGAAGAGATGGAACCAAGATTATTCCATGTGTTCTTTTTTACAAAAACAGAATTGCATTTAATACAATTTCCGTTGGTGCAGTACGCTTTAAATTTGAATTTCTGCTGCATAACACGCAGACACAGATTTATCCCAAAGGACATATCACGGTGGCAGATCTCGATGAAGGCCAGGGAATCAGAACCTATGATGGATGGGGTGTGGATCATATCTATATGCGAAAAGGATATGATCACCTTAAAGTGACCACAGGCATAATGGATGATGGAAGCGTGTACAACGAGATCAAAGGCAAAGAAGGCGGCGGTTCGATCGAGAATGAAGATGTGCGTGGTTGGTGTCAGCTGGACTTTAATGGATCTTTTACGTTGAACTGGCTGGCACAGGACAGTTGGAAAAACAGCAAAGGAGCACAGAATGCCTTTTACATTTCTACAGGGCAGACGATCGGAACTTATGAACCGAATCCGGCACCGGAGAAAAAAGTCGGAGATCAGACAGAGTCTTATGAAACGATGAAACGTCATGAATTTACAAAGGAGGATCCGCCATATCTGATTACGGAAGAACAGACATTTGACTATGTGATCGCACAGCGACTTCTTCCTGGAACGTATTCTTCTTTTGTGGTAAAGGACGAATTGGATAGATGTCTTGATTATCAGAAGGGAAGTGTGGAGACTTCTCTTGGAAACGATGTGACAGACCGATTTGATATTAGTGAATCAGAACATGTGGTTACGTTTTCTGCGAAGGAATCTTTCCTGAAAACAGATGAAGCATATAATGATGTAACATACTATTTCAGAATCCGGGTGAAAGCAGAAGACAGTCAGACCATAAAGGCACATGGACACTGTACGGAAAATGACAGAACGTATACCATTGGAAATACCGCAGCCAGAACTATCATATCAGACCGGATGCAGGACACACAGAGTACGAATGAATCCTGGATCAAAGGGACGGTTCGACAGATAGATGGAACGATCACTGTAACAAAAAAGATCAAGGAAGCAGGCATCACCTGGGCGCATGGTAATCCTGTATTTCGATTTCGGGTGATTGGGACGGACCAGAATGGAATCCGACATGCGTATGAGGATTTTGTGGAATTTTCGAAGGGAAATTACAAAAAGGACGGTGAGTATGCAGTGCTTTCCTGTCGATTTGAAAAAATTCCGGCGGGCAGTTATACCATCAGTGAACTGAGGACCCTGCGATATCAATTTGAAAGTGCAAAAGCGGACACGGTCAATGTCAGAGTTTCAGGAGAAAAAGGAACGGCAGTTCTGGATGCTGCCAATCAGACGGCCGGGATCACTTTTACAAATGTAAAGACCAGGTATGACCGATACAGTCATACAGATGTGATACGAAACCATATTCCGGTGGCTGGTAAAGCATCGTAAAAACAGTTGCAAAATAAAAGACTGCTTGTTATAATAGTTCTCACCGGGGTATGGCGTAGCTTGGTAGCGCGCACGGCTGGGGGCCGTGAGGTCGCAGGTTCAAATCCTGTTGCCCCGACTGAGATACTAGTAAAATCAAGGGTTTCCAGACTTTTAAAAATTTTCAATTTTTATTACTTTTATTACCTTTTCTATTACCTTTTATGGTCTTATGAAAAAAAATAAGGAGGAAATCCTGTACATTTGACGAATGGAAGGATAAAGAAATAGAACATGATGAAATATAATTTAATGATATGATGTAGTCTTATACTTGACTATAGTCAGAAAGGTGACTATTAATGAATGATACAAACACATAAAATTGAATATGGCATAGCCGGAGAAATCCGGTGACGCAAAACTACAGGGTCTAAGCGAATGTATGACAGCCAGTTGCAACAAGAAACAGAGAGAACGAGTTAGATGATATTAAGGCATCACTTTCCTAGAAATGTGGGGAGTGGTGCTTTTTTATTATAAAAAAAGAACATGGGGGTTGGAAGAATGAAGAAGAAAGTAGTAGTAGCCAGTATTGCAGCAGCAACGTTAATGTTCGGAAGTAATGTGTATGCAGAAGATGTTTTGCAATATGGACAGGAAGCAGAAATTCAGACAGACTCAGGTAGCTATAAGGTGACGGTTGATAAAATTGTTGAAACCGACCAGTTTGACAGAGATGATAGAACTGCAAAGGTTATATGCGTAGATTGTGTTATTGAGAATATTGATTACAAAAACTATGACAATCAGTTAAGTGCATATAATGTCGGAACCGGAGAAGTTGCATTGGTGGATGCAGATGGAATATCTGCTGAATTTTATGATGTATCAACTACATCAAAAGATGGATATGAGTTTTCAGCGGACATAAAGCCGGGGGAGAAAAAGAGAGTGGCATTACCATTTTTTGTCCCAGAAGATACAGAAAGTGTCACAGTTAAAATTGACTCAAAATATGAGATAAGTCAGAATTTGCATGAAGAGGGCAATGAAACATCAACAGATGAAACACAAGAAAATGATGTGTCTGAGCTGCAAAAACAGATAGAGACATTAGAAGCTGAGAACAACGATTTAAAAGCCGAAAACGAAGAACTGAAAAAAGAAAATGAAGAACTGAAAAATTCTGAGAAAAATCAAGAAGAAACACCAACACCGGAGCCAACCGAAGTTCCTGCTGAAGATACATCAACACCGGAACCAACAGAGGAAGCTGCACCGGAAGAAACAGCACCAGAAGCAGAGCAGAAACCTGTAGTAGAATACAAAGATGCGACTACCATTAGAATTGTGCAGCAAGCATTGAACGATGCAGGATATAACTGCGGCAATCCAGACGGAGTTGCGGGCGGTAAAACAACAGAAGCTGTTACGAAATATCAGACCGATAAAGGATTAACGGTTAACGGTCTTGTGACAGATGAATTATTACAGTCACTGGATGTTGTAGAGAAGGTACAGGATGCAGTGCAGAAAGAAGCTTCAAAAGGGGAGTATGCCGGAGATTACACATACGATCAGTTGGCACGAAATCCTGATACATATACGGGGAATAAAATAAAAATCAGTGGAAAAGTACTTCAAGCTGATAGTAGTGGAGATATTTGTTATGCCAGAGTTGCAATGAATAATAGTTATGATACGGTTATTTTTGTAACCTATGATAAAGATTTACTGAGTTATAGACTTCTTGAAGATGACAAAATAACAGTATATGGTACATCCTTGGGTGTTTACAGCTATGAAGCAGTAAGTGGAGCTACGATAACAATTCCATGGTTGAATGCAGATATGATTGAAATGTAGGAGGAAGAGTAATGAAAAAGTTGAGAAAAATTTTAGTTGCATTGATGGTTGTTTTGTGTATTGGGATGATTAGTCCGGTATCCTTGGCACAAGTTTTTAATGTGAAAACCGTAGAAGCGGCAGCAAAAATCAATAAGTCAAAGGTAACTTTGATTAAAGGACAAAGTTTGCAGTTGAAGGTTAATGGTAATTCAAAAAAAGTGAAGTGGTCATCATCTCAAAAAGGTGTTGCAACAGTTACTGGTAAAGGTAAAGTGACTGCCAAAAATGCAGGGACAGCTGTGATTACTGCAAAGGTAGGAAATAAAAAATATACTTGCAAAGTTACGGTGGAAGCTCCTAAATTATCAAAAACTTCTATTAGTCTTACTGTTGGAAATAAGTATAATTTAAAAGTTACAGGAACAAAGCAAAAGGTAGTATGGAGCTCTAGTAATAAAGCAGTTGTAATGGTATTGAATAATGGTCTTGTAGTTGCAAAAAAAGCAGGAACGGCTAAAATTACTGCAAAAGTAGGAAATAAAAAATATACTTGTAAAGTTACTGTAAAGAAACGTAAGACAGGAGGAAATACACAACAATATGTGAAAGCAACTCCAACTCCGGCTCCTAAAATAGAATTGAGTGCGTCTGTGAATTCAATTTCTGTTAAAGAAGATGAAAGCAATACTGTGTCTATTAAATATACAGGAACTGGTTCTGTTTATTATGCTGTAGATGATTCAAATATCGTGGATTGTCAATGGATAAAAGGATGGAATAATGATTGGATTAAATTGAATATCACTGGAAAAAAAGCCGGAACAACGACAGTAAAAATTACAAATAGTACGAATAATGATTGTGTTAGAATAACTGTTAATGTAATCAGTGCAGTGACTATAAAATTACCAAAAGTTCCAGTCGAAGTTTATAATTATTATGGTAATACCTTAATGAGAGCATGTAATGTTACTAATATATATTACAAAGCTTATAAAACTGGTAACTCTTATACTTTTTATATATATGTAGATGGTACAAAGACATATGATAAATATTCTGATGTCAATAGTACTATTTGTGAAGTTGGATATAAATTATATAAAAATGGGATTGTTGTTACATCTGGAAGCGTTCTTTCTCCAAGTGTGAGTGTTGGAGAGTCTTTTGCAGGAAGAAATTCGATTGGATTTTTAAACGAACCAGGAGAATATGAATTGGTTTTAACGAATATAAAATAACCCATCCAACCCCGCACCGCCCGTCATCTACGATAATAGACACAGTGTCGATTAACTGAATAACACCAGTAATCACAAAGTATTTTACCGCATAATCTACCAGTCCATCAGCAGCAGTAACATCCTTCAAATCAGCAGCAGTACACTACATAATTACGATAAGCAATTCGATGGCTGCCACGATAAGAAAATGAACATAGTAGCTACATGGTCAGAAAAAATAAATTTGACTAAAATAGTAGAAATTATAAAGCATAGTAACTACAACATTTTGCTTCAGATGAGAATGACTCGATACCGAACCCGATACAGCGTAAGCAGAATATAAAAAGTGGGAAAAATTCATTGTGATTCCTGTGAGAAATTCAAGAAAAAAACTTGACCGGAATCATATACAAATTCAGGTTAAAACAGAAACGTGATTTTTTTGAACAAGAAAAGTTGACGTAAATCCTTTGTAGCATCAGGGATAAACGTCAACTTTTTGTTTGGAGAAAAGTGCTGATTTTTGAAGGTAGGGAATTCTACAGATTAATCTGTGAGAAATCAATAGATAAATCCTCATAGATTCCGGCTTTTACAGAATCCTGTAATGTATACTGCTCCATATCACCATGTTCGAAATTATATACTACAACCTGATTCTTGGACGGGTCAACAATCCAGTATTCACGGACACCGGCAGTTCTGTATTTGAACAGTTTCGTGTAGTAATCCATTCTTTTACTTGCAGGAGATACGATCTCAATGATCCAGTCAGGAGAACCCATGCAGCCTTTATCATTCAGCTTATTAGGATCGCAGATAACTGATATATCCGGTTCTACATAAGTGTTGCTTGTTTCGTCCAGATGCACGGCGAATGGGGCAGCATAAACTTGACACTGACCATGATGATCTTCAATGTAACGATCAATAATACTGGCAAGCCGTGTTGAAATCCGTTGATGTATCCTGCTTGGTGGAGCCATATAATAAATATGACCATCAATAAGTTCGGCTCTTTCGCCTTCTGGCAGAGCGTAAATATCATCTATTGTGTAAGTCGATTCTTTTGGTAATGGCATATTGTCACCTTCCATTCAAATGATGATTATGAGTTTTTCTATTAATATTATAGCCGATTGAATCATAATCAACAAGCAGAAGTTAACTCTGTGAACGTAGAAGTGGATTCTGTCAACAATTCCTTCTTATACTTGTAGAATGTTTTCTTGGAGATTCCGGTCTGCTGAATTGTCTCGATATCGTTCAATGATCCCCCGAAGGTCTTGTTATGCTTCAGGATGATCGCTTTAGCAGCAAGAGATTTCTTGGTTGTGAGCTTCGTTCCAGAGACTTGTCCAATCTGTTTACCATTAAGCCGGGCGGTCTGCAATCCTTCTTTTGTTCTCTGTCTGAGGTCTTGAACTTCCTTTTCCGATTGTTCGAATGCAAGTCTGATCTGTTCTTTAGCGAGAGACAGAAGATATTTATTGATACCTTCCAGAATGAAATCCACATTTGTTCCGGTGAGAGTGATCTGCTGCTGCAAAGCATTCTTGTAGGTGTCCGTATTTATATGAGGTTCCTTGATGAAAATAAGATTAATGCCACGCAGAAATAATTCCTGATACAGCAAGAAACCTTCTTCTGCATCACGGGACATTCTGCTGACAGAATCGAAGATGATCGTATCACCAGACACAACGATCTTCAGGAGCTTGTCAAGTTCTTTTCTGCCTTGGATTTTTGTGCCGGTATATACTTCTGTGATGATTTTGGCATCTGGACAAACAGAGAGAATATTTCTGATCTGTCGGTTTATGTTTTGCTTTGGTGTGCTGATTCTGCAATATCCGTAATACATTCTGGAATCCCTTCTTTAGTAGTAAATCTGACCTGTCGGTGAAAAGTAGTAAATTTTGTGATTCTTGTGAAATAACAAGCGTTTTCCTGAAGTAGTCGTTTTACCGCTCGTTAGAATAACTACATGCTCAGAAAGACAGTCCTGAATTTTTGCCATCCTCTCCGGTATACCTGACAGCATGGTTCACCGGCAGCAGCTTCCTTTTCTGTCTGCGTAATGATATGCCTTGCAACTTCCGGTGCTATGCAGAAGTCGGACATAAGAGCAAGAAGATCTTTCTTCCAGTGTGAAGAGATCTCATGAGGTCTCATATCTTTCTCGATTTTTACTTTTGCCATAATAGAACCGCCTTTCTGAATATGTTCATTTGCTTTGCTGTGAATCCTGCTGCCTTGGAGAATTTGGCAGCAGGAGAGAAGGACATCAATCCTTCAGTGTAATCTTGTGATCTTTGACGATAAAATGATAATCTTCGTAATGCTGAATGCTTACGACAGCCGTCATGTTGTTATCAATCAGGTCAACGTGAAGGATACACTGTCCTTTATGCAGATGATACTTGTCAGAAACTTCTTTCTGGAATAAGGCAGCAAGATCATCAGAGAATGTGTTGAATCGATCCATATGGAAATTTACATCTTCATCGGGATCATCCGGCACTTCATCATTTGCGAGCAAAAGTTTTCTATGTGTGTCGGCTGCCATGACTACAGTGTTATACTGATAAAGCTCATGACCATAAAGTGAGTATGCAGCAACCTGACTTGCTGTACCTGTTTCTACGTTGATGATGTTGCTCTGTGTCCATGTGTTTGTATTAGTCATAATTATGAACTCTCCTTTTTATTTAAGTTTTAATAGATATTTTTATGGTGCAGCTGCCAGTGCGTGTGACAGATGCATCTGCAATTAAGTTGACTGGGAGTCGCTAACTTTTTGTCTGTTACATATGTTCCGAAATGATATTAAGAACATCCTTCCAGTTGTTGAGCTTCTTCAGAGCTGCCTGTTCGCTTGAGATATCCGGATTGGTAGCTTTCACCATATTGATTGAGAAATCATAAAAAATGTCAACACATTCAATTGGTGTGATGATACCGGCATCTCTCAGTGCTTCCAGATAACCGTCAACCTCTGAAGCGATAACAACCGGATTCTTGCCACTTTTTATCTCCTGAAGCTTGTTTGCTGTAAATTCCTTAATCTTTTCATCCATTGCAATATCCTCCTGTGATTTGAATTATTTATATAAACCTTGTCAGGGTTCATGCTTTAGTAGCCAACAAGTACCCAGTGTGCGATCATTGCAATTGGAGTACCAAAAATCCAGATAAAGGTAATCGTCCATTGAATACAAGCAGATGCTGTATTGCGAAACATCTTTTTTAACGTCTTCCGGTGAGCTTTGCACCAGTCCTCATATGTCATCATGGTCTCAACTCTTGTCCTGTTCATGTTCTTTCCTCCTGAATAATGAATTGCCAATTAATTCTACTGTTCCTGATGATGAACTGTTGGAAGAATATAACATCTATATGAAGTGGTTCCTTGATTTTTATAAATTGAAGTCGGAGTGTGCAGCAGTAAGAAGCGGGAAATATTTTGAAATCACAGAAGCAATAAAAAATGAATTCGAAAACAGAGCTGAAGACAAAAAGTTTGATGTTAAGAAGGTGAACAAGATTACTATTGGTGCGGAGGATTATGCTGATGTTTTAAATTTCGAACCGGATGAAAATGAGAGAAAGATGATTCAAGAAGGATTTAAACGGATTATGTTAATCATGATTTGGGACACTATTCAGAGAAGATGTACCTCAGATAAGCAATACAAAGTAGAGTTGGATTATGATGAAAAAATTGAACTCATTCGATTTTTTATGATATTGCAGGATGAGTCAAACTGTGTGGATGAAAAACTTCGTGAGCAAGCCAACGAACTACAAAAACAAATGCATATACAGATGAAACAAGTCGGAGATGATATCATGAATATGGGTAATGCAGCAGAAACCATTGAACAGTAACGCTGCCCCGGGGTACTTACAACTTTACGCAGGAAACTCTTTATATAGGAAGAAAGCCGGTTCGGAAAATCAGAAAAGAAAATTTTGAGTTTATAAAATCAGGAGAGAGCAGATCAGATGTCTGCCCTCTTTTTTAGTATTCACCGATATCAAATAATTCGTCAAAGGTTATGTGAAGATTCGGAAACATGACCATCTGCAATTCTTCTTTGTTGGCTGAAGTTACGGTTTTGTACAGATACGGATAACTTTCACCATCGTCTTTGAAGTCAAAAAGATAAATCTCAACCTGTTTTTTTCGCCAGTCAACGATCCAGTATTCGGATACACCGACCTTGCAGTAGATGTTCATTTTTTCGTGCCGGTCGTAATCTTCTGTGGCATTTGACAAAACTTCCATAACGAAACGTGGGATTCCGGTGAAAGATACATTCTTACGATCTCTGAGGTTACAGATGATTGATACATCCGGGATAACGACTTTATCATCGTTTTCATGCCATTCATACTGAACGCTGTCACCGAAAACACGGCACAGGCTATCTTTTATCTGGCTGCCAATCTTAATAACGAAGTTGTTGATGACCATGGAGTGTTCCAGAGGTAATGCAATATTCAAATAGGATGCACCTCCTTCTTTGATTCCATTATAAATGATAGAAAAATCATGTCAAGAAAGTCTTTTACATCCAACATGTATTTTGCAGACCTATTGGCTAAGACACCAAGAGGAATACAGATAAAGTTGAGAATGCTGATGTGACAGGTAAACTTACTGATACCGGTATGGCTGTTATGGGATTGCATGGTCAGAACTATAACACTTATATGGCACAGGCAAATCAGTATGCTGAAGAGATCAAGAAGCTGAATGCTGAGATTGCGAAAGATCCAAATAATACCAAACTTATTGACCGTAGAAAAGAGCTGCTTGAAGCTCAGAGAGATAACATCAAATCTGCGGAAGATGAGAAACAGTCGATGGCTGATCTTATTGAGGAAGGCATCAACAGGCAGATTGATGCTCTTGGAAATCTGATTGATGAGTATGAAGATTCTATAGATTCTGCAAAGGATTTATATGATTATCAGAAGAAAGTCAAAGATCAGACTGAAGAGATATCCAAGATCCAGAAACAGCTGAATGCTTATTCTGGTGATGATTCTGAAGAGTCAAAAGCTACTGTCCAGAAACTTAAAGAAGATCTGAAGGATGCACAGGAAGAATTACAGGATACTCAATATGACAGATATATTTCTGAACAGAAGAAACTCCTGAGCGATCTTTCTGATACGTATAAAGAAACTCTGAATACAAGACTGGATAATGTGGATGCTCTTGTGCAGCAGATGATTGATGATTCAAATGCCAATAAGGAAAGCATCAATCAGACTTTACAGACTGAAGCGACAAAAGTTGGAGCCACTTTATCAGATGCAATGAAAAATATCTGGGGAACCACAGGAACTGTTCTTGGTACTGCTGATAACAAAGGCAGCATCCTTGGTCAGGTAACAAGTGTTAATGAAGTGCTTAATGCTATCAATACCAAAGTTCAGGCAATGCAGACAAACAGTGATAAGCAGTCCACTCAGGTTAATAACGATGCTAAAAAAGACACTGATCTCCCGCAGGAAAAGAAAAATACCGGAAATACCAACAGTCAGCAAACTAAAACCAATACCGGAAGCAAACAGGGTAACGGTAAAGTTGAAGTTGGTGACAAGGTTACTTTTGTAAGTGGTTCTTATACCGGAAACTCTTCCGGTGGAGGTGGAGCCGGAAGTCAGAACAGAGGTAAGAAAGTATATGTTACCAAGATCGAGAAAGGTGCTAAGAAGCCATATCATATCTCTACTGGTAAGAAACTTGGTTCCGGCGACTTAGGATGGGTTACAAAAGCCCAGCTGAAAGGTTATAAGACAGGCGGTCTGGTTGATTATACCGGACTTGCTCAGTTGGATGGTACTCCAAGCAAACCGGAGCTTGTGTTGAATTCTGTGGATACTGAAAACTTCTTAAAGCTGAGAGATGCATTGAGGGATGGATTCGATTTTACACCGAATATGAATACATCCATGTTTGCGAATACTGCTTTTGATGGTATTGCTAATCAGATAAAACAGCTTCAGGGTGCAACAGTCAAACAGAATGTTCAGGTGACTGCAAACTATGAGTTCAATATTCCAATCGACCATGTGGAGAACTACGAAGACTTTATGAATCAGCTGAAGAAAGATGATAAATTCGAAAAGATGATACAGTCTATGACAACTGATCGTCTGGCAGGTGGAAGCAAGCTTGCGAAGAATAAATTTAATTGGTGATGTTACAGGGGTGTCTGTTTTGGACATCCCTTTTTATATAAATTTGGAGGAAAAGGAATGCAGATACGAAATAAGAGAATATCAGGTGACAGCAGAAAAGATATTGTACAGCAGCTGCGAGAAGAAAATATTGCACTGAAGAAAGAAAATCAGAGACTGATGCAGGAACGGGAGGTTGACAAAGAGATTGTGAGGATATCCCGGAAAACGATTCAGGATTATCAGGAACTGCTGAAAGAAGCCCGGAAGTTAAAGAAAAACCTTGATAACAGGATTCAGGAAGCTACACGGATGCAGCAGGAACACAAGAAGAAATTTGATGAACTGATCCAGACAATGACAAAAGGTATCTGAGACAACCGATAAAAACTGAATATGATACATCATGAGGGAGTGCTGTGTATGGCACTCCTATTTTAATGAAAAATAAGGAAGATAAGGAGATTTTCATATGAGCAAAAAGAGAATGAAGAAAACCACAAGAAGAGAAGAATACAAAGAGAAATTCAATGAGCAGATGCAGGTGTTTAATTACATCATGCAGGATGGTGAGCAGATCGTTCAGTGCAAAGCACCATACCCGGAGTATTGGTTTATCTCGAATAAAGGTTATCTGTTTTCAGTATATGCAGGAAAACTCAGAATACTGAAAGCAAACCATAGATATATAGGAACGATGAATAAGAATGGAGTCAGAACCGGTCAAGACTGGTATTACGAACATGCCATTGAGGGAGCGTATAACAAGCATATTCCAATGCACAAGATCATGAGTGAACATTTTGGAAAAAATGAGTTTGGTTCTGAAGAAACTGAAGTACATCACATCAGGAAGAATCTACGATACAAACCGAATGATGGAAAGGTGTGTAACCGGGCTGAGAATTTACAGCTGCTGCCAAAAGAAATCCATAAGGAATTGACACGGTATGCAAGCAAGACGAATGCGGAACTGGATAAAGAACTGGAACAGAAAGTTAAAGAAGCAGACTGTCCGATGTATGCATATACACCAGAAATGCTCGAAGCTGTTATTAAGTGGAACATACAGAATTGTATTGCAAATGGATTGCAGCCGGTGATCTACATGACCTCGATAACAGATGATGCAGCTGAGATTGAAGCGGAAGCACATCCATTGAAGTTTGAGAAATGATGAAAATTGCTTGAGTTGTGATGGGTGAAATTTCACCTGATCAGATGTAAAGGATGATATAACCGGTAATGCAGCCTGAAAAGTGAAGAATGTAGTTACCAGAAAACCATTATAAATGTTGGATTTTTTAGGGAGTAAAATTTCACTCCCTTAGATTTTTGATTGAAATGTATAAAAAGATGCAGGAGTGACACCCTGTTTCGGGGTGTCATTTCTGTAAAATTGGAATAACAGGAATAAGTGAAGAAAAATGATAAGAGCGTTAAAAATGTAGTCCGGGGGACAAAAGAACTTAAGGCAGAAGAAATCTTGAAATATCTTGAAGAGAGTGGTAAGGTTAATCTGTCAGATGTACAGGATGCTATTGAAATGAAGGAGAGACGAAAACTTTTAGACAAGCATCCTTATAAAATCACGCAGGGTAAGGATGGTAAGTGGAGAACATACGTTAAGGACAACAGTAAAGAAAGTGGATACAGATTAATTAAGAAATCCACCAGAGAAAAATTGGATGATGCATTAGTTGAATATTACAAAATAGAAGAAAAAGCTGAGACAGAAAAAGTAGTCACACTTGATAAGATGTACTGGCGGTGGCGAGAAGTACAAGATTGCTTGGTAGTTGACAACACAGTATATAAGTATACTACTGATTACAATAGATTCTTCAAAGATAAAACATTTATGCAAATTCCAATAGAAGAAATTACAACAGATATGTTGAAGCTGTTTTTTCATGATATGATTGTGGATAATGGCTTGAGTAAGGGAGCTTTTAAAAAGGCATATGGATATATTGATAACACATTCCAGAAAGCATTTCGAGAAAAAGTAATCCCTGAAAATCCAATGGTATATCTTTTGAGAAAACAATTTTATGGATATTGTGAAGAAATTGATAAACCATTGTCAAAACAAGTGTATACAGATGAAGAAGTTGAAATGATTACACAATGGCTACATAAACAATATGAAGAAAATCCTTCTTACATACCGCATTATGCTGTGGAGCTTGCGAGTTTAACAGGAATGCGAGTAGGGGAAATTGTAGCTTTGAAGTGGGAAGATATCCATAATGAAAAAGGATACTTTATAATACAAAGATCAGAAAAGTTTGATAGAATAACAAAAGAATATTTTATTGATAAAACGAAAAATAAAAAGGTAAGAAATTTTCCACTGGATGAAAAAATAACGGCATTATTTACAAAGGTAAAAAAGGCTGAGTTTGCAAAAGGGTATTTGTGTGAGTGGATTTTCGCCAATGAAGAGGGCAGGATTCATGCTCCGGTTGTTTCATCTTGCATTAAAAATAAATGCAAACAGTTAAGAATCCCAGACAGAGGAATACATGCATTTAGAAAAACGTTTAATTCCAATATGAGATGTGCAGGGGTATCAGAAGTAGTTGCTGCTTCGTTATTGGGACATTCACCAGATGTGAATAAGAAGTATTACACATTTGATACGACATCGTTAGAGGATAAAACCAAAATCGTGAAAGATGCACATGCTCGTCTTGGGTAAAACTATTACCTTTTATATTACCTTTTTGAAATGATGTGTAGAAAAACCAGTAAAATCAATACATTGTGGAAACATTTGAAGGCCGTGAGGTCGCAGGTTCAAATCCTGTTGCCCCGACTGAGATACTATGTTGCTGTTTATGATATTTACAGTAAATTGATCAGAATACATTACAGATCATAGAGTAAAGAGATAAATTTGCTCTTGACAAGGAGCAGAGGACATGTTAGTCTTTACTCATCGACAAAATATGCAAAATGCTTTGATGAGGAATAGTACATGAGGACTGGAGCACAGAGAATTGCCGGGTGGTGTGAGGCAGTGGAAAGAAGTCATGGAACTCGCCTTGGAGCATCTGTCCGAACGTTGCAGGAGCAGCCAGTAGGCGCAGACGGTATCCACCGTTATATGGAGAGGATATAAGGATTTCGCAGGACATGATAGCACATATAGAATGTATCATAAGGAAGTTCCGTATCCCATGAGTGTATGAACCGTTCATAAATAAGAGTGGTACCGCGAAGACAGTTGTCTTTCGTCTCTTACAGTAGTCTGTAGAGATGAGAGATTTTTTTTTGTCCTGAACCGGACGAAGATACTTTTGGAGAAAGTGGAGGAATGATCATGAAAAACGTAACAAAGTACAAAAGACAATATTTTATGCCGCCAGTGAAATGCATGAAATGGGCAGAGAAAGAATATGTGGACAAAGCACCGATCTGGTGCAGTGTAGACTTGAGAGATGGAAACCAGGCATTGGTCATTCCTATGAGTCTGGAACAGAAAATTGAATTTTTCAAACTTCTGGTAGAGATTGGATTTAAAGAAATCGAAGTTGGTTTCCCGGCTGCATCTGAGACAGAATACACCTTTATCCGTACACTGATCGAACAGAATCTGATTCCGGATGATGTTACTATTCAGGTTCTGACACAGGCAAGAGAACACATCATCCGCAAAACATTCGAGGCAGTAAAAGGAGCACCAAAGGCAATCGTTCACGTATACAATTCTACTTCTGTGGCACAGCGTGAACAGGTATTCAAAAAATCCAAAGAAGAGATTCTGAAAATTGCAGTTGACGGTGCAAGACTTTTGAAAGAACTGGCAGATCAGACAGAGGGAAATTTCCAGTTTGAATACAGCCCGGAGAGTTTTACAGGAACAGAACCAGAATATGCGCTGGAAGTATGCAATGCAGTTCTTGATGTATGGCAGCCGACTGCAGACAATAAGGCAATTATCAATCTGCCTGTTACAGTACAGCATTCTATGCCGCATGTATATGCAAGCCAGATCGAGTATATGTGTGAGAATATGAAATATCGTGAAAACGTGATCGTTTCTCTTCATCCTCATAATGACCGTGGCTGCGGAGTGGCAGATTCTGAAATGGGACTGCTTGCAGGTGCTGACAGAATTGAGGGAACGCTGTTTGGAAACGGCGAACGTACCGGTAACGTGGATATCGTCACACTGGCGATGAATATGTTCTCTCAGGGAGTGGATCCGGAACTGGATTTCTCCAATATGCCACATGTATGTGAAGTATATGAGGAATGCACCGGAATGAAAGTAGATGAGAGAAGCCCATACAGCGGAGCTCTTGTATTTGCTGCATTTTCCGGTTCTCATCAGGATGCTATTGCCAAAGGTATGCACTGGAGAGAAGAAAAAGATCCAAGCCGCTGGACTGTTCCGTATCTGCCAATTGACCCGACTGATGTTGGAAGAAACTACGATGCAGATGTTATCCGAATCAACAGTCAGTCTGGAAAGGGTGGCGTTGGTTATATTCTGGAAACAAAGTATGGTCTGAATCTGCCGCCTAAGATGCGTGAGGCAATGGGATATGCGGCCAAGGCAGTATCTGATCACAGCCACAAAGAACTTCATCCGGATGAAATCTTCGGACTGTTCAAAGCTACCTTTGAAAACGTTGTGGAACCGTACAGCATCAATGAAGTGCATTTCCAGCAGAAAGACGGTGGTATTACCACACAGGTAACTTCTACATTTAACGGAAAGACGATCACTACAGAAGCAACCGGAAACGGTCGTCTGGATGCAGTCAGCAATGCACTGAAGAAAGCATATGAGATGAAGTTTACTCTGGTGACTTATCAGGAGCATGCACTGGAAAAGAGTACAAGTTCCAAAGCTATTGCTTATGTAGGAATCCAGAAACCGGACGGAACACTTTCCTGGGGAGCTGGTGTGGATCCGGATATCATCCGTGCATCCATTGATGCGCTGGTAACTGCCATCAATAATCGTTAAATTAATAAAAATTGCCCTTTTCTTTTCAACAGTTACTGAAAAAACTGTTGGTATGAAAGGGGCTTTTTTATGCATCTTTCACAGAAAAATTTGACGCTATGGAAAAATGAAAAAAATTCTGCTAAAATTAAATAACGTGTGTCTATACATATATGAGTTATTGATGAGAGAAAGGAATCGGTACACAGATGCTAAAGATTAAAAGCTATGTGAAAGTAAAAAGCATTGCAGAAGCATATGAACTGAATCAGAAAAAAACAGCACTTGTTCTTGGTGGAATGGTATGGCTGAAGATGGGAAACAGAAATATCTCCACAGCAATTGATCTTTCAGGCCTGGGGCTGGATACGGTGCAGGAGCTGGATGATGAATTTGTGATTGGCTGTATGACGCCGTTAAGAGAGCTTGAAATACATAAAAATTTGAATACATATACGCAGGGAGCGATCAGAGAGAGCATTCGTCATATTGTCGGCGTGCAGTTTCGAAACTGTGCAACTGTTGGCGGAAGTATCTGGGGACGCTATGGATTTTCAGATGTTCTGACCATGTTTCTTGCCATGGATACATGGGTGGAACTGTATGATGCGGGGCGTATTCCACTGACTGAATTTGTGAATCGCAAAAAAGACAATGATATTCTGGTAAATATCATTGTCAAAAAAAAGCCGCTGTCTGTCTGTTATATGAGCCAGAGAAACTCAAAAACAGATTTTCCGGTACTGACCTGTGCGGCATCTCTGATCGGGGAAGAAGTAAGAACCGTGATCGGAGCAAGACCGGGGCGAGCTATGGTAGTAGAAGATAAACAGCAGTTTTTAAAAGACTTCAGAAATATGACAGATGAACAGAGAACAGAGGCAATCGAAAAATTTGCGGTGTATGCGGCAGAGAACGTAAATACTGCGGGTAATATGAGAGCATCTGAAGAATACAGAACACTTCTGGTGAAGGTACTGACGAAAAGAGCATGGGAAGCAGTAGGAGGAATGAAGGATGAATATTAGTTTCTGGCTGAATGGTGTTCGCAGACAGGAAGAGATCGAACCGGGACTACTCCTGATCGATTTTCTGAGAGAGAAGGGCTGCTTCAGTGTAAAACGAGGCTGTGAGACTGCAAACTGTGGACTTTGTACAGTATTGGTAGATGACAGACCGATTCTTTCCTGTTCTACACTGGCTGTCAGAATCGACGGCAAAAAAGTAGTCACTATGGAAGGGATGCAGGAGGAAGCGAAGGAATTTGGAACTTTTCTGGCAAATGAAGGGGCAGAGCAGTGTGGGTTCTGTAATCCGGGATTTATTATGAATGTATTTGCCATGCTTCGTGAGATCAAAGAGCCGACAGAAGCACAGATCAAAGAATATCTTGCAGGAAATTTATGCAGATGTTCCGGATTTGTTTCTCAGACTGCAAGTATCCTGAAGTTTTTAGAATATAAAAAAGCACAGGAGGAAGCATAAAGATGAAATATGTAAATCAACCTGTACAGAAAACAGATGCGATGGCACTGGTGACCGGCAAACCTGTTTATACAGATGATCTGGCACCGAAGGACTGCCTGATCGTCAAGATTTTGAGGAGTCCGCATGCCAATGCATGGGTAGAGGAGATCAAGACCGAAAATGCCATGAAAGTTGCGGGGATAGCCTGTATTCTTACCTATAAAGATGTCCCGCAGAAACGTTTTACACTGGCAGGACAGACAGCCCCGGAAATGAGCCCGGATGACAGACTGATCATTGACCGCCATGTTCGTTTTGTCGGAGATACGGTTGCGATCGTAGCGGGCGAGACAGAGGCTGCGGTAGATCTGGCACTTAAAAGAATCAAAGTTCAGTATCGAGTGGAGACACCGGTTCTGGATATGCATCAGGCAAAAGATAATTCTGTTGTGATCCATCCGGAAGAGGACTGGAAACTCAAAATCCCGCTCGGCGGAGACAACAAGAGAAATTTATGTGCAAACGCACTGGAGGAGCAGGGAGATGTAGACAAAGTTCTCCGTGAATGTAAATATACGGTAGAGCATACTTACCATACCAAGGCGAACCAGCAGACCATGATGGAGACTTTCCGCACAGCGTGTTATATGGACCATTTTGGAAGACTGATCGTGCTTTCGTCTACTCAGATTCCATTCCATGTGAGAAGAATTGTCGGAAGGGCTTTGGATATTCCGGCATCTAAAGTGAGAGTCATCAAACCAAGGATTGGTGGAGGATTTGGAGCAAAACAGACCTCTGTCAGTGAAATTTATCCGGCAATCGTGACATGGAAGACAGGACGCCCGTCCAAATTGATCTTTTCAAGATATGAATCTATGATCTGCTCTTCGCCGCGTCATGAGATGGAGATTACAGTGCGTGCCGGTGCGGACGAAAATGGTATCATCAAAGCGATTGATGTATATACGCTTTCCAATACAGGGGCTTATGGTGAGCACAGTTCCACAACGGTGGGGCTGAGCGGACACAAATCAATTGCGCTTTACAGGCATACAGAAGCCTATCGTTTTGCCTTTGATGTTGTCTATACGAATGTGCAGGCGGCAGGAGCTTACCGTGGTTATGGGGCGACACAGGGAATTTTTGCAGTGGAGTCTGCAGTAAATGAACTGGCACACAAGATGGGAATGGATCCGGTAAAAGTAAAAGAGCTGAATATGCCAGTTGAAGGTGGTCCGCTTCCGGGATATCATGATGTTCCTTATGCACAGAGTTGCTCAATGGACCGTTGCATGGCGAGAGCAAAAGAAATGTTTCATTGGGATTCCAGATATCCGTTTAGGGATATGGGCAATGGCAAAGTGCGCGGAGTCGGTGTGGCAATGGCGATGCAGGGATCTTCTATTGCCGGAGTAGATGTTGGAGGCGCAGACATCAAGGTGAATGAGGATGGTTCCTATACGCTGGCACTTGGCTGTACAGATATGGGAACCGGATGTGATACGGTTATGGCACAGATTGCGGCAGACTGTCTGGAAACCCCGATGGAAAATATTGTCGTGTTCAGCGTAGATACAGATATTTCTCCATACGATTCCGGATCTTATGCGTCTGCAACGACTTATACAACCGGTATGGCAGTTATGAAGGCCTGCCAGGAGCTGCGAAAGAACATCTGCGAGTTTGGTGCGGAAATGCTGGAAACAGAAGTGGATAAAGTTGCTTTTGACGGTACTTACGTGTTTGTAGAAGATGCGGAAGAGAAAAAGGTTTCACTTGAAGCGATTGCTCTAAAGAGTACCTTTTTCAACAACAGAGAGCTTCAGGTTGTAAAGCAGCATTCTTCTCCGCTCTCTCCACCGCCGTTTATGGTTGGCATGGCAGAGGTTGAGGTGGATACAGAGACCGGTGGCATAGAATTGACAGATTATGTGGCGGTAGTTGACTGTGGAACACCGATCAACCCAAATCTTGCCCGGGTACAGACGGAAGGTGGGATCGCACAGGGTGTGGGAATGGCACTTTTTGAAGATGTTCAGTATACGGACAAGGGAAAAATCCGCAACAATTCTTTTATGCAGTACAAGATTCCAACCAGAGAAGATATCGGGAACATTCGTGTTGACTTTGAATGCAGCTATGAAGAGAGTGGTCCGTTTGGAGCAAAGTCTATCGGGGAGTTGGTAATCGATACACCGTGTCCGGCAATCGCAGAGGCAGTTTATAACGCAACTGGTGTACGCATAAGAGAACTTCCGATCACTCCGGAAAAAGTTGCAATGGGAATTCTGAAAAATCAGATGAAAGAGAAGAAGCAGGAGAAAGAGAACGGATGAAAGAGCTGATTCTTGCCTGTGCAGGCTTTGTGATAGAGGGCGTAGTCTTTTATGCGGCTGGCAGTGTGGTATCCAGAATCCTGAAGTTGAAAGCAGACAGAACACTGACGTTTATTGTTGGTTATCTTGCATATTTTTCAGTATTTGAGTTGATGATCGTTCCAATGACGCTCAAGTGGGTATCTCTTACGACAGCTGGCCGCATCTGGGCAGTGCTTATGGTACTTTGTGTAATGGCAGCATTCTTTCTGGGCAAAAAGAACGAAAAAGACAAATGGAGATCGAATTTACAGAAAGTATGGGAAAATCATTCGATCATGCTGGCTGTAGCGGGGATTGCAATTGTGGTACAATGCCTGATCGTGATCTTTTATCAGGATACGACACTGGATGCTACTTATTATGTAGGGAATGTCAGTACCTCTGTATATACAGATACACTTGCCAGATATAATCCGTATAACGGGGTGATCCTGAAAAAATTTAAGGCCAGATATATCTTTTCAGCATATCCGATGAACAATGCTGTATGGTGCCGGCTTCTGGGAATCCATCCACTTGTACAGACAAAAACAGTTATGTCCTGTATCAATGTTATTACTGCTAATCTGATTATCTATCAGATCGGCAAAAAAATGTTTGAGGATGATCGCAAAAAAGCAGATCTGATGGTTGTGTTCGTGTGCATCATGCAGCTTTTCAGTGGAACGATCTATTCAGCGGGAACCTTCTTCTTTACAAGGAGTTATGAGGGAAAAACCCTGCTTGCGAACATTGCGATTCCAATGGTGCTTTTATGTGCACTGTGGTTGCTTAGAGAAAAGACATCTCGAAATGTGTGGGCAGTGTTATTTCTGACTGCAGTCAGTGCATTGACTTTTTCCGGTTCAGCGATTATTTTTCCGGTAGCGATCGCAGCCGGAATGATTCCGGTCGTGCTTTGGAATCGGAAATTTTCGGGATTGTTTTACTGTGGACTCTGCATGCTTCCTTCTGTGGCATACGCAATCGTATTTTTTGCTACAAAGCTGAAGTGGCTGACGCTGGCGGCATCATAGAAGGGCAGGTGAGAGAATGGCAGGAGTAACACTGAAAGAACTTGGATTGCAGTTTGTAAAGGTATGCATGGAAACCTACTGGGGATCCTGCTGGTATCCGCTGTTGTTTCTGATCGGAGTGCTCTGTACACTGATCTGGGGACGCAAAAAGAATGCAATGGTATTTATTGGTTATACGGCATTTCTTGCATTGACGGTGTACAATCCGATCGTTGTAAAATATATACTTTCCAGAGTGAAATTTGAAACAGAATATTACCGTTTTTTCTGGATTCTTCCGGTGATTCCGGCAGTTGCATATTATGCGGTCCGACTGGTATCTGCACCTGGGAAAAAGTGGCTGAAGTTTTTTATGGCATTGCTTGTGACAGCGGCATTAGTCGTGCTGGGAAATCCTTTGCAGGGTGTCATTACAGACTTTGCACGGGCAGAAAATATTTACAAGATTCCAAATGATCTCAGAGCGGTCTGTGATGTGATTCATCAGAATCAGGAGGGGACTCTTCCACATGTGGTGTTTGAGAGCAGCCTGAACAATGTGGTACGCCAGTATGATGCAGGAATCCGTCCGGTCATTAACCGGAATGTCAGTATCTACAGGGCAGGCAGTACAGTGGCGGGAAAGTTCAAAGAAGACAGCAATTATTATAAAATTCAGAAAGCACTGCTGGATGTGATCGATTATCATATGTACGAGGAACCGGACAAATTCCGCAGAGCACTGCGGAGTACAACGACAGAATTTGTAGTAACATCCACAGATGCCGGGAATTATGAATTTCTGGTAAATGCAGGGTGTGTGTTGATCGCACAGACGGAATCACATTATGTGTACCGGGTAGAACTGGGAGAATAGAGAGAAAACCGCTGGTTTTCTCTCTCGTATTTTGGATATAGATGTAATTGTCTATACAAAATAAAAACTTTACAATTTTTGAAAAGTATGCTAATATTATGATAAGTTGATGCTACTGAGTCTTGAAGACAAAGAATGCTCAACGTTGTCCGCACCTGTAGCTCAGTGGATAGAGCAGTGGTTTCCGGTACCATGTGCGGGGGTTCGATTCCCTTCAGGTGTGCTGCACGAGGTAATGGGTCTGCCTCGTTGCGTTGTAAGTTAAGGAGGACAAGAACTTGGATAATTTCAGGGAATGGTTATCGGATAACCTTCGCTATTTTATGCTTGGCGGGGCGATTCTGGTGATCGTAGCTGTATTGTTCGTTGGCGTTCGCGCCTGTACCGGAAGTGGGAAGGGTACTTCTGATAAAGAACAGACTACAGCACAGGACAACAGCCAGGGAAATGATCCTTCTTCTCCGGAAGATGATGGGGAGACAAACGACGGGAAGAAAGAAGAAGACACGAATCCCTTGGAGGATGGCAGTGAGGAGATTACTGCGTTTGTAAACAGCTATTATAAGGCTTTAGGGGAAAGAGATATTACAACATTAAGGACTCTGGTAAGTAATCTGACACCATCTGATGAATCAAGGATTGCAAATGCAAAAGATTACATAGAAGGTTATCAGGTCAGTAATGTGTATACAAAGAAAGGTCTGGATGATAATTCGTATGTAGTATATACGAAGGGCAGTTTCATCTGTAAGGGGATTGATACACCGGCACCTTCTTTGTGGAGTTCTTATATTGTAAAAGACAGCGATGGCAATTACAAAATCTTAGGGGACTTGGAACAGAATACAAAAGTTTCCAATTATATGGATTCACTGAAGTCTGATGCGGATGTGCAGGCACTGACAGCAGAAGTTCAGGCTGCTTATGAAGAAGCGCAAAAGAACGATGCAGCACTGGCACAGTTTCTGGATGGACTTGGTGAAGAAGCCGACTCTTCTGGAACGAGTGCAGACGGTACAATGCTGACAGTTACAGAAGGCTGTAATGTCAGGGATGCGGCAAGCAGTGACGGTGATATCATAGGTGGTCTTGACGAAGGGGATCAGGTTCAGAAACTGGGTCAGGAAGGTGACTGGATCCAGATTGAATATGATGGTCAGACCGGTTATGTATATAGCGGACTGCTCCAGTAAGTAAACAGAGAAATAAAAAAGACACAGGATATTGAATGAAATGTCCTGTGTCTTTTTTCTTCTAATCTCCGGGAGATCATTTGGAAGATTTCTTTTTGGAATTATCTGAAAGCGTGCCGTCTTCCAGAAAGGTATAATCTTTTCCGTCGATGTTGACGGTTCCTGTCTGCATAATGCCGTCCTGATCCATATAATAACGGTGTCCGTCATCGTCTATCCATCCTGTCTGCATGATACCGTCACTGTCAAAGAAATATTGTTTTCCATCGGTATCAACCAGCCATCCGGTGTAAGGCTGCCCATCGACCATGAAACTCCAGGTGCTGCCATTGGAAGTCCAGACTCCGGAAGCTGCTTCGGCAGAAATATCACGGCTGGCAGAAGCGGTTTCGGGTTGAACGGAGACCGGTGTCTTGATGACAGCAGGAGAGGCGGTTGCTTTCGGTGTGGCTGTGGCAGTTGCTTTCGCGGAAGCTTTTTTACTGGAATCGGAACTGCTTCTGTTGGAACTGTTGGCAGAATCCACAGCGGAAGTTTTTGTATCTTTGGTCTGCTGGCTGGAATACTCCGGATCGTAAGAAGAACGACGGAAGAAGAATCCGGCACACAGACACAATAAAATCATGACAAGAAGCAACAGGGGATTGGTACGTCTGGTTTGTTCTGACATAGTTTTTCCTCCTTTATCTGGTTGCAATGATTTAATAATACCGTATATGTTAAAAAAAAACAAGCTCTCGGTTGCGGACAAAAAGAAAAAACTATATAATGGAATAATGAGTGAAAAAAAGATGACAGAAGGTCAGAATACTATAAGAATAAATAAATATTTAAGCAGTGCCGGAGTGTGCTCAAGAAGAGAAGCGGATCAGTTTACGGAAGCAGGAAGAGTTACGGTTAACGGTAAAGTGATCGGCACGGGAGAACGGATAGCAGAAGATGCGGTGGTGTGCCTCGATGGAAAACCGGTGAGACCGGAAACAAAACAGGTGCTTCTTCTTTTTTATAAGCCAAGAGGAGTTGTGTGCAGTACCAGAAAACAGCGTCAGGAGATGACGGTGACAGAGTATCTGGACTATCCGATGAGAATTTATCCGGTCGGACGACTGGACAAAGATTCAGAGGGGCTTCTCTTGTTGACAAATCAGGGAGATCTGGTCAATCGGATCATGCGGGCAGGAAATTACCATGAAAAAGAATACGAAGTGACAGTAGACAGGGAGGTTACAGAAGCATTTGTCAGGAGAATGAGCAGTGGGGTGCCGATTCTTGATACAGTGACGCGTCCGTGCAGGGTCATAAAAACAGGAGAAAAAAGTTTTACGATCATACTGACACAGGGGTTGAACCGTCAGATTCGAAGAATGTGCGAATATCTGGGGTATCATGTACGCACACTGAAACGTGTACGAATCATGAACCTTACACTGGAGAATATAAAATGCGGAGAATATCGCGAGATCCGGGAAGAAGAATGGAAAGAGCTGAATGAGCAGATCAGAAATTCATCCAGTGAGACAGTAATAAGAACAGGAGGGCATCATGGAAACAGCAGCTGTAAACCAAATAAAAGAACTGGTAAAAAAACTGAACGAAGCAGCGAAAGCTTATTATCAGGAAGACAGGGAGATCATGAGCAACAGAGAGTACGACGCTCTGTACGATCAACTGGAAAAAATGGAGGCAGAAACAGGCATCGTCCTGGCAGACAGTCCGACTGTTAATGTGGGTTATGAAGCGGTTGATGCACTGCCAAAAGAAACACATGAATCTCCGATGCTTTCTTTGGATAAGACCAAAGACCGGGAGGTGTTAAGGAGTTTTATCGGGACACATCCGACATTGCTTTCCTGGAAGATGGATGGACTTACCATTGTTCTTACTTATGAGAATGGAGAATTGCAGAAGGCAGTCACCAGGGGAAATGGAATTGTCGGAGAAGTTATTACCAACAATGCGAAAGTGTTCAAAAATATTCCTCTGAAGATCGCCTATCAGGGCAGACTGGTTCTGAGAGGAGAAGCGATCATCACGTATTCTGATTTTGAAAAAATCAATGCGACGATTGAAGATGTAGATGCCAGATACAAAAATCCGCGAAACCTGTGCAGCGGTTCAGTCCGTCAGCTTAATAATCAGATCACGGCAGAAAGAAACGTTCGTTTTTATGCTTTTGCGCTGGTTTCAGCACAGGACGAGGATATGCATAATTCCAGAGTGTATCAGATGGAATGGCTTAAAAAACAGGGATTTGAGATTGTTGAATATCGAATGGTCACAGCAGCAGATCTGGATGATGCGATGGAATATTTTGCACATGCGATTGAGCAGAATGATTTTCCATCGGATGGACTGGTTGCGCTGTATGATGATATTGCATATGGTGACTCGCTTGGAAGTACAGCAAAATTTCCACGAAATGCATTTGCATTCAAATGGGCAGATGAGATCAGGGAGACAATATTACGTGAGATAGAATGGAGTCCGTCAAGGACTGGACTGATCAATCCGATCGCGGTGTTTGATCCGGTGGAGCTGGAAGGAACAACAGTCAGTCGGGCAAGTGTGCATAATGTGAGTATTGTCAGGGAACTGGAACTGGGGATTGGAGATACGATCCAGGTGTACAAGGCGAATATGATCATTCCGCAGATAGCGGAAAATCTTACGAGAAGCGGTCGGCTTGAAATTCCGCATAGTTGTCCGGTATGTGGTCAGGAAGCCAGAGTGATCAGAGAAAATGATGTAGAAGCATTGTATTGCATGAATCCGGATTGTGTTGCAAAGAAAATCAAGGCATTTACTTTGTTTGTAAGTCGGGATGCCATGAATATAGATGGACTGTCAGAGGCAACTCTGGAGAAATTTATCGCAAAGGGATTTATTCATGATTTTGGAGATATTTTTGAAATTGGCAGACATCGGGATGAGATTGTGACGATGGAAGGGTTTGGAGAGAAATCGTTTGATAATCTGATGAAAAGCATCGAAAAAGCAAAAGAGACCACTCTTGCAAAAGTGATCTATAGTCTTGGAATTGCAAATATCGGACTTTCCAATGCAAAAGTAATCTGCCGGTATTTTGATGATGATCTGGAACGGATCCGTACTGCAGATGAAGAAGAAATCAGCGCGATTGACGGTATAGGGCCGGTGATCGCAAGAAGTCTGACGGGATATTTTGAAAATCCGGAAAATAACAGAAAAGTAGATCATCTGTTGAGTTATCTTCATATTTATAAAGAAGAGATTTCAGAAGAACAGATTTTTGCAGGGATGAATTTTGTCATTACCGGAAGCCTGGAGCATTTTGGCAACCGCGGTGAGGCAAAAAATCTGATAGAGTCCCTTGGTGGAAAGGTGACAGGGTCTGTTACCGGAAAGACGAATTATCTGATCAATAATGATGTGACATCAAATTCATCAAAGAACAAAAAAGCCAGAGAGCTGGGAATTCCGATTTTGTCAGAAGAGGATTTCCTGAAAATGACAGAAAAATAGAAATGCTATAAATACAGGATAAAATATGGAAACAGATAAAGGAGGAACAGGAAATGCCTATTAAGATACAGGGGGATTTACCGGTAAAAGAGATTCTCGAACGAGAAAATATATTTGTTATGGACGAGGGAAGAGCAGTTCATCAGGATATTCGTCCACTTCAGATTCTGATATTGAATCTGATGCCACTGAAAGAAGAAACAGAGCTGCAGCTTTTGCGTTCACTGTCTAATACTCCACTGCAGGTAGATGTGACATTTATGGCAGTTGAGAGCCATCAGGCAAAGAATACATCGGTCAGCCATCTGAACAAATTTTATCAGACTTTTTCTGAGTTAAAAGATATGAAATTTGATGGAATGATCGTAACAGGTGCACCGGTAGAACAGATGGAATTTGAAGAAGTGGATTACTGGAATGAACTGGTGGAGATCATGGACTGGACAGAGAGCCATGTAACGTCTACGATTTTCCTGTGCTGGGCAGCACAGGCGAGCCTGTATCATTTTTACGGACTTCAGAAACGCCAGTTGGATCACAAGATGTTTGGACTTTTCTGGCACAAAGTTCTGAATCGTAAGATTCCGCTGGTAAGAGGATTTGATGATGCTTTTCTGGCACCACATTCCAGACATACGGAAGTGCCGATTGAGGATATTCGCAAGTGCAAAGAGATTACGATCCTTGCTGAGTCGGAAGAAGCAGGACTGTTTCTGGCAATGGCACAGGGTGGCCGTCGTATTTTTGTTATGGGACATCCGGAATATGACCGTGTGACACTGGATGGAGAATATAAGCGGGATATGGGAAAAGGGCTTCCGATCGATCTCCCTAAGAATTATTATAAGGATGATGATCCGGAGAATAAACCGCTGCTGCTCTGGAGAGCGCATGCCAATAACTTATATACAAACTGGCTGAATTACTACGTATACCAGAGCACGCCGTTCAATCTTATGGGAACTCCTGATTTTGACAGTATTTCGTTTGACTGAGAAAAAGAAACGGCAGGGATAATACGAGGTAATAAAATAATCATAAAAAATAAATGCGGGGGAAAGCAAATGGATGGTTCAATGTTTATTGGAACATGGTGGTCACTGGTGCCACCGTTGCTGGCAATCGTGCTGGCACTGGTAACAAAGGAAGTTTACAGTTCGCTTTTTATCGGAGTGGCTGCGGGAGCTCTGCTGTATACGGGCTTTCATCCATGGAATGCGTTTGTTGCATTCTTTGATATTATGAAAAACAGTATGAATCTGAATATTCTGATTTTTGATGTGTTGCTGGGAATGATCATCGTACTGATGTCAAAATCCGGCGGTTCGGCTGCTTATGGCAAATGGGCGGGCAGCAAGATCAAAACAAAAAAAAGTGCCATGCTGGCAACAACGGGATTGGGAATTCTGATCTTTGTGGATGACTATTTTAACTGTCTGACTGTTGGCTCGGTTATGAGGCCGGTTACAGACCGTTATAAAGTGTCCAGAGCAAAACTGGCATATATCATTGATGCAACGGCAGCTCCGGTGTGTATTATCGCACCTATTTCAAGTTGGGCAGCAGCAGTAAACTCTTATGTGCCGGATGATGCGGGAATTACGGGATTTCAGCTGTTTTTATCAACGATTCCGTATAATCTGTATGCACTTCTGACTCTGGTGATGGTGATATTTGTGATTATAACAGGGTTTGATTTTGGATTGATGAAAGTTCATGAAAAGAATGCTGCAAGGGGAGATCTTTTTACTTCAGGAGGAGAAGAATTTGACCAGGTAAAAGAAGAAGAGATTTCAGCAAACGGCAAAGTAATGGATCTGGTTCTCCCTGTTGTAGTGCTGATCGTATCGGCAATCGGAGCGATGATCTATACCGGTTTTCTGGGTGGTGCAAGCGATATTGTGACAGCATTTTCCGGCTGTGATGCAGAGACCAGCCTGATCTTTGCTACAATGGTTACCGTATTCTTTATGATGATTCTTTATCTTCCGAGAAAAGTTGTTACGTTTAAGGGATTTATGGACAGCTTTGTAGAGGGATTCAAGATGATGATTCCGGCAATTGCAATCCTGATCTTTGCATGGTCACTGAAAGGAATGGGAGATGCACTGGAAATCAGTACATTTGTAAAAAACATTGTGGGAAGCAATACATCTGCAAGTGTGATCCTTCCGGCAATTCTGTTTGTTGTAGCAATCTTTCTTTCATTTTCAACAGGAACCAGCTGGGGAACTTTTGCAATTCTTGTACCGATCGCGATCGCAATGTTTCCGGGATCGGATAATCTTGAAATGATGATCATTTCTGTATCAGCAGTTCTGGCAGGGGCAGTATGCGGAGATCATATTTCTCCGATCTCGGATACAACAGTTATGTCTTCGGCAGGAGCACAGTCAAACCATATCAACCATGTCACTACACAGATGCAGTATGCAGCGGTTGTAGCAGTGGTTTCTTTTGTGGGATATATCATTGCCGGATTTGTACATATCTGGTGGCTGGTTCTTGGCATCAGCCTGATTCTGCTGCTTGTCACACTGACTGTGATCAGGAAGATGAGTGAAGGAAAAGAAGGAGTAGGAGATCGTGCATAAAATTCAGGTCCCTTATATTGATCAGAGCGTGAAATATCCCACTGGCTGTGAGAGTGTTTCTGCTGTAATGCTTTTGCAGTATCTGGGATATGAGCTCACGGTAGATGAATTTATTCATGATTATCTGGAATGCCGTGCTATGGAGATACGGGATGGGCATCTGTATGGACCGGATCCGAACAAATTCTTCTGCGGAAGTCCTTATGATGCGGATTCTTTTGGGATTTATGCGCGCGGACTTCAGAAGGCTCTTACCAGGGCGGCAGGAGAACAGTATCTGTTTATTGATGAGACGGGAACTGCGATTTCAATCCTTCTGGAGCGTTATATTGATCAGGGGATGCCGGTAGTGTTCTGGGCATGTATCAATATGAGAGAAGAAATCCGGGGACCGGAGTGGAGATTACTGGACACAGGAGAAACTTTCTGCTGGATTTCCAATGAGCACTGCATGCTTCTGGTGGGATATGATGAAGAAAAATATTACTTTAATGATCCTTATGAAAACCATGGTGTGATTGGATATCCCAAAGCACTGGTGGAAAAACGTCATGCCGCGCAGTATGGTATGGCACTTGGCATTCGCGCAAAACAACAGAAATAATCAAAAAATAAATATTTTATAAAAACTTTATTTGAAAAACAGAGATGAATCTGCTATAGTATATGTTGGTTACGGTAAACAGTTTTCATGTAAAGAAAGAAGTGTCTATTTTGCGAAAGAAATCACATATATTATTAGCAAGATATCTGGCAGACCAGATGCCAGCCAATGAAAGTTTACAGTCACACAGAAAAGCATTTTGTCTGGGAAATATCCTTCCGGACATACAGCCTTCTTTTGTAACCAGGCGACATGAATATTTCGGGACTTTTGAGGATGTACAGGGGAAGATCAGACGACTTGTCCGCTCAGGAGCGGAATACAATGACAGAGTATTCTGGAGACGTGCGGGGGAAGTGATGCATTATATTGCAGATTATTTTACATTCCCGCATAATAAGACTTTTGAGGGTACCCTTCGCCAGCATAATACATACGAAAAGTATCTCAAGAATGAGTTGAAAGCGTTTGTTCTGGCGGGTAAAGCCGATGAGTATGCCGTCAATCAGATTCATTTTGAGACATCCAATCAGTTGTTGGAATATATTAAAGAACATCACAGAAGATATCTGAACCGAAAAAGAAATATTGATGATGATATCCGCTATATTCTCAGTGTATGTTATCAGGTATTTCAGGGGTTGTTTCAGTTATGTGGAAAGGCCAATACGGCAGAACATGTTATGGCAGTATAAAATATGAAAAAAATGTGAATTTTATCCAAAAACCGCCGGGGTATAAGCTCCGGCGGTTGATTTTTGGAGAACTATATGATAAAATGACCGCAGTTATTGTGTGAGTAAGTTAGTAGTGAGAAACATACCTTTATAGGGGAATAAAGATATGTTCTTGAAAGAAGGGAGCAGTTTACCAGAATGAAGAACAAATATCTGACCAGAAGTTTATGTATTACGATATTATCTGCGATGGTTTTGTCCAGTCCGCTGTCTGTACTTGCGGCAGAGGATGATACCGCGACAGTTAGTGATTTTGATGATGGAAGCAGCGGGGAAAGTGCTGTCAGCGAGAGCACACCGGCACCGGAGCCTACTGCTGCACCGGAAACACCAGCACCAGAACCGACGACTGCACCTACCCCGGATACACCGGCACCGGAACCGACAACTGCACCGGAGCCTACCACGACCCCGGATACGCCAACTCCGGAACCGACAACTGCACCGGAGCCTACCACAACTCCGGATACACCAACACCGGAGCCTACTGCAACACCGGAGCCTACCGCGACACCGACTGTGACACCGGCTCTGACTGCATCAGAAGCAGTTAAGGCACTGATTGCAAAGATCAATGCGCTTGCAGATGAGACCCTTACAGTAGATCATGCTGCAAGAGTCAAAGAGCTTCGTGCAGAGTACGAGAGCCTTCCGGCGGAACAAAAAGCGCTGGTGACAAATTATGAGCTTCTTACCGGATTTGAGAAAAAGATTGCAGAACTTGAGCAGAAACAAAAAGAAGACACAGACAAAAAAGATGAGTTTACAGATGGAGACAAAAATACAACAGACACAGGAGTAGTTGGAACGCCGGTCTATTATGTTTCCAATCTTCATGCCGGTAAGGAATTCTACCTGGACAGCCTGAAGGGAAATTATCAGCTTACTTTTTCGGATGATTTTGCGTCTGTGATGGATCAGATTGAGGCAGAATATAAAGCCAAGAATAAACTTACAGATACCAGTGACAGCAGTGAAAATGGTCTGACGACATCTGCGGATTCCCTGCTTGTGCGCAACTGGCAGGATATCCTTTCTGTATATGTGTATGAACAGAGTCAGAAGGGTGTAAGTGAGTTTACATTGGATGCATCCTGTAAAGATGATCTTGCGAAGATTTTTGCAGAGATGAACCCGGTAGTACGTGATAAAGAAAATATTACACATGTTTCCTATGGAAATTATCACATCAATTATTACATCAAAAAGAATAACATTGCACAGGAGGACAGAAGTGTACTCAAAAAATACGTAGAGACAGATTGTAAACTTCTCTGCGCGATCGTTACGGATGCCAAAGGATTTGTACGCCAGAGTGTTGGAGACGATGTGTCTGAGGAACGTGTAAATGTTATTACGGCAGCGTATTCACTGGTAGGTGAAGTCGGCTATTTCTGGGGTGGAAAATCTAATCAGATTGGCAAAAATGCGAGTTGGGGATCCGCAGAAAAAGTTTCTGCAGAAGGAAGTCCGAGCAGCGGAACGGTGCGTGCGTATGGTCTGGATTGCAGTGGATTTGTTACATGGTCTGTGATTAATGGATATCTGAATCAGGGCATGGAGGGTTCCGTTGGAGACGGAACTTCTGAACAGTGGGAAAATGCCAATGTAGTCAGTGAACAGGATGCACAGCCTGGCGATCTTGTTTTCCAGAATGGACCAGAAGCAGGAAGTAATAACCATGTTGGCATTATCTGCGGAAAGACGGATGCGGGAGACTGGATCGCAGTACATTGCTCTTCCAGCAAAAATGGTGTGACGGTAGGAGAAGCCTATGGGGCAAGTTTCCGTTATATCCGTCAGCCATCCTTCTATCCGACGCAGGCAGAAGTTGCGGAGATGGAAAAAGAAGGCGAAAATACAAGCAATGCGACGGCAGAGACAGAAACTCCGACATTGACACCGGCTACAGAAGAAAAAATAGATAATACTCTGACAGTAGATGCATCAGAGGATACAACTGTTATAACAGAGACAGACAATGCAGCAGACAGTCAGGACGAGGCTGATGTTGAGAAACCTGAAAATACTGTAAGTGCTGCAGAAGATACAGCAAATACAGAGGATTCCACAACGGAAGATGCAGAGGATGTCATCGATGTAGATATTTCTTTTGTAGATACGGAAGAGGATGATGCAGAAGCGACAGTTACAGAAGCAGCAGATTTTGCAACGACAGAAACCGCAGAGGCAGTCGGAGACGGAGAGGACAAAACAACTGAGGATGAACTGGATGTTTTTACTGATTCAGAAAATAAAAAGAATTCCGAGAAAAAAGCGTCTGTATTCGGAAGTGTGGAGATGACAGATACACTTCAGGGCATTTTGGAACAGAATCTTTTCGTATCTGACCAGATGCCGGCAATTTTCCCGCAGATGCCGGATAACAGCGACATTGAGGTTACATTTGAAGACTGACCGCTGTGAGCGAACGTTGACATAAAAGCAGAGGTTAGAATAAGAGACCCGGACGATTCAGAGGAGAGTCGTTCGGGCTTTTTGTAACAGACATTCTGCATGACAGCAGATAAAAACAGGTGATCTGAAAGGAGCAGCAGATGAAGAGAAAAAGAAAATCCGTCTGGAAAATCTTTCTTTTGCTGACAGTTTTACTGGTGGCTGGCGCTATTATGTGGGTAAAACAGCTTCCAAAGGAGCCAGGCGAAGTCACAGAACTTCGCCAGGAAGAAATTCAGGAGGCGGATGAAGGACATCAGGAATACTATTTCGGTTTTCTGGAGGGAGAAGAAAAACGGATCTATCGGGAAATGCTGGAAGGTATCCGGAACAGACGGGATGCTTTTTACCTTACCTCTTCGGATGAGGCTCTGATCGGGAAAGCATATCATGCATTGTTGCGGGATCATGCGGAATTGTTTTGGGTCCATAATCGTCAGGAAGTCTACACAACTTCTTATCAGGATGCACAATATTGCAGATTTTCGCCTGGCTATACGTATTCGGATGAAGAGGTAGAAGAAATCACGAAGGCGATGCAGGAAGCACTGGAGGAAGTAAGGAAACAGATTCCGGAAGGAGCCGATACGTATGAGACGGTAAAAACAGTATATACATATCTGATCGATACGGCAGAGTATGAAGCGTCAGAGGATGACCAGAATATCGCGGGTATTTTCTGGAAAAAGAAAGCAGTATGTGCAGGATATGCACGGGCAGTACAGTATTTGCTGGAAGAACTGGATATTCCCTGTATTTATGTGGAAGGAAGTGCAGAGGGAAGCGATGACGGACATGCATGGGATATTGTACAGATTGACGGAAAGTATTATTATGTAGATGCGACAAATGGGGATCAGCCAAGTTTCCTGGAGGGAGATGCGGTACAACTTGCAGAACATAAGACGATCATTTATGATTACCTGTGTCCGTTTCCGGATGAATATGAACAGGTGTATGCTGCATCAGAAGAGTTTCCGGTACCGGAGTGCACTGCATGTGATTATAATTTTTATGTGATGAATCAGGCATGCTTTGCTTCCTATGATCCACAGGAGATTTATCGTTTCTGTTGTATGAGACTGGACAATGGAGCAGCAGTGGTACGGTTTAAATTCCAGTCACAGGACGATTTTGAAAGTGCTTATCAACAGTGGATCAAAGAGGAATATATACAGAACGTGGCAGGATATTATCTGGAACTGTATGGAAAAAATGCGGTAGAGTATCATTATGGAGTTCTGGATAATCTGAAGACCATGTATTTTATGTTTTAAATGAAGGAGAACAGTTATGACAGATATTTTGCAGCAGATAATGAGTATGATCGAGAATACCCGGTCGGTATCAGCAATTTCGAGTGTGTCTATGATCGGATTTGCAGTGCTGTTTGTTTTTGGCGCGGTAAACTGTATTTTGGGATATCGTCTTCTGAGGTTCTGGATGATGCTTTGCGGATTCGCGATCGGAGCTGGTGTGGGATTCGGCGTCGCGTATTCCAGTGGAATCACCGAAACATATATGTATGCTGCGATTATGGTGGGAATCGGTGCAGTTGTCGCAATCGTTGCTTTTGTGAGCTATAAGATTGGTATTTTTATTCTTGGAGCAGGAATCGGAATCGGGCTTGGAATCTATGTTTTTCATCCGACAACTTCACTGGTATTTTTCTTCTGCCTGCTGTTGGGAGTCGGACTTGGTGTGCTTGCCATGAGGCAGGCAAGAGAGGTCCTGATCGTGGGGACCAGTCTCCTTGGTGGCGCGATGGCAGGTTTTTCGGCTGCAAAGCTTGGCGGGCTTGCAGATATTCCGTATGGTGCAGGGATGAGCGTAGGCTTTGCACTGCTTGGAATGCTGGTACAGTTTGCGACAAATCGTCATAAAACGGAAGAGGATGAGGAGTATGACGATGAGGATATTCATGGTGATGCAGAAGAAAGTTCGGATTATATAGATTTTCGTGATTATATGCCACAGAAAGCAGACAGAAAAGCACAGAAAGAAACAAAAAAGACAAAAACACAGGTGCGGAAACAGAAGACCACATTGTCGACAGGAACATCACCGAGGAAAAAAGATTCTGGAAAGAATTCCAGGAGAGAGCAGCCGGTGGATTTCAGGATTGAAAAAAATAAAACTCGAAAGAACAGAATGGATGATGTGGCACCAGAGTCAGAGAAAACCATTCCGTATCGCCCGAGGAAGAGCAGACAGAAAGAGATAGATCTTCCGCTTGGATCTTTTGATTATGAAGATTCTTATATACCGGAAGAAGATACATACGAAGAACCGGTGATGATCGATGAAGATGAACTGGATGAGGAAGTCCTGCGGGAAATGATGGAAGAAGATGATCGCGAAGGAGAAGAACTCTGGAAAAAAATCTCCCGCCGTGATGACACACGTAAGAAACGGAAGAAAAAGAAATAGAGATGCCGGGCAAAAGGCAGGAAAGAGGGACAACATGGCAAAAGAAGCAAAAACCAATGCAATGAGAATGCTGGACAGACAAAAAGTAAAATATGAGGCATTTCCGTATGAGTGTGATGAGTTTATTGACGGACTGCACAGTGCGGACCTGATCGGCGCACCATACGCACAGTCTTTTAAGACGCTGGTTATGGAAGGAAAGAGCGGTGGGTATTATGTGTTTGTGGTACCGATCGAAAAAGAAGTGGACCGCAAGGCGGCAGCTAAGGCAGTTGGGGAAAAAGCAGTTGATATGATCCATGTGAAAGACATCCTGAAGATTACAGGTTATGTAAGAGGTGGCTGTAGTCCGCTTGGCATGAAGAAAGCCTATCCGGTCGTGTTTGATGCGTCGGCAGGTGAGTTCGAAGAAATTTATGTCAGTGGCGGACGTATTGGACTGACGCTGAAAGTTCCACTGAAAGATCTGCTCAAAGTGACAAATGGCAAACTGGAAGATATCACAATGAAATAATTGCAGCAGAACATAAAGAAAACTCCTGGAATCTCAACAGAAACCAGGAGTTTTTGCTATCTGAAATAATTTTAGTTATCTGCAGCGTCTTCTTCGTTAACCTGGAAGACATGACGTTTCTTCGCCATTTCATCGCTTGCCAGATATTCGTCATAAGTTGTGATCTTGTCGATCAGTTTGCCGTCCGGAAGGATTTCCATGATACGGTTGGCTGTGGTCTGTACAAACTGATGGTCGTGTGAGGTGAAAAGGATGACTCCCGGGAATTTGATCAGTCCGTTGTTCAGTGCGGTGATGGATTCCATATCCAGATGGTTGGTAGGCTCATCCAGAATCAGAATGTTTGCGCCGGAGATCATCATTTTGGATAACAGACAGCGTACTTTTTCTCCACCGGAAAGGACACGTACTTTTTTGACACCGTCTTCACCAGGGAAAAGCATCCTTCCGAGGAATCCACGTACATAAGTGGCATCTTTGATCTCGGAGTACTGTGTCAGCCAGTCGGTGATCGTCAGATCGTTATCAAATTCCTGCGTGTTGTCCTTCGGGAAGTAAGCCTGAGAAGTGGTAACGCCCCATTTGTAGGTCCCTTCATCCGGTTCCAGTTCTCCTGTAAGGATACGGAAGAAAGTGGTGATTGCCTGCTCGTTGGCACCAACGAAAGCTACCTTGTCATCATGACCAAGTGTGAAACTGATGTTGTCCAGAACTTTTACGCCGTCGATGGTCTTGGAAAGGTTTTCGACCATAAGTACTTCGTTGCCGATCTCACGGTTTGGACGGAAATCGATGTATGGGTATTTACGGCTGGAAGGACGCATATCATCAAGCTGGATCTTCTCGAGGGCACGCTTACGGGAAGTGGCCTGTTTGGATTTGGATGCATTGGCGCTGAATCGGGAAATAAATTCCTGCAGTTCCTTGATCTTTTCTTCTTTCTTTTTGTTGGCTTCCTTCATCTGTTTGATAAGGAGCTGACTGGACTCAAACCAGAAATCGTAGTTTCCGGCATACAGCTGGATCTTGCCGTAGTCGATGTCGGCTGTATGAGTGCAGACTTTGTTCAGAAAGTAACGGTCATGAGAGACAACGATGACAGTGTTGTCGAAGTTGATCAGGAATTCTTCCAGCCATTCGATTGCCGGGAGATCCAGATGGTTGGTAGGCTCGTCAAGGAGAAGGATGTCCGGGTTGCCGAACAGCGCCTGAGCAAGCAGGACTTTGACTTTCTGACTACCGGTAAGGTCAGCCATCTGTGTATAGTGAAGTTCTGTTTCAATACCAAGTCCGTTCAGAAGAGTTGCAGCGTCAGACTCTGCTTCCCATCCGTTCATTTCTGCGAATTCACCTTCAAGTTCGCTGGCACGGATGCCGTCCTCATCAGTGAAATCTTCTTTTGCATAGATGGCTTCTTTTTCTTTCATGATCTCATACAGTCTGGCATTACCCATGATAACGGTATCCAGTACATTGAATGCATCATATTTGAAATGATCCTGCTGCAGGAAAGAAAGTCTCTGGCCAGGAGTGATCACGATATCACCGTTGGTTGGTTCGAGCTGTCCGGACAGGATTTTCAGGAAAGTAGATTTACCGGCACCGTTTGCTCCGATCAGACCGTAGCAGTTGCCTTCGGTAAATTTGATGTTGACATCCTCAAAAAGAGCTTTTTTGCCAACACGTAATGTGATATTATTTGCTGAAATCATAAGGTACCTCTTTTCTTCGTTATGGTTTCGAATTATGGTTTCGATCAGTAAATGTTAAGTGGCTTATTTTTGCCGTTCATTCCCATTTTACAGTAAAGTAGAGATTTTGCAAGCCTTAAATCACAAAAACGTTGAATTTACCTATAGGAGTTGCTATAATTTAAAATAGTTAGTCGGCTGTGCACAAACAGCAGGAAGAGGAATCAGGAGAAACAAGGGGAATCGAGATATGTTGATAACCAGAGAATGTGATTATGCTGTGCGCGTACTGCGTGCGATGGCTGGAGAAAAGAGAGTCAGTGTGAATGAAATCTGTGAAAAAGAACTGATCACAGCACCTTTTGCGTATAAGATTCTGAAAAAGCTTCAGAAGTCGGGACTTGTCAGAGGATACCGAGGAGTCCATGGAGGATATTCGCTGAACTGTGATCTGGACAAGGTGACACTTTATGATGTCTATACGACGATCGATCCTGAATTGTTCATTATTGATTGTCTGGAACCGGGGTATGACTGCGCCAGAAACGGTGCGGGTGAGGATGCCTGTTTGGTGCATCGTGAACTCTGTGAGATTCAGAGGGAACTGGGCCGGATGCTGAAGAGCCAGTCCCTTGCAAAACTTATAAATGTCTAACTTTTTTGTATGTAAATAGATACAGAAAATGAGGAATCCCGATTGGACATTCGGGATTGTCTATGCTATAATAACCAATGGACTTTTAGACCCGTATAGTGGTCTGAAATAAATTAAACTTTTCATCATACCTTTAAGGAGGAAAACAAACTATGGCAAGAAAGATGAAAACCATGGATGGTAACCATGCAGCCGCTCATGCTTCTTATGCATACTCAGATGTAGCTGCTATCTACCCGATCACTCCTTCATCTGTTATGGCGGAAGCAACAGATGAGTGGGCAACTCAGGGAAGAAAGAACATCTTTGGACAGGAAGTACAGGTTACAGAGATGCAGTCTGAAGCAGGTGCTGCAGGTGCAGTACACGGATCTCTGGCAGCAGGTGCTCTGACAACTACTTATACTGCATCCCAGGGTCTTCTTCTGATGATCCCGAACCTTTACAAAATCGCTGGTGAGCAGCTTCCGGGCGTTATCAACGTATCCGCTCGTGCACTTGCTTCTCACGCACTTTCCATTTTCGGAGATCATTCCGACGTTATGGCCTGTCGTCAGACCGGATGCGCAATGCTCTGCGAATCATCCGTACAGGAAGTTATGGACCTGACACCGGTTGCTCACCTTGCAGCAATCAAAGGCAAAGTTCCGTTCATCAACTTCTTCGATGGATTCCGTACATCTCACGAAATCCAGAAGATCGAAACATGGGACTATGAAGATCTGAAAGATATGGCAGATATGGAAGCTATCCAGGCATTCCGTGATCATGCCCTGAATCCGAACCACCCATGTCAGAGAGGTTCTGCACAGAACCCGGATATCTTCTTCCAGGCAAGAGAAGCATGTAACCCGTTCTACGATGCTCTTCCGGCAGTAGTTCAGGAATACATGGACAAAGTAAATGAAAAGATCGGAACAGACTACAAACTGTTCAACTACTACGGAGCAGAGGATGCTGAACACATCATCATCGCTATGGGTTCCGTAAACGATACAATCGAAGAAACAATCGATTACCTTGCAGCAGCAGGCAAAAAAGTAGGTGTTGTTAAAGTTCGTCTTTACAGACCATTCTGCGCACAGGCACTGATCGATGCTATTCCGGAAACTGTTAAACAGATCAGCGTTCTTGACAGAACAAAAGAGCCAGGAGCACTTGGCGAGCCTCTGTACCTTGACGTTGTTGCTGCATTAAAGGACAGCAAGTTCAAAGATGTCAAGATCTTTACAGGACGTTACGGACTTGGCTCCAAAGATACTACACCGGCACAGATCGTTGCAGTATATGAGAACACAACAAAAGAAAAATTCACAATCGGTATCAACGATGATGTTACACATCTTTCTCTGGAAACAGGCGCTCCGCTTGTTACAACACCAGAAGGAACTACAAACTGCAAGTTCTGGGGTCTTGGAGCTGACGGTACTGTAGGCGCTAACAAGAACTCCATCAAGATCATCGGTGACAACACAGACATGTACGCACAGGCTTATTTTGATTATGACTCCAAGAAGTCCGGTGGTGTTACAATGTCTCACCTTCGTTTCGGTAAGAAACCGATTAAATCTACATACCTGATCCACAAAGCAAACTTTGTTGCATGTCATAATCCGTCTTATGTAAATAAGTACAACATGGTTCAGGAACTTGTTGATGGTGGTACATTCCTTCTTAACTGTGCATGGGATATGGAAGGTCTTGAAAAACATCTCCCGGGACAGGTAAAAGCATTCATCGCTAACCACAATATCAAATTCTACACCATCGACGGTGTGAAGATCGGTATTGAAACTGGCATGGGACCAACACGTATCAACACAATCCTTCAGTCTGCATTCTTCAAACTTACAGGAATCATTCCGGAAGAGCAGGCAATCGAACTGATGAAAGCAGCTGCTAAAGCTACTTACGGACGTAAAGGTGACGACGTTGTTCAGAAGAACTGGGCAGCTATCGATGCCGGTGCAAAACAGGTTGTAGAAGTTAAAGTTCCGGAAAGCTGGAAAGATGCAGAAGATGAAGGTCTCTTCATGGCTCATGCAACTCACGGCGCTCAGGAAGCTCAGGACTTCGTAAACAACATCCAGTGCAAGATCAATGCACAGGAAGGTAACACACTTCCTGTATCTGCATTTACAGAATATGTTGATGGTACTACACCATCCGGAACAGCTGCATACGAAAAACGTGGTATCGCAGTAAACGTACCGGTATGGCAGCCAGAAAACTGTATCCAGTGTAACCGTTGTGCATATGTCTGCCCACACGCAGCAATCCGTCCGGTAGCACTGACAGAAGAAGAAGCAGCTAACGCTCCAGAAGGAATGGCTACTCTTCCGATGACAGGTATGAAAGATTACAAATTCACCATGACTGTATCAGCTTATGACTGTACAGGATGTGGTTCCTGTGCAAATGTCTGCCCAGGCAAGAAAGGTGCAAAAGCCCTTGCTATGGAAAACATGGAAGCAAACGCAGGACTTCAGAAATTCTTCGATTACGGAAGAGAACTTCCGATCAAAGAAGATGTTGTTGCTAAATTCAAAGAAACAACAGTTAAGGGAAGCCAGTTCAAACAGCCTCTGCTTGAGTTCTCCGGAGCATGTGCAGGTTGTGGTGAAACACCTTACGCTAAACTGATCACACAGCTGTTCGGTGACAGAATGTACATTGCAAATGCTACAGGATGCTCCTCTATCTGGGGTAACTCTTCACCGTCTACACCATACACAACCAACGCTAAGGGACAGGGTCCGGCATGGGCTAACTCACTGTTCGAAGATAACGCTGAGTTTGGTTATGGTATGCTTCTTGCTCAGAGAGCTATCCGTGATGGCCTCAAAGCAAAAGTTGAAGCTGTTGTAGCAGAAGGAAAAGACGAAGCAGTTAAAGAAGCAGGTCAGGAATGGCTGGATACATTTGCAGTTGGCGCAACAAACGGTGCAGCAACAGACAAACTGATCGCAGCTCTGGAAGCTTGCGGATGTGACGCAGCAAAAGAAATCCTTGCTCAGAAAGACTATCTGTCCAAGAAATCCCAGTGGATCTTCGGTGGTGACGGATGGGCTTACGATATCGGATTCGGTGGTGTTGACCATGTTCTCGCAAGCGGACGTGACATCAACGTTATGGTATTCGATACAGAGGTTTACTCCAACACAGGTGGACAGTCCTCTAAATCTACACCAACAGGTGCAATCGCTCAGTTCGCAGCTGGCGGTAAAGAAACCAAGAAGAAAGATATGGCTTCCATCGCAATGAGCTATGGCTATGTATACGTAGCACAGATCTCTATGGGTGCTGACTTCAACCAGACTGTTAAAGCAATCGCTGAAGCAGAAGCTTATCCGGGACCGTCTCTGATCATTGCATACGCTCCATGTATCAACCATGGTATCAAGAAAGGTATGGCAAAAGCTCAGACAGAAGAAGAACTGGCAGTTAAGTGCGGATACTGGCACAACTTCCGCTTCAACCCGGCAGCAGACAAGAAGTTTGCTCTGGATTCCAAGACACCGGATATGGAGAACTACATGGACTTCCTGAATGGTGAGGTTCGTTACAACTCCTTACAGCGTCAGAATCCTGAAAAAGCAGCAAGACTGTTTGCTAAGAACGAATCTGAAGCAAAAGCTAGATATGCATATCTGAATAAACTCGTAGCTATGTACGGCGAAGAAGAATAATTCAGAATCATTGGCCGCGGTACTTTATGTACCGCGGCTTTTTCTTTAAATAAAAGGACAGGAACAGCATGAGTAAAATAAAAAATAAAGAAAAACACAGCAACTGGAAAAATGCAGACTTTTATCTCTTTTATACACTTGCTTTTGCAGGAATAGCCCTTTTTCTGTATATGAGATTTTATCTGAACGGAAAATCTCTGGTGTGGAGTCATGATGGAATACCACAGCATCTGAATTCTCTGGCATATTATGGAAAATATCTCAGGGGAATCCTTCATACGTTATTTGTAGAACACAGAATATCCATTCCGATGTGGGATCTGAATATTGGATATGGATCGGATATTTTGACTACGCTGCATTACTATGTCATTGGGGATCCTCTGACACTTCTTTCTGTTTTTTTTAAACCGGCACAGACAGAACTGTTGTATGAGATACTGATCTTTCTGAGAATTTATCTGGCAGGAATTGCATTCAGCAGATACAGTTTTTACCATAAAAATTCCAAACAGGCAGTTTTTATGGGAACCATGATCTATATCTTTGCAGGATGGACTATTTATGCGGCAATGAAACATCCGTATTTTTCAAATCCGATGATCTATTTGCCATTTATTCTCATGGGAATTGATAAAATATACAAAAAAGAAAAACCATATATTTTTATCTGGTCGGTTGCTTTTGCAGGACTGTCAAATTTTTATTTCTTTTATATGCTTGGAATCTTTATGATTCTGTATGCGGTTTTTCGATATTTTGAAGAATTTGCGGACAGATCTGTAAAAAATATCGCAAGATGGATTGCCGTTTTTGCAGTGTATTCTGTGATCGCAGTTCTGATCGCTGCCGTGATTCTTCTGCCGGTGATCTTACCGGTTTTTGGAACAGACCGGTTTAAAGCCGAAAACTATGTTCCGTTATTATATGATAAAGTTTACTACGAAAAATATCTGGGATGTCTGATCGGAGAAAACATGATCCAGTGGGGAGTTGCGGGATTTACTGCAGTTTCTCTGACAGGAGTATTTGTATTATTTGCAAAAAGAAAGAAATACAGAACTCTGAAGGCCGGCTTTGTGATGGTGAATCTTTTTCTGCTTCTGCCATATGCAGGACATGTGCTGAATGGATTCTCTTATGTATCAAATCGCTGGATCTGGGCATATGGGATGCTGATCGCGTACATCTTTGTAAAAATATATCCGGAATTGTTTACGTTAACACTGAAAGAAAAAAGAACAGTCTTCGTTATGCTCCTTGTTTATTGTGGACTGGCTCTGCTTCCGGATGCTGCACGTACACAGAGAAATATGATGGCAGTGATCTTTCTGGTTGCCGCTACGTTTACAGTTCTTTCTTTCGGCTCTCTTTTTGTGAGAAGAAGAAATCTGACGATCATGGTATCCGGATTTCTGGTTGCGGGGATTCTGTTTAACATTTATTACCAGTATTCCTATGAAAAGGATTATCTGTCAGAATTTTCTGATCAGGGGGAGGCACTGGATAAACTGGAAACAGGAACCGATCTGGCAGTACTGGATACAGAGGATGCTTCGCTGTATCGTTATGATCAGATGGGAGCAAATTCCTGTGAAAATTCTTCTATGCAGACAGGAACGAACAGCACGGCTTATTATTTCAGTGTGGCAAGTGCGAGTATCGGAAACTTCTTTGATGAGATTTATCTGAACACTCCGTGGGAACAGCATTATGAAAATCTGGATGGACGGACAATTCTGGACAGACTGGCAGCTGTGAAATATTTTGTGGTTCGGGCAGGAGAAGAGGAATATCTGCCTTATGGTTATAACAAACTGGCTGGTGAAGCGGAAAAAAATGGAAAAACATATCGGGCATATACCTGTCAGCAGACGCTTCCGTTTGGCTATACATACGATACCTGTATTTCACGGGAAAAATATGAAAAAATGTCTGCAATCGAAAAACAGCAGGCGCTTCTCCAGGGAGTTGTGCTGGAGGAAAGTACACTTCCAGAGACCGAGGTGAAATTCAATGACCGTGAAGTTCCGTACAAGATCATTACAGGACAGGGATGCCGGGAAAAAGATGGAAAGCTGATCGTTACCAAAGAAAATGCACAGGTCAGGCTGGTGTTTGACGGAGAAAACAATAGTGAAACTTATCTGATCACCGAGGGAATGGATTATGATGCGCTTTCACCGCGGGAGATGGTCAGTGACAAAAAGTGGGAAAATATGACGCTGTATGAACAAAACCAGCTTCTGCATGAAAACAGCAGCTGGCGTTACTGGAAAGAAAGTCAGAAAGCGTATGTCAGTGTTTCTGGGAACTTTTTGAACAAAAAAATCAGTATTTTTACGGATCGTTATAATGCATACAGTGGAAAGCATGATTTCCTGTGTAATACAGGTTACAGCAAAATGGGAAAGAATTCGGTGACATTGACCTTTGAAAATACAGGAGTGTATTCCTGGGATAGCCTGAAAGTAGTCTGCCAGCCAATGACAGAAGTAGACAGTCAGACAGAAAGGCTTGCACAGGAAAAACTGGAGAAGGTAGTGATCAAAGACCACGAACTGATGGGAGAAATCACCCTGTCAAAGAAAAAAGCACTGGTGATCGCGCTTCCATACAGTACTGGATTTAGCGCTTATGTAGATGGAAAAGAGACGGAATTAAAGCAGGCGAATACAATGTATATGGCACTGGAATTGCCGAAGGGCAAGCATACGATCCGGATTACTTATCACACACCATATTTGTATACAGGCCTTTGCTTGACTTGTGTAGGACTGTTGTGCTACATTGGTGTCGTGTTAATTTTCAGAAAGAAAAGAGGAAATAAAAAAGGATGAGTACACTATCAGTCGTACTTCCGGCATATAATGAAGAATTGATGGTTGGCAAGACCTGCAGAGTACTTCACGAAGTGCTGACCGGAGCCGGAATATCCTATGAACTGGTTCTTGTGAACGATGGTTCCAGAGACCAAACATGGAATGAGATTTTAAAAGCAGGTGAAAAGGATCCTAATATTCTTGGGGTGCATTTTTCCAGAAATTTTGGAAAAGAGGCGGCTGTTTTTGCCGGACTGGCACAGGCTTCTGGTGATGTGGTAGCGGTTATGGACTGTGATCTGCAGCATCCGGCAGAGACATTGCTTGAAATGTATGAGAAATGGAAAGAGGGATACGAAGTCATTGAGGGAGTCAAAAAGAGTCGTGGAAAAGAAAGCTTTCTCCATAAGGAAAGTGCCGGCTTCTTTTATGGCATTATGTCCAAAGCGACAAAAGTGGATATGCAGAATGCATCAGATTTTAAAATGATGGATCGCAAAGTGGTGGACAGTATTCTTTCCATGCCGGAGAGAAATATGTTTTTCCGTGCGACTTCTTCATGGGTTGGATTCAGGACAACTTCGGTAGAATTTGAGGTGCATGAGCGCGAGGCCGGAGAATCCAAGTGGTCGACCTGGTCGTTAGTGAAATATGCATTCACTAATATTGTGGCATTTACGACAGCACCGCTGCAGTTTGTGACTGTAGGTGGAGGAATCTGTTTCGGCTGTTCTCTGATCATGATCATTTATTCGCTGGTGCAGTATTTCCGGGGGCGCGCGATTGAAGGGTATACAACTACGATACTGCTGCTTTTGCTGATTGGCAGTGCGATCATGTTGAGCCTTGGCGTGATTGGATATTATATCGCAAAGATTTACGAAGAAGTCAAACGTCGTCCGCGTTATATTGTTTCTAAGATTGTCCGTGGAACGAATGATGTGACCGAAAATACCAGACATGATGTCTGATGGGAGAATACGATGAAAAAAATAAAAGAACTGATCCTGTATTTTTATAGCAATGATGTGATCAGATATGTGTTTTTTGGAGGATGCACCACGCTGGTAAATCTGGTGTGTTTTTATGTATTGTGGAATCTCTGCCATGTAAATCTGAATATTGCAAATGTGATATCGATCATTGTGGCAATTCTTTTTGCATACATAGTAAATTCAAAATTTGTGTTTCAGGACAAATGCGAGACATTTGCAGATCATATCCGCCCGTTTTGTAAATTTGTCAGTGCCCGTCTTCTGACCATGGTGATTGAAGTTGGCGGAGTGTGGCTGCTTGTTGAAAAAATGGGGCTGAATGGTATGGTCGGAAAGTTCTGTACACAGTTTATCGTGCTTGCACTGAACTATATTTTCAGCAAGTTTTTTGTATTTACGACAGGAAAATAAAGGAAAAAATCTGGAGGAAATAAGATGACACTGGAAGAAACTCTGGCTCAGATAAAGCCATTGGACAAAAAAGCGATGGATACGGCTGCAAAACGCTGGGACAGTATAGCAAAACCATTGCATTCACTCGGAAAAATGGAAAAACTGGTGATTCAGATCGCCGGTATCACCGGAAGTCCGGATATGACGGTGAAGAAACGTGCGCTGGTGCCAATGTGTGCGGATAATGGGGTTGTAGAAGAAGGAGTAACACAGACCGGGCAGGAAGTGACTGCGATCGTTGCTGAGAATTTTCTTTCCGGAGATACTTCTGCCTGTGTTATGAGCCGCCAGTGCGGAACAGAAGTCATTCCGGTTGATATTGGAATGGTGGTTGATACCAAAGTTCCTACAGATCTGAAAGTTGCGTATGGAACTGCCAATATGACCAAGGGTCCTGCAATGACCAGAGACCAGGCCGTACAGGCACTGGAAGCGGGCATTGAGATGGTCCGCCGTCTGAAAGAGGAAGGATACGGACTGCTGGCAACCGGTGAGATGGGAATCGGAAATACTACTACAAGCAGTGCGGTAGCTGCGGTACTTCTGAACCGTCCGGTGGAAGAAATGACCGGGAGAGGAGCCGGGTTATCGGGAGATGGCCTGAACAGAAAAATCCATGCGATCAAAAAAGCCATTGAATTAAATCAGCCGGACCCGACGGATGCGATCGATGTACTTTCCAAGGTTGGTGGCTTTGATATTGCAGGCATGGCAGGAATGTTTCTCGGAGGAGCGGCTTATGGCATTCCGGTCGTGATCGACGGATTTATTTCCTGTGTGGCAGCACTTGTTGCACAGAGAATCTGTCCGATGGCGGAAGAGTATATGATAGCATCTCATGTTTCAAAAGAACCGGCAGCGCATCTGATACTGGAAGCACTTGGCAAGGACGCGGTTATCCATGGTGAAATGTGCCTGGGAGAGGGAAGTGGTGCGGTTGCTCTGTTTCCGTTTCTGGATATGGGAATCGCAGTATATGAGTCCATGAGCACGTTTGATGATATTCATGTAGAACAGTATGAGGAGCTTATATAAAAATGATGATTCTTGTTACAGGAGGAAGCGGAAGCGGAAAATCTGCTTTTGCAGAAGACTGTGTTGTTTCTTTTGGAGGAGAAGAGAGAGTTTACATAGCAACCATGTATCCGTTTGATGAAGAAAGCAAAAAAAGGGTGCAGCGTCATCGTAAGATGCGACAGGGCAAGGGATTTAAAACGATAGAATGTTATACCAGGCTGGAGAGGGTACAGGTGCCTGAGGACAGTACCGTGCTTTTGGAATGCATGTCAAATCTTGTTGCCAATGAGATGTTTCAGGAAGATGGCGCACATGAGGATACAGTTGCATCCGTGCTCAGAGGAGTACGACAACTGAAGGAACAGACAGGAAATCTGGTGATCGTGACGAATGAGATTTTTTCTGAGGCAGCGACTTATCAGGGAGATACGGAACGATATCAGGAATATCTGGGAAAGATCAATCAGGAACTTGCAGAAATGGCAGAGCAGGTTGTGGAAGTGGTTTACGGGATACCGATATATCATAAAGAGTGTGCTCCAGAAGGGCAGGAAGGAAGTGGGGATGATGAAAAGCCTGTGGAACAGCTTTAAAATTGCATTTGCCATGTTTTCCAAGATTCCGATGCCACAGGCAGACTGGTCAGAAGAAAATATGCGTTATATGCTCTGCTTTTTTCCGTTTGTCGGTGCTGCGGTCGGGGCAGTAATGCTTGCTGTGGAATGGATCTGTCGATATTTGGGGATGAGTAATGGATTTATCACAGTGGCATTGATGCTGGTTCCGGTGTTTGTAACAGGCGGTATTCATGTGGATGGGCTGCTGGATACTTCAGATGCCCTGAGTTCCTGGAGAGACAGGGAAAAACGCCTGGAGATTCTGAAAGATTCTCATGCAGGTGCGTTTGCGGTCATTACGGCATGTGTTTATTTTCTTGCCATGTATGGCGGAATGAGTCAGATCGTAGAACAGGACAACCGCGAAATGTTATATATCCTGGCAGCAGGCTGCATGGTGTCCCGGTGTCTGTCAGGAATTGGCGTGATCACACTGCCAAAGGCGAATGCAAATGGCACGGTTGCGGAATTTTCCCGCAAAGCACAGGATACAAGAGTGCGGAATATACTGGTGGTCTATCTGATTCTGCTGGCTGTTTTTATGGCCTGGATTCAGCCGGTGTGGGGAATAGCTGCGTTTGTGACAGCATTGCTGGTATTCTGGTTTTATATCCATAAAGCAATGAAATATTTTGGCGGGACAACAGGAGATCTTTCGGGATATTTCCTGTGTCTCTGTGAGGTATGGATCGTGCTGGTGGTGGCAGTTGTTACAGTAGTATACAAAGTGTGAGGATAAGAAAAAAGATATGAAAATGATCATAGGTGGAGCGTTTCAGGGAAAGTCAGCTCTTGCAAAAAAAGAATATCCGAAGATTGACTGGGTCAATGGCGAAGAGGCAGACTGGGCTGCTGTCAGAAAGGCACAGGGAATCCTTAATTTTCATGCATTCATTCGAAGAGAGATGAAGGAAGGCAAAGATGTCAGGGAGCTGGCAGAATGGCTGATCGACTGTAATCCGGAGGTGATACTGGTATCGGATGAGGTTGGATACGGTGTTGTGCCGATGGATGCATTTGACCGTGCATACAGGGAAGCAGTAGGAAGGATCTGTACAAAACTTGCAGCATACAGTTGTGAAGTGACACGAGTCGTATGCGGAATCGGGACGGTGATCAAACATGCTTAAAATCTGGCTGATCCGCCATGGGATGACAGAGGGGAACCGTCATCAGAGATATATCGGAGTGACAGATGAGCCTTTGTGTCCGGAAGGCAGAGAACGGTTAAAAGTATTTAGCTATCCGCATGTGCAGACGCTTTTTGTAAGTCCGCTCCGTCGCTGTCAGGAAACAGCGGAGATTCTTTTTCCAGGAGAGAGGATGCGGATCATTGATCAGCTCGCGGAATGTGATTTTGGAGACTTTGAGAATAAAAATTATAAAGAACTTTCAGGGGATCCAAGATATCAGGCATGGATCGACAGCAATGGAATCCTGGCATTCCCGGGTGGTGAGAGCAAGGAGGAATGTGCTGCACGTAATCTGGAAGGCTTCCAGAGGGCAGTGACAGCCTGCATCAGAGAAAATGTTTCTGAGGCGGCGTTGGTCGTTCATGGCGGTACGATCATGAATATAATGGAAGCATATGCGTATCCGAAGAAAGAATTTTATGAGTGGCATGTTGGCAATGGATGCGGATATCTGGTGGAACTGGACCCGGTTCTGTGGAAAAAGGACCGACGGGCACTGCAGGTACTGGAGAGCAGGGATGGAAAGAACATCGAATAAACAGGTTTAAGTTAAATGCCGGCATATATTTTTAACAGGAATTACTTTTCAGATGGCAGAATCTATGCTATACTGAGCGAAGCGACGGAGCAGAGGATTGTTCCGTCCTTTTTTTGTTTATGCCTACAAAATTTTTTTGAATACCAAAAAGAAATTGCTAACCAGGTTGAAATACGATGCAAAGTATGTTACATTATATAGTATAAAACACCGAAAACTTATGAAAAATCCCACTATCAATTGGAAAAATTTCACAAGGCAGGGAGGAACGATATGTTAGTTATTGGAAACGGAAGAATGATCACACGGGACGCGTCCAATGCTTTTCTTGAAAATGGAGCAGTGGCAGTGGATGGTAACACCATTAAAATGGTGGGGGTAACTGATGAAATAAAGAGAGCTTATCCTGATGCTGAGTTTGTAGATGCGCACGGCGGAATCATTATGCCTGCTTTTATTAACGCACATGAACATATCTACAGTGCTTTTGCGAGAGGGTTAAATGTCAACGGATATAATCCGAAAGGCTTCCTGGATATTCTGGACGGTATGTGGTGGAACATTGACCGTCATCTGACTCTGGAGCAGACGAAGCTTTCTGCTTATGCAACTTACATCGATTCGATCAAGAACGGTGTGACAACGGTATTTGACCATCATGCAAGCTTTGGTCACATCACAGGTTCTCTGAATGCGATCGAGGAAGCTGCGAAGGATCTTGGTGTCCGTACCTGTCTGTGTTATGAAATCTCAGACAGAGACGGCATGGACAAATCCCGGGAATCCGTGATGGAGAACGTAAACTTCATCAAACATGCGAAGCAGGATGACAGCGATATGCTGGCAGCAATGATGGGTATGCATGCATCCTTTACGATTTCAGATGAAACGATGGAACTTTGTAATGCGCTGAAACCAGAAGGTGTTGGATATCATATTCACGTGGCAGAGGGAATCTATGATCTTCACCAGTGTCTGAAAGAACACAACAAACGAATCGTAGATCGGCTGTATGACTGGAATATACTTGGACCGAAAACACTGCTGGGACATTGTATCTATATCAATGAGCATGAGATGGAGCTGATCAAAGAGACAGACACCATGGTCGTACACAACCCGGAATCCAATATGGGAAATGCCTGCGGATGTCCTCCAACGATGGAACTGGTACATAAGGGAATTCTGACAGGACTTGGAACCGATGGTTATACACACGATATGATGGAATCCTGGAAGGTGGCAAACATTCTCCATAAGCATCATCTCTGTGATCCGACTGCCGCATGGGGCGAAGTTCCGCAGATGCTGTTTGAGGGAAATGCAAAGATTGCAAACCGTTACTTTAAGAAGGAACTCGGCGTACTTAAAGAAGGTGCAGCAGCAGACGTGATCGTTATTGATTATGATCCGCTGACACCGATGGATGCATCTAATTGCAATGGACATCTTCTGTTTGGTGTAAACGGAAGTATGGTACAGACAACGGTATGTAACGGAAAAGTGCTTATGAAAGATCGAGAAGTGCTTGTATGTGATGAAGCCAAAGTTATGGCAGACTGCCGGCAGGCTGCAAAAGAACTTGCAGAGGACATCAACAGATAAAGTCTGACAATTACTATTTTTGTATTGGACCTTACAGGGAGGAATAAAATATGAGTGATATTATGAAAAGCATTCCATTTGGACAGCTTATGGAATGGATTCTGGAAGAACATAAAAAAACCGGGCAGATTTTTGGCATTCAGAAGGCTTATGTAGCAGATGTTTCTAAAACTGTTGAGATTTTTGGAAGAAAACTTGAGAATCCGGTCGGACCGGCAGCAGGTCCGCACACACAGCTTGCACAGAATCTTGTGGCAGCTTACTATGCAGGTGCGAGATTTTTTGAGTTAAAGACAGTACAGAAGATGGACGGACCGGAGCTTTCCGCATGTATTCCAAAACCGTGTATCGTGGCAGAGGATGAGGCATATAACTGCGAATGGTCCACAGAACTTTACGTTCCACAGGCGATGGGTGAATATATCAAGGGCTGGATGGCACTTCACGTGATCTCCAAAGAATTCGGACTTGGAAGCCCGGACGGATTTCAGTTCAACATGTCCTGCGGCTACAACCTGGAAGGAATCAAGGATAAGAAGATCGACGATTTTATCGAAGGGCTCAAAGATGCCCGCGATACAGAAGTTTTCAAAGAATGTAAGACATGGCTTCTCGATCATGCAGACCTCTTTGAGCATGTGACAAAAGAGGATATTGAGACAATTCCGTCAGAAATCTGTAATTCCATCACACTTTCTACCATGCACGGATGTCCTCCGCAGGAGATCGAAAATATTGTTATGTATCTCCTCAAAGAAAAACACATCAACACCTATGTAAAATGCAACCCGACACTTCTCGGTTATGAATTTGTCCGTAAGGCAATGGACGATCTGGGATATGACTACATGGCATTTACAGATTTCCATTTCAAGGATGATTTACAGTATGAGGATGCTGTTCCGATGCTGAAACGTCTCAAAGAAACAGCAGCACAGGAAGGACTTTCCTTCGGTGTGAAACTGACCAATACCTTCCCGGTAGATATCAAACGCCAGGAGCTTCCGGGTGAGGAGATGTATATGTCCGGTAAGGCACTGTTCCCGCTTTCCATCACAGTGGCAGCACGTCTTGCAGAATCTTTTGACGGTGAGCTTCCAATGTCCTTCTCAGGCGGAGCTGACCAGAAGAATATCGATCAGATCGTGGGCTGCGGCATCTGGCCGGTCACAGTGGCAACCGTTCTTCTCAAACCGGGCGGATACAAATGGATGACCCGCATTGCAGAGAAAGCAGATGAGTGCGAAGTTGGAGAATGCGGCAAAGTCAAAGTAGAAGAAGTGAAGAAACTTGCAGAAGCTTCTCTTGCCGATGCACATTACCAGAAGAGCGCAAAGAAAGCAGCAGGAAAGAGAAAAGAAGAGAAATCTCCGCTTCTTGACTGCCTTAAGAAAAAAGATGCGCCGGACAAAAAAGAGTTCACAGCACACAAACGTGTATGCGGAAACTGTGCAGACGTATGTCCGAACCGTGCGAATGTCCTGATCGAAGTACCGGAGATGGAACTTCTGCAGATCCTTCATGTAGACTATATGTGCAACGAATGCGGCAACTGCCGTTCCTTCTGCCAGTATGCAGGAGCACCATATAAGGACAAATTCACTTTATTTGCAACAGAAGAAGACATGAAAGACAGCGCAAACAATGGTTTCACTGTACTGAATGCAGAAAGTAAAGAAGTAAAAGTACGTATTGGAGACAAAGAAGAAATCGTAAAAGCAGATCAGCCGTCCGGCATTCTCACAGGAGGACTGTCACAGCTTATCTGCACAGTAATCAATGACTATGCTTACCTGTTGATGTGAAAACAGCCTGCTGAAAAGCATCTGTGGTATCGTGATACCATCAGACAGGAAAAGGAGAATCCACTATGGCAATATTTAAAGTAAATGGACAAAGTGTTCAGCCGGAGAAGAATCAGAAACTCTTAAGATTCCTCCGTGATGAACTTCATCTGACATCTGTAAAAGACGGATGCAGTGAGGGCGCATGTGGAGCCTGTACAGTGATCATTGATGGAAAAACCTGCAAAGCATGTGTCCCGGATACAGATTCCCTGGACGGAAGAGAAATCATAACCGTAGAGGGACTGACAGGATGGGAGCAGCAGGTATACACCTATGCATATGGAAAGGCCGGAGCAGTACAGTGTGGATTCTGCATTCCTGGAATGGTAATGTGTACGAAAGCACTTCTCGATGAAAATATGGAGCCTACGGACGACGAGATCCGATATGCGCTGCGCAATAACTATTGCCGCTGCACAGGATACGTAAAGATCATGGATGCCGTCCGTCTGGCAGCAAAGATATTAAAAGCAGGCGAAATTCCAGATGATGGTGACCCGAACTGGACACTTGGCAATCGCGTGGCAAGGATCGATGTAGAGGAGAAAGTCCTCGGATACGGCAAATATCCGGACGATTTTTATCTGGATGGCATGCTTTACGGAGTCGCTCTCCGAAGTAAATATGCACGTGCGAGAGTGCTTTCCATCGATACTTCCAAAGCAAAAGCACTTCCGGGAGTGGAAGCGGTTGTAACTGCTGAGGATATCCCGGGTGAGAACAAGATCGGTCATCTGAAGCATGACCAGTACACCCTGATCCCGGTCGGCTCTCTTGTACATTATCTTGGCGATGCGATCGCACTCGTAGCGGCAAAAGACCGTGAAACTGCAGAAAAAGCGGTCAAACTTATCAAGGTAGAGTATGAGGTGCTTCCTCATGTACATACGATCGAGGCGGCAGCAGCACCGGATGCACCGAAGGTTTTTGATGAAGAAGAAAACAATATCTGTGCACACAAGCATATCAGCAGGGGAAATGCAGAAGAAGCGATCCGAAATTCCAAATATGTGATCTCTCATCATTTTGAGACTCCGTGGACGGAACATGCTTTTCTGGAACCGGAATGTGCCGTTGCTTTTTATGATGAGGACGGAGATGTTTTTATTTATTCGACAGATCAGTCCGCACACCAGACATTGCATGAATGTTCCCTGGTGCTTGGAACAGATAAGGTCAAAGTACAGAATGCACTTGTAGGTGGCGGTTTTGGCGGCAAGGAGGACATGACGGTACAGCATCTGGCTGCCCTTCTTACTTATGTGACGAAGAAACCGGTCAAGGTCAAGCTGTCCAGAGCGGAATCCCTTCTGGTTCACCCGAAACGTCATCCATTTTATATGGACATGACGATGGGATGCGATGAAGAAGGCAATATCATGGGCGTAAAAGCAAGCGTCACTTCGGACACAGGAGCGTTTGCTTCTCTTGGCGGTCCTGTGTTGGAACGTGCCTGCACCCATGCAGCAGGTCCGTACCATTACGAAAACTTTGAAATCGAGGGAACTGCTTACTATACAAATAATCCGCCGGCAGGAGCTTTCCGGGGATTTGGTGTTACGCAGACTTGTTTTGCAACAGAAACATTACTGAATATGATGGCGGATAAGGTTGGCATCACACCGTGGGAGATCCGCTACCGCAATGCAATCCGCCCGGGCGAGGTACTTCCGAATGGTCAGATCGTGGATGATTCCACAGGACTGGTGGAAACACTGGAAGCCGTCAAAGAAGATTATGATGCAGCGATGGCAGCAGGAAAACCGGTCGGAATCGGCTGTGCAATGAAAAATGCCGGTGTCGGTGTTGGTATTCCGGATACTGGTCGTGTGAAACTGATCGTGGAGGATGATGAGAAACTTCATATTTATTCCGGAGCTTCCTGTATCGGTCAGGGCCTTGGAACCGTTCTCGTGCAGATGGTTGTAACGAATACGGATCTGAAACATGAGGATATTGTATATGAACGAAGCAATACCTGGATCTCGCCGGATTCCGGAACGACTTCCGGTTCCAGACAGACCCTGATCACTGGGGAAGCCTGTCGAAGAGCCTGCGAGAAACTGATGGAAGACAGAAGAGCCGGCAGGGAACTTAAGGATATGAAGGGAATTGTATACTACGGAGAGTACCTGGCAAAGACAGATCCGCTTGGCGCAAATGTGCCGAACCCGGTATCCCATGTTGCATATGGATATGCGACTCAGATGTGTGTCCTGGACAAAAAGACCGGAAAATTAGAACACATCGTAGCGGCACATGATGTCGGCAAGGCAGTCAATCCGTTGTCCTGTGAAGGTCAGATCGAGGGCGGTGTGGTCATGTCCATGGGTTACGCCCTTAGGGAGCAGTATCCGATCGATGAGAACTGCAAACCGATACAGAAGTATGGTTCTCTCAGATTATTCCGTTCTCATGAAGTTCCGAAGATCAAAGCGATCGTTGTAGATAAGCCGGGCCTGAAAGTAGCGTGCGGTGCAATTGGTATCGGAGAGATCACTTCGATTCCTACAGCACCGGCGATCGCAGATGCATATTTCCGCTATGACGGAATCCGCAGATACAGTTTACCGCTTTCAGACACACCATACGAAAGGAAGGGTTGATATGGCAGTAAAGAAACGATTTCCATACAGAGCAGCCCTTGTAGCATGTAATGGTGGATGCAGGGCAGTCAAGGGGGAAGCAGGATGCAGTGAAGGCTGTATCGGATGTGGAGCATGTGTCAGTGTATGTAAGTTTGGCGCGATCTCACTGAATGAATACGGTGTGGCAGAAGTAGATGAGGATAAATGTATTGCCTGTGGAAAATGTACAAAAGTCTGTCCGCAGGAGATTATTCATCTGCATGAGTGCGCGAATTATATTGTTGTTAAGTGCTCCAATAAAAGCAAAGGTGCTGATGCAAAAAGACAGTGCGAGGTAAGTTGCATTGGCTGTGGAATCTGCGAAAAGACCTGTACGGCAGGAGCTATCCGAATCACAGATAACCACGCGCTGATTCAGGAAGATCTGTGCTTAAGCTGTGGAATGTGTTCTGTAAAATGTCCACGTCATGCGATTTATGATCTGCGTGGAATATTTACAAAAATAAAATGACAGAATTATTATAAAATTAAATATAAAACAAACGAAAGTAAATGCAAAATATAGTGAAATAGCAGGAAAAGATTGCAAATAAGCTATAAAATATGTTACACTATGGAATAAATACAAACAAAATACCTGTAGTGGAAAGTAGCATGGTTCGGAGCCGGACGTCAGTTCAGAGGGGAACAGAAGTTTCATTGGACGCGTCCGGTTTTTTGTATCTAAAAAGATTCTTTAAAGGTTTATATTAAAAAGATTTGCTTCAAAAATATTATGAAGAAGGTGAGAGATCATGATAGGAAAGAGTGTGCCACGAGTAGACGCATATGAGAAAGTGACCGGAAGAGCCAAATTTACCGATGATCTGATGCCGCCCAGATGTCTGGTGGCAAAAGTACTGCATGCAACGATTGGAAATGGCATCGTAACATCTATCGACACAAGTGAAGCAGAAAAGATGGAAGGAGTAGTTAAAGTTGTGACCTTCCACGATGTGCCGGATCATTGTTATCCGACTCCGGGGCATCCGTGGTCGGTGGAACCGGCACATCAGGATGTGGCCGACCGCAATCTTCTGACCGGGCGTGTGCGATACTACGGAGATGATATTGCAGCTGTGATCGCGGAAGATGAGATCATTGCTTCAAGAGCACTGAAAAAAATCAAAGTGGAATATGAAGAATATCCGGTAGAGATTCACCCGCGTAAATCCATGTACGGAAGCAGACCACCGATTCATTTTGATAAAAAAGACAATGTCCTTGCACGCTCTAATTATTTTATCGGAGATGTAGATAAGGGAATGGAAGAAGCTGAAACCGTTGTAAAAGGGACCTATAAGACCCCGATCGTTCAGCACTGCCATATTGAGGCACCGATTTCTTATGCTTATATGGAAAAAGGGCGGATCGTGGTCGTGACATCTACACAGATTCCGCATATTGTTCGTCGTGTCATAGGTCAGGCACTGGGAATCCCGTGGGGCAGGGTTCGTGTCATCAAACCGTATATCGGTGGAGGATTTGGGAATAAACAGGATGTGCTCTATGAACCGCTGAATGCATTTCTGACTACACAGGTTGGAGGCAGACCGGTCAAGATGGACATCAGCAGGGAAGAAACTTTCTGTAATACAAGAACGCGTCATTCGATTGAATTTGATCTGGCAGCAGGTGTCGATAAAGAAGGCAGATTACTTGCAAAGGATATGCACTCATATTCCAACCAGGGGGCATATGCATCGCATGGCCACGCGATTGCGGCAAATGGACTGACCTCCTGGAGACTGCAGTATGCCTGTCCGAATATCCGTGGGGAGGCTTATACGATCTACACAAATACACCAGTGGGAGGCGCTATGCGAGGCTATGGGATTCCACAGGTATGTTTTGCTATTGAGAGTTTTATGGATGATGTTGCCCATGCGATCCATATGGATCCGCTGGAATTTCGCCGCAAAAACCTGATACAGGGGTATTATGCAGATGCGTATCTCAAACCGATCGCTGCAAATACCAATGGAATCTTTGAATGCCTGAAAAAAGGTGCGGACTACATCCACTGGGATGAAAAACGAAAGGAATATGCGCAGCAGACCGGAGATGTAAGAAGAGGGGTCGGTATGGCACTGTTTTCTTACAAGACAGGTGTATGGCCGATTTCACTGGAGATTGCAGGTGCAAGACTTTCGCTGAACCAGGATGGAAGTGTGCAGCTTACACTTGGAGCAACAGAGATTGGACAGGGAGCCGATACTGTATTTTCGCAGATGGTAGCAGAGACACTTCAGACGGATATGGAACATGTACATATCCAGACGGTGCAGGATACAGATGTAGCACCTTTTGATACAGGCGCTTATGCTTCCAGACAGTCTTTTGTGACAGGAACTGCAGTGCGGCATTGTGCGGAAATTTTAAGAGACAAGATTCTTGCCTATGCAAAAACACTTCTGCCGGAAATTGATACCACAGAACTCGAACTTCGTGATAACTGGATCTGGGCAGGTGGCGAACAGGCGATTTCACTTGCAGCGTTGGCAGAAGAAAGCTATTACAGTCTGACAAATTCTTCTGTACTGACTGCAGAAGTGTCAGAACAGGTGAAGAAAAATACAATTGCTACAGGCTGTTGTTTTGCAGAAGTGGAAGTAGATATCAAACTTGGAAAGATCAAAATTCTTCATATCATCAATGTGCATGACAGTGGGAAACTTCTGAATCCGCAGCTTGCTGAGATGCAGGTTCATGGCGGGATGTCGATGGGCATGGGATATGGAATCAGTGAACAGCTGATCCTGGATGAAAAGACAGGTCGTCCGCTGAATGGAAATCTTCTGGATTACAAGTTGATGACTATGCTGGATACACCGGACATCAAGGCAGATTTTGTGGAAATGGAAGATCCTATGGGACCATATGGAAACAAGGCACTTGGTGAGCCGCCGGCTATTCCGTGTGCACCGGCGATCCGAAATGCGGTATTGCACGCGACAGGAATTTCTTTCCATGAGATTCCTCTGACACCGCAAAGACTGATTGATGAATTTCAAAAAGAAGGATTACTCTGAGAGGGGGGAGAGCAGATCATGTATGATATTGAGAAATACTATAATGCAAAGACCGTTTCAGAGGCAGTGACACTTCTGAAAGAGCATCCGGATGCAAGGATCATATCAGGAGGAAGTGATGTTCTGATCAAGATCCGTGAAGGCAGAATGGCGGGAACTTCACTTGTAGCTATTCGCGATATCCCGGAAATAAAAGGAATTGAGAAAAAGGAAAACGGAGATATCTATATAGGGGCGGGAACTGTGTTTTCACATATTACAGCGGATCCGGTCATTCAGAAATACATCCCGGTTCTTGGAGAGGCAGTGGATCAGGTCGGTGGACCACAGATTCGAAATATTGGAACGATCGGTGGAAATATCTGCAACGGTGCCGTCAGTGCAGACAGCGTACCGACTGTTTTTTCTTATAATTCACTTCTTCATATTGCGAATGAGGAAGGAGGAAGAATCGTACCGGTCAGAGAATTCTATCTGGGACCGGGGCGTGTAGACCTTCATCCAGGAGAAGTGCTGACACATGTGGTAATCCCGCACGCTGAATATGAAGGTTATCATGGGCATTACATCAAATATTCCATGCGAAATGCCATGGATATTGCAACGTTAAGCTGCAGTGTGGTCAGTAAAGTAAACATCGGGGAACAGGTTCTGGAGGATGTGCGGATTACCTTTGGTGTCGCAGCGCCAGTACCCTATCGTTGTACAGAAACAGAAGAACTTCTGAAAGGACAGAAACTTGGAGAAGAACTGTACCGGAAGCTTGAGAACAGCATCCGAAGTGAGATCCATCCGCGAGATTCCTGGAGAGCATCGAAGGCTTTTCGTCTGCAGATCGGTGGAGAGATCGCACGCAGGGCGCTGATCAGGACTGTGGAACTTGCAGAGGAAGAACAGGGAGGTGAGCACGCATGAAAAAAGAAAAAGTACTTGTTCAGTGTATTGTGAATGGAGAAGAAGTGGCGGAATATGTAGATCCGAGAGAATCACTTCTGGATATGCTGCGTAACCATCTGGGGCTTACCTCTGTCAAAAAGGGCTGTGAAGTAGGAGAATGCGGAGCCTGTACGGTGATCGTGAATGGAGAAACAATCGATTCCTGTATTTATCTGGCGGTCTGGGCAGAAGGCAAACATATCCGTACCCTTGAAGGACTGGAAAAAAATGGAGAACTGACGAGGATCCAGGAAGCTTTTATCGAAGAAGGCGCGATTCAGTGTGGATTTTGTACGCCAGGTTTTGTTATGTCAGCGACGGTCCTTCTGGAGCAGGGAAAAGAACTGACCAGAGAAGAAATAAAGAAAAAGATGTCTGGAAATCTCTGTCGTTGTACAGGGTATCAGAATATCGTCAATGCAGTGGAAAAAGTCATGCATGAAAATGCAGGAAAAGCTGAAGAAAAGTAAATGGTAGATATAACATTGAAAATGACAGCAGGAGAGGAATACAGTTAAGATGGAACATAAAACAATATTGATCGTTCGTGGTGGCGGAGATCTTGCCAGTGGTGTAATCCACAGACTTTATAAATGTGGTTATCGGGTACTGGTGCTGGAATGCCGGAAGCCAAGTGCGATTCGGCGAAAAGTATCTTTTGGAGAGGCTGTTTTTGACGGGACATCCAGTGTGGAAAATGTTACCGGCCGATTGATCGGAGATGTCAGTGAATGCCAGAAGGTCTGGGATGCAGGTGAAATTCCGGTTCTTGTTGATGAAACCGGGGAAGTGGTGAAAGAACTGAAACCGGATGCGTTGATTGATGCGATTCTTGCGAAAAAAAATCTTGGAACGACAAGAGCGATGGCACCTCTGACTGTGGCGCTTGGACCGGGTTTTGAAGCAGGAAAAGACGTAGACTTTGTCATAGAAACGCAGAGAGGACATAACCTCGGAAGAGTGATTTCAAAAGGGGCTGCAACACCAAATACAGGTATTCCGGGTGTGATTGCAGGATATGGAAAAGAACGCGTGATCCACTCTCCGGCAGCAGGAATTATGCACAACCGTTCGCAGATTGGTGATATCGTAGAAAAAAATCAGGTCATAGCGATGGTTGATGATACTCCGGTCTATGCATCTCTGACGGGTGTTTTACGTGGCATTATCCGTGATGGATATGAGGTGCCGAAGGGAATGAAGATTGCAGACATCGATCCACGTAAAGAACAAAAGAAAAACTGTGATACGATTTCTGATAAGGCCCGCTGTATCGCCGGAAGTGTGGTGGAAGTCCTGATGGCGAATGGAGTGCTGCCGTGATGCAGATGAATGCTTTACTGAATGCGTTAAAGATAGATTTGGAAAAATGTCGGGGGATCGCAGTAGTTGGCGGAGGCGGCAAAACCAGCCTGATCTTTCGAATGATGGAATCATTTGTATCAGCTGGAAAAAAAGTGATCGTGACAACGACCACGCACATGGCATATGAGCCGGAGCGTCCGTTTGCAGAAGATGGAAATACGGATAAAATCCGACACGATCTGGAAACATATCATTACACAGTAGCAGCCAGTCTTGACCGCAGCAAGGGAAAGATTGGCTGTTTTTCAGAAGAGAAATTAGAGAAACTGAGAGGACTGGCGGATATTCTTCTGATAGAAGCAGACGGAGCAAAACGCCTGCCTCTCAAAGTACCGGGGGAATGGGAGCCGGTGATCCCGGATTTTGTGGAACTGGTTATCGGAGTTGTTGGCATGGATGCCCTTGGAGAGCCGATCCAGAAGACCTGTCACAGACCGGAGAAAGTTGCGGATTTCCTTGGAAAAGGAAAGGAAGAGGTGGTCACGGAGGATGATATCGTGAAGATCGCTGTTTCCGGGGATGCATTAAGGAAATGTGTGGATGAGCGAGCATACCGCGTACTGTTGAATAAGGCAGATATTCCGGGGAAAGCCGAAGCAGCAGAAAGAATCGCAGGGAAACTGGAAGAGCAGGGAGTTCGTGCGGTCTGGGGAAGCTTGCAGAAGGAAAATTATAATCTTGTCGAAAAACTCACACTCATCATGCTGGCGGCAGGAAACAGCCGTCGTTTCGGTTCCAATAAGCTGCTGTACGAAATCAACGGAGCACCGATGTATCTGCGCACATTGCACAAGCTTCAAAAGGCAGCGTCAGAACTCGGAAACTGCGAGATCATAGTTGTTACCCAGTACGAAGAAATAGCCGCCAAAGCACAAGAATCAGGAGCCCGGGTCCTGATCAATCCACACCCGGAACGTGGTATTTCCTCTTCCATGCAGATTGGACTAGCCGCCGCAAAAGAATCATCAGCATGCCTCTTTACCGTATCTGACCAGCCCTGGCTTACAGCAGAGACAATCGTTCATCTGGTGCACAGGTTCCAGTCAGAACACAAAGGCATGGCATGTACCATTCTTGGAAATAAAACCGGAAATCCCTGTATCTTCTCACAGAAATATTATCAGGAACTACAGGAGATCACCGGCGACAAAGGCGGTAAACAGATTATAAAAAGACATCCCGAGGATGTAGCGTATCTTGAGATTGAAGATGCGAAGGAACTTGTGGATGTGGATGTGCCATACGAATGATGGCAGATAATGAAGAAGGAGTCGATTTCCACAGAGAGGGATTTTCGACTCCTTTTATAATACAACATTAGTCAACACGTATATGAACAAATCGAGGAGATACCAACGGTGCCTCCTCCACTTATTTCCTGAAATGATAATCATCAGGCTCTTATTTCTTGGCTCCAGCTTTCTTAGCCGGTTTCTTCAGAAACCCGTGTTTCTCAGCATCCTCCTCCGCGAGACGGACCGTCTCTTCGGATGGATTGGAAATTACGGCTGCGAAAACAATCTCGCATGGTGGGTTTTCTTTGACGGATTCAACAGCAGCAGTAACTGCAGATACATCACCTGTCATAAAAACAGTTTCATGTCCGCCGCACTTGCCGTTCCAGGTCAGAAAAGACACATCGGCGGTTTTCAGCATCTGGTCGATAACGATAACAGCATTGCTGCTTCCGACCACTTCCACTAATCCAAATGCTCCATATCTCATTCTATAATCCTCACTTTAATATGTATTCGTATTGCAGTTTATTTATTTGCAGTCATATACATGGCCGGCTCTGTATCATGAGCCGGGGATGCGATCACTGTGTGTGAAACAACTTTGGAAATCGGCTCTGCGACGTGGATCGCAGCTTCCATTGCAGCGGTTACATCGGAGACAGAACCACGCATCTTTACGCATGCACCGGCACCAAGACGGTTACGCTCGATATTCTGAATCTTTACATTTGCTGCTTTGGAAGCAGCATCAAGTGCTACGAAGCAGGCAGCAAAACTGTCGAGCTCAAAGATTCCTACTGCCATACCATTATAATTTTCAGCCATAATACCTCCATCCATTCATCTGAGAATATAATATTTCGATTAAAAACTATCTTTATTATACTCTGCTTTGGTGAGAAAAACAAGGTAGAATTATGCATTTTTGTGGCTTTTGAGCAGAGAAGAATGTGGTTTTGTGATAAAAAAGAATGAAAAAAGAGTGAGATTATGTTGCATTAGAATGAAAAAAGGAGAATATATGAAGAATATGTTGGAACAACTGGAAGCAGAGAGGGCAGAGTGCTATAATATACAAAATAAAGGAGTTACTGTGAACGGAGCGAACAGTAACATAAAAAGAGGGTGAAACTGGAAAATGAAAACACATCAGACAGATTTTTCGAAGGGAAATGTATATCGGAATATCCTGGAGCTGTCGATTCCTATGACTCTGGCGCAGCTTCTGAACCTTTTGTATAATGTGGTAGACAGGATGTATATCGGGAGGATCCCCGAAACGGGAAGGATTGCACTGACAGGAGTTGGAATCTGTTTTCCGATCATTACGATGATCATGGCATTTACGTACCTTTATGGAAATGGCGGCAGTCCGCTCTGTGCGATGGAACTTGGACGGGGAAATGAGGAAGAAGCGGAGAAATTGATGGGAAATACATTCTCCATGCTTCTGGTCACAAGTGCAGTTCTGATGGTGATCGGATATCTTTTTTATAAGCCAATCCTGTATGCGTTCGGGGCGAGTGATACGACTTATGTCTACGCAGGGGCATATATCCAGATATATCTGATTGGAACACCGTTTGTGATGATCTCGCTTGGGCTGAATCCGTTTATCAACTGCCAGGGATTCGGAAATATGGGAATGCTGACAATCCTGATCGGTGCAGCTTTAAATATCGTTCTGGATCCGATCTTTATCTTTGTATTCCACATGGGTGTCCGCGGTGCAGCACTTGCAACGATCCTGTCACAGTTCTGTTCCGCAGTGTGGGTACTGAAATTTCTTACAGGCAAAAAAGCCACCCTTCGCATCAGGAAAGAAGCGATGCAGATAGAGTGGAAGAGAGTAAGAGCGATCATGGCACTTGGTATCTCTGGCTTTATGATGCAGTTTACAAACGGACTGGTACAGATTTTCTGCAATGCAACGTTACAGATCTACGGCGGCGACATCTATGTAGGAGTCATGACAGTCCTCAATTCTGTCCGCGATATTGCGACTATGATGGTACATGGACTGACAAATGGTGCATCTCCTGTCATGAGCTTCAATTATGGAGAAAAGGCTTACGACAAAGTAAAAAAAGCAATCAAGTTCGTGACAGTTGTCTGCTTTTCCTACGCTTTGTTTGTATGGGGAATCATCAAGATCGCACCGGAATTTTTTATTCGGATATTTAACAGCGAACCGGCACTTCTGGAAAAGGGTGTCCCGGCATTGCATATTTATTTCTTTGGCTTCTGCTTCATGGCACTGCAGTTTACCGGGCAGTGTGTGTTTGTGGCACTTGGCAAGGCGAAGAGAGCGACATTTTTCTCAATTTTCCGCAAGGTTATCATTGTTGTACCGCTGACTGTGATTCTTCCGCGTATCGGAGGACTTGGGGTGGATGGGGTTTTCTGGGCAGAACCAATATCCAACCTTGTCGGTGGATGTGCCTGCTTTTTTACGATGCTGCTGACGATCCTGCCGGAACTTAAGGGGGAAAAGAAGTAGTTTTTCATAGCTTTTTTGACATAACGTGGTATAGAGAAAATTGAATAATATATATATAGAAAAAGGAGTATAGTCTGGTGTGTACCGTGTACCGCCCCAGAAGGTATACTCCTTTTTATTCATGGCATTGATGTTTAAGATAAATAAAAATTAAATATGAATCTTTGTTCCTGTCTTACCCAGGATACCGTCTTTTGCTTTTTCAAGAAGGGTGATCATGGCAGTACGCCCTTCGCCTGAAGCGGCAAAGTCCATAGCAGCCTGTACTTTTGGAAGCATGGAACCAGGTGCGAACTGACCTTCTTCCACATATTTCTGTGCTTCGTCAACAGTCATTTCATCCAGCCATTTTTCGTCTTCTTTGCCGAAGTTTACAGCAACTTTTTCGACAGCAGTCAGGATGATCAGCATGTCTGCATCCAGCTCTTTGGCGAGCAGACAGCTTGCGAAATCTTTGTCGATAACGGCAGAAGCTCCTTTGAGATGATCGCCCTGGAGAGTGACCGGGATTCCACCACCACCGCAGCAGATAACGATCTTGTTTGCATCCACAAGGCTGTTGATTGCATCCTGTTCAACGATCTCAACCGGTTTAGGGGAAGCAACAACACGACGGTATCCGCGTCCGGCATCTTCTTTCATGACATAGCCGTATGCTTTTTCGGCATGGTCAGCCTGTTCTTTGGTCATAAAGTGACCAATTGGTTTGCTGGGATTCTGGAATGCCGGGTCATTTTCGTCTACACGAACCTGTGTCACAACAGTAACAACCGGGGTACGCATAAATCCACGTTTGCGAAGTTCCTCGCGAAGTGCATTCTGCAGATCATATCCGATATATGCCTGGCTCATGGCAACACAGACGGAGAGAGGAGTATTTGGCTGATTTTCATCTTCTCTGGAAAGAGCCGCCATAGCATTGTTGATCATGCCTACCTGTGGTCCGTTTCCATGAACAACGACTACCTGATGACCTTCTTCGATCAGGTCACACAGTGCTTTTGCAGTAGTTTTTACTGCTTTCATCTGCTCTGGAAGAGTGTTGCCCAGTGCGTTTCCGCCGAGAGCAATAACGATTCTTTTTCTTTTATACATTGAAAAAACCACCCCAACCTGTATTTTATTCGAAAATTCTCGGAGCAGCTTTTACTTCCAGTTTCTTCAGGATATCCTGTGGTTTTTCGAATTTGGAGAGCAGGATCATAGCTGCGATGATATATGGTTTGAAGCTTGCTTCTTTGTAAAGCGGGATTCTGTAACGATCGAATACAGATCCATCTACTTCACCTGTTTCACAGCTTACACCAGTGATGTCAGCCGGCAGGCAGTGCAGATACAGAGCTTTTCCATCTTTTGTTGTCTTCATAAGCTCTTCTGTGCAAGCCCAGTCTTTGTGCTCTGCGTTCTGAGCAAGAAGTTCTTTTTCCAGTTTGTCGATTCCGTCGAAGTCACCTTCTGCGTACAGGTTTGTACGTTTTTCCATAGCTGCGAATGGAGCCCAGCTCTTTGGATATACGATATCAGCATCCTTGAATGCTTCTGTCATATCGTTTGTCTTTGTGAAGGATCCGCCTGTAGCTTCAGCGTTCTTCTTAGCGATTTCTTCAACTTCTGGCATTACATCATATCCTTCCGGATGAGCCAGAACAACGTCCATACCGAAACGAGTCATCAGACCGATAACACCCTGCGGAACGGAGAGCGGTTTACCATAAGAAGGAGAGTAAGCCCATGTCATGGCAAGTTTTTTGCCTTTGAGGTTCTCAACACCGCCGAACTCATGGATGATGTGAAGCATATCAGCCATACACTGTGTCGGATGGTCAACATCACACTGCAGGTTTACAAGAGTAGGTCTCTGCTCAAGGATACCATCTTTGTTTCCCTCTGTAACAGCGTCCATAAATTCTTTCTGATAAGCATGACCCTTGCCGATGTACATATCATCACGGATACCGATTACATCAGCCATGAAGGATACCATGTTAGCTGTCTCACGAACAGTCTCACCATGAGCGATCTGAGATTTCTTCTCATCCAGATCCTGAACTTCAAGACCAAGCAGGTTGCAGGCAGAAGCGAAAGAGAAACGAGTACGTGTAGAGTTATCACGGAAGATAGAAATACCAAGACCACTCTCGAATACCTTAGTAGAGATGTTGTTCTCTCTCATGAAACGAAGAGCATCAGCAACAGTAAATACAGCCTCAAGTTCCTCATCAGTCTTATCCCATGTCCAGAAAAAGTCATTGTTGTACATTTCCTTAAAGTTTAAGCTGTTAAGTTTATCAATATAATCCTGTAAAGTTTTCATTCGAAAAATTCTCCTTTAAAAATAATTTTTTTATTCAGGATTGCAGCAGCCACACTGCAATCCTCATCCCCAAATACAACCAACAAAACCTTCCTCAAAAAATCCCGACTGATTACTTGCAGTAAGATGTCGGCAGTGCAGCGTAAACAGCTGCGCATCTTACGAGATCCACTTTCCATGTCTTTTCGTTCGGGGCATGTGCCTGGGCTTCTGCTCCAGGGCCGAATCCGATGCAAGGAATTCCATTACGTCCCATAATAGAAACACCATTTGTAGAGAATGTCCATTTATCAGTAAGTGGACGAGCTTTTCTCATTTCTTCTGTCTCTGCGTTTCCAAGACGGGTTTCGCCATACAGGTTCTTGTAAGCGTCTTCAAGAGCTTTTGTTACTTTGTGATCTTTCGGAATTGCCCATGTCGGGAAGTAGCATTCGATCTCGTATTTGCATCCTGTGTAAGATGGACGGTCATAGTTGTACATGGATACGACAACGTCATCGCCATATTTTTTAACGTTTGGAAGAGCACGGATCTCATCCAGGCAGCTTTCCCATGTCTCTCCGAATGTCATACGACGGTCAAGAGATACTGCACAGGAGTCAGCTACTGCACAACGGCTAGGTGAGGTGTAGAAGATCTGGGATACAGTTACAGTACCGCGTCCAAGGAAACGAGCCTCTTCCCAGTCAGGATTGAATTTCGGGTTGAGCATTTTAACAAGACCTTTGATCTCTGTCTCATCAGCGTCATCGTTCTCGTTGAGGGAACGTACATCCTGAAGGATGTCAGCCATTTTGTAGATGGCGTTGTCACCACGTTCCGGAGCAGAACCATGGCAGGAAACACCTTTGACATCGATACGGATTTCCATACGTCCACGCTGTCCTCTGTAGATACCGCCGTCTGTCGGTTCTGTGGAAACTACGAATTCTGGACGGATCTTGTCTTCGTTAATAATGTACTGCCAGCAGAGACCGTCACAGTCTTCTTCCTGAACAGTTCCGACTACCATGATCTTGCATCCTTCCGGGATCAGATTCATGTCTTTCATGATCTTGGCACCGTATACAGCAGATACGAGACCGCCACACTGGTCAGATACACCACGTCCACCGATTTCTTCTTCTGTTTCATATCCTTCATATGGATCAAAGTTCCAGTTTTCGATGTTACCGATACCAACCGTATCGATATGAGCATCAAAAGCGATGATCTTGTCACCGGTTCCCATGTAACCGATCACGTTACCCTGTGGGTCGATCGTAACTTCATCGAAGTTCAGTTTTTTCATTTCAGCTTCGATTGTTTCGATATGTTTTCTTTCGTCGCAGCTTTCTCCAGGATTCTTAACGATCGCTCTTAAGAATTTGACCATGTCCTCCTGATAGTTCTGAGCAGCTTCTTTGATTTTGCCGTAATCCATTTTAAAGGTCCTCCCATGTATATAGAAATTGTTTAAAGGTTATTCGCTTAAAGATTCATTTGTTCCGTACAGGCCATCCCATACGATCTCGCGGTAACGAACCGGATCGGTGTCACCTTCTGTGGAGATTACGAGAACGTTGGAATTCTCATCCAGCTTCAGGGCTTCTTTGAGATCTTTTGCATCTTCGTCATGAAGAGCAGTGAAGCACAGACCAAGCGGAACGGATCCGGATTCACCGGAAACGATGTGCGGGTCATTGCCAAGCGGGTTAGCGTAGATTCTTGTTGCTTTTGCACTCATCCAGTCAGGGCAGGATGCGAATACAGAAACATGGTTTCTTAAGATATCCCATCCGATGGTGTTTGCCTCACCGCATGCGAGACCGGCCATGATCGTCTGAAGGTCACCGCCTACGTTTACAAGATCGCCGGATTCTTTCATAGCAGAACGGTACAGGCAGTCCGCAGCACTTGCTTCGCAGACAACCATAACTGGCGGGTTTTCTTTGTATTTGTGAGCAAAGTATCCAACAACTGCTCCTGCAAGAGAACCAACACCTGCCTGAACGAATACGTGTGTCGGGCGGTCGATGCCGGCTTCTTTGAGCTGCTGGTCAGCTTCCATGACCATAGTTCCATATCCCTGCATGATCCATGACGGGATTTCTTCATATCCGTCCCAGGCAGTATCCTGAACGATGATACCGTGCTCTGTCTTGGCTGCCTCAGCTGCAGCCATTCTTACGCAGTCATCATAGTTGACTTCTTCGATGGTAACAGTAGCACCTTCTTTGGCGATGTTGTCAAAACGTGTTTTGGTTGTGCCCTTTGGCATGCGGACAACTGCCTTCTGTCCGAGACGTTTGGCAGCCCATGCAACTCCACGTCCGTGGTTTCCATCTGTTGCAGTGAAGAAGGTAGCCTGTCCGAATTCCTTTCTTAATTCCTCAGAAGAAAGAACCGCATATGGAAGCTCACTGATATCTTTGCCAACTTCTTTGGCTATGTAACGTCCCATTGCGTAGGAACCGCCGAGAACCTTAAAAGCGTTCAGTCCGAAACGATAAGATTCATCTTTGCAGTGAATGCTCTTAACACCGAGGTAGGATGCCAGCTCAGCAAGATTCTGAAGAGGCGTTACTGTATATTGCGGGAAACTCTTGTGAAATTCGTTGGCTTTTTTCACGTTCTCCTCTGACATTAACTCGAGATGTTTGTCGTCAGATTTTGCAACGTGATTGACAGTCCATTTTAAACCTTCTGTCATGTGAAAACCCTCCTTAAAAAATTTATTTTGAACTCATAATTTTTCTTTTCTTTCTAAATCTATCATATCATAAATATACAAATTTGCAATAGAAAATGCAAAAACTTTTAGGCTTTTACAAAAAAAGTTAGTACACCAGAAAAAAAGTGGCATTTATTGAAAAGGGAGAGGCACTATGATAAAATAAAGTTATCTTTTACACAAGTGATGAGACAGAAAAGGAGATAAGTAATATGGCTATTTTTCAGGCGTTTCGAGCCTTGCGTCCTGTTCCGGAAAAGGCGGCAGATGTAGCGGCGCTTCCGTATGATGTAGTGGACCGTGCAGAAGCAAAGGCGATAGGTGATCAGAATCCGGATTCTTTCCTGCATGTGGACCGTGCAGAAATGGATCTTCCGGCAGAGACGGATCTGTATGATCCAAAAGTATATGAACGTGCAAGACAGAATCTTATAGATATGGAAGAAAATGGTGTGATGAAGCAGGACGAGACACCGTGCTACTATATATATGAGCTGACCCGCAAAGGAAAAACACAGACGGGGCTGGTGGGATGCTGTTCGATCGATGATTATATGAATGGTGTTGTGAAGAAACATGAACTGACCAGAGAAGATAAAGAACAAGATCGTATCCGCCATGTGGATGTGTGTGATGCAAATACCGGTCCGATCTATCTTGCCTGCAGATATCCGAAGGAACTGCTTGATCTGATGGAGCAGTGGAAATCATCTCATGAAGCAGTATATGATTTTGTTGCAGATGATGAGATTGGACACCGTGTCTGGGTAGTTGACGGAGAAAATGAGAAGAAACTGATCGCAGAGAAGTTTGGAAAAATTCCTTCCATATATATTGCAGATGGACATCACAGAGCGGCATCTGCAGTAAAAGTGGGACTTAAGAGAAGAGCAGAGCATCCGGATTATGATGGCAGTGAAGAATTCAATTATTTCCTTTCCGTGGTATTTCCGTATGATCAGCTCACGATCCTTGCATACAACAGAGTTGTAAATGATCTGAATGGAATGGACGAGCATGCGTTTATTGCCAGCCTGAAATTTAATTTTGAATTGATGATCATGCCGGGATTTCCGTGTAAACCGGTAGAAAAACACTGCATGGGTATGTATGTGGGCGGCAACTGGTATCACCTAAAAGCATGGGAAGATGTTTATGAGAAAAAAGATGTGGTAGGTCAGCTGGATGTTTCCATCCTTCAGGAAAAAGTCCTTACTCCGATTCTGGGTATCGGTGATCCCAGAACAGATAAGAGAATCCGCTTTGTGGGTGGAAGCCACAAACTCAGTGAGCTTGCTGAAATAGCAGATAAGACGGGAGGAGTAGCATTCGCCATGTTCCCGACGGCAATGGAAGATCTGATGCAGATTGCAGATGAGAGTAAACTGATGCCGCCGAAGTCCACGTGGTTTGAACCAAAACTTCGAAGCGGTCTGTTTATTCATAAACTTTCCTGAGAAAAACGAGACAGGTCAATTGAGCAAAATAAAAGAAACTCTGAAAGAAAACAGTTTAAAAAGGAGGAATTACGTATGGGATTGATCAAAGCGGCAGCAGGAGCAGCAGGTGGAGTTATGGCGGATCAGTGGAAAGAATATTTCTACTGTGAATCCATGCCGGCAGATGTACTGGTTACGAAAGCACATAAAAAGGTTTCGGGAAGATCTGCAAACAAGCATGGCTCGGAAAATATCATTTCCAATGGCTCTGTGATCGCAGTCAATGACGGGCAGTGTATGCTGATCGTAGAACAGGGTAAAGTTGTAGATGCCTGCGCAGAACCAGGAGAATATGTATACGACATGTCCACAGAACCATCTGTTTTCTGTGGAGATCTGGGAGAGGGACTTCGCAGCGTTTTTCAGCAGATCGGCAAACGTTTTACCTTTGGAGGTGAGACTCCAAAAGATCAGAGAGTATATTTTGTTAATACAAAGGAACTCGTAGGTAATAAATATGGTACACCGAATCCGGTACCGTTCCGTGTGGTGGATGCCAATGTCGGGCTGGATATCGATATTTCCATTAAATGTTTTGGCGAGTACAGTTACCGCATTGCAAATCCGATTCTTTTCTATACAAATGTATGTGGAAATGTAGAACAGGATTATGAAAGAGAAGAGATTGACGGACAGCTCAAGAGTGAACTGATGACAGCTTTGCAGCCGGCATTTGCAAGAATCTCTGAACTGGGAATTCGTTACAGTGCACTTCCGGGGCATACCCAGGAACTTTCTGATGCACTGAATCAGGTTCTTTCTGAAAAGTGGGATAATCTGAGGGGAATCCGTATTGTTTCTCTTGGAGTATCCAGTGTGAAAGCATCTGAAGAAGACGAAGCGATGATCAAAGAACTGCAGAGAAATGCAGCATTCCGTAATCCAACGATGGCAGCTGCACATATGGTTGGTGCACAGGCAAGTGCTATGCAGGCAGCTGCATCCAATCAGAAGACAGGACCGGCAATGGCATTTGCAGCAATGAATATGGCGGGAAATATCGGAGGAGCAAACGCACAGAATCTGTATGCGATGGGGCAGCAGGCGCAGAATGTACAACCTCAGATGCAGCCACAGCAAAATACCGGGTGGACCTGTGCGTGTGGCGCAGTCAACACAGGGAAATTCTGTTCCGAATGCGGACAGCCGCGTCCGGCGGGACCGTGGACCTGCAGCTGTGGAACGGTAAATACAGGAAAATTCTGTCAGGAATGTGGAAAACCGAGACCATAACCTGAGGAGGTGATCAGGTGGATACATTAAATTACAAATGCCCGAATTGTTCAGCGGGGCTTGCGTTTGACAGTAAATCTCAGAAAATGAAGTGCGAGTATTGCGGAACGGAATACTCACTGGAAGAATTGGATAAGCTGGCGGAACAGCAGGATACAGCTAAAGAAGATAAGACAGAGCACTGGGAAGGGTTTGAACCGGAGCAGTGGCAGTCGGATGAGAAGTCGGATATGGCGGTATGGAGCTGTCCGTCCTGTGGCGCAGAGGTACTGGCTGAAAAAACGACAGGAGCGACGGTTTGCCCGTATTGTGACAATCCGATGATCATGCCGGAACAGTTTAAAGATACTTATCGCCCGGACTATATTATTCCGTTTATGAAATCCAAAAAGGAAGCGATGCAGGCACTCAAGGCGCATTATGAGGGAAAGCCGCTTCTTCCGAAGGTATTTAAAGATGAAAACCATCTCGAAGAGATTAAGGCGGTCTATGTTCCTTTCTGGCTGTTTGATCTGGATACAGCCGGAAGATTCAGCTACGAGGCGACACGGACCAGAGTCTGGGAAGATGATGATTATACCTATACTGCAACCAGATTTTATCATGTTGCCCGTGCCGGCAAGATAAATTTCAAGAAGATACCGGTGGATGGCTCCAAAGCAATCGACGATACCATGATGGAGGCGATCGAGCCATATGAATACCAGGATCTGACAGAGTTCAATCTTTCTTATCTTTCCGGTTATATGGCAGATAAGTATGATCAGGAACCGGATGAACTGACCGGTCGTGTGTATGAACGTATGGAACAGAGCGTTAAGAACTGCTTTGAGGCGAGTGTCAAAGGATATGCAACTGTAACACCAAAACAGGAGAAGATTACCGTGACAAATAAAGGCAAAGTAAAATATGGCCTGTTTCCTGTATGGTTCCTGAATACAAAGTGGAATGGCAAAACATATTCGTTTGCCATGAATGGACAGACAGGACGCCTGATCGGTGATCTTCCGGTAGGCAAGGATCTGGCGGTAAAATATTGGTTTAAGCATCATATTCCGCTGACGATTGCCATGACAGCGATCGTTACGGCTTTGCGATTTATGGGGGTGATCTGAATGAAGAAAATGAAAATTATCTTAGGCGGATCACTGCTGGCCATGACTCTCTGTATGTCGGTACCGGCATCCGTGTATGCGGCGGATACAGATACGACAGCGGAAAATGAGGAGATGTCCTGGGTCTTTGATGATTGCGGAATCCTGAGCGAGGATGAGATTACAGAACTCAACGGGGAATTATCAGATATATATGATACATACGGATATGATGCAGTTCTCTGGATTTCTCCTGATGTGGGAGAGGATGAGGATTATCGTCAGTATGCAGCAGAATTTATGCAGGATAATGAGATCGGTTATGGAGATACTCATGAAGGTATGTGTATTTTTCATCAGCCGGGAGTGAGAAACATTACCATCGTATTCCGTGGAGAGACGCAGAATGATTTTTCTACGAAAATTCAGGACAAAATGCTGGATAAATGCAAGACGTATCTGAAAGCGGATGATCCGTTTGGCGGATATCAGTCTCTGATCCATGACCTGACCGCGGGACTTGACCGCATTGCGGAAGGGCAGAAGATACGGCCGATGGATATCAGTGAGGATTCGGCAGCCGGACGATTCCTTACAGATCTGCTTATGGCATTTGTGATCATGATCATTCCGACAGGGGTTCTGACCTGGTATCAGGTACGGAAGATGAAAACACGTGTACAGCAGGCGGATGCCAGTGCATACACAGCAGATGGCGGACTGGAACTAAGTGAAAAACACGATATTTTTCTGTATGAGACAGTCAGTCAGACTGCCAAACCCAAAAATGATGACAATGATTCGGGAAGTTTTTCGAGTGGTGGGGAAAGCTTTTCTGGTTCCAGCAGCAATTATTAACAAACGAATGGAACGGAGTTTTGCACAGTGCTTTTTGAGTACTGCAAAACTCCGTTTCTGTTATTTTGTCTGTCCGTTAATTTGCATCAAAAATGCACAATCTGACATGGAAATACTTTGAAGAAGTACAGCAATGTACTGATAAAAATACAATATATAGGAAAGATGCACAAAAACGATAGGAAAAATGCAGAATTTGTTGAGTGAAAGTGCAATTGTAATTTGCAACAGGTATGTTATAATCACCACTGGTTGAAAACTAAACGTGGGGGTGACATCTTTGAAAAAAACAGTAACATTTCTTGGAATGCTTCTGACAATGCTTTTGATGTATTCGACAGGTGTCTGGGCAGCTGGCAGTGGAGAGACGACTACTCAGGTGCCGGTCTGGCTGTGCATTCCTTTTGCAGGACTTCTGTTGTGCATCGCAGTAATGCCACTGGTCAGAGCGGAGTGGTGGGAAGCACATCAGCCGCATGTGGTTCTTATGTGGATCTTGCTGATGATAATTCCTTTTGCGATTGTGTATGGCGCAGGGAAAGCAACGGAGACAGTCCTTGAATGTATCGTAAACGATTATCTGACTTTTATCGTTCTTCTGTTTGGACTTTTCTGTGTTTCCGGTAATATTACCATGGAGGGAGACTTTGCAGGTTCGCCTCGTGTAAATGCCTGCCTTCTTGCCTTCGGAACACTTTTATCCAGCTGTATCGGAACTACCGGAGCAAGTATGCTGATGGTCCGTCCGGTAATTAAAATGAATTCCTGGAGAAAGCGAAAAAGCCACATTATGGTATTTTTCATTTTTATGGTATCCAATATGGGAGGATGCCTGACACCGATCGGAGATCCGCCGCTTCTTATGGGATTTATGAGGGGCGTACCGTTTTTCTGGAGCCTGCATCTGTTTCCGGTTCTGCTCTTTAACATGGTGATCATGCTGTTTGTATTCTATCATGTTGACAAACGGGCATATCGTAAGGATATTGCACAGGGACGTAAACCGGATATCAGCAAACCTGGTACAGAATTCCACATTGACGGATTGCATAATATTATTTTCCTGATCATGATCGTGGCAGCGGTCATTTTAAGCGGTGTGCTTCCGAGTCTTTCTGCATTCCAGAATGCAGCAGGTGAGGTGCTGGGAATTCATATTTTCGGAGAAGTGACACTGACTTATCCGGCACTGATCGAGATAGTGATGATCCTTCTTGCTGCTTTTCTGTCTTTCAAAACGACAGACAAAAGTATTCGAAGAAGAAACCATTTTACATGGGGAGCAATCCAGGAGGTTGCGGTACTGTTCATAGGTATCTTTATTACTATGCAGCCGGCACTGATGCTTCTGAAAGCACTTGGTCCGCATATTGGGCTTTCCAGTCCACGCGAAATGTTCTGGGCGACCGGCGCACTGTCCAGTTTTCTGGATAATACACCAACATATCTGGTGTTCCTTACCACAGCGGGAACCCTTGGTTTTATGAATGGAGTTACCACGAGTCTTGGCACAGTTCCGGTGAAACTGTTGTCTGCGATTTCCTGCGGTGCAGTATTCATGGGAGCGAATACATATATTGGTAATGCACCGAACTTCATGGTAAAATCTATTTCTGACGAAAACGGTGTCAATATGCCGTCCTTCTTCGGATACATATTATGGTCACTGGTATTTCTGGTTCCGGTATTTATATTGGATATGCTTGTGTTCTTTATGTAAGGGGGGAGAGTTATGTCAGAAAATATCAATCGTGAAATTTATACAGAACTTGCCAATCGTATCTACGATCTGGATGCAGAAGTATACCGTGTTCTGGGATCAGCCCTCGGACGTACTTTTACAGGAAACCGTGACTCAACGATCCGTACCTTAAGTATGCTGATGTATACCAAGCCGGATGGACACCTTCTTCGAAGCGAGCTTGCGTTGATCAGTAATATGGCACGTACCATCAAAGATGAAAAAGAAAAAAGTCGTCTGATGACAGAGTATGACGAAATCCTGAAAGCAATTGAACAGCTTCCGAATATGTTTGGATCTACGGATATTCTGGATGCAGAGCGTGTTGCACTGAACCTGGCAGCCAGAAGAGAAAAAATTTCAGAAAATGACCATCTTGTGATCTGCATCAGCCGTACACAGGGAAGCGCCGGCAATGATATCGGATTTGAGCTCGCGGATAATCTGCGTATCAACTATTATGATGTTGAGATCTTTGATCAGGTTCTGAAACGTCTGGAAGCAGAAAAAGGCGAGGTACAGGATAAAGAAAACTTTACTGAATTTAATAAATATGGCAAAAAAACGCATGAAAGCCTGAAAACCAAGCTCAAAGAGCTGAATCGCTATCATGGATTGTCCAAACAGGATGCGGTGTTTTTTAATATGAGTGATTTGATCTGCGAACTGGCAAAGACGGAAGACTGTCTGATCATGGGACGCTGTGCAGATGCAATTCTTAAAAACAATCATATTCCGCATATCAGCATCTTTATCAGTGCACCGTTTCAGGTACGTGTGCAGCATGTTATGGATGTCCGCAACATGGACATGAAGCAGGCAGTGCGTTTTCTGAAGAAGATGGATAAACAGCACAGAAGATATTATGAGTTTTACACTGGCGAAAAATGGGGCAAGCCGGAGAATTATGATCTCTGCATCAACAGTGCGAACTATGGTATCAAAGAAACCATCGATGTGATCAAACGACTGCTGAATCAGCAGACACAGGAACGAAGATAAAAGAATATACATAAGATAAAAATCCGCAGAATGTTGTTCGGGATGGAACAGCAGCCTGCGGATTTTTTTATTTGTTTACATCAATATAGCTGTACAGGGTATATTTGGAAATGCCAAAATAATTGGCGACTTTGTCTCCGGATTTGGTGATCAGGAATGCACCGGAGTCATTCAGGAACTGGATCGCGGTTACTTTGTCCTCTTTGTTCATTAATGCAACCGGTTTGCCGACCAGAGCAACTGATTCTTCGATCAGATGATCAAGCAGGTCATTGACACTGTGTGTGATCTCTTTTGGTTTTTCTTCTTTGTTTACCGGAGTGACCAGGGAGTGCAGGGCACTTTCGATCATAGTCAGTTTGGTGATATCATAATTGATTCCAAATACATAATGCAGGGTTCCGTCATCATCACGGATATAGGAAGTGCTGCATTTTAAAATCTTACCATCTGAGGTTTTCATCAGATATCCGGAGTGATCCTGGATTTCTTCCTCCGGGTGATCTCCCTTTTTGTTGTTATGTCTGATTACGTCAAAAACGGCATTGGAAGGTCCGTCGCCGATTCCTCTGCCCGTGACATGACCGTTTTCAATATAAACAATGGAATGCTCTGGATCGTTGGTCTTGAGATCGTGTATTACGATTTCACAGTCAGGACCAAATTGAGAAGCAAGATCTCTGGCAATCTGTTTTAATACAGTCAGACGTCCCATTCGTATTCCTCCTCCACATATTAGATAACTATTATTAATATAACATAAAATTTTTTTAAGATAAAGATTTTTCTTATAAAAATTAAGTATGCCTTAAAAAAATTGTTCAAATTATGTCCGAATGCGTAGATAATAGTTGCTGCTGCCATGGAAGAATGCTATATTTATTTTATCAGCAAACAAAAATGTTTTGGGGGTGAAAGATGTGAAATATTTATTAAAAAACGGAACAGTTGTCACAGGCGAACGATCAGAGCAGCTTGATGTACTGGTGGAAGGTGAAAAAATTGTTCAGGTAGGGAAAAATCTCGCAGCAGATGATGCGGAGCAGCTCGATGTGAGCGGAAAGCTGCTTTTCCCGGGGTTTATAGATGGACATACACATTTTGATCTGGAAGTGGCAGGAACTGTGACGGCAGATGATTTTGAGACTGGAACAAAAGCAGCGATACTTGGGGGAACTACGCTGGTTATTGATTATGCGTCTCAGGACAAAGGAGGACATACTCTCAGAGAAGGACTGGATAAATGGCATCAGAAGGCAGATAACAAATGTTCCTGTGACTATTCCTTCCATATGTCAATCGTGGAGTGGAATGAAAAGACAGAACAGGAAGTTCAGGATATGATCGATCACGGAATCACAAGTTTTAAACTGTATATGACTTATCCGGCTATGATCGTGAATGACTGCGATATGTATAAAATTCTGAAAAAGCTGGGCGAGTGTGGCTGTTTTGCCGGAGTGCACTGCGAGAATGCAGGAGTGATCGATGCGCTGATCGCAGAGGCAAAAAAAGAAGGCAGACTGGGACCGGAAAATCATCCGCTGGTACGTCCGGACACTATGGAGGCAGAAGCTGTACATCGTCTGCTTGTTATTGCAAAAGAAGCCAATGCACCGGTAATGGTCGTGCATCTTACTAACAAAAAGGCTTTTGAAGAAGTTATGCGTGCAAGGGAAGATGGACAGGAAGTATATGCAGAGACATGTCCACAGTATCTTCTGCTGGAAGACAGTGTGTATTCCAAACCTGATTTTCAGGGGGCTGTTTATGTCTGTGCACCTCCGATCCGCAAAAAAGAGGATCAGGATTGTCTGTGGGAGGCACTTGCAAAAGAAGAGATTCAGACGGTGGCTACAGATCAGTGCAGTTTTACGCTTGCACAGAAAGCACTTGGAAAAGACGATTTCACAAAGATACCTGGAGGTCTTCCGGGGGTGCAGACAAGAGGAACACTTCTCTATACTTATGGAGTGAAAAAAGGCAGGATCACGCAGGAACAGATGTGTAAGTTTTTGGCTGAAAATCCGGCGAAGCTGTATGGGGTTTATCCGCAAAAAGGTGTGATCGCGCCTGGAAGTGATGCAGATATTGTCGTGCTGGACCCGGAAAAAGAGAGTGTGATTTCGGCTGAAACTCACGCGTACAATACAGATAATAACCCGTTTGAGGGCTTTGAGCTGCAATGCGGAATCGACAAGGTATTTCTGAGAGGAAATCTGGCAGTAGAAAATGGAAAACTGATCCAGGAGAAGCTTGGCAGATATATCGCCAGAGGAAAAAAGCAGATATAAGGCTGGACGGATGGAGAGAACAGATGAAAAATTTAATTGATAAACTGCATCAGGAACAGATGCTGACTGCAGAAGAATTTCACTGGCTTCTGGCGAATCGTTCCCCAGAGGGGGATCAGTATGCACGTGAGCTGGCAAATCAGGTACGGCAGCAGGTATATGGAAATAAGATTTATGTACGCGGGCTGATTGAATTTACCAATTATTGTAAAAATGACTGTTTTTACTGTGGGATAAGACGAAGTAATGAAAATGCACAGCGTTACAGACTGACAGAGGAAGAAATCCTGGAATGCTGCAGCCAGGGATATGAACTGGGCTTTCGTACGTTTGTCCTGCAGGGTGGAGAGGATGGATTTTATACGGATCAGAAGATCGTACAGATTGTGCGTAAGATCAAAGAAAAGTATCCGGACTGCGCAGTGACACTTTCAATCGGCGAAAAATCAGAAGACAGCTATCGTGCGTTCAGGGAGGCAGGAGCGGATCGCTATCTTCTGCGTCATGAAACCGCCGATCCACGTCATTACAGCCGTCTGCATCCACCGAAGATGTCCTGTGAACATCGCAAAAACTGTCTGCGGACACTCAAGAAACTTGGATATCAGACTGGAGCCGGTTTTATGGTGGGTTCACCACTTCAGACAGTAGATGATCTTGTAGAAGATTTTCTTTTCCTGAAAGAACTGAATCCTGAAATGGTGGGAATCGGTCCATTTATTGCGCATCAGGATACGCCGTTCTGCAATGAACGAAGTGGAACGCTGGATGATACGTTGTTCTATCTTGCCCTGTTGCGTCTGATGCTGCCCAAAGTGCTGCTTCCTGCAACAACGGCACTGGGAACGATTCATCCAAAAGGCAGAGAACTGGGAGTGCTTTCCGGAGCGAATGTAGTGATGCCAAATCTGTCGCCGGTTTCGGTGAGAAAGAAGTATATGCTTTACGATGGCAAGATCTGTACAGGAGATGAAGCGGCAGAATGCAGGATGTGCCTGAACAGAAGGATGGAAACTATCGGCTGTGAGATCGTGACAGACCGGGGGGATTACAAACAGTAATGCAATTGCAGGCTGTGAAAAAAGGCTTGCATAATATACCAGTATTGGAGTATAGTGTTGTTATGCTTATGCGCTATAAAGGAGGAAATTATTTCTATGAAGAAATCCAGATTACTGATCGTGCTTGCCGGGCTGGCTGTGGCGGCGTCCGGATGCGGATACAGCACCGGTGGAGAGGATTCTACGGTGACTGTGATTGAAGCAACTCCGACTCCAACTGCGACACCAACACCGGAAGTGACACCGACACCGGAGGCAACACCAACGCCGGCACCGGAAATGTCACAGACTGCGAGCGGTGTAAATATCATAAAACAAGATGCAACTTATTATGCGATTGAAGGTGTAAATGTTCGTTCTGATTGCAGTACAGATGCACAGATCATTACCGGAACAACGGTTGGACAGACATTGACCAGTACCGGTGTGAGTGAGGATGGACAGTGGGTAGAGGTCAGCATTAATGACCAGACTGGCTATGTAAATGCACAGTATGTATCTACAGAAGCTCCGGCGGGTACCACAACTGCGGATGCGACAGCGGCTGCCCAGTAGGATTCTGACAGATCACTTATAAAAAGCTGAACTTCTGATTACAGAGGTTCAGCTTTTTGAAATATATAGGAAAATTGCAGGATTATTCCGGGTAAGTCAGGCGTTCTGGCTTGATATCATAAAGCACATTTGTCAAATATTTATCTGCCAGATATTTTGCCATGCCAAGGTTCATATCCAGATAGTTTCCGCAATCCTTTGCGGAAGCTCCCGGGATTTCACCTTCAAAGTCGCGGATAAATTCAAACATCTCGGTCATGAGGGGCACGATATCTTTAGATTCGTAATCCCCTGCGAGAAGAAGATAGTTGCCGGTGCGGCATCCCATTGGTCCCCAGTAGATGATTTTCTGACCGAATTCTGCGTGGTTGCGGAGAAAAGTAGCTGCCAGGTGTTCCATGGCATGGAGTTCTGCTGTGTTCATAACGGGTTCTTCATTGGGGGAAGTCATACGGATATCAAAAGTAGTAATGACCTGATCACCAAGGTAGTCCTTGCGGGAGACATAAATACCTGGTTGAAGTTTGATGTGGTCTATGGTAAAACTTGCGATTTTTTTCATGGTAGATTCGTCCTTTCTGTATACTGCTTTTTATTGTAGCAGAGCCCGGCGATGGTTACAAGTCAGGATTTGACTTTGCATCTTCATAATGGTATATTGATGACAACTGTTCACAACAGCGATATGGTAAAAAAGATAAGACAGGAGGAACAGATCATGAAATCCAGAGTTCTGGCAGTGCTTTTTGCAGTTGTATTGGCTGCGGGTACACTTACGGGATGCGGCAGCAGCAAAAGTGCAGAAGACACAAAAACAGAAAGTACAGACGACAAATCAGAAGATAAAGATACCGAAAAAGTACAGAATGTGGCAAGCGAAGAAGAGGCAGAAGAAGCAGGATTTACTGATGGTGCAGACGGAGAGGGAGCAGAGACAGAGGTTCTTGATACAAGCGAAGAACTGACAGGCATTCATCATGCAGATATCAGCATCCGCGATTACGGAGATATTCTGGTGGAACTGGATGCGGATACAGCACCGGTCACAGTCACCAATTTCGTAAAGCTGGCACAGGAAGGCTTTTATGACGGGCTGACCTTCTGGAGGATCATGGATGGCTTTATGATGCAGGGCGGAGATCCGAAGGGAAACGGAACCGGCGGTTCCGGAGAGACGATCAAAGGTGAGTTTTCCAGCAATGGTGTAAAGAATGATATTTCTCATGTCAGAGGAACGATTTCCATGGCCAGGTCTTCAGATCCGGACAGTGCAAGCTCACAATTCTTTATCGTGCAGTCGGACAGCATCTTTCTGGATGGAGACTACGCGGCATTTGGCAGCGTGACAGATGGAATGGATATTGTAGACAAGATTTGCAAAGAAGCAAAACCAACAGATGATAACGGAACGATCAAGGCGGATGAGCAGCCGGTGATCGAGAGCATCAGGATTACAGACTGATGGAACAGGGGATGAAGTTCATGGTATTCAGTGCCATGAACTCCGTCCCTTTTGTTTTACTGGCGGATGATCAGAACTGGAATAGGCGGATCATTGGGGCGGTTATAATAGTCGCTGCGGATTACCAGATACTGGCGGCTGTCCAGGTTTTTGAGCCATGCAAGTACGGCATCACGCTCTTCAAAACCAGAATCGCCTCCACTGTAGATGCACAGAGAAATCAGACCGCCCTTTTTCAGAAGAGAAAGACTTTTTTCCAGGGCCTGTATACTGGAATCTGCGTGAGTGGCTTTTGCATGGTCTCCGCCTGGAAGATATCCGAGGTTAAAGGTAATGCAGCTGACAGTACCTGGATCGACGTAGTGATCGATGTCTGTGTGCGATTCCAGAAGAAGGGTATAGTTTTCCGGTGCATCTGCTTCCTGAAGTTTTCTGCGTGTATTGGTGAGTGCCTGTTCCTGAATATCAAAAGCGAATACGTGTCCTTTTTCTTTGCATAATTTGCTGAGAAGAAGGGTATCGTTGCCGTTTCCCATAGTGGCATCTATGCAGATGTCACCGGACTGTACCTGTTCGCGGATGAAACGGGCACACCATTGTGTGATCTGAACTGCTTTCATATAGAACCTCCGAAATTACAATAAACTGTATTTACTATAGTATAGATTTTTGTGAGTTTCAATAAAATGCTGTACAAAAAATCGAACACGGGAAAAATACATTGCAATTACACACAGGACTGTTATAATGAAACAGATGCAGAAAAGCATTGTCAGCCAAAGGAGGAGAACGAGATGTTAAAAGGCAAAACCGTCCTTCTGGGAGTAACCGGAAGTATTGCGGCATACAAGATTGCATATCTTGCAAGTGCTTTGAAGAAACTTCATGCACAGGTACATGTGCTGATGACACAGAATGCCACGAATTTTATCAATCCTATTACGTTTGAAACACTCACCGGAAACAAATGCCTGGTGGATACCTTTGACAGAAATTTTCAGTTCAGTGTGGAGCATGTTTCCATCGCAAAGCAGGCGGATGTGGTGATGATCGCACCGGCGAGCGCAAATGTGATCGGCAAGCTGGCACACGGAATTGCAGATGATATGCTGACAACTACGATCATGGCATGTAAATGTAAAAAGATCGTTTCACCTGCCATGAATACAAATATGTATGAAAATCCGATCGTTCAGGATAATCTGGCGATCCTGCAGCATTATGGATACGAAGTGATCGAACCTGCCAGTGGTTATCTGGCATGTGGGGATACGGGAGCCGGCAAAATGCCGGAGCCGGAAATGCTGTTGGATTATATTCTCAGAGAGATTGCCAGGGAAAAGGATCTCCTGGGCCGGAAGGTTCTTGTAACTGCCGGACCTACACAGGAATCGATCGATCCTGTGCGTTATATCACCAATCATTCTTCTGGAAAGATGGGCTATGCGCTGGCAAGAGCAGCCATGCTCCGCGGGGCAGACGTGACGCTTGTAAGCGGACCGTGTGCAATTGAGCCACCACCGTTTGTGAAACTTGTTCCGGTTGTAACCGCCAGAGAAATGTTTGATGCAGTGACATCTGTAAGCTTTGAGCAGGACATTATCATCAAAGCTGCGGCAGTGGCAGACTATCGCCCGGCAAATGTTTATGAGGATAAGGTCAAAAAGCATGACGAACAGATGAGCATTGAACTGGAGAAGACAGACGATATCCTTGGATATCTTGGAGAACATCGGCTGCCTGGTCAGTTTTTGTGTGGATTTTCCATGGAAACTCAGAATATGCTTGGTAATTCCAGAGCCAAACTTGGAAAAAAACATCTGGATATGGTTGCTGCCAATAATCTCAAAGTGGCAGGAGCAGGATTCCAGGGAGATACCAATGTTCTGACTCTGATTACACAGGATGAAGACGTATCACTCCAGCTTATGAGCAAGGAGGATGCAGCCAACGTCATCCTGGATAAAATTCTCTCGATTCAGAAAGAAAGAGAGGAACAGTAACCCGTTTACCAGGAGGCGGGTAAATAAAAATTCATATGCCCGCAATTCCGCACCGTATTGTATCCCGCGTAAGGGAACGATAACAAGGAGGAAAACATGAAAACAAAGAAATTTACCACATCACAGCTGACTATTCTTGGCCTTATGGCAGGAATCCTTTTCCTGATGGCTTACACACCACTGGGATATCTGAACATTGGTCCGCTGGCAGTAACATTTAACGTGATTCCGGTTGCAGTCTGCGCCATCGTACTTGGCCCGACAGGCGGCGCGATCGCAGGAGCTGTTTTTGGTCTGACCAGTTTTATGCAGGCAATGGGAATTGGTGGAGTAAGTGCACTGGGATCAGCACTGTTCCAGATCAATCCGTTTATGACTGCCGTACAGTGCTTTGGACCACGTATTCTTGATGGAATCTGTATCGGTTTTATTTACAGAGGCATTCACAAAAAAGCCAACACTTATGTGTCCTGCGCAGTGACCGGATTCTTTTCCGCTTTTCTGAATACTCTGTTCTTTATGACGGCATTGGTTGTGATGTTTGGAAATACAGAACTGATCCAGAATCTGATGGGTGGACACAACATCATCGTTGGATGCTGCCTGATGGTTGGCGTGAATGCAGTCAGTGAAATGGTTTCTTCTACGATCATCACAGCGGCTGTAGGAACAGCACTTTCCAAAGCACATCTGATTCCGGCAGCTCAGATTGCAAAACCAGATACTGCTGCATAAAAGCCTATAGACAGGAATGAAAACTATGATTTTAGCCATTGATATTGGAAACACCAACATTGTTGTTGGCTGTATTGATAAAGAAAAAATATATTTTACGGAACGAATTTCCACGATTCGTACAAAGACCGAACTGGAATATGCAATAGATATCAAGACGATCCTTGATATCTATCATATCAACCGGTCGGATATTGAGGGAGCCATTATTTCTTCTGTTGTACCGCAGATTACATCGGCAGCGAGACTTGCCGTACAGAAAATTCTGAAGAAAGATGCTATGATCCTTGGGCCTGGAGTAAAGACCGGACTGAATATCATGCTGGATAATCCGGGGGAGATGGGAGCAGATCGAGTAGCAGATGCGGTTGCAGCTCTGGCACAGTATCCTGTTCCGCTTGTGATCATCGATATGGGGACAGCGACTACGATTTCGGTAGTGGATGATAAGAAACACTATATTGGAGGCATGATCCTGCCAGGTGTGCAGATATCTCTGGATGCATTGACGTCCAGAGCTTCACAGCTGAGTGGAATCAGTATCGAGGAGCCAAAGAAGATCATTGGAAAGAATACAGTAGACTGTATGAAAAGTGGAATTCTTTATGGCAATGCGGCCGCTGTGGATGGTATCATTGACAGAATCGAGGAAGAACTTGGACAGAAGGTGACTGTGATCGCCACAGGCGGAATGTCAAGAAAAATCATTCCACACTGTAAACGTAAGATGATCCTGGATGGAGATCTTCTCCTGAAAGGCCTTCAGATCGTTTACGACAAGAATAAATAAACAAAAGCTGTTTTTCACAACGGAGATCTATATTTCCGAGGGAAAAACAGCTTTTTACGTTTTTATCTGTAGCTAAAAGAAATTACACATATCTTCCGGAACAGGAGCCGTCAGACACAGTTGCCGGCCGGTGATGGGATGTCGGAATTCCAGTTGAAAAGAGTGAAGCGGCTGCCGGCAGAACTGATCATATACCGGATGGTAAAGATAATCAGCAGGAAGAGGATGACCGATATAGCCCATATGAACGCGGATCTGGTGTGTGCGTCCGGTTTCCAGATGAATCTCGAGAAGAGAATTGCCGTTTTTGGTTTCCAGTCGCTGGTAATGTGTGATTGCTGTTTCGCCATTGATAAAATCTACATGACGTTCAATCACAGAATCTGCAACACGACTGATCGGTGCGGAAATGGTTCCTCTTTTGTGCGTGATTCCCTCAACGACAGCCAGATACGTGCGGCGGATCTCACGATTTCGCATCTGGACTGAGAGGACGGCAGCACTCAATGCGTTTTTTGCGAGAATAAGTGCGCCGGAAGTGTCCCGGTCCAGACGGTTGATACAGCGAAAAGGACAATGTTCGCCCTTGCTTTCCAGATAAGCAGTGATACCGTTGGCGAGGGTATTGGTATAGTTTCCGATAGAAGGATGGACAGGCATGTCGGCTGGCTTGTTGACCACGAGAATATCTTCATCTTCATATAATATGGAAATTTCCATGGGAGTAGGAAGAATATTCTCGGAGGAAACGGTTTCCTGAAGACGTACACGCAAACAGTCACCGGCGGTAAGCACGGTTCTTCCTCCGGCTTTCTGTCCGTTTACCGAGAGGGCTTCGTGGTCGGCTTTCATTGCGGTCAGGATGTGTCTGGAAAATCCTTTCCTGCGAAGAAAGCCAAGAACGATCATACCGTTCTCCGCATCTGAAACAGAGTAAGTAAAAATACGGTCCATAGTAGTGCTCCATTGTTAAAACAGAATTTCTTTTTAATGGAAGACTATCACAGGAGAAACTATCTGTCAAATAGGTGTTCTTCCGGAAGTACAGAGTATATATGCAAAAAAGCATGGAAAAAGATTGCAATTAAAAGATAAACAAAGTATCCTGTAATTAGGATATCAAAAATAACAGGGGGAGATGTGATGAAAGTGAACAGTGATTTCGGGAGAAGAAAAGGAATATGCGGACTGCTGTTACTGCTTTTTGCAATCCTTCTGATAGGTGATGTACACCCGGTATCAGCAGCATCTGACAGTTCATACTGCTATGTCAGATATTATACTCGAAATGGTGGAAGGGAATATAAAGAGCTGAGGCAGAAGGTGAGAAAAGGAAGAACGATCACGCTGCGGACAATCCCGACGGAAACAGGTCAGATCAGTCTTGGATGGGCAAAGACAAAAGGTGGAAAAGTCTGGAGAAAGCAAAGCAGCAGAGTTAAGATAACAAGAAATCTGAATCTCTATGCGATCAAAAAGAACCGCTCAGTTGTGGTTTTGTGCAGAGAGGACGGCAGAGCATACCGGACAGTTTCCAATGAAAAAGGTACCGCGGTATTTCCGCTTCTGGATGTCGGGAATGGGGATATGTTTCTGGGATGGTCAAAAACAAAAAACAGATCCTCGAATCCAGAGTATTATGCAGGGGACAGGATTCCATCAAAAACAGGTACTTACTATATGGTAGTGTTTCGGCAGTCACAGGATCAGGCACCTGCGGTGCGGGCAACACAGAATAAATTTAAAAGAGTATATTTTGTAGGCGATTCCAGAACTTATGGAATGGGAGTGGCTCTGGGCAGAGCGAAACCTTCAGATACTGTTCTGATCTGCAAAAGAGGAGAAGGCTTGAAATGGCTGCAGAGTACTGGATTTAAACAACTGTATGCGGATGTCAGAAAGCAGCCTAAAGACATAAAAAAAGCGGTAATCGTCAATATGGGGGCAAATGATCTGTGGAAAAATGGCATGTACAGTTCTTACCCGGAATATATGAAAAAGATGGCAGCAAAACTGAAGCCTTACAATTGCAAAATGTATTATATGTCTGTGAATCCGGTAAACAGCGCCATGATCAAAAATTATCTTGGCAGAGTTTCAAGAACAGAAAAGCAGGTGAGGGATTTTAATCGTATGATCCGGACGGTGATCTGCACCCGAAAAGGAGGATATACATATATGGATATCTGCAGCGGTCTGCAGAAAAACGGATGGATCAGCAGCAAAAATAATACGGGCACTTATGATGGTGTGCATTATTCGAATGAAACGTATCTGCGCATTTATGATTCTTGCATGGAGTTTCTGAACAAATAGAGCGGTCATTGGAAAATGTGACGAAAATATGAAATTTGATTTAAAAATACATTGCATCATCAGATGAAAACTGTTATAGTGAACACACAGGGCGTTTGAGAACTCTGTGTTATTATTTGGAAATGAGTAGTTGCAAAGAAAATAAGGAGTTATTTATGAGAAAAATTACTGCCAGATGGAAGTGTGTATGTCTTTTAGTAATGCTGTTAGCCGTAGTTGGTGTGTTTGGAAGTCCACAGAAGGTTCGGGCGGCAGAGGAACCGGTTGTGACACAGACCTGTAAAGTTACTTTTGCAAATGCAAAGGGTCAGATTTCCAGCGATTATTACCGCAAACTTGCCAGAACAGTAGAAAAAGGCGGCTATATTGAGCTTCCGAAGGTAAACAGATCAGGATATAAAGCGGTCTGGATCGCTAAGATTGATGGACAGCAGTACAAATATTCTGCAGGCCGTAAGATCCAGATCAACCAGAATACAAAGTTCTGTCTGAATCTGTACAGAGAATATACGGTGCGCTTTTACACGGCAAACGGAAAAAAAGAATATACAAGTCTGAGACAGACGATTGTTACCGGCTATAATGCCAAGCTGCCGTCTCTGAGTTCTAATGAAAATTACAAATTTACGGGCTGGGCGACAAAAGCCGGCGGAAAAGTATCCAAAAAGGCGGGAGCTTCTGTTAAAGTAAAAAGTAATCTCAAATATTATGCGGTGCAGCAGAAGGTTACCGGAATCAAATTGTACAAATACGATGGATCTTACTGGAAGAATGTGTCCAATTCCTCTGGAACGGCAACATTTCCGGCAGTTAATCTGAATTCTGGTAACATGTGTCTGGGATGGTCTCGCACAAAGGGCAAGAATAAACTTTCGAATGCTGATTACAAGGCAGGAGACAGGATTCCTGGAAAAAGTGGCAAATATTATATGGTAGTTTTCGGAAGCTCTATGGATAAGGCTCCGACGACTATAAATTCTGCTTTTGCATATGACAGAGTGTTTATGGTAGGAGATTCTCGAACAGTAGATACAAAGCTTGCACTGGGAGAGTCTGCTCCGTCCAATGTTGAATTTATTGCAAAAGGCGGAGAAGGACTGACCTGGTTTAAGAGTACCGGATACAGTACCCTGCTCAGGTCTGTAAAATCTATGCCGAAGTCTGCGCGGAAAGCTGTAGTCATCAATCTTGGCGTCAATGATCTCAGCAGTGGCTCTGCCTATGTGACATATATGAAAAAGGTTGCGACGAATTTAAAGAAATATAACTGTAAGATGTACTATATGTCTGTCAATCCGATAAACAGTGCGATGGTTCGCAGCTCCGGTGGAAAGAACAGGACAGAAGCACAGGTGGCTGCATTTAATAAGACGATCTACCAGAAATTGTGTACCGGAAAGAACAAATCTTTTACGTACATCAACACCTGTACAAATCTTCAGACATATGGCTGGATCAGCAATCGTTACAATGCGGGAATTTATGATGGACTGCATTATTCTGATGAGACGTATCTTCGTATCTTTGATTATTGTATGAGATGTCTGAACAGATATTAAGACAGAGATTTCATATAAAGAGAGGAATACAGAAATGAAACGTGTAATCACATACGGAACCTTTGATCTGCTGCATTACGGACATATCAATCTGCTGCGTCGGGCACGACAGATGGGAGATTACCTGATCGTTGGTCTTTCTACGGATGAATTTAACTGGAACGAAAAACAGAAGAAATGCTACTTTTCTTATGAGAAACGCAAACAGCTTCTGGAAGCGATACGTTATGTGGATCTTGTGATCCCGGAGGAAAACTGGGAGCAGAAACGCACAGATGTCAAAGAGTATCATGTGGATACTTTTGTGATGGGAGATGACTGGAAAGGAAAATTTGACTTCCTCAGGGAAGAGGGATGTGAGGTGGTATATCTTCCACGTACACCGGAAATTTCCAGTTCACAGATCAAAGAAGATCTCCATACAAAAGAAAAATCAGACAAATAAAATTAAGAGAACAGTTAAAATGGGCTGACCGGAATTCAGATTCCGGTCAGTTCTTTTAATGAATGGAACTGATAGCCCATTTCTTCCCATTTTGTCAGCAGTTCATCGAGAATCTGCCCGTTGGTGGAAGAGGTATTGTGCAGAAGGACGATTGCACCGGGATGAATGCGGCTGAGCAGTTTCTGGAAGGCTTCTTCTCTGGAAGGCTGCTGATCCTGAATCCAGTCCACATAAGCAAGGCTCCAGAAAAAAGTGGAATACCCCAGTTCTTTCGCCATAGAAAGATTGGACACGCTGTAGATCCCCTGAGGTGGACGATAAAATCTGGTCATCTTTTCGCCGGTGACAGATTCATATAGTTCTTCCACGCCCTGAAGCTGTTTTTGGAAAGCTTCTTTTGAGGAGATGCCGGACATATCCGGATGAGTCATCGTATGATTGCCTACGGTGTGTCCTTCTGAGACTATGCGGCGGATAAGTTCTGGCTGGTCTGCGATAAAGTTTCCGACAACAAAGAATGTGGCAGGGGCATTGTGCTTTTTGAGCGCATCCAGAATCAGAGGCGTATTTCCGTTTTCGTAGCCTGCATCAAAAGTGAGATACAGGATTTTTTCTTCGGTGTCATCAGCATAATAGGCATTGTATGGACGGAGTTCTTCAATTGATGCATTGCCGACCGGACGCGTGCCTTCCTGCTGGAAACTCAGCCCCCAGCTTACCGATTCGGAAGAGGCAGGAGAGGCAGAAAAAGTTTTTTGGTGAGCATGGAGCTTTCCTATCTGGGCACCAAGGATAAAGGCACCGGCCAGAAAAAAGATCAGTTTTGGAATAAGAGGAAAGGGATGAGAGGATTTCATAGAACCTCGGGAGATTTGTTTTTAGAAAGTATATGCAGAAGGGTAAAAAATTAGAGCCATCAGATTTTTGATTTCTGGTGGCTCTTTTACTGTTCAGTTTCCAATGGAATGTACCTCCTGTGAAAGTTAAAACATTTGGAATTAGATGTTTACGTTCTTGGTGGTCCGTACCTCTCTTTCATAAATTATAAAGGAAATTCATTTAAGTTTCTGGTGGTCTGTACCTTCCTTTCTTGAATTGCTGGAAATCACTTAAGTTTTCGGTGGTTTCACGCTCCTTTTTCTTTATTTTGTAGTTCCTTTTGTTTTATGATCTAACTATAACAGATAATATCGTGATTGTCAATATAAAAATAGAAAAAAATAAGAAAAAAATATAACAGACTGTAAAAATGAAAAAAGATATAGAAATAACTGAAAATATAAAACGAAACAAAGGTATAGAAACCAGCCAGAAGGAGAAAATAAAAAATGTCAATCATAAAAAAGAAAGTTAAGGAGGTCAGAGTATGTTTCGTTATCTTCCTGTTCGAAAAGTTCATGCCAGGCAGGTGCTGGATTCCAGAGGAAATCCGACTGTGGAAGTGGAAGTTACAGTAGGAGAAGGAGTGATTGGGATAAATGGATACACTGCGAGGGCGATTGTTCCGTCCGGAGCATCTACCGGAAGGTTTGAAGCGGTAGAATTACGCGATGGGAAAAAGGGCTATTATACGGGGCTCAGCGTGGAAAAAGCAGTGCAGAATGTGAATACCAGACTTGCGGATGCAGTTACAGGAGAAAATGCCCTGGATCAGAATCGAATCGATCAGATTCTGATAGATACAGACGGGACAGATAATAAAAGCAGTGTCGGTGCGAATGCCACGCTTGGTGTGTCCATGGCAGTAGCAAGGGCTGCGGCAATGGCATTGCGTGTTCCGCTGCATCAGTATCTTGGGGGATGCCATACGAAGATAATGCCTGTTCCGATGATGAATATCCTGAATGGTGGAAAGCATGCGGACAATACCGTTGATCTGCAGGAATTTATGATCATGCCTGCCGGTGCGGAAAACTTTGAAGAAGGAATTCGCATGTGTGTAGAAATTTACCAGCTTCTTCGCATTCTTCTAAAAGAGCGAGGGTTGTCTACAGCGGTTGGTGATGAAGGGGGATTTGCACCGGATCTGGCGGATTCCAGAGACATTCTTGCAGTCATCGTGCAGGCAGTGGAAAAGGCGGGATACAGACCGGGAAAAGAAATCTGGATTGCAATTGATGCGGCGGCCAGCGAACTGTATGATGAAAAACTGGACTGCTACTATTTCCCGGGGGAAAGTCAGATGAAGGGAAAAGAAATCCTTCGTAATGCAGAAGAAATGATCGATTATTATGAAAGCCTTCTGGAAGAATTTCCGATTGTTTCCATTGAAGACGGACTGCAGGAAGATGATTGGGATGGATGGCAGAAGATGACGGAAAGACTTGGCGGCAGAGTGCAGCTTGTGGGGGATGATCTGTTTGTGACGAATATCAAAAGGCTGAAATGTGGTATACAGCTTAAGGCTGCGAACGCGATTCTTGTAAAAGTCAATCAGATCGGAACGCTTAGCGAAGCTATGGATGCCGTAGAGATGGCGCAGCGTGCGGGATACAGAGCGGTGATCTCTCACAGATCAGGAGAAACGGAGGATGATTTTATTGCGGATCTGGCAGTTGCGACGGGGGCAGGACAGATTAAAACCGGCGCACCGTGCCGATCAGACAGAAATGCAAAATACAATCAGCTGCTTCGGATCGCAGAACGACTGGAAAAAATGGCAGTCTATGAAAATCCTTTTGAAAAACAGGGTACGGACAGGGATTTTTAGCGTGGAAATAAGTAAAAACGGTTGAAATCAAAGGTCTGTTATGATACAATAACCTCTAGTTGATTAGGAGGTGTAACCGAAGTGCAGATACTGAGAACTATTCTTACTGTTATTTTTGCCATAGATTGTATTGCTCTTACTGTCGTTGTTCTGATGCAGGAAGGCAAGCAGCAGGGTCTGGGTGGAACGATTTCCGGTGCAGCAGATTCCTACTGGGGAAGAAATAAAGGACGTTCTATGGAAGGTGGTCTTGTTCGAGCTACCACAATTATGGCAGTGTTATTTTTTGTACTGGCAGCAGTTTTGAATATGAATTTTTAAGAATTGTCAGAAGGAAACACTCTTGTATAATCACAAGAGTGCTTTTTTTTCTCAAAGTAAAGGAGCATAATTGAGCAGAAAGAAAATTTGGGAAAAGAAAAAACAGAAAAAATTTTCCAAAGAAAAACAGATCTTTAAACCAAAGAAAAAAGATATCCGTGCACTCAGTAAACAGGGGCTGGTCAAAGAGGGAACGTTTATTGGAAACCACAAGGGGTTTGGCTTTGTGGAAATCGAAGGCGAAGAGGAGGATATCTTTATCCCGGCAGATGCAACAGGGACTGCCATGCACCAGGATCGTGTGCAGGTTCTTCTGAAAAAGGAATCCAAAAGCGGAAAACGCAGAGAGGGTGTTGTATACAAGATACTGGAGCGTGTTAACCAGGAAGTGGTCGGGACTTTTCAGAGAGAAAGGGATTATGGATTTATTCTCTGTGATAATCAGAAGTTTTCAAAGGATATCTATATTTCGCCAAAAAATGCCAGGGGTGTCCGTGACGGGGATAAGGTTGTGGCGGAGATCGTTGATTATGGAAATGAACATCGCAAACCAGAAGGAAAAATCAAAGAAAATCTTGGCAGTATGAATGCTCCGGGTACAGATATCCTTGCTATTGTCCGCAGTTTTAGTATTCCGACAGAATTTCCGGTAAAGGTTATGAATCAGGCGATGCGTGTGCCGGATCATGTGCAGGAAGCAGACAGAGACGGCCGCAAAGATCTGACCGGACTTGTGACGGTAACGATCGACGGGGAGGACGCCAAAGATCTTGATGATGCCGTGTCTCTTACAAAAGAAAATGGTATTTATCATCTTGGAGTGCATATTGCTGACGTAAGTAATTATGTGCAGGGAGGCAGTGCACTGGATAAGGAAGCTTTGAAGCGGGGAACAAGTGTATACCTTGCAGATCGTGTGATACCGATGCTTCCGGAACGTCTTTCCAATGGAATCTGTTCATTGAATCAGGGGCAGGATCGTCTGACATTGAGCTGCCTCATGGATATTGATGAAGAAGGAACTGTGGTAGGACACGAGATTGCAGAAACGATCATACGTGTAGATCGCCGCATGAGTTACAATCAGGTGCGCCGCATTCTGGAGGATGGAGATACTGAAACTAGCAGAGAATATCAGGAATTCGTACCGATGTTTTTCCTGATGAAAGAACTGTCCGCTCTTCTGAGAAGCAAACGACATAACCGTGGATCGATTGATTTTGATTTCCCGGAAAGCAAGATCATACTTAATGGAGCCGGCAGAGCGATCGATGTAAAGCCTTATGAGGCAAATGTAGCAACACAGATCATAGAAGATTTTATGCTGATGGCAAATGAGACCGTGGCAAAAGAATATTGCCGCGGCGAGTATCCGTTTGTGTATCGTACGCACGAAAATCCGGATCCGGAGAGAGTGGAAAGTCTATTGACGCTTCTCAGGCATCAGGGTATTCAGGTACGAAAAGCACGGGAAGAGATCTCGCCAAAAGAAATTCAGGAAATTCTGGAGCAGATCCAGGGAATGCCGAATGAGACAATGATCAGCAGACTGATGCTGCGAACTATGAAACAGGCACGTTATACAACAGAATGCAGTGGACATTTTGGACTTGCTGCAAGATATTACTGTCATTTTACTTCTCCGATCCGAAGATATCCGGATTTACAGATCCATCGTATCATTCGTGATAATATCAGGGGGAGACTTCAGAGAGAAGGCAAGACAGAACATTACAGAGAAATCCTTGAGAATGTGGCAGAACAGTCCAGCGTATGTGAGAGGCGTGCACAGGAAGCAGAGAGGGAATCAGACCGTCTCAAAAAGGCAGAGTATATGTCTTATCATCTGGGAGAAGAATTTGAGGGAATCATTTCCGGCGTGACTGCATATGGACTTTATGTCGAGCTGCCAAATACAGTAGAAGGACTGGTGCATATTACGGCACTGTCCGATGATTACTATGCTTTTGATGAGGAAAATTATGAACTCCGTGGTGAGCTGACCAAAAAGGTATATCATCTGGGACAGAAGTTACGCGTCCGTGTAGCAGATGCAGATGCACTGAGAAGGACTGTCGACTTTACTGTGGTTGAATAAAGGAGGTGTTGTTCATGGCAAAAAAAGCCGGAATGAAACTGATCGCGAATAACAAAAAAGCCTTTCATGATTATTTTATAGAAGACACATATGAGGCCGGGATTGCATTGGCCGGAACAGAAGTGAAGTCACTCCGCATGGGCAAATGCAGTGTAAAAGAAGCATTTATCCGGGTAGAAAAAGGCGAGGTTTATATTTACGGGATGCATATCAGTCCTTACGAAAAGGGAAATATTTTCAATAAGGATCCAATGAGAGTCAGAAAACTGCTTCTGCACCGCCATGAGATCAATAAGATCGAGGGAAGCCTGCAGGAAAAAGGACTGACACTCGTTCCGCTGAAGGTGTATTTCAAGAATAGTCTGGTGAAGCTGGAGATCGGTGTGGCACGAGGCAAAAAACTTTACGATAAGCGACAGGATATTGCAAAAAAAGACCAGAGAAGAGAAGCAGAAAGAGAATTTAAAGTCAAAAATCTGTAATTTAAAAAAGTGTGAATTCGCAGACATTTGGTTGACAACGATTTGATAGCCTGTATAATGAAAAGAAAAAGATAAAATGATATAACTATTCCGCAATTTGAATAGGAGGAATGAGATATGTTCAGAAAAAAATATCTGGCGGCAGCCGGATTTATGATACTTGCAGTGGCGGCGGCCGGATGTGGAAAAAAGAATGACACTTCTGTGATACAGCCGACACCGACACCGGTGCAGGAAGAAGCAGTATCTCCTACACCAACAACAGAGCTTGTGAATATGGAAGCAACAGTCGAAAAGAATATTATGGGTGAAAAGACATCTACCGCATCCAAGGTAACAATCGTGAATCAGACCGGTTCAGAGATCGCTGCGATCTACATTCGTGAAACACCTTCCGATGAGGATGAAGAGGCAGCAGATGAATGGGGCGATGATCTGGTAAACGGAAGCTTCACGCTGAAGAGCGGGGAAAATGCAGTTTACTATTATGAGAAACCGTCTTCTTCGACTGTAACGTATGATATCCGTATTTCTTATACAGACGAAGAAAAAAATGAATGCTTTTTCAGAAATCTTCCACTTACTACGATCAAACAGCTGACACTTCGTATGGATGGAAAAGACGATGATGCGATCCCGTATGCAACTTATATGACTGCAAACAGTACCAGGGAAGTTTCTACGCTGAATGATGTCAAGAAGAGACTGGGACTTGAGGTAGATGAGGAAGACAGTGATTCTGTGACACCGACTCCGTCACCGGACAGTGAAGATAACAGTTCAAATTCAAATAATACACCGTCAACAGACAGTGACAACAACGATCCAAGTCCTACCAGCACACCGTCTGATAATGATGGAGATAATACGAATCCGACCGATTCTACGATCCAGACAGCAGAAGGTTATATCGGTATGTCTATCGATGACCTGGTCGGTGCAGTGGGCGGAGCGCAGTCTTCTGAATATGAAGAGGATGCTGCAACAGGAACGACAGGCTATTATTATTATTCTAACTTTACGGTTTCTACTTCAGTGGACGAAGATGGAAATGAAATCGTAACAGGTGTATGGTAAAGAATACCGATGCGGAATGGCATTGGAGGAAAGGATAAACGAACTTATGAAAAGAATATTACTGAAATTAAGCGGGGAGGCACTTGCCGGAGCAGAAAAAAAAGGATTTGATGAAGCAACTGTCATTGCAGTGGCAAAACAGATCCGTACAGTTGTCGAGGAAGGTACACAGGTCGGAATCGTTATCGGAGGTGGAAACTTCTGGAGAGGACGTACCAGTGAAACGATCGATCGTAACAAAGCAGACCAGATCGGAATGCTTGCGACTGTTATGAACTGTATCTATGTTTCTGATATCTGCAGATATCTGGGACTTAAAACAGAAATTTTCACACCGTTTGTCTGCGGTGCATTCACAAAACTGTATTCCAAAGATGCGGTAGAAGAAGCTTTTGCAGAAGGCAAGATTCTGTTCTTTGCCGGTGGTACAGGACATCCGTACTTTTCTACAGATACAGCAACTGTACTGCGTGCTGTAGAGATTGAAGCGGAAGCAATCCTTCTGGCAAAAGCAGTTGACGGTATTTACGACAGTGATCCAAAGGTAAATCCAGATGCAGTGAAATATGACGAAATCTCTATTGAAGAAGTAGTAGATAAGAAACTTGCGGCGATGGATCTGACTGCATCTATCATGTGTCTGGAGCAGAAAATGCCGATGATGGTATTTGGCCTGGAAGAAGAAAACAGCATCGTAAATACGGTACATGGTAAATTTACAGGAACGAAAGTGACTGTCTAAGCAGCAAAACAACAAAATAAAACAGGAGAGGGAGATTTTGACAAATGGATGAAAGAGTGCAGAAATATGAGCAGAAGATGACAAAAACACTGAAAGGATTTGAGGAAGAACTTACTACGATCCGTGCGGGTCGCGCAAATCCACATATCCTTGACAAGATCACGGTAGATTATTATGGAAGCCCTACACCGCTTCAGCAGGTGGCAAATATCACTGTTCCGGAGGCAAGAATGATTCAGATCCAGCCGTGGGAAGGAAGCTTGATCAAAGGAATCGAAAAAGCGATTCTTACTTCTGATCTTGGACTGAACCCGAGTAATGACGGCAAGATCATCCGTCTGGTTCTTCCGGAACTTACAGAAGAACGTCGTAAAGAACTTGTAAAAGATGTCAAGAAAAAAGGTGAAGCAGCCAAAGTAGCTGTTCGTAACGTGCGCCGTGATGCGAACGATGCATTTAAAAAACTGACAAAACAGGATGTTTCTGAGGATGAAGTAAAAGATCTGGAAGATGCTGTTCAGAAGCTTACAGATAAATTCATCAAGAGCATTGATGCTGCAGTGGATGCAAAAGCAAAAGAAATCCTGACCGTATAATCATCATACAGTCAGAATGGAGGGAGAGGGAGAGCCGGAAAGGGCTCTCTTTCTGTTCGCTCTCCGGAATGAGAGGAGAAAATATGGAGAATAGAAAAGTCCCGAATCATATTGCAATCATTCTTGATGGAAACGGCAGATGGGCAAAAGCCAAAGGCATGCCGCGCGGTTATGGGCATATCAAGGGCTGTGCAAATCTTGAGACGATCTGTGATGATATTAAGGATCTGGGAGTGAAATATCTCACTGTCTATGCTTTTTCTACAGAAAACTGGAAACGTTCCAGAGAAGAAGTGGAAGGCCTGATGAAACTGTTTCGCAGTTATCTCAAGAAATGTATGAAGAGCGCAGAAAAAAATCATATGCGTGTCAAGATTATCGGAGATCCTACGGCATTTGCGCCGGATATTCAGGAGAAAATCAAAGAACTGGAAGAATTTTCCAAGGATTATGATGAGCTGTATTTCCAGATTGCCCTGAATTACGGGAGCCGTGATGAAATCACCCGCGGAATGAGAAAACTTGCTCAGGATGCGGCTGAAGGCAGGCTGAATCCGCAGGAGATCACAGAAGATACGATTGCAGGCTATCTGGATACGGCAGGTGTTCCGGACCCGGATCTGCTGATCCGTACCAGCGGAGAACAGCGCCTGTCAAATTTCCTGATGTGGCAGCTGGCATATACGGAATTCTATTTCACAGATGTTGCATGGCCGGATTTTCATAAAGAAGATCTGATCAGAGCAATCGAAAAGTACAATAGTAGAGATCGCCGTTATGGAGGCGTGAAGGAGGAATAATTATGTTTAAAACACGACTCATAAGCGGAATCCTGCTTGTGATCGCTGCACTTCTGACGATCATAAGCGGCGGATATGTACTGTTTGTGACATTGTTATGTGTTTCACTGATCGGTATGCAGGAACTGTACAAGGCGATGGGCGTGCACAAAGAGCAGACAGGACTTCTGGAACTGGCAGGTTATCTTGGGGCTCTTTTGTATTATGGTGCAGTGCTTCTGGATTTTGAACGATATGGAATGATGGCGATTCTTCTGGCACTGGTACTTCTGATGTTTGTATATGTATTTACATATCCAAAATACAATGCGAATCAGGTGATGGCAGCTTTCTTTGGTGTGGCTTATGTGGCAGGAATGCTTTCTTTTATTCTTCTGACCAGAAATCTTCCTGATGGAAAATTCCTGGTGTGGCTGATCTTTCTGTGTTCCTGGGGATGCGACACCTGTGCCTACTGTGTGGGAATGCTGATCGGTAAGCACAAAATGGCACCGGTCCTCAGCCCGAAAAAGTCTGTGGAAGGTGCAGTCGGAGGTGTAGTTGGGGCGGCACTGCTCGGCGTAATTTATGCAGCTGCAACACAGGGAGCGATGCTGGAATATGCGGTTATCTGTGGCGTCGGAGCGCTGATCTCTATGGTTGGAGACCTGGCAGCATCGGCGATCAAGCGAAACCAGGGGATCAAAGATTATGGTAAGCTGATTCCCGGACATGGAGGAATTCTGGACCGTTTTGACAGTGTGATCTTTACGGCACCGGTTATTTATTATCTGGCAAAAATGATTCTTGGTCTTTAAAAGGAGAACAGCATGAAAAAAATTGCGATATTAGGTTCAACAGGTTCTATTGGAACACAGACTTTGGATGTGGTACGTGCCAACGGAGATATTGAGGTACTTGGAATCAGTGCAGGCAGCAATATCCAGAAACTGGAAGAACAGGTGAGGGAATTCTCGCCGAAGCTTGTGGCTGTCTGGGATGAAAAAGCAGCGCAGGAACTGGCGCAGAAGATTCAGGATACGGATACAAAGGTAGTAGCAGGAATGGACGGACTTCTGGAACTGGCTGCAATGCCGGAGACAGAAATCCTGGTTACAGCAATCGTGGGAATGCTTGGAATCCGTCCGACGATCGAAGCAATCCGTGCAGGCAAGGATATCGCACTTGCGAATAAAGAGACACTGGTCACTGCCGGTCATCTGATCATACCGATGGCAAAGGAATATGGAGTCCGGATTCTTCCGGTAGACAGCGAGCACAGCGCAATCTTTCAGTCCCTGAACGGAGAACACAAAGAAGAAATTGATAAACTTCTGATCACGGCTTCTGGTGGCCCGTTCCGTGGAAGGACACGAAAAGATCTGGAGAATGTGACACTGGAAGATACATTAAAGCATCCGAACTGGGTGATGGGACAGAAAATCACAGTGGATTCTGCAACACTGGTAAATAAGGGACTTGAAGTTATGGAAGCAAAATGGCTGTTTGGCGTGGAACTGGATCAGATCCAGGTTGTTGTGCAGCCACAGAGTGTGATCCATTCGATGGTTCAGTTCAAAGACGGTGGGATCATGGCACAGCTTGGCACACCGGATATGCGACTGCCGATTCAGTATGCACTGTATTATCCTCATAGAAGATATCTGGATGGAGAACGACTGGATTTTGCAAAGCTTGGACAGATCACGTTTGAAGAACCGGATATGGATACGTTTCTGGGACTGCCGATGGCAATCCGGTCAGCACGGACTGGTGGTTCTATGCCGACAGTATTTAATGCGGCGAATGAACTTGCGGTGCGCAAATTCCTTCACAGAGAAATCCGTTTCCTGGATATTTATGATATTATCGGAGAATCTATGGAACGTCATACTGTGATCGAAAATCCGTCTCTTGAGGAGATCCTGGCAGTAGAAAACGATACATATCAGTGGATTGAAAGCAGGTGGTAGATTGAAGATCCTGATTGCGATTATTATTTTCAGTGCAATCATATTGTTTCATGAATTTGGACATTTCCTTTTTGCAAAATTGAACGGTATCAGTGTGACGGAGTTTTCTCTTGGAATGGGACCGAGACTGTGGAGTGTTCAAAAAGGGGAGACCAGATATTCGTTGAAGCTACTTCCGATTGGCGGTTCCTGTGCCATGGTGGGGGAAGATACGGCGGAAGAAGATGTTCCGGGCTCTTTTAATGCGGCACCTGTCTGGGGCAGGATTTCTGTTGTTGCAGCAGGACCGGTTTTTAACTTTATACTGGCTTTTGTGTTGGCAGTGATCATTGTTGGCTTTGTCGGATATGATCCGGCAGAGGTTCTGGAGGTTGACAGGACTTCTGCTGCTGCGGAGGCAGGCCTTCAGGCAGGAGATATTATTACAGAGTATGACGGTTATCATGTGGATCTTGCAAAAGATCTGTATGTATATATGTACCTTAATGAACTTCAGGAAGGGGATAGCGTCAACCTGAAGGTCATAAGAGACGGTAAAACAGAGAATATCACATATACGCCGGATGTATCTGTCCGTTATCTGCTGGGATTTAATCGCTCAGATGCATCTTCTATGACAGTAGAATCGCTGATTGAGGGAATGCCCCTTGAGGAGGCAGGTCTGCAGCCGGGAGATACGATCACAGCCATCAATGGTGTGGAGATTGCGGACGGTGAGGCATATGATGCGTATCTGGCAGAACATCCGCTGTCTGATGAGCCGGTAGAAATCACGTATGACCGAAATGGTCTGGATTATACGGCAACGATCACACCGAGAGAATATCGCACACCACAGCTGGGCTTTTCTTATAACCTTGGTTATACAAAGACTTCCGGTCTGCAGGTGCTGAAATATGGAGCATTGGAAATTAAATATATGATCCGGACTACCCTGCTCAGTCTGAAAGAACTGGTCACAGGTCAGCTTGGATTCCAGAATCTCAGTGGTCCGGTAGGCGTTGTGGATGCAATCGGTACAACTTATGAAGAGAGTAAGAGCGAAGGCGCGCTGATGCTTTGGATGAATATGTTGAATATGGCGGTTCTCCTGTCGGCCAACCTTGGAGTTATGAACCTTCTTCCGCTTCCGGCACTGGATGGAGGAAGACTGGTGTTTCTGATCATTGAGGCAATCCGCAGGAAACCGATCAATCGTGAGATTGAAGGCAGGATTCATTTTGCGGGTCTGATGGCATTGATGGTTCTGATGGTTGTCGTTATGTATAATGACATTCTTAAGATATTCTGATAAATGCAAATATTACAATACAGAAGGACAGAAATTCTTTTGACAGAATACGCTGTCCTTTTTTTGTGTAAAGATTTTCGGCAGAATGCATAGAATATACGGAGAGCTTTGGGGCAGGAGAATCGCGTGGAATTTTTTGAAAAAGTGCAGAGTCAGCAGGAACAGCCTGACAAAGGGGAACTGAAAGTCAGTGTATTTACAGAAGACGGAAGTAGACCGGTGGAGAATGCACTGGTTCGGATTTCTTATACGGGAGAAAGCGGCCAGACGGTTGAAGAGGTTCGTACAGATGCATCTGGACAGACACCGTCCCTGGATCTGAGAACGCCTCCGCTGGAGTACAGCATGGAACCGGTAGAAGAACAGCCATATGCGGAATATACAGTTCAGGTGCAGGCAGAAGGATTTGAAGATACGGAGATTGCGGGTGTGCAGGTGCTTCCTTCGGTGCTGGCACAGCAGTCTGTAAGAATTGCATTTCAGGCAGAGGCAGAGTTTGAACGTCTGGTTATCGGGCCACATACGCTGTTTGCGGAATATCCGCCAAAAATTGAAGAGGCAGAGATCAAACCGGTCGGAGAGAGTGGAGAGATCGTTCTGAGCAGAGTTGTTATACCGGAATATATTGTTGTGCATGACGGCTCGGTCAATGATACAACGGCACCGGACTATTATGTCAGGTATAAAGATTATATAAAAAATGTTGCCAGCAGTGAGATCTATGCAACATGGCCGGATGACACAATACGGGCAAATATACTGGCAATCATGTCCTTTACGCTTAATCGCGTCTATACAGAGTGGTATCGGAATAAAGGCAAAGATTTTACCATTACATCTTCTACAGCATATGATCACAAATGGATCCGTGGAAGAAATGTATTTGACAGTATTTCCAGGATCACGGATGAACTGTTTGAAAATTATCTCTCCAGACCGGATGTCCGTCAGCCGATCCTGACGCAGTATTGTGATGGACGACAGGTGCAGTGCAGAAACCGGGGATGGATGACTCAGTGGGGAAGTAAGTCGCTGGGAGACCAGGGGTATTCACCAATTGAGATCCTGCGGTATTTTTATGGAGATGATATGTATATCAATGTTGCTGAGGAAGTTTCGGGGATTCCGTCTTCGTGGCCGGGGTATGATCTGAATATCGGATCTACCGGAGATAAAGTACGTCAGATGCAGGAACAGCTCAACGTCATTGCAGGAGCTTACCCGGCAATACCCAAAGTAGGGGTGGATGGTATTTATGGAGAGCAGACAAAGGCTTCTGTACAGAAATTCCAGAATGTGTTTGGCCTTCCGGAGACGGGAATCACAGATTATCCTACATGGTATAAAATACAGGAAATCTATGTGGCGGTCAGCAGAATTGCAGAATTGAACTAAAAATATAAAAAAAATAAAAAATTACAAAAAAAGTGTTGACTTTAAGTCAGTTCTCTGGTAAGATACTACTTGTCGCGAGGGAGAACAAAAAGAATCCCAATGAAATGCGATATGCGGAAGTGTCGGAACTGGCAGACGAGCAAGACTAAGGATCTTGTGAGCATTGCGCTCGTGTGGGTTCAAGTCCCATCTTCCGCATTTTTTATTTAAAGCAGACTCATGCGGGTCTGCTTTTTTTGACGTTATAGAAAATTACTCTGTAATGTTCCAATAACGCAAAAAACGACTTGGAATTTTATAAAAATGTACAGAAATATCATGAAAAAAAGTTTTTGAAAAAAATGAAAAAAAGTGTTGACATATAGATAGTGGTTTGATATACTATCACTTGTCGCGAGGGAGAGCAAAAGAATCCCAATGAAATGCGATATGCGGAAGTGTCGGAACTGGCAGACGAGCAAGACTAAGGATCTTGTGAGCATTGCGCTCGTGTGGGTTCAAGTCCCATCTTCCGCATGCGAAGCCCTTGATTTTCAAGGGCTTTTTCTTTTGCCCAAACAATACAGAACTGTATACACAGATGACGAATTTTATCAGTCAAATGTCGAATTCATTTATCTGAATGTTTTTTTTGAAAAAAAGAGGAATTTGAGATTTGATGCAGAATATAATTAATAAGAGGTATTTTGTCGTTACTGTGGAGGGCATGCCTATGAATATCAGAGAAACTATGGAACAGAGGGAACTGGAACTTCTTAGCCCATATGCGGCACACAGTGGACATTCCCGGGGGAGAGAACGCCCGGAAGAAGAATGCGATGTCCGTACGGTTTATCAGCGGGACAGGGACCGGATCCTGCATTGCAAAGCTTTTCGGAGAATGAAAGATAAGACGCAGGTGTTTCTGGCACCGCAGGGAGACCACTACCGGAATCGCCTGACACATACCCTGGAGGTTTCTCAGATTGCAAGGACGATTGCCAAAGCACTGAGATTGAATGAAGATCTGGTGGAGGCGATCGCACTGGGGCATGATCTGGGGCATACTCCATTCGGACATGCTGGTGAAAAGGCCCTGGATGAGATTCATCCGGGCGGTTTTGCACATTACCGGCAGAGTGTCCGGGTAGCACAGATCCTCGAAAAAAACGGTGAGGGACTTAATCTTACCTGGGAAGTCAGAGATGGTATTTTGAATCACCGGATCAGCGGAAGTCCTGCGACACTGGAGGGACAGGTGGTTCGTTTTTCTGATAAGATCGCATATATCCATCATGATATGGATGATGCGCAGAGAGCGGGGATCATCACAGAGGATGATATTCCTGTTACATTACGGATCCTTCTGGGATATACGACCAGAGAGCGGCTGAATACGTTTGTACATGACATTATCGAAAACAGTATAGACAAAGATCATATCGAGATGTCGGCAGAAATCTATGAGGCAATGCTGGATCTCCGTAAGATCATGTTTCAGAATGTCTATACACATCCTGAAGCAAAAAAAGAAGAATCAAAAGCAATCAAAATGCTGAAAAAGCTTTATATATATTATACTGAAAATCCGGAGGAAATGTCTGCAGAATACCGACAGCTCATGAAACGCGGAGAATCAAAAGCACAGGCAGTGTGTGATTATCTGGCAGGGATGACGGATCAGTATTCGATGGCAAAATTCCGAAAGATCTACATACCAAAGTCCTGGGAGGGCTATTAAATGACAGAGGAGGAAGAGTATGCGTTATTCAGACGATATCATTGAAGAAGTCCGTCAGAAGAATGATATTGTAGATGTGGTATCGCAATACGTAAAACTAACAAGAAAAGGCAGTTCGTATTTTGGACTCTGTCCTTTTCATAATGAAAAAACTCCTTCTTTTTCCGTGACACCCGGTAAGCAGATGTATTACTGCTTTGGCTGTGGTGCAGGTGGAAATGTATTCAATTTTATCATGGAATATGAGAACTATTCTTTTGGAGAGGCACTGAAGCATCTGGCAGACAGAGCGGGGGTGGAACTTCCGAAGATCGAATATTCCAAAGAAGTGAGAGAAAAAGCAGAGCAGAAGGCAGAACTTCTGGAGATCAATAAACATGCTGCACAGTATTATTATTATCAGCTTCGTACAGAAGGCGGACAGCAGGGGCATCAGTATCTTGTCAGCCGTCAGCTGAGCGAAGAGACAATGCGTAAATTTGGACTTGGCTATTCTGATAAATTCGGCAGTGGATTATATAAATATCTCAAGTCCAAAGGTTACAGCGATGAGCGGCTGAGGGAATCCGGTCTGTTTAATGTGGATGAACGTCATGGAATGTATGATAAATTCTGGAATCGTGTGATTTTCCCGATCATGGATGTCAATAATCGTGTCATTGGCTTTGGCGGGCGTGTGATGGGCGATGGCAAGCCAAAATATCTGAATTCGCCGGAGACAAAGATCTTTGACAAAAGCCGGAATCTTTATGGGCTGAATATAGCCAGAACGACCAGAAAGAAATATCTGATTCTGTGTGAGGGCTATATGGATGTGATCGCCATGCATCAGGCCGGTTTTACCAATGCGGTTGCCTCTCTGGGAACGGCACTTACATCCGGACATGCCAGTCTGCTGAAACGTTATACGCAGGAAGTGCTTCTGCTGTATGACAGCGATGAGGCAGGAATCCGGGCAGCACTTCGTGGGATTCCGATTCTGCGTGAGGCAGGCGTGAATTCCAGAGTCGTGAATCTGAAACCCTATAAGGATCCTGATGAGTTTATCAAAAATATGGGACCGGAGGCATTTGAAGAACGACTGAATCAGGCATCGGACAGTTTTATGTTCCGCGTAAGTATCGCAGAGAGTGAATTTCCGATGGAAGAGCCGCAGGGACAGAACCGCTTTTTTGAGCGATGTGCGGAAATGCTGCTGGAGCTTCGTGATGAACTGGAGAGAAACCTTTATATAGAAGCAATCGTAAAAAAATACCGGAGCCAGTATGGAGTCAGTGCAGAGGATCTTCGCAAAAGAGTCAATACGCTGGCACTTAAAGGAACACCGGCAGAAAACCGGATACAGCCAAAGAACAGTGGCGGTCAGCCAAAGAAAAAGAAAGAATCCGCATCGGATCAGGCGCAGAAACTGATGCTGACCTGGCTGGTGACTTATCCGGGGATCTTTGATAAAGTGGCACAGTATCTGACACCGGAAGACTTTATTGTTCCGTTGTACAGAGAGGTGGCACAGATGCTGTTTCAGCAAAAAGAAGAAGGACAGGTGAATCCTGCACGGCTTCTGAATAGCTTTACAGACAGTGAGGAGCAGAGGGAAGTGGCATCGCTTTTCAATGCAACGATCCATCTGGAAACGCAGCAGGAACAGGATCAGGCATTTGCCGATACACTTCTCAGGATAAAATCCGAAAGTCTTGCAGAACGGAACCGTAACTGGGATCCGACAGATATGGCAGGACTGCAGCAGATCGTAAAGGCAAAAAAAGAATTGGAAGAACTTGGGCGAAAACGCCGGGAACTGCATATTTCTTTTGAATAAGGTTAAAATATAAACACTACATGGAGGGAATGAGCACCTATGGAAATGAATATGGGCAAATTCAGCGAAAAACTGGTAGAGCTTCTGGAGCTTGCTAAAAAGAAAAAAAATGTACTGGAATACCAGGAAATCAGTGATTTCTTTAAAGAGCAGCCGTTGGAAGTAGAACAGATGGAAAAGGTTCTGGACTTTCTGGAAGCCAGTGGAGTAGACGTACTTCGTATTTCAGGAAATGATGAAGGGCTGATTCTGGATGATGATGCAGATATCGAAAAAATGGATGACGAGGAAGAAATCGAGCTGGACAAGATTGATCTGTCCGTTCCGGAAGGCGTCAGCATTGAAGATCCGGTCCGCATGTATCTGAAAGAGATCGGTAAGGTGAGTCTTCTTACTGCAGATGAAGAGATTGAACTGGCGAAGCGGATGGAACAGGGAGATGAAGAGGCAAAGAAACGTCTGGCAGAAGCCAACCTTCGTCTGGTTGTAAGTATTGCCAAGCGATATGTGGGCCGAGGCATGCTGTTCCTGGATCTGATTCAGGAAGGAAATCTGGGTCTGATCAAGGCGGTTGAAAAATTTGATTACCGCAAAGGATATAAATTCAGCACCTATGCAACATGGTGGATTCGTCAGGCAATCACAAGAGCGATCGCTGACCAGGCACGTACCATTCGTATTCCGGTACACATGGTAGAAACAATTAACAAGCTGATTCGCGTTTCCCGTCAGTTACTGCAGGAGTTAGGACGTGAACCTACCCCGGAAGAAATTGCAGAAGAAATGAAGATGCCGGTAGACCGTGTACGTGAGATTCTTAAGATCTCTCAGGAGCCGGTTTCTCTGGAAACACCAATTGGTGAAGAGGAAGACAGCCATCTCGGAGATTTTATCCAGGACGATAATGTTCCGGTTCCGGCAGATGCGGCAGCATTTACTCTGTTAAAAGAGCAGCTGATCGAGGTGCTTGGAACACTGACAGAGAGAGAGCAGAAAGTGCTTCGCCTCAGATTTGGTCTGGATGACGGACGTGCCCGTACACTGGAAGAAGTTGGTAAAGAGTTTAATGTTACCAGAGAGCGTATCCGTCAGATTGAGGCAAAAGCGCTTCGCAAACTTCGCCACCCGAGCCGCAGCCGTAAGCTGAAGGACTATCTGGATTAATGGCAGGCAGTGTACAGCTCTCCAGAAGGCTTCTGACGATTGCCGGGATGGTGACAGAAGGAAACCGGCTGGTAGATGTGGGCTGTGATCATGGATATCTGCCGGTATATCTCATGATGCAGCACAGGATACCGGGAGCGATTGCCACGGATGTTGGCAAAGGACCTCTTGCCAGAGCACAGGAACATATTGCACAGTATGGTCTGGAACAGTACATAGAAACAAGACTGTGTGACGGGCTGGCGGGTGTCGCAAAAGAAGAAGGCGATACACTTGTGATTGCAGGAATGGGTGGCCCACTGATGGAAAAAATTCTTGCACAGGGTGAAAACGTGATTGGCGGATTTCAGGAAATGATTTTGCAGCCTCAGTCGGATGTGCCGCATTTTCGCCATTTTCTTATGACACATGGTTTTCGGATCGTGCAGGAGGAAATGGTTCTGGAAGAGGGAAAATATTATCCGATGATGAAAGCTGTTCCGGGAAAAGAAGAGGCCTGGACAGTGGAAGAAGAAATGTTTGGAAAGCTGCTTCTGGCACAGCTTCATCCGGTTCTTCATAAATATCTGAAGAGAGAACTGCGTATCAGAGAGCAAATTGAAGAACAGCTCAAAGGTGCTTCTGGAGAGGGAGCTCAGAAACGTCTGGATGAAATAAAGGAGGAAAGGCAGCTGATCTTAGCTGCTTTGCACAGATATGAAAGTAAGGGAACTGACTGACTGGCTGGATCATCGTTATCCGGTCGGCATGGCAGAACACTGGGATAATGTCGGACTTCTGGTGGGAGACGATGAAGCGGAAGTGAACCATGTTTTTCTGGCGCTTGATCTGACAGAAACAACACTTGATGAAGCGATTGCCGTCGGGGCTGATATGATCGTCACACATCATCCGATGATCTTTGAAGGACAGAAAAAAATCAATAATCATTCTTTTACAGGGCGGAGGATTCTGAAACTGATTCGAAATGGAATTCAGTATTATGCCATGCATACCAATTATGATGTGCTTGGTATGGCAGAACTCAGCGCAGATTATCTGAAACTTACGGAACGAGAAGTGCTTGCTGTGACAGCACAGACGGAGCACGGAGAAGAAGGCTTTGGCCGTGTGGGAAAGCTTCCGCATAGAATGACTCTGAGAGAATGCGGAGAATATGTAAAAGAAGCTTATGAGTTGAATGATGTAAAGGTCTATGGAGATCCGGACAGGATTGTATACAAGGCTGCAGTCTGCACGGGGAGCGGCAAAAGCATGATTCCGGATGTCCTTGCAAAAGGAGCAGAGGTTTATGTGACCGGAGATATTGACCATCACACAGGAATTGATGCGGTTGCACAGGGACTGACGATCGTAGATGCCGGACATTACGGTACAGAATACATTTTTATGAATGCGATGCAGAAGGTTCTGGAAGAAAACTTTGCGTCACTCAAAATAACATGTGCAAAAGTAAAGAGTCCGTATATGATATTGTAAAGGTTTACGACAGGAGGGCTGTCTTATGGATCAGGAAATGGTTAAAGTTACGATTGACGGGAAAGAACGGGAATATGCACTTGGCACATCTTTCAGAGAGATTGCGGATGAGTATCAGGACGACATAGAAGCACCGATCATACTGGTGATGACGGACGGAAAACTCCGTGAGCTTCAGAAAAAACTGAAAGGTGACTGTACGCTGGAGTTTGTCACAACAAAAGATCATATTGGCTTTGAGACTTACAAGAGGACTGTTTGCCTTGTGCTTCTGCGTGCGATCTATGATGTTGCAGGCAGAAAAAATGTGGATAAGGTCATGATCCACTATTCGGTTGGAAATGGATATTATTTTACAATGTCCGGCAAAGTAACACTGGATCAGGACTTCCTGAATCGGGTAAAAGGTCAGATGCATCTTCTGGCGGATATGTGTACACCGATTGGTAAGAGATCTGTCAACACCGATGATGCAGTCGCGCTTTTTCATCATCACAGAATGTATGATAAGGAAAAACTGTTTCGTTTTCGCCGCGTATCCAAGGTAAATATTTATAATATCGGTTATTATGATGACTATTTTTATGGCTATATGGCAGATCATGCCGGTTATGTGAAGTATTTTGATCTGAAACTTTATGACGAGGGATTTGTGTTGGAACTTCCGACAAGGAAAGAGCCATCTGTGATTCCGCCGTTTTGTCCGGAGAGCAAGATTTTTCGGGTACAGAAGGAATCTCAGGAATGGGCGGAAAAGATGGATATTTCTTATGTGGGTGATCTGAATGACCGTATTACAAAAGAAGGCATTGGCAATATCCTGTTGGTTCAGGAAGCTCTTCAGGAGGCAAAGATTTCTGACATTGCGCAGAGAATCGTCAGTGAAGGCAATAAAAAATTTATTATGATCGCAGGTCCGTCTTCATCAGGCAAAACTTCTTTTTCACACAGATTATCCATTCAGCTGACCGCCCATGGAATGAAACCACATCCGATCGGTGTTGATAATTATTTCAAGAACCGTGAAGAGACACCGCTTGATGAATACGGTGAAAAAAATTATGAGTGTCTGGAAGCAATCGATGTGGAGCAGTTCAACAAAGATATGCTGGCACTTCTGAACGGAGAACGGGTAGAACTTCCAGTATTTAATTTCAAGACAGGCTTACGGGAATACAAAGGAGATTTTCTTCAGCTTGGACCAGAGGATGTCCTGGTCATTGAGGGTATCCATGGACTGAATGACAAACTCAGCTATGCACTTCCGGCAGAGAGCAAATTCAAAATTTATATCAGCGCGCTGACACAGCTGAACATTGATGAACATAATCGGATTCCAACTACTGATGGCAGGCTGATTCGCCGTATTGTCCGTGATGCACGTACCAGAGGAACTTCTGCAAAAGATACCATTGCCAGATGGCCGTCTGTACGAAGAGGAGAAGAGGCAAATATTTTTCCGTATCAGGAACAGGCAGATGTGATGTTCAATTCCGCGCTTGTATATGAACTTGCATGTCTCAAGGTATATGCAGAACCTCTTTTGTTTGGGATTGATAAGAGTGAGCCGGAGTATCTGGAAGCCAAACGTCTTCTGAAATTTCTGGATTATTTTATTTCTGTTCCAAGTGAAGATATCCCGCATAATTCTCTTCTGAGAGAGTTTGTGGGCGGAAGTTGCTTTGATGTATAAATTTTTCTTTACTTAAAAGTACATTCGTGTTAGAATAGCAAACGTGCAAGCAGGCCAGGTGATCGCGGCTGTACAGACGAAAGGGTGCAGACGAGGAAAGTCCGGGCTTCGCAGGGCAGGATGCCGGATAACGTCCGGTGGAGGTGACTCCCAGACCAGTGCAACAGAAATAAACCGCCTTCCTTGCGGGAGGTAAGGGTGGAAAGGCAGTGTAAGAGACTACCGCCGTTGTGGTAACAGAACGGGCACATGTAAACTCCATTCGAAGCAAGACCGAAACGAAAGCGATACGGCTGCCCGTCGTGCTTTCAGGTGGGTCGCTCGAGCCAGCTGGCAACGGCTGGCCTAGACAGATGATCACTCAATGACATAACCCGGCTTATCGGTCTGCTTGCATAAAAAAAGAAACGTCTTCGCGGACGTTTCTTTTTTTATGTAATTATTTATTGCGTTTGCCTCTGTATTTTTCTTCACAGTATTTGCATCTGTAAACTTCTTTTTCAGGATCTGCAAGGATGAATACGTGATCCAGACCCTGCTCGATGGAAGTAATGCAGCGAGGGTTTTTGCATTTGATAACGTTTGTGATCTGTTTTGGGAGTTTCAGGATTCTTTTTTCAACGATCTTTTCGTCTTTGATGATGTTGACGGTGATGTTGTGATCGATGAATCCAAGGATGTCCAGATCAAGATTTTCAATCGGGCATTCTACTTTGATGATATCTTTAACACCCATCTTGTTGCTCTTGGCATTTTTGATGATTGCAACGGTACAGTCTAGTTTGTCCAGCTTGAGGTCATGATAGATGGTCATGGCTTTGCCGGCTTTGATATGGTCGAGTACGAAACCTTCGTGAAGTGCTCCAACGTTTAACATTATACTTCCACCTCCAGTAATCTAAGAATCAGTGCCATACGAACATAGACACCATACTGTGCCTGCTTGAAGTATGCGGCACGAGGATCGTCATCGACTTCAACGGCGATTTCGTTTACTCGCGGAAGTGGATGAAGAATGTACATATCCTTCGGTGCAAGTTCCATTTTCTGTTTGTCCAGGATGTAGAAGTCTTTCATACGAACATAATCTTCTTCGTTGAAGAAACGCTCTTTCTGCACACGTGTCATATACAGAATGTCAAGTTTTGGAAGTGCATCTTCCAGACGTTCTACTTCTTCGAATTCTACGTTGTTTTTCTCAAGGATATCTTCACGGATGTAGCTCGGTACACGAAGTTCTTCCGGTGAGATCAGAACAAATTTTACATTGGAGTAACGAAGTACCAGCGCTTCGATCAGAGAATGAACAGTACGTCCGAATTTCAGATCGCCACACAGACCGATGGTAAGATTGTCAAGTCTTCCCTTGAGGGAACGGATAGTAAGAAGATCAGTGAGGGTCTGAGTAGGATGCTGATGACCGCCGTCACCGGCATTGATAACAGGAATAGAAGAAGCCATAGAAGCTACGAGCGGAGCACCTTCTTTTGGATGACGCATAGCACAGATATCTGCATAGCAGGAAACAACACGAATCGTATCGGCAACACTTTCGCCTTTGGCAGCGGAACTGGAGCCGGCAGAAGAGAATCCTAAAACCTTGCCGCCAAGATTCATCATGGCTGCTTCAAAACTCAAACGTGTACGTGTGCTTGGTTCATAAAAACAGGTGGCAAGTCGCTTATCATCGCAGACATGTGCATATTTTGCTGGATTTTTTTCAATGTCGCTGGCCAGAGTAAGAAGATCGTCAAGTTCTTCTTTGGAAAGATCCAGCGGGCTCATTAAATGTCTCATATGAAACCTCCCTTATTGACTTGTGGTATGGAAAATTTACTGCTGCATCGTTTGGTTACAGTTGTGGAAATTTTCTCTCTTGCACAATCATATACTAGTAGAATCGATTTTTCAAGAAGATTTCAAAAGTATTTTCTCGAAAATTAATCCGGCAGCAAACCACAGCGGTGCATAGTCCAGACGGATAACTCCATGGTATTGCAGGCGGGCGCTGCTGTAGTCCCAGGGACACATATGAAACTGTTGCAGCAGAATTCCGCTTAAGAATTCTACCAGATAAAATCCGGCGGTATAAAGAAGCCCACGATAAAAAAACGGAAAAGAAGAGAGCCTGGAATACAGCGGTGCAATGATGGCGGCACAGCCATAGATCGGAAACATCAGAAGAGAGGTTTTTCCTGTCATAGTACGTTGGCCGGCAAGCAAAGAGTGCAGTCCTGTCCACAGAATCTCCATACACCATCCGATGGAGCCGCACAGAAAAAAATTTGTAAGATTCTGGTTCATATCAGATACTCCCCGTGGTATAAGAAAATAAAAATCGGTGTTGTTAAGAATCCGTAAAAACAGTATGCCCGCTCTTGAAAAAAAGATACGCAGATGCTATATTTGTATAAATACACATATGAATGTTTACCAATAAAATCAGAAACACAGGAGATACAGCAAATGGATTATCAGCAAAGCAGGGCATATATAAAAGACGCGGAAAGATACGCGGGAGGTGCTCTGAATCTTACAAATATAAAAGAACTGATGAATCGTCTGGGAAATCCCCAGGATCAGTTAAAATATGTACATGTGGCAGGAACCAATGGCAAAGGATCGGTGATCGCTTATCTGTATACAACACTTTCAGAGGCGGGTTATTGTGTCGGAAGATACATTTCTCCATCTGTATATTCATACAGAGAAAAGATGGAAGTGAACGGCAGGGCAGTGAGCAGAGAGCAGTTTGCAGGGTATGTGACCAGGGTTGCTGCAGTAATTAAAGAAATGACCACGGAAGGTCTTGCGCATCCCACCCCATTTGAAATAGAAACGGCGGTGGCATTTTTATTTTTTGCGGAAGAAAACTGTGACCTGGTCATTCTGGAAGTTGGAATGGGCGGCAATCTGGATGCAACGAATATCATAAAGAATACGATCCTTGCGGTTCTGGTACCGATCAGCATGGACCATCAGAGCTTTCTTGGAAATACACTGGCCGAGATCGCGGAGAAAAAAGCCGGAATCATCAAACCGGGATGTGCAGTGGCAACAGTTGGACAGCAGCCGGAAACAATGGCTGTGATAAAAAGAGTATGCCAGGAAAACAGTGCAGATCTGACGGTTGCAGACCTTGAGGCGGCAAAAGCGGTCAAGGAGGATTTTGCCGGACAGACACTGGAATACAAAGGGGAAACCTATGAGCTGTCTCTGGCCGGCTCTTATCAGACAGAGAATGCTGCACTGGCAATTGAAGCGTTGAATATCCTGGATCAAAAGGGATATCCGACGACGATTGAACAGCGAAAGACTGGTCTGAAAGATACGAAGTGGAATGGACGTCTTACGATCATCCATCGTGATCCATTATTCATTGTAGATGGAGCTCATAATCCGGCAGCAGCAGACATGCTGGAAGATTCGGTGCGTAAATATTTTAAAGGACGCAGAATGTTCTTTATCATGGGTGTGTTCCGCGATAAAGATTATCACTATATTATCCGGAAACTCTGTCCGTATGCACAGCAGATCGTTACGATCGAGACGCCGGACAATCCGCGTGCACTGCCTGCAGGAGAGCTGGCAGAGGCAATCAGACCATGCAATCCGCATGTACAGGCAGCAGAGAGTATTCAGGATGCGGTAGAAAAAGTATTTGCCATGGCGGGACAGGAGGATGTCATCCTTTCTTTCGGATCTCTATCATTTATAGGAGAGATCACAGCAATTGTTAAGACTCAGGAGGAAAAAGATTCATGACAGATTTACTGGAATGTCGTAAAGAAATCGACGTGATCGACAAAGAAATCTTACGACTTTTTGAAAAGAGAATGAAAGTCTGCGAAGATGTTGCAGAATATAAGATACATACAGGCAAAAAGGTGCTGGATCCAAAGAGAGAGCAGGATAAGATCAATGTTCTCAAGGATTCTGCACATGGAGAATTTAATGAGCTTGGTGCACAGGAGCTGTTTCAGCAGATCATGGCGATCAGTCGTAAAAGACAATATCAGCTTCTGACCAAGAATGGTGTAGAAAATGATGAAAAAGATTATCAGATGGTAGATGCGCTTCCGTTAACCGGAGTCAACGTTGTATTTCAGGGTGTGGAAGGAGCATACAGTTATGCCGCTATGCGGGCATATTTTTCTGAGGATATCAACAGTTACCATGTCAAAACTTTCCGCGCTGCCATGGAAGAAGTTGCATCCGGTAAGGCTGACTATGCGGTACTTCCGATCGAGAATTCTACGGAAGGGATCGTAACAGATATTTATGATCTTCTGACAGAATACCAGCTGTATATCGTTGGAGAGCAGGGTGTCAAAGTGGAACATGTCCTTCTTGGAATTCCTGGAACATCTCTGGATGAGATCAAAACGGTTTATTCTCACCCGCAGGCACTGGCACAGTGCAAGAAATATCTGGAGGGTCATCCGGACTGGAAAATCGTAAAGACAGAAAATACAGCCGGAGCAGCCAAAAAAGTTCATGAAGAGCTGAATAAAACACAGGCGGCGATCGCAAGCAGGGCCGCAGGAGAACTCTATGAACTTTCTGTTATGGCAGAAAACATCTGTTACAACAATGAGAATGTCACCAGATTTATCATTGTCAGTGCGCATCCGGTATATGAAAAGAGTGCGGCAAAAGTAAGTGTATGCTTCGAACTGCCTCACGAAAGCGGAACGCTTTACAACATGCTTTCTCATTTTATATACAACGGACTGAGCATGACCAAGATCGAATCCCGTCCGATCACCGGTAAGAAATGGGAATACAGATTTTTTGTGGACTTCGAGGGCAATCTTGAAGATCCGGCAGTCAAAAATGCTCTTCGCGGACTGGAAGCGGAGGCAAACCGGATGAGAGTACTTGGAAATTACGGACAGCAGGAGGAACAATAAAGATGACCAGAGTAAAAGAATGCGTGCTTTACAGAGGATTTGAGCACGGAGACATTTTAGATAAAATGACTGCATTGATGGATGCCAGTGAGAAATCTGCCGTTAATGCAAGTGAAATGGAAGAAGAATTTTATGAATGTGTAAATGGTCTGATAGAGATTGCGGGTTCTTATGGATTTTCCGGAAACCTGTGGCATGATTATCTGACACTTCTTCTGGTCAACCATGAAAATGCATTCAGTACAGCAAGTGAGATCCGCGGTGCGATCGAAGGAAGCATCAATCAGCTTGCATTGCATGATTTTGCGATTTTCAAAGAGTTGTATGATTTTGACCTGAATGTTCTGGACAAACTGTTCCATACATCCTGTTGCAGTATTCTGTGTAATTACGAAGCTCCACAGGATACCGGCAAAATGTTCAACAAGCGTATCCGTGACAGGATCTGCGATATGAGCAAGACACTTGCAGTTGCCAAAGATACTGACGAATTTATGGCAGATATGGTTCAGTTCTACAAAGATTTTGGTGTGGGTAAACTTGGCCTGCACAAGGCATTCCGTATCGATCATGATCAGAATGGCCGTGCAGTGATCGTGCCGGTTACCAGAATCGCGCATGTGAATCTGGAAGACCTGGTTGGCTATGAGATCCCAAAACAGAAACTGGTTGAGAACACGGAGGCATTTGTCAGAGGGAGAAAGGCAAATAACTGTCTGCTGTTTGGCGATGCAGGAACCGGCAAGTCTTCCAGTATCAAAGGTATTCTGAATAAATATTATGATGAGGGTCTGCGAATCATAGAGGTGTATAAGCATCAGTTTGTAGATCTGAATCAGATCATTGCACAGATTAAAGACCGTAACTACAAATTTATTATCTACATGGATGATCTTTCTTTTGAAGAATTTGAGATTGAATATAAATATCTGAAAGCAGTCATTGAGGGCGGGCTGGAACGCAAACCGGAAAATATCCTGATCTATGCGACAAGTAATCGTCGCCATCTGGTAAGAGAAAGAGCCGGAGACAAACTGGAAGTTGGAGCAGATGATGATATCCATTCCTCTGATACCGTACAGGAAAAGCTTTCTCTGGTATACCGTTTTGGTGTGCGTATCTACTTCGGTGCGCCGGACAGAAAAGAATTCCATACGATCGTCAAAACACTTGCGGAACGTAATGGTATTACAATGCCGGAGGATGAACTTCTTCTGGAAGCAGGCAAATGGGAGATTTCTCATGGAGGCCTGACAGGACGTACTGCGCAGCAGTTTATTGATCATCTCCTTGGAAAAGAGGAAACAAAGGAAGCGTAAAAATACATAACACAAATGGGAAGGAGTTTGGGGTATGGCAGCAACAACTTTTGCGGCGATTGACATAGGTTCCTATGAGATCAGCATGAAGATTTTTGAATTCTCAAAGAAAATAGGGTTTCGGGAACTGAATGATGTCAGATATCGTCTGGAGATTGGCAAAGGAGCATATTCTAAGGGACGTCTGGAACCGGAGATGGTAGATGAGATCTGTGTTATTCTGAAAGATTTCAGCGGCATGATGAAGGAGTTTGGGGTCTCTGATTATCGTGCATGCGCAACAAGTGCATTTCGAGAGATCGTCAATCCGGTGATCGTGCAGGAACAGATCTATCAGCGGACAGGAATCCGGATCGAGATCTTAAGTAATGCAGAACAGCATTTCCTGGGATATAAGTCTATTGCGGCAATTGAATCAGGTTTCAAGAAAATCATTCAGAAGGGGACAGCGATCCTGGATGTGGGTGGAGGAAACCTGCAGGTTTCTCTGTTTGACAAAGATGCGCTGGTAACGACACAGAGCTTCAAAATGGGAAGTATGCGCATCCGTGAAAGGCTGAAAGAGCTGGAAAAAACAACGACACATTATGATGAGCTGATCAAAGAATTTATTCGAAATGATCTGACGGCTTTTCAGAGGCTGTATCTCAAAGACCGAGACATCAGGAATGTGATTCTGATGGGAGATTTCCTGACAGATACAATCTTTCGTGAAGAGCTGGAAGACCATATCATAACCAGTGATGAATTCACGAAACGTTACGAAAAGACTATCTACAAGACGGAACAGGCACTTGCCGAGGAGATGGATATTGACCCGGAATATGCGTCTCTGGTCATTCCGACGATGGTTATCTGCAAGAGCTTTCTGGAGATATTCCAGGCAGAGTCCGTATGGGCGCCTGGAGTATCGCTGCTGGATGGAATTGCATATGATTACGGTGAAAAGAAAAAATTCATCAAAAGTGTCCATAATTTTGAAAATGACATTCTGGTAGCATCCAGAAACATAGCAAAAAGATATTCTACAGGAAAAGATCATATTAAAGGAACGACGGATATTGCACTGACGATCTTTGACAGCATGAAAAGAGTTCATGGAATGGGGGCGAGGGAACGTCTACTTCTGCAGATCGCAGTACAGCTTCACGACTGCGGAAAGTATATCAGCATGGCAGATGTGGCAGAGTGTTCCTACCGGATCATTATGGCAACTGAGATCATCGGGCTTTCAACAGAAGAACGTAAGATCATTGCCAGCGCTGTCAGATATAATACAACAGAGTTTGTCTACTATGGAAACTATGCCGATGGTCCGGGAATCGACAGGGAGCGCTATCTTCTGGTGGCAAAACTGACTGCGATCCTTCGCCTTGCAAATGCAATGGACCGCAGCCATTATCAGAAGGTAGAAGCTCTGAGAGTGGTACTGAAAGACCGAGAACTGCAGATGATCATTGATTCCAGCCGGGATATTTCACTGGAACTGGGGCTGCTTCGTGATAAAGTGCAGTTTTTTGAAGAAGTTTTTGGAATTCGTCTTGTATTGAAACGCAAACGCAGAGTGTAAGCGGGTGAGGAGGAAAATCATGGATCTTAGCAAATATGAAAAACCGGAATACTATGTAAACCGAGAACTGAGCTGGCTGAAATTTGACGAGCGTGTTCTGAGTGAAGCACGGGACAAAAGTCTGCCATTATTTGAACGACTGAAGTTTTTGAGTATCACATCTTCCAATCTGGATGAGTTCTTCATGGTTCGAGTGGCATCTCTGAAGGATCAGGTGCATGCCGGATATAAGAAAAAAGATATTGCAGGCATGTCGTCTGAGGAACAGCTAAAAGAGATAAGCAAACAGACACATGATCTGGTGCGTGTACAGTACAGTACGTTTAACCGTTCGGTTCTTCCGGCACTGGAAAAGGTAGGACTGCATCTGGTGGCAGAACATGAGAATCTGAGTGAAAAGCAGGCAGAGTTTGTAGACCGTTATTTTGAAGACAACGTATATCCGGTACTGACTCCTATGGCGATGGATTCTTCCAGACCATTTCCACTGATCAGAAATAAGACACTGAACATTGGTGCTTTGATTGCCAAGAAAAACAATAAAAAACATACAAAAGAACTGGAATTTGCGACAGTGCAGGTTCCATCTGTCCTTCCGAGGATCGTAGAGATCCCGTCTGCCAAAAAGGGTGAGAGAACGGTGATCCTTCTGGAAGAGATTATCGAACGAAACATCGGCAAACTGTTTTTAAGTAATGATGTAGTATGTGCACACCCATACAGAATCATGAGAAATGCTGACCTGACGATTGACGAAGATGAGGCAGAGGATCTTCTGGTTGAGATTCAGAAACAGCTCAAGAAACGTCAGTGGGGTGAAGTTATCCGTCTGGAAGCAGAGGAAAAAATGGATAAACGACTTCTGGATATCCTCAAAGAAGAATTTGAGATCAAAGACGCTGACATTTACAGCATTCAGGGACCTCTGGATCTGACTATGCTGATGAAAGTGTATGGGCTGGAGGGCTTTGATGAATATAAGAGTCCGAAATATACACCGGCTCCGGTACCGCAGTTCCAGAATGACAAGGACATTTTCCAGGTGATACGGGAGGGAGATGTATTCCTGCATCATCCATATATGAGTTTTGATCCGGTTGTGGATTTTGTGCGTCAGGCAGCAAAGGATCCGGGTGTCCTTGCAATCAAACAGACTCTGTATCGTGTCAGCGGACATTCTCCGATCATTGCGGCACTTGCACAGGCTGCAGAAAATGGAAAACAGGTATCAGTTCTGGTTGAGCTGAAAGCGAGATTTGATGAGGAAAACAACATTGTATGGGCGAAGATGCTGGAAAAAGCCGGCTGTCATGTTATTTATGGCCTGGTAGGTCTGAAAACTCACAGCAAGATCACACTGGTCGTTCGCCGTGAAGAGACCGGTATCCGCAGGTATGTGCATCTGGCAACCGGAAACTACAATGATTCTACAGCGAAACTGTATACGGATTGTGGCATCTTTACCTGTGATGAACGCTTTGGCGAGGATGCGACTGCTGTATTTAACATGCTTTCCGGTTATTCTGAACCGAAGAAATGGAATCGTCTGATCGTTGCACCGATCTGGATGAAAAATCGTTTTCTGCAGATGATTGAGAGAGAAGCAGAGAATGCAAAACAGGGAAAACCGGCAGAGATTACGGCAAAGATGAATTCGCTGTGTGACCCTGCGATCATTGCGGCACTTTATTATGCTTCCTCCTGTGGTGTGCAGATCAATCTGCTTGTCCGCGGCATCTGCTGCCTGAGAACCGGCATTCCGGGTATCAGTGAAAATATTCATGTACGTTCGATCGTTGGAGAATTTCTGGAGCACAGTCGTATTTTCTATTTCAAAAATGATGGAATTGATGAGATTTATATGGGAAGTGCAGACTGGATGCCGCGAAATCTTGACCGCCGGGTAGAAATTGTATTCCCGGTGGAAGATGAGCAGATCAAAAAAGAGATCATGCATGTGCTGGACCTGGAATTCCGTGATAATGTAAAAGCACATCTTCTGCAGCCGGATGGCACTTACGAGAAGCAGGATAAGAGAGGCAAAGCTCTTGTGAATTCTCAGATGGAATTCTGCGCAGAGGCACAGAAAAGGGCCAAAAAGCAGAAAAATGAAGAGAAAAAACATTCTCGCGTCTTTATTCCGGCAGAGCCTGTGGCAGATCCGGAGGACTGATCTGACCAGATTGCAGGAAGACTGAGATTCAGAACAAGACGGAGAGAAAAAGAGAGGAAAGAGAAAAATGAATAACGAAAAAGAGAGCTTTCTGAAAAGAAAGAATGTGATCATATCCTTCAAAAGATATGGCATTGATGCAATGGGATCCATGGCACTTGGACTTTTTGCGTCTCTTCTGATCGGTACGATCATCAATACCATCGGACAGAATGTCTGCCCGGGTAGTTTTGTTTCAGAAAAGCTGTTGGAGATCGGCGGTTATGCGACCAGCGTGACCGGTGCGGCGATGGCACTGGCAATCGGCTATGCTCTGCAGGCACCGCCTCTGGTCATGTACTCACTATGTGCAGTCGGGGCTGCCTGCAATGCGATCGGCGGCTCCGGCGGACCGCTGGCTGTGTTTTTTGTTGCGGTCATTACCTGCGAGATCGGGAAACTGGTTTCAAAGGAGACAAAGATTGACATTATCGTGACACCGGCAGTGACGGTTATTGTTGGTGTAGTTCTTGCCATGCTGCTGGCTCCGGTCTGCAAGAATATCTGTGATGCACTTGGAGCTTTTATCGGATGGGCGACGGACCTGCGGCCATTCTGGATGGGAATGATCATTTCTCTAGTTGTCGGAATCGTGTTGACACTTCCGATCAGTTCTGCTGCAATCTGTGCGGCTGTCGGGATCAGTGGCGGAGCAGTGCTTGCGGGCCTTGCTGACGGCAGCGTGACTATGGAGATCTGGAATGGTCTGGCACTTGCAGGCGGGGCAGCAACAGCAGGATGCTGTGCGCATATGCTTGGCTTTGCAATCTTAAGTTTTCCGGATAACGGAATTGGCGGATTTGTGGCGCAGGGGCTTGGCACATCTATGCTGCAGGTTCCAAATCTTATGAAGAAACCGGTTCTGTGGCTGCCACCGGTGATCACATCTGCAATCACCGGACCGATCGCAACCTGTGTGTTCCATATGAGAAATAATGGACCGGCGATTTCTTCCGGGATGGGTACTTCCGGTCTGGTAGGCCCGATCGGGGTTGTGACCGGGTGGGCACAGATGCCGGAAGGGTATCAGACAGGCGCCTTTGAATGGATTGGAATGATACTGATCTGTTTCGTGCTGCCACTTCTGATCACCTGGGTGATCGGCAAGATCTTTCGCGCAAAAGGCCTGATAAAACCAGGTGATCTGAAGATCGATCTTGGCTGAAAAATGGCGAAAAAACTGCCTTTAAAAAATTTTTTAAAAAAATTGAAAAAAAGGCTTGCATTTTCCGACAAGCTGATATATACTAAGTGAGTCGGTTGACGCAAGGCCAGTTGGTCAAGGGGTTAAGACGTCGCCCTCTCACGGCGAAAACACGGGTTCGATTCCCGTACTGGCTGCTCCAAATAAACGATAAGATGACCCGAACGGAAGGTTCGGGTTATTTTTTTGCCCTGAATGGAGAGAAAGTAGATCCGGAAGATAGTATTTGACTTTTTCGGGAAAAATCATGTATGATAAAGAACAAATGTTTGAGTAACAGAGATTTAAATAAAAAATAAGATAAGAAAGGAAAATAGATCGATGGCAAAAAAGGAAACCTACGATGCTGGGAGTATATCTGTTTTGGAAGGACTTGAAGCCGTCCGCAAACGACCGGGTATGTATATCGGAAGTGTATCGCGGAAAGGATTGAATCATCTGATCTACGAGATCGTGGATAATGCGGTGGATGAACATCTGGCGGGTTACTGCAGCCAGATACACGTAGTACTGGAAAAAGACGGATCCTGTACAGTAACAGACAACGGACGAGGAATCCCGGTAGATATGCATGAAAAAGGAATGTCTGCAGAACGTCTGGTATTTACTACGCTTCATGCAGGTGGTAAGTTTGATAATTCTGCGTATAAGACAAGCGGTGGTCTTCATGGTGTTGGTTCTTCAGTTGTCAATGCGCTTTCCACTTATCTGGATATCAAGGTAAGTCGTGACGGTTATGTGCATCATGACCATTATGAACAGGGTGTTCCGACCCTGGAACTTGAGGACGGACTTCTTCCGAAGCTTGGCAGGACAAAAGAGACAGGAACCTGCATCAATTTCCTTCCAGATCCGGAAATCTTTGAAAAGACTCGCTTTTCTGCGACGGATGTCAAGAGTCGTCTTCATGAGACGGCTTATCTGAATCCGGAGCTGACGATCATTTTTGAAGATTTGCGCGGAACGGAGCCGGTAAAGGAAGAGTATCATGAACCGGATGGTATTGTGGGATATATCCGAGATATGAACCACAGCACAGAGGCACTTCATGAACCGGTCTATCTCAAAGGCGAGGCAGACGGCATTCAGGTAGAGGTCGCTTTTCAGTATACCAATGAATTCCGCGAAAATGTTCTTGGCTTCTGCAACAACATTTATAATGCAGAAGGTGGTACTCATCTGACCGGATTTAAGACAACTTTTACGACGGTTATGAATACCTATGCCAGAGAAATCGGAATCCTGAAAGACAAGGATCCGAATTTTACCGGTGCAGATATCCGCAACGGAATGACGGCGGTTGTTTCCATCAAGCACCCGGCACCTCGTTTTGAAGGACAGACCAAGACGAAACTGGACAACCAGGATGCGGCCAAGGCGACCGGTAAAGTACTGGGCGAACAGCTGGTGCTCTATTTTGACCGTAATCTGGAAACGCTTAAGACAATTCTTTCCTGCGCAGAAAAGGCAGCAAAGATCCGTAAGACTGAAGAGAGAGCCAAGACAAATCTTCTGACAAAACAGAAATACTCTTTCGATTCCAATGGCAAGCTTGCCAACTGTGAGAAAAAAGATCCTTCACAGTGTGAAATCTTTATTGTAGAGGGTGATTCTGCGGGAGGATCTGCCAAGACAGCCCGAAATCGTAACTATCAGGCAATCCTTCCAATCCGTGGTAAGATCCTGAATGTTGAGAAGGCAACGATCGACAAGGTGCTTGCCAATGCCGAGATCAAGACTATGATCAACGCATTCGGATGCGGATTTTCAGAAGGATACGGAAATGATTTTGATATCAGTAAGCTTCGCTATGACAAGATCGTGATCATGGCCGATGCCGATGTCGATGGGGCTCATATTTCGACGTTGCTTCTGACACTGTTCTATCGCTTTATGCCGGAGCTGATCTACGAGGGACATGTATATATTGCCATGCCGCCTCTTTATAAGGCGATGCCAAAGAAAGGCCCGGAAGAATATCTGTATGATGATAAGGCTCTTGAGAAATACCGTAAGACACACAAGCCGGGAAGCTTTACCCTGCAGAGATACAAAGGTCTTGGTGAAATGGATGCAGAGCAGCTGTGGGAGACAACACTGAATCCGGAGACACGAAGAATGAAACGTGTAGAGATCGAAGATGCACGTCTCGCATCCAGTGTAACGGAGGTTCTGATGGGCAGTGAGGTGCCTCCTCGGAAGGCATTTATCTACGAACATGCAGCGGATGCAGAACTTGATGTATAAGGTGGGATAAGATATGGAAACAAAACAGGAAAATGTAATTCGTACCGATTATTCGGAGATCATGCAGAAGTCATATATTGATTATGCGATGAGTGTAATTATTTCCCGAGCCCTTCCGGATGTACGTGACGGACTGAAACCGGTACAGAGGAGAACTCTGTACGATATGTATGAACTGGGAATCCGATATGACCGTCCGTATCGTAAATGCGCACGTATTGTCGGAGATACCATGGGTAAATATCATCCGCATGGCGACAGTTCAATCTATGATGCACTTGTCGTCATGGCACAGGATTTCAAAAAAGGCAGAACCCTGGTGGATGGACATGGAAACTTTGGCTCGATCGAAGGTGATGGCGCGGCTGCGATGCGTTATACAGAAGCACGTCTGGAGAAGCTGACACAGGAAGTATTTTTAAGTGACCTTGACAAAAATGTAGTAGACTTTGTACCGAATTTCGATGAAACAGAGAAAGAACCGTCTGTGCTTCCGGTGCGTATCCCCAATATCCTCGTGAACGGGGCGGATGGTATTGCGGTTGGTATGGCGACAAGCATCCCTCCGCATAATCTTGGCGAAGTCATTGATGCGGTTAAAGCATATATGAAAGACAATACGATCAGTATCCGCGGACTGATGCGTTACATCAAAGGACCGGATTTTCCGACAGGTGGTATTGTGGTCAATAAGGATGACCTTCACAAGATTTATGAGACAGGAAGCGGAAAAATCCGTCTGAGAGGCAAAGTAGAAGTAGAGAAACTCAAAGGCGGCAGGAAACAGCTGATCATCACGGAGATTCCGTATACGATGCTCGGAGCCAATATTGGCAAGTTCCTGAATGACGTGGCATCTCTGGTAGAAACAAAAAAGACTACAGACATTGTAGATATTTCCAACCAGTCTTCCAAAGAGGGAATCCGCATTGTACTGGAACTGAAAAAAGATACCGATGTGGAAAATCTGACAAACATGCTGTACAAGAAAACGCGTCTGGAGGATACGTTTGGTGTGAACATGCTGGCAGTTGCAGATGGCAGACCGGAAACGCTCAGCCTCAAACAGATCATAGAGTATCATGTGGATTTTGTTTTTGAGATCACCACACGTAAGTATCATACACTTCTGGATAAAGAACTGGAAAAACAGGAAGTTCAGGAGGGACTGATCAAGGCCTGTGACGTGATTGACCTGATCATTGAGATCCTTCGTGGCAGCAAGAATCGGGAACAGGTTAAGAAATGTCTGGTAGAAGGTGTTACAGAGGGCATTAAATTCAAATCAAAAGCCAGCGAGAAAGCAGCAGCAAAACTTCTGTTCACAGAGAGACAGGCCAATGCGATCCTGGATATGCGTCTGTATAAACTGATCGGCCTGGAAATTGAAGCACTACAGGCAGAACATGAAGAGACGATGAAGAATATCGCTCTTTATAAAGACATTCTGGATAACTATGATTCTATGGCAGCCGTAATTATGAAAGATCTGGATGCCATCAAGAAAGAATATGGAAGAAAACGTCGCACTGCGATCGAGAATGCAGAAGAGGCAGTTTATGAAGAGAAGAAGATGGAAGAGATGGAGGTCTGCTTCCTGATGGATCGTTTCGGTTATATGAAGCTGATCGACAAGAATGCTTATGAGCGTAACAAAGAAGCCATCCATAATGAGAGTAAATATGTCTTTAACTGTATGAATACAGATAAGATCTGCATCTTTACAGATACAGGCAAGGTGCATACGATCAAGGCAGTGGACATTCCGCTTGGAAGATTCCGTGACAAGGGAACACCGGTGGACAATCTGAGCAATTATGACAGTGCGCAGGAGCGTATGCTCTATGTGGCTCCGGTCGGACGGCTTCGCACGGACAGACTGCTGTTTGTAACAAAGTCTTCCATGTGCAAACTGGTCGAAGGTGCGGAGTTTGATGTTGCCAAACGAACGATCGCATCTACAAAACTGGCAGAGGAAGATGAGCTGATTTTTATTGGCAGTGCTTCTGAAATGGAGCAGGTTGTGCTGCAGAGCCATAACGGGTGTTTCCTGCGTTTCCTGACACAGGAAATTTCAACGATGAAGAAGACCGCGCTTGGGGTGCATGGCATGAAACTTGCAGACGGAGATTACCTGGAGAATGCATATCTTCTGGCGGCACATCAGGAGTATACGATTTCTTATCATGACAGGGAATATGCACTGAATAAAGTACGGCTTGCAAAACGTGATACAAAGGGTGTAAAGCCGAGGATATAAAAAAAACCTTGCTTTTCCCATTATATGGTGCTAGAATAAGAATAACATGATAACGGACAACAAGAGAGTGGACTTCGGTCCACTCTTTTTGCGAGATGCTCCGTATGTGCGAAAGGCAGGTGGAAAAATGAGCAGACGGGATGAATACGAACAGAAGGCAGAAGCATTGCTGACACCGATCGTTGAGGAACATGGTTTTGAACTGGTAGATGTGGAATATGTAAAAGAAGCAGGAAACTGGTATCTTCGTGGATATATCGACAAACCGGAGGGAATCACCGTAAACGACTGTGAAGCAGTCAGCAGAGCATTCAGCGACAAGCTGGATGAAAATGATTTTATTGAAGACAGTTACATCATGGAGATCAGTTCACCGGGTCTTGACAGACCACTGAAAAAGGAAAAGGATTTTATCAGAAGCATGGGAAAACTGGTTGAGATCCGTACCTATCGTCCGATCGAGAAGCAGAAAGAATTCTGCGGAGTCTTAAATGCGTATGATGACAGTACAGTAACGATTGATGAGGACGGTTCCTTACGCACATTTGATAAAAAAGACATTGCCCTGATTCGTCTGGCAATTGAGTTTTAAATACGATGTTTCAAATAGGCTTTGATAAAATGAGGAGGAAATAACAAAAATGAACAAAGAGTTAATGGAAGCTCTGGATATTCTGGAGAAAGAAAAAAATATCAGCAAGGATACCTTGCTGGGTGCGATTGAACAGTCTCTGATCCAGGCTTGCAAGAACCATTTTGGTAAAGCGGATAACGTGCATGTGACCATTAATCCGGAAACATGTGATTTCAGTGTTTATGCAGAACGTGAAGTGACAGAATTTGTAGATGATCCTGCAATGGAGATATCTCTGGTAGATGCGCAGAAGATCAACACCAATGCAGAAATCGGGGATATGATCAAAGTTGAGATCCATTCCAAAGAATTCGGACGTATTGCAACACAGAATGCGAAAAACGTGATCCTTCAGAAAATCCGCGAAGAAGAGCGCAAAGTTCTTTATGATCAGTATTATGGAATGGAAAAAGAAGTTGTCACAGGTATCGTACAGCGTGTGATGGGCAAAAATGTCAGTATAAATCTTGGTAAGGCAGATGGTATCCTCAGCGAGAATGAACAGGTCAAGGGTGAGGAATTTGAGCCAACAGAAAGAATTAAGGTTTATATCCTTGAGGTAAAAGACACACCGAAGGGACCACGTATCCTTCTTTCCAGAACACATCCGGGACTTGTAAAACGTCTCTTTGAATCAGAAGTGGCAGAAGTAAAGGATGGAACTGTTGAGATCAAGAGTATTGCCAGAGAAGCAGGCTCCCGTACAAAGATCGCTGTATGGAGCAATGATCCGGATGTAGATCCGGTTGGAGCATGTGTTGGTATGAACGGTGCAAGAGTTAACTCTATCGTAGAAGAACTTCGCGGTGAGAAGATCGACATTATCAACTGGGATGAAAATCCGGCAATCCTGATCGAAAATGCACTGAGTCCTGCAAAGGTCATTGCAGTTATGGCTGATCCGGATGAAAAGACTGCTCTGGTCGTTGTTCCGGATTATCAGCTTTCTCTTGCAATCGGTAAAGAAGGACAGAATGCACGTCTGGCAGCACGTCTGACGGGCTTCAAGATCGACATCAAGAGTGAGACACAGGCAAGAGAATCCGGTGATCTCTATGATTATGATGAAGAAGATGAGTACTACGACGAAGAGGAAAGCGAAGATTCTGATGCAGCAGAGTCAGAAGAAATTACCGAAGAAGCAGAGACAGAAGAAATCTTTGCAGATGATCTGACAGAAGAATAATTTATGAAAGCAAAAAATAAAACACCTCTGCGCCAGTGTACCGGCTGCAGAGAAATGAAAAGCAAAAAAGAAATGATCCGTGTACTGAAGACACCGGAAAATGAGATCGTGCTTGATGCAACGGGCAGAAAGAACGGGCGAGGCGCCTATGTATGTCTCTCTCAGGAATGCCTGGAAAAAGCCGTAAAGACCCGGGGTCTGGAACGGTCACTGAAGACTGCGATACCGGATGAGGTCTATGAGGACCTGAAAAAGGAGTTAAACAATATTGAAAAACAACAATAAAGTTTTATCGCTGCTGGGACTTGCCACGAAAGCAGGCAAAGTTGCCAGTGGAGAATTCTCCACAGAGAAATCTGTGAAGACAGGAAAAGGTTTTCTGGTACTGGTTGCAGCAGATGCATCCGAGAACACCAGAAAAAAATTCCGTAACATGTGTGAATTTTACGAAGTACCGGTATATTTCCTCGCGGATAAAGAGGAACTGGGAAAATTCTGTGGCAAGGAATTTCGTGCCAGTCTGGCGGTACAGGATGAAAACTTTGCGAAAGCAATGATCAAGGAACTGGAGAAGGAACAGTAACCGAAACAAGATCCGGAGTCATTGACGTGAAGGAGGAATCAATGTGCCGAAGAGCAGAGAGCAGGAACCTGCCAGAATAAGAGAACATTTATCACAAAGGGGAAAGGAGCAGATTACCAAGGTGGATAATTCCAGAACAGATGAAAAAATGGTAACAACCAAACCGGAAGCAGAGAAGACAGAGGCTCCCAAAAAGAAAAAAAATATTATTCGTGTATATCACGCACAGAATGCAAGTGACGGTGGCAAAAACAGACCAAAACGTCCTGCATCAGATAAAAAACCGGCTGCAAAACCGCAGCAGAGAACACAGACTGTAAAACCGGCAGAAGCAGCTGCACAGAAACCGGCTGCAGAAGCACCGAAAAAGCCACAGACAGAGGCTCAGGAGACAAAGAGGCCGGCTGACAACAGACAGGCAGCACCGGCACAGTCTCAGGCAAGACCGCAGAGACAGGAACAGTCCGGTTACAATAACAACAGAAATCAGAACCGCCAGAATCGTGACGGAAGAGACAACAATCGCGACAATCGTGGTGGAGACAACAGAGGAAACCGCGACTTCCGCGGCGGCGAGAGAAGATTCTCCGACCGCAATGGAAACGGCGGACAGGGTCGTCCGAACCGTGACGGAAACCGTCCGGCAAGACCGCAGGGCGAAGGTCGTCCGGCACGTCAGGGTGACGGAAACGGCCGCCCGATGAGAGGACAGGGCGGACGTCCGCAGCAGGGTGGTCAGGGAAGACCACAGCAGGGCGGCAACGGAAGACCAGACGGCAACAGAGGAGGCTTCGGCGGAAATAACCGCGGTGGACAGAGATCCGGTGGCGGAAGAAGAGACAACGATGCCGTATTCACACCAGAGCTGACCAAGACATCCAAGGACAGCAAGAGAGAGCGTGACAGAGAGAATAAGAACAAGAAGAAAGACTTCGAGAAATCCGGTGCAGGACACAATCGCCCGAACCAGGGTGGAAGAAGAAACCTTTCCAGAATCCCGAAGGCTCTCCAGAAACCAACTCCTCAGCCGAAACAGGAAGAGAAGAAACCAGAAGTAAAAGAGATTACACTTCCAGAGAAGATGACCATCCGCGAACTGGCAGAAGCAATGAAGATGCAGCCGTCTGTGATCGTTAAGAAACTTTTCATGGAAGGAACCATGGTAACTGTAAACCATGAGATCGATTTCGAAAAAGCACAGGAGATCGCTCTGGACTACGATATCATTGCAGAGCCGGAAGAAAAAGTAGACGTTATCGGCGAACTCCTCAAAGAAGAGGAAGAAGACGAAGCAGATATGGTTTCCAGACCGCCTGTAGTATGTGTTATGGGTCACGTTGACCATGGTAAGACATCCCTCCTGGATGCGATCCGTGATACCCATGTAACAAGAGGCGAGGCTGGTGGAATCACACAGCATATCGGTGCATCTGTTGTAGAGATCAACGGACAGAAGATTACATTCCTGGATACACCGGGACATGAAGCATTTACCGCTATGCGTATGCGTGGTGCAAACTCCACAGATATCGCAGTTCTCGTTGTAGCAGCAGATGATGGTGTCATGCCGCAGACAGTAGAGGCGATCAGCCATGCCAAAGCAGCAGGCGTTGAGATCATCGTTGCGATCAACAAGATCGATAAACCAAGTGCAAACGTAGAGAGAGTAAAACAGGAACTTTCCGAGTATGAACTGATCCCGGAAGACTGGGGCGGAAGCACCATCTTCGTACCGGTATCCGCGCACACAGGAGAAGGAATCGACACTCTGCTTGAGATGATCCTTCTTTCCGCAGAAGTTCTGGAACTCAAGGCAAACCCGAACCGTGCAGCCAGAGGTCTTGTGATCGAGGCACAGCTTGACAAAGGCAAAGGACCGGTTGCTACGATCCTCGTACAGAAAGGTACTCTCCATGTCGGAGATTTCATCGCAGCAGGTGCATGCAGCGGTAAAGTACGTGCCATGATGGACGACAGAGGAAGAAGAGTCAAAGAAGCAGGACCATCCACACCAGTTGAGATCCTTGGTCTCAGTGATGTTCCGAACGCAGGTGAGATCCTGATGGCATTCCCGAGCGATAAGGAAGCCAAGAACTTTGCAGCTACCTTCGTTACAGAGAACAAGAAACATCTGCTTGAAGAAACCAAAGGCAAACTTTCACTGGATAATCTGTTTGACCAGATCCAGGCAAGTGACCTCAAGGAGCTGCCGATCATCGTCAAAGCAGACGTACAGGGATCTGTTGAGGCTGTTAAACAGAGTCTTACCAAACTTTCCAACGAGGAAGTTGTTGTCCGCGTGATCCATGGTGGTGTTGGTGCAGTCAATGAATCTGACGTATCCCTTGCTGCAACTTCCAATGCGATCATCATCGGATTCAACGTTCGTCCGGATGCAATGGCAAAACAGCTTGCAGACCAGGAAGGCGTAGATCTTCGTCTCTACAGAGTTATCTATCAGGCGATCGAAGACGTAGAAGCAGCTATGAAGGGTATGCTTGATCCGGTATTCGAAGAAAAAGTCATCGGTCATGCAGAAGTCCGTCAGCTGTTCAAAGCATCCGGTGTCGGTACGATCGCAGGAAGTTATGTCCTGGATGGTATCTTCCAGAGAAACTGCAAGGTTCGTATCACACGAGAAGGTGAGCAGATCTTTGAAGGTGAGCTTGGCTCTCTGAAACGATTTAAAGATGATGTCAAAGAAGTTAAGGCCGGATATGAGTGTGGTCTTGTATTTGACGGATTCAATGATCTGAAAGAAGAAGATAAAGTAGAAGCTTATATCATGGTAGAAGTACCTAGATAGGAGAATCATAAATGAGAAAAAACAGCATTAAGAATACAAGGATCAATGGTGAAGTGCAGAAAGAACTCAGCACGATCATCAGAAATGAAGTCAAAGATCCTCGCATTCATCCAATGACTTCTGTTATGGCTGTGGAAGTTGCACCGGACCTCAAAACCTGCAAGGCATTTATCAGTGTCCTTGGCAGCAAAGAGGCCAAGGATGCAACCATCCAGGGTCTCAACAAGGCAGAAGGATATATCAGAAGACAGCTGGCAAAGAATCTGAATCTCAGAAATACACCGGAGATCCGTTTCATCCTGGATGAGTCGATCGAATATGGCGTAAATATGTCAAAACTGATCGACGATGTTACCAGAAGAGATGCTTCTTTAGGGAAGTCTGAGGAAGAATAAGAGGTGTGTCTATGAAGAATATAGCGGAAGTACTGGAAGGTGTAAAAACAATAGGAATCGGCGGTCATATCCGCCCGGATGGAGATTGCGTCGGTTCCTGTATGGCACTGTATCTGTACATCAAAAAATATTTTCCGGAAATAGATGTAACTGTTTATCTGGATCATCCGAAGCCGATTTTTGGACATATCGAATCCATAGATGAGATAAAAACAGAAGCAGATGAAGGAAGACTCTTTGATCTGTTCATTACCTGTGATGTCAGTGCCAGAGACCGTCTGGCACTGGCTGATAATCTGTTTGAACAGGCAAAGAAAACAGTCTGCATTGATCATCATGTGAGCAATCCGGGATTTGCAGATGTGAATCATATCCGTGGAGAAGTGAGTTCCTGCTGTGAAGTGTTATACGGACTTCTGGATCCGGAAAAGGTCGTCCTTCCAATCGCGACAGCTATTTATACAGGGATGATCCATGACACAGGTGTATTTCAGTATTCTTCGACTTCGCCGGAGACCATGCGCATTGCCGGTGAACTGATGAAGACAGGAATTCCGTTCAGCAAGATCATTGATGAGTCTTTTTATCAGAAAACATATATTCAGAATCAGGTTATGGGAAGGGTTCTTGCAGAAAGCATTCTTCTCCAGAACGGTACATGCATCATTGGTTATCTCCGCAAAAAAGATATGGATTTTTACGGTGTGACAGGAGGAGATCTGGATGGCATCGTCAGCCAGCTCCGTCTTACAAGAGGCGTGGAAGCAGCTATTTTTCTTTATGAAACAGAGTCACAGAGTTTTAAAGTCTCTCTGCGCTCAAATGGAAAACTGGATGTAAGTAAAGTGGCTGTATTTTTTGGTGGTGGCGGTCATACAAGAGCTGCCGGATGTGATCTGCAGGGGTCTATGTATGATGTGATCAACAATATCACTGCAGAAATTGAAAAACAGCTGGCAGAAGAGGAGAACGCATAATGGATGGCGTATTGAATATCCGCAAAGAAAAAGGATATACTTCTTTTGATGTAGTGGCAAAACTTCGCGGCATTCTTCATATGAAAAAGATCGGACATACAGGGACACTCGATCCGGAAGCAGAAGGCGTGCTTCCGGTAGTCCTTGGCAAAGCGACCAAACTGGTAGACCTTCTGACCGAAAAACAGAAAACATACGAGGCTCTTCTTCATCTGGGACTGGAAACAGATACACAGGATATGACAGGAACGGTTTTAAATGAAAAGCCGGTCACTGTTTCTGAAGAGAAAGTAAAAACTGTGATCGAGAGTTTTCTTGGGGAACAGCAGCAGATTCCGCCGATGTACTCTGCACTGAAAGTAGATGGAAAGAAACTCTACGAGCTTGCCAGAGAGGGCAAGACGGTGGAACGAAAAGCCAGAGAGGTTCATTTTTATGACATTGAGATACAGGAGATCGATCTTCCCTATGTGCGTTTCTCTGTGACTTGCAGTAAGGGAACCTATATCCGTACCTTGTGTCATGACATTGGACAAAAGCTTGGATGCGGCGGCTGTATGGAGGAATTGTTCCGTACCAGATCAGGAAATTTTGTCTGGGAGGACAGCATGACGCTTGCACAGGTTGAGGATGCGGTAAAAAACGGTACCATTGAAGACCGGGTGATCAGTATCGGGCAGGTCCTGAAAGATTATCCGGAAATTTTTTGCACCCGGGAGGGTGACAGGCTTCTGGAGAACGGGAATGCACTTGCAGAGAGATTTGTCCGTGGAGAAGATAAGGAAGGCTGGGTGCGTATGTGCGACAGCAGAGGCGAGTTTAAAGGAATTTATCAGTGGGATAAAAACAAAAACCGTTATCAGCCGCAAAAGATGTTTTTATAGTCAATTGTAATCAGGAGTAACAGCATAATATGGAATACGTAAGAATTGACGGACAGTTTCCGAAATTTACCCGGAGTGCGGTAACACTTGGAAAGTTCGACGGGATTCACCGTGGGCACAGAAAACTGATTCAGACGATTCTGGACAGAAAAAAAGAATATGGAGAACTGGCAGTTGTCATGGCTTTTGTTTCGGACAGACAGACGATTCTCACTTCTGCAGAGCGGCGCATGCTGCTGGAAAAGATGGGCGTGGATGTATTACTGGAATGTCCGCTGAATGAACAGGTCCGTCACATGAAGGCAGATGGTTTTATCCGACAGATTCTCAAGGGGGATCTTCAGGCATCCTGCGTGGTGGTAGGAGAAGATTTTCGTTTTGGCTATGAAAGAAAGGGAACACCGGAACTTCTGGAACGATACGGAGAAAAATATACGTATGATACGGTTGTCATTTCAAAGGAAATGGAAGGCAATCGCAAAGTCAGCAGTACCTACATCCGTGAAGAACTCAAAAAAGGGAATATGGAAAAGATCACAGAACTTCTTGGAAACCCGTTTTTTACGGCAGGAACGATCGAACATGGAAGAGGAATGGGACACCGGGATTTCTTTCCGACAACCAATATCATTCCGCCAAAGTCAAAACTGATGCCGCCAAATGGAGTTTATGTAACAGTTTCGCACTTTGCAGATGGAGATTATCCGGGAATTACGAATGTTGGATACAAACCGACGGTAGGTGAAAGCTTTCTTGGAGTAGAGACAAATCTTTTTGACTGTGACCGGGATCTTTATGGCGAAAAGTGTGTCGTTGATTTTTATAAATTTATCCGCCCGGAACAGAAGTTTGCTTCATTTGAGGCTTTAAAAGCACAGATCCGCAGAGACATCGAGACAGGAAAAGATTATTTTCTGTCCGGCTCAAAATAGTTGTTTACAATGCCATATGTTTTATGCTATACTAGTCGAGGTGTAATTCAGCCCATATTCAGAGATTGGAATCTCCAACCGTTTCTTAATATGTGGCGGTTCATTAATTATTATATTTTAAGGAGGAAATCACAATGATTTCAAAAGAAAAAAAACAGGCAATCATGAAAGAATATGCAAGATGTGAGGGTGACACAGGTTCACCGGAAGTACAGGTTGCAGTTCTCACAGCAAGAATTCAGGAACTGACAGAGCATTTACAGACACATCACAAAGATCATCATTCCAGACGTGGTCTGCTGAAGATGGTTGGACAGAGACGTGGACTTCTGGCATACCTGAAGAAAACAGACATCGAAAGATACCGTGCACTGATTGAAAAATTAGGTTTAAGAAAATAATTAGTATGCGGACGGGGCGGATGACCATCCGCCCCATTTTTAAATGCAAAAACAGGAGTTATTTCCGAGACTACTGAAAAGTCCATTGTCTGCAGTGCATTTTTCAGTTGTTTCGGGCTTCTGTTTGTAAAGACTAACACAGATTTTAAAGGAGAAAACATATGTACAAAAGTTATTCTATGGAATTAGCCGGCAGAACACTGACTGTAGATATTGGTCGTGTTGCAAAGCAGGCAAATGGTGCAGCACTGATGCATTATGGCGATACAACTGTACTTTCCACAGCAACAGCATCCAAAGAACCAAGAGAAGGAATCGATTTCTTTCCTCTGAGTGTTGAATATGAAGAAAAAATGTATGCCGTAGGCAAAATCCCGGGAGGTTTCAATAAAAGAGAAGGAAAAGCAAGTGAGCATGCGATTCTGACATCCCGTGTCATCGACCGTCCGATGCGTCCTCTGTTCCCGAAAGATTACAGAAATGACGTAACACTGGTCAACATGGTTATGTCTGTAGATCCTGAGTGCAATCCGGAAATCCCGGCTATGCTTGGTTCTTCCATCGCAACCTGCATTTCCGATATTCCGTTTGACGGTCCGTGCGCTACCACACAGGTAGGTCTGATCGATGGCGAATTTGTCATCAACCCGTCCCTGGCTCAGAAAGAACTTTCTGACCTTCAGCTTACAGTTGCTTCCACAAGAGAAAAGGTTATCATGATCGAAGCCGGCGCAAACGAAGTACCGGAAGACACCATGATCGAAGCAATCTACAAAGCTCATGATGTAAACCAGGAGATCATCCGCTTTATTGACAAGATCGTAGCAGAGTGCGGCAAAGAGAAACATCTCTATGCTTCCTGTGCAGTACCGGAAGAACTGTTCGAGGCAATCAAGAAGATCGTTCCGTCTGAAGAGATGGAAGAAGCTGTCTTCACAGACGACAAACAGACAAGAGAAGAAAACATCCGCGAGATCACAGCAAGACTTCAGGAAGCATTTGCTGACAATGAAGAATGGCTGGCTGTTCTCGGAGAAGCAGTATATCAGTACCAGAAGAAGACTGTCCGCAAGATGATCCTCAAAGACCACAAACGTCCGGATGGCCGTCAGATTACACAGATCCGTCCTCTGGCAGCAGAAGTAGATATTATCCCGAGAGTTCATGGTTCTGCTATGTTCACACGTGGACAGACACAGATCTGCACAATGACAACTCTGGCACCTCTTTCCGAGGCTCAGAGAATCGACGGACTGGATGAGTTTGAAACATCCAAGAGATATATGCATCACTACAACTTCCCGTCCTATTCTGTAGGTGAGACAAAACCATCCAGAGGACCGGGACGTCGTGAGATTGGCCACGGTGCACTGGCAGAGAGAGCTCTTGTTCCGGTACTTCCGTCAGCAGAAGAGTTCCCGTATGCGATCCGTACTGTATCTGAGACATTTGAATCCAATGGTTCCACTTCTCAGGCAAGTATCTGTGCATCTACCATGTCCCTTATGGCAGCAGGCGTACCGATCCGCAAACCGGTTGCAGGTATCTCCTGTGGTCTGGTTACAGGCGCAACAGATGATGATTACATCGTACTGACAGATATCCAGGGACTTGAGGACTTCTTTGGCGATATGGACTTTAAGGTTGCAGGTACACATGACGGTATCACAGCGATCCAGATGGATATCAAGATCCATGGTCTGACAAGACAGATCGTAGAGGAAGCAATCCGCAGAACAAAAGAAGCGAGAGAATATATCCTTACAGAGGTTATGGAGAAATGCATCGCTGCTCCGCGTGACCATGTAAATAAATATGCTCCGAAGATCGTTCAGATTCAGATCGATCCTCAGAAGATCGGTGATGTAGTCGGACAGAGAGGAAAGACTATTAACGCGATCATCGAGCGCACAGGTGTTCAGATCGATATTACAGATGAAGGTGCTGTATCTATCTGTGGTGTTGACCAGCATGGTATGGATGAAGCGAAGAAAATGATTAAGACAATTGCAACGGATTTTGAAGCAGGACAGATTTTCGAAGGTACTGTTGTAAGCATTAAAGAGTTTGGTGCATTTGTTGAGTTTGCTCCTGGAAAAGAAGGCATGGTTCATATTTCCAAGATCAGTGATCACAGAATCAATCGCGTAGAAGATGTTCTGACACTTGGTGACAAGGTAAAAGTAATCTGCCTTGGCAAAGACAAGATGGGAAGAATGAGTTTCAGTATTAAGGATGTACCGGAAGAAGCATAAATATGAGATATCATAATATAACCAAGGATGATATGCTGAATGGTGATGGACTCCGGGTGGTTTTGTGGGTTGCCGGCTGTAATCATTGTTGCCGGGAATGCCAGAATCCAATTACCTGGGATCCGAATGGCGGACTTCCGTTTACGGAAGCAGAAGAGGCAGAGATCTTTGCAGAACTGGATAAGGATTATATCAGTGGGATCACCTTCTCAGGAGGAGATCCTCTGCATCCGTCCAATATTTCTGCAGTCACGGCATTTGCCAAAAAGATTCGTGAAAAATATCCAAATAAGACGATCTGGCTTTATACAGGTTCTTCCTGGGAAGAAATCTGCAATGAAAAAGTTGTTCAGTATCTGGATGTCTGTGTTGATGGTGAATTCCAGAAGGATAAGGCGGATACGGCTCTTCGATGGAAGGGATCTTCCAATCAGCGTGTGATCGATGTTCCCGCGACACTTCGTGAGGGAAAGATTGTCCTGCACTGTAACAATTAGACAGTGTACAGGGGAAATGACCGTAATGCCTGAAAGAGGCATACAGGAGGAAACATGAGACGAATTGCAAAATTTCATAAAGTAAGTGTACAGCAGTTTACAAAGGACTGGAAAGATACCTTCCCGGCAGCTGCGGAAGAAGAGATTCAGGCCATTTATGAACAGCTTCGTCTGCCGGTCAGAGCGACGGCAGGAAGTGCGGGATATGATTTCTTTGCACCGGTGGATATTACACTGGAGCCGGGTATGACAGCCAAGATTCCGACAGGAGTCCGTGTGGAAATGGAGCAGGACTGGGTATTGAAATGCTATCCGCGAAGCGGGCTGGGATTCAAATTCCGTCTGCAGCTGAATAATACGGTAGGCATCATTGACAGTGATTATTTCTATTCTGATAACGAAGGACATATCTTTGCAAAGATCACCAACGACAGCAATGAAAATAAAACGGTCAGCATTCAGGCAGGAACCGGTTTTATGCAGGGGATTTTTGTAGAATACGGAATTACGGTAGATGATGAGGCTACAGGTGTCCGCAATGGTGGGTTTGGAAGCACCACAGAAAAGAAATAAGCAGGAACGATTGTTTTTTGATATAACAGAAAAATAAAATGGAGACTTTAACCGAAATGGTTGAGGTCTCCATTTTGTATAGCACATTTATTTTACAGAATTGTGTACTTCTGTAAACCGGGATCGTTATTCCAGAGGCGCACCGGCTGCCTCTGCTTTACGAGCATTGTCAAGAACAATGTCAAAAGCTTTTGCTGCTTTGGCATATTCTTCATCGTCTTCGATATTGGCAAGAACCGGATCGCCTTTTTCTGTGCGGGAGAATTTATACAGATACACTTCTCCGTTCTGATTCTGTCCATTTTCATCCAGTGGAAGCAATGCAATGTATTCCTGTTTATCAACTGGGAATACTGTCAGAATCGCACATTCGATCTCTGTGTCATCATCCAGAGTCAGGGTGATGGTGTTGTGGCTCTCAGGGGAATCGTTTCCGCAGTCCAGTCCGCAGGAAGCACAGTCACTTGGCGCACAGCCTCCGTTTTTGAATTCGTCACTCATTTGATAGTCCTCACTTTGTTTTCTTTATTTGTTTCTGTAAACAGTCACTGTTATTTCCTATTTTACCAGATAGAGACCTTTAATACAACGAAAAAGCCCGAAAATAAAAAAATGTGTTTAAACTGACTCGTGAATCATGTATAATAAAACTATCAGACATTTGATCGATTTGAAGGAGTAAATGAGACAATGAAATGTATTTCATGGAATGTAAATGGCATCAGAGCCTGTATTACAAAAGGGTTTGAAGATAGATTCAGAGAGCTGGATGCAGATATTTTCTGTCTGCAGGAGACAAAATGCCAGGAAGGGCAGGTGAAGCTGGAACTTCCAGGTTATTATCAGTATTGGAATTATGCGAACAGACGTGGATATTCCGGAACGGCCATATTTACAAAGAAAGAGCCGCTTAGTGTGGTAAACGGCATTGGAATTGAGGAACACGACAAAGAAGGCCGTGTAATTACCCTGGAGTTCGAAGACTTCTATTTTGTGACAGTGTACACTCCGAATTCGCAAAGTGAGTTGCGAAGGCTGGAGTATCGTATGGAATGGGAGAGAGATTTTCTGGCATATCTTTTGAGACTGCAGGAAGACAAGCCGGTGATCTGCTGCGGTGATCTCAATGTGGCACATCAGGAGATTGACCTCAAAAATCCAAAGACCAACCGCAAAAATGCAGGTTTTACAGATGAAGAGAGAGCCTGCTTTACAAAAGTACTGGAGAGTGGATTCATAGATACATTCCGTTATTTCTATCCGGAACAGGAAGGCATTTATTCCTGGTGGTCTTATCGTTTTAAGGCCCGTGAGAAGAATGCAGGCTGGAGAATTGACTATTTTATCGTATCCCCGTCGCTCAGGGAAAAACTTAAAGATGCAGCGATCCATACAGAGATTATGGGTTCGGATCACTGCCCGATCGAGCTGGATATTGATTTTGCATAAAAGGAAGGGACACTGTTCCGATACAAAGTGACAAGGAGAACCGGAAATGGAGAAAAAGAACAGAATATGTGCATATAAGGGAGATCCTGTGATGCCTGGAGCCAGCAGAAAAAATACGGGGATCAATTTTGCAGTGGAGATTCCATATGGCTTGTCGGCATCTCTGGTATTGTATCGCAAGGGTGCCGCATTACCTGAGATTGAACTTCCTTTTACAGAAGAATATCGCACCGGCAGGATGTGTGCGATGCTGGTATCTGGAATAAAAGCGGACAGGTATGAATATAATTTCCGCATTGACGGAAGAATCATGCAGGATCCGTTTGCCTGTGTGATCAGAGGAAGAGAGAAATTCGGGGCAGCTGTTTTGGAGGATGAACATGCAGTAAGATGCGCGTTCCTTTCAGAAAAGGATTATGACTGGCAGGAAGATACAGCACCGGAAATTCCATATAATGAAATGATTCTGTATAAAGTTCATGTGCGAGGTTATACAAAACAGGCAAAGATATCGCTTCGCAAAAGAGGCACTTTTGCCGGGCTGACGGAGATGATTCCGTATTGGAAAGAAATGGGAATCAATGCAATTGAACTGATGCCGGCATATGAATTTCAGGAACGGGCACTCAAGGAACCTGAGGGCGGCAGGGCGGTTCGCTCCAGGAGAGAAGACAGGGTCAATTACTGGGGCTATACACAGGGATTTTATTTTGCACCGAAGGCATCTTATTGTGTGACAAAAGAACCGGACAGAGAATTTCGTGATATGATAAAAGCGTTTCACAGAGCCGGAATCGAATGCATTATGGAAATGTATTTTCCGGAAGGAACGCCGTCTCTGCAGGTCGTGCGTTCACTGTGGCACTGGAAGCTTTTTTATCATGTAGATGGATTTCATCTCATGGGAGACGGCATGCATCAGGCGGTGATCGAGCGTGATCCGATCCTTTACGGAACAAAAAAGATGTTTTCTGCAATCTCTGGAAATGCAGATGCGGAAAATATGCTTGCAGAATACAATTCAGGTTTTATGCAGGATATGAGACGGTTCCTCAAGAGTGACGAAGGGATGATTTCCGGTGCAGAGTTTCATGTAAAAAGAAATACGGGATGTTTTGGCACGATCAATTATATGGCAAGTCAGGATGGCTTTACCTTGTATGACACGGTGGCTTACAATTACCGTCATAATGAAGCAAATGGTGAAGATAACCGGGACGGCAGTGAATTTAATTATTCCTGGAACTGTGGAATAGAAGGTCCGTCACGCAGACAGGCGATTCGCCGAATGCGTGAACAACAGATGCGAAATGCATTTCTGATGCTGCTGCTCAGTCAGGGAACACCGATGATCTATGGCGGAGATGAATTTGCCAATTCTCAGTCAGGTAACAATAATGCCTGGTGTCAGGACAATACAGTTGGATGGACAGACTGGAAGGGAGCAAAAAAACAGGAACGACTTTCTTCTTTTGTAAAAGAAGCGATTGCTTTTCGGAAAGCTCATCCGATTCTTCATATGCCACAGGAAATGCGTGGCGTGGATTATATGGCAAAGGGCTTTCCGGATATTTCCGTACATGGCGAGCGTGCATGGTTTCTCAATCATGACAATACCAGCCGCCTTCTTGGCGTGATGTACTGTGGGGCCTATGCAGAAAAAGCGGACGGAACAGAAGATGATTTTATTTATATAGGAATGAATTTTCACTGGGAGAAACGTAATATTGCATTACCGAATCTTCCGGAGGGAATGATCTGGAAAAAGGTTGCAGATACGTCCGAGATTGGAGAAAATCAGTGGTTCCGGGAACAAGCAGAAACATATACAAAATCAATTAAGATCAACCCACGAGCGATAGTGGTGCTGATCGCAGGGCAGGAGGAAGATAAGCATGCATCCGTGGCTGCACTTCAAGACAATAACAAGGCATAAATTACTGGTGATGAAATACTGTTTTCGGATTGGTCTGTACAAACAGGGACTGCTTCATGACCTTTCCAAATATTCTCCTACAGAATTTTTGGTAGGATGCAGATATTATCAGGGAACACGAAGCCCCAACAATGCAGAGAGAGAGGATATCGGTGTATCTACTTCCTGGCTGCACCACAAAGGGCGGAATAAACATCATTTCGAACATTGGGTAGATTATTCTCTTGATGGCGAACATGTGATCATGGGGGCGCAGATGCCGCGTAAATATGTGGCAGAGATGGTCATGGACCGGATCAGCGCATCCAGAAATTACCTTGGAGATGCTTATAATGACAGTCAGCCATTGGAGTATTTTCTCAAGAGTAAGGAGAAGCTCTGGTTTATTCATCCGCAGACGAAGAAAGAACTGGAAGCACTTCTTCGAATTCTGAATGATCATGGTGAGGAAAAATTGCTTCATTATATTAAGCACAGATATCTGAAAGAAGAAACAAGAAAGATCAAATATTGAGATTTTGAGGTCAGAAAGCCTTTTTTCTGTCGAAACAGATCAGAGTTCGATGGAAAGAGGGCTTTTTTTATTACAATAAACAGTATATAACAGTTGACAACAGTATTATACTGTTATATACTGTTTGCAGAAGGAGGGATGAAGTTGAATCTTATCATAAACCATACTTCCATGGAGCCGATCTACGAGCAGATTATGGCGCAGATCAAAGCAGAAGTGATCGAGGGGACGCTGACTGCAGGGGATGCACTTCCCTCGGTACGTGTACTGTCCAGAGAACTGAAGATCAGTGCTCTTACAGTAAAAAAAGCCTACGACAGTCTGGAAGCAGAGGGGCTGGTCGTGACTGTCCATGGGAAGGGGAGTTTTATCGCAAATACAAATCAGGAACTTTTGATGGAGGAGCGGCGCAAGGAACTGGAGAAAGAACTGGAAGTCGCCGTACGTAAGGCACGTGCCGGAGGACTGACGGCGAAGGAGATCCGTGAGTCGTTTGAAATCATAATGGAGGATGAGATATGTTAGTGCAGCTGGAGCATGTAAGAAAGAAATATGGCAGTTTTATACTGGAACTGAATATGCAGATTCCCAAGGACCGGATCATCGGTCTGATCGGGGCAAACGGAGCCGGTAAGAGTACGACATTCAAGCTGATGCTCGGGCTCATCCGACCGGATCAGGGAAGTGTGGAAGTACTTGGCAGAAATGCTGCGGACCTTGGTGCAGAAGAGAAACAGGAGATTGGAGCCGTATTCTCTGACAGTGGATTTTCCGAATATCTGAAAGTGCAGCAGCTTATTCCGGTCATGAGTCGTTTTTATCCGGATTTTCAGGAAAAAGAGTTTCGTGAAAGATGCGAAAGATTTCAGATTCCGCTGAATAAACAGATCAAAGAGTTTTCCACAGGAATGAAAGCAAAGCTGAATGTACTTCTTGCACTCAGCCATGGCAGCAGGTTGCTGCTTCTTGATGAGCCGACGGCTGGGCTGGATGTGGTCGCAAGAGAAGAAATCCTTGATCTTCTGCGGGAATATATGGAGATCCCGGGGCGTTCTATTGTGATCAGTTCACATATTTCCGGCGATCTGGAACATTTCTGTGATGATCTGTATATGATCCATGAAGGCAAGATCGTCCTTCATGAAGAGACAGACCGTATTCTCGAGGAATATGGATTCCTCAAAGTATCAGATCAGGAATACGAAGCCCTTGACAAAGAATATCTTCTGCGTGTGAGAAAAGAGTCCTTCGGCTACAGCTGTCTGACAGACCAGAAGAATTATTATCTGGAAAACCACCCGGGGATCGTAGTCGAAAAAGGAAGCGTAGATGAAGTGATTTCCATGCTGGTGAAAGGAGAGAGATTATGAGCGGTTTATTAATGAAAGACCTGGAATTACTCAAGGTAAATATAAAAACGTATTTCATTGTTTTGGCGGTTGGGATCATTTATCTGTTTGTCCAGACAGACGGAAGTATTTTTTTCATAAGCTATATGATCTTTGTAAGTCTCAGTGTCACTGTCGGAACGATTTCCTATGACGGCTATCATCATGGAATGAACTTCCTGATGACCCTGCCATTTACCAGAAAAGAATACGTGATATCCAAATATCTGACAGCAGCAAGCGTCACACTGGCAGCAGGTATTCTTTCCATGATTCCGGGACTTCTCAAGGCACAGTCTGTCCATACGCGGAAAGAATTCCTCATAAGCACAGGCGCTGTTATGATCTGCGCCGGCATCTTTCTGGCAATCCTGCTCCCGATGCGCCTGAAATACGAAATCGAAAAAAGCCGGATCCTCATGGTCGCACTGGTAGCAGTCATCTTCCTTCTGGCCGCCGGTGGAAAGAAAGCACTGGAACTCTGTAAAGGAAGTGCAGGCATCGATCTCCTGAATACATTTGCCGGATGGCAGATAGCGATTGCGATGATCGTGGTCATGGTGGTTTGTATGGCAGTGTCTGTGAAGGTCAGCGAGGGGATTATGGAGAGGAAGGAGTTTTGAGGATGAGGTAAGGCAGAAATTCAGCTGGAAACAAATTTTTGCGTGTTCATCCTGCAGGAAAGGCCCATGGCAGCTGCCAGGGGTCTTTTTTTCTGTCTATTTTGTATGCCGGTTATAAATTATCTGTCCAGACATTAATAAACAAGCGGCTATTCCATGAGATCCAGACATGCTTTGGGGCAGAATTGCGATATGAGACAGAAAAGCATCGATTAAACTACGAGATTGTTTTCCGATGCTAGAATGGACTTATTTATGGGGGTGTGAGCATCGGATTAAAAATGGCATATATTTCCGATGCCAAGGGCGTCCTTTTCTCTTGTGATATCGGCATCGGGTCGAAGGAAATCTTGGATTTTTGATGCTAATGGATATTTTTTTTGGTCAAGTCCTTTTTTGTGTGTAAATTCCCTTTAGGTATAAAAAGTATTACGCCGCAAGCATTTTTTGTTGTTCAATAGCAATCAAGCGTAACTGCTTTTTACAATGCGATAGTGCTGTTTTATCTTTTTTACTTATATTGAGTTTTTGTTCTAGTGAATACCGCTCATGC